>DATLUD010000083.1:0-23091 GCA_035533275.1 Candidatus Dormiibacterota bacterium | reverse complement strand
GTATGCCGTTGCAGAAGCGACATCGCCCCCAGCCACTCCGCGCCTGGCGCGGCCGCAAGCTCAGCCGCGGCGTCCGATTGCGATGGGACACGCCGGAGATCGGCATGCATCACGGCGCTCTTGCCTTCGACGCTATAGCCGTGTCCTTCGAGCCGTTGGTCCATCGCGGAATCGAGTATCGAAGGGATGCGAAAGAACGTCGGCAGGCCGTGCGCGCGGTAACGTCCTTCGCATGCGGAGATCACGCCGTCCGGATCGCCGATGCCGCCGTGGAGCGGATTGGCGGAGTTCGCGCGGCGGGTGAGGCCCTCGGAGAACCGCAGCACCCACCCCGGGATGCGCTCTTCCCGCAAGGCGGGCCATGCCATCATGCAGGCGTCCTCGATACGCCATGCTAGCGCTTGGTCAGTCATGGCGTCTCCATTCGCCACGCCCTTCCCGATCACTCGTACCGGTAGGCGATCGAGCGTGCCCTCGCCGGCGCTGCGAGCTCGCCTCACGAAGCCTGAGAAGCGGCGAGCTCGCCGCAGCTATCGCGTGGGAGCACTACCGCGCGCGTTTCAACCGCGTCTTCGGTGTGCGCTCGTCGGGCTTCTCCGCAGGCGCGTTCTGCGCCCTACCGGAGATCGAACCGCTACAGGGCAAATAGCGCAAACCTCGCGGCGCCTCCATGGCCCGCACGACACCGCCGCGCAGATCCGCGGGGTGTCGTGCAGCCCTGGGTCGCCTAGCGCGTTCCCGCCAGCACCTTCGCCGGCGCGGCGGTCTCCACGAACTCTTGAGCGTTCATGACTTTGGCGTACAGCGGCAGGATGTCCAACATCGCCTTGTAGTTGCTGTCGGTGAAGCCGCTCGTGCAGTCCTTGAGGAGCGTCGCGTTGTAGCCCTTGTTGAGGGCACGCTTCACCGTCGTGGCGACGACGTGCTCGATGCATTGGCCGCTGACGTAGACGTGATCGATGTTGTGGGCTCGGAGGATCAGGTCCAGGTCCGTGCCTTCAAAGCCGTCGGAGCCGAAGTTGATGACGGTGATGTCGCGCTCTTTGGGTTTGAGCTCGTCGATGACCTCGACGTCCCACGTTCCCACCAGGCCTTTGTTCGCGTCCTTCGCGCCTTGCATCAGCGGATAGTACTGGTTCTCCGGCATCTCGGGGTAGCCCGGCCTCCAGCCGATGTTGACGTAGATCACCAGCATCCCGTGGTCGCGGGCTGCTTTGAGGGCTTTCTTCGTGTGTTTGATCGAGTCGTTCTTCTCGATCTGCGGGTAGAGGTCTTTCCCCCAGATCCCCTTGGGATCGGCGACGCTGTTCTGCCAATGCAGCATCAAGAGCGCCGAGTGATGGACGTGCTTTGACGCAACGTCTCTTGCTTGCATGTTTGTCTCCTTGAGTGACGGCCCCACCAACTTCGTATTCCCAAACCGCGGGGCTCCGCCGCCGACGAGATCGGAAGCAGAAGAGGGCTCTCTACGCTCGCTCGACGGCGATGCGCGCGTCCACCGCAAGCACGCCTTGGTCGTCTTCAACTCGAGGGCATTGGGCCGGTTGGCCATCGCCTGCACGAGGAATCCGTCGATGCGCGCATCCGGACGCGCGGCCTTCAGGGCCGCAGCGCTTGGTGGATCGTGTTGTCGGCTTTGCGGCATCGCCGAGGCGGAGGCTCAGCGCCTGCACCGAGCCGCGATCCGGGCCGAGGGGGAGCGGGTGATCTCCACCTCGACCGCGCCTCTGCCCTAGTCCGTCAAGCCCAACTCGGTCCAAAGCCACGCTACGTCGATCGCCGGATGCCCCTCGGCCCGGCTGCGCTCCGACATGCGCTCCAGATCCTTGAGCAGCGTGACGACCTTGGGGCGCAGCGTCTTCAGCTTGACCGCGTGCCTGGGGGTTCTGCCGCCGAGCGCCGGTATCGGCTCGTCCATCCAACGCCGGTAATGCTCCGTCAGATAATCGGCGGTGATCTGCTGCTCGAGCTCGGGCGGGATCTCACGCTCCCGGCGCCCGCGCTGAGGGCGCTTCCGGTGCTCCGCCAGCGCCTGCTCGATGGACGTGTGCTCGGTGAGGCGGTGCCGCAGCGCGCCGCCCCCGAGGCGTTCCAGCAGATCCTTCGCGAGCTGAGCGCGTGCGCGATTCATCGTCTCGACGGTGAGCCGTCGGGTCGAGAGCGTGAGGCTTCCGAGTATCCGCCGACCGTCGCCGGGCTCGAACCACGTGTAACCCCCGTCGCCATCCGCCGCGAGCGTCTCTTCCCCGGCGAGCGCCGTGCGCAGAACGCCTTCGTCCAGAACGTCGAAGACGATCTTGCACAGCTCGACGGGTTCCCCGTCGGTGGTCGCCAGCTTGGGCAGCGGGCGCAGGAAGACGCGGTGAAGCCAATAGCGGTTGATGAGCGCCCCGCTGGTGCGCTTGAGAAAGTCCTGCTCGCCGGCATCCGGGTTCTTCTTTCTCCACCGACTCCATTCGCCGCGCAGCGCCGTGAGCAGGCCGGCCGCGTCCTCCTGGCTGAAGGGGTAGACGGCTCCATCGATCTCCGTCTCCCCGAGCGGACCCTCCATCAAGCGTGCGCCGAGCACATCGTACCGGACGAGGCTGTGGGTGGCGAGGCGTTCGCTGACCTCGTGTACCTCGTTCGTCCAGAGATCGACGAGCGTCAAGCCCTGGTCGCGGCGCACGTCGCGAACCTCGTAGACGCCCATGCGCGATCGCATCAAGCGCTCGAGATACGTGCGCTGGCCGCGAGTGAGGCGGGCGTTTGGGCTCCTGCTCAAGAGCGACGCGATCGTCTCACCCTCGGCAATCGGGCGGTCGAGCGCCAGCCACCAGATGAAACCGGATGCGCAAGGTTCTTGCGCCGCCGCGCGCTCCTGGTCCGCTTCGGGGACCTGCGCGAACTCCTCGCCGAAGAACTCGATCTGTCCAAACGCGGCGTCGGCGTGGAATGGGCTCGAGCGCTCGAGCACGGAGGCGCCCAGCAACGCCGCGGCATCGTGGCGCTCGCGCTGGCTGAACGCTCGCAAGGGAACGGGCCCTCTGGCGGCGGCGTCCTTGGGGAGGCAGCAGCGCTTGTACTTGCGGCCGCTGCCGCAGTGGCACGGGTCATTACGCCCCAACCCGGTCATGTTCATGGATAAGGAGCTCCACCCTCGAGGCTTCAGGCGAGAACCGGGAGCCGCTCGATCTCGGACTTCGCCTTGGAGTGCTCGGCGTCGAAGAGATCGACGGCCGCCTGGAGGCCAAGCCAGTACGCGGAGCTCGTTCGGAAGGCATGCGCCAGACGCATCGCCATATCCGGAGTGATCGCGCGCCGATCGTTGAGGATCTCGTTGACGGTGGTTCGGTGCACACCCAAGGCCTTCGCAAGGGCCTCCTGCGTCAGCTGCAACGGCTCCACGAAATCCTCACGCAGGACGCGTCCCGGCGTGATTGGGCGGCGATTCTTAGGCGTGCGAAACATGTGGCTGGAACCTCTGTGCTGCTCCCTAGTGATAGTCGGTGATCTCTACCTCGACCGCGGCACTGTGCTCCTCTTCCGGGGACGGAAGCGCTCAACCCGGCCTGGGCTCGCGTCGGTAGTGATAGCGATACAGCTCGGCTAACCCAAGGCTCCGGTAGAGGCTGATCGCGGGTTGATTGTCGGCTTCCACTTGCAGGCACACGCCCTCGGCCCCCGCGGTTCTCGCCCACCCGATGAGAGCGGAAAGCATGCGCCGCGCATAGCCGCGCCTACGAACAGTCACGTCAGTGACGACGGATTCCACGCACAGCAGCCCGGAGAACCGCAGCACCCAACCGGACATTTGTTCTTCCCGCAAGGCGGGCCATGCCTGCAGACAAGCATCCTCTATGCGCCATGCTAGAGCTCTGTCTTTATCACAATTCGGACTCACTCGCAGGGGCCTTCTTCTCGCGCGATGGCGTGGTCGTGGACCCACGCACTGAATTCGTCGTCGCTGGCTGTTCCGGCCGCGGTTTGCCAGATCATGGCGTGGCACTCGGCGTCCGATGCCGTGAAGTCATAGTGGTTGAGATCGAGGAAAAGCTCCACCAGCACCAGCGCCACCCGCTTGTTGCCATCGACGAATGGATGACCCCGAATGATGCCGAGCCCGTACGCGGCCGCGAGCGCCGGTACATCCGACTCAGGCTCGGCGTACGCGGCCAGATGCTGCGGCCGAGCAAGGGCTGATTCCAGGAGCCCAAGGTCACGGACGCCGAGCGATCCGCCGTGCTCGGCGATCTGCGCCTCGTGAACGGCCAGAACGGCATCCTGCCGGAGCCACCGGATGCGGCTATGCAAGCTTGCGCAGCACCGCGCGGCGGCGCTTCATGACCTTCTCCGCCGCCGCCATCTGGGCCGCAAATTCGGGATCGTACGGCGTGATCCGGTAACCTTCCGGCGACTCCGTTAAATACAGCGTATCGCCGGCATCCACGTGAAGGCGCGCCAGCGCCTCCTTCGGGAGGATGGCGCCTACCGAATTCCCGACCCGCGTGAGCTTAATCGTCGTCATGTCTCGATGTTCGTTATAACGTAAGTAAGTACCTCCGCTGCCGAACCTCGCGCGGTTACCCGCCCGGCAGCCGAGGGCCCGGCTACGGAAGCGTGAAGGCGACCGTCTCGTTCTGCTCGCGGTGGTTGGTCCAGAAGCGCTCGCCGTCGAAGGCCAGCGCTCGAGCGCGAAACGGAACCCGCGCGAGGTCTTCGGCCGCAGCGGTGCCGCCTCGCGGGTCGATGCGTGTCAGCCAGTAGTCGGTCGTCTTCTCGTCCTCCGTGGAGATCACATAGAAGACGCCGTCGACGAACGTATGCCCGCAGATTTGATGCGGCGACGCGACCTCGCGCACGGGCGCTCCCCGTTCGTCGAGCTCGAGGATGCGGCGATTGTACCACTGGCTGACGTAGAGGTGCGTGCCGTCGTACGAGAGGTGCGACCCCGTATTGTCGGGGCACGCGATCGCCTCGCGATCCTTGAAGCCGTGACCGGGCACGAAGCGCCTGATGACACGGTCGTCTTCCGCCGTCACACCGCAGATGACGCGCAGTTCGTCGCCCACCGCCGTCATGCCCCAAGGCTTGCCGGGCACGGCGGACTCCTCCCACACCTTCCACTGCTGTGGATCGATCGCGTAGAGGCGCGACGTCTCGATCGAGCCCATCCAGAGACGCTCGCCGTCGAAGGCTAAGGCCTGCGGCTTCGGCGCCGGCGAAGGCAGACGAAGGAGCTCCACGATCTCGTTCATGCAGACGCTCTTCATCGCACGCTATGGCGCCCCTGCTAACATCACGGCTGACCCGCATCTAGTCCGAGTCCAGCAGCGCGGATCCGATGCAGTCTCCAAGCTGATCGCGCAACGTTGTGAGTCGTCGGATGCGATCGTCGGGTAACGTAGCCAAGGCGGCGCGAATATCGGCCAGCGAGATGCCGGCGCGCTGAGCGACTTTGATGATCGCCACGCGCCTAAGCACCGCGCGCTCGAAGCGCCGTTGATTGCCGGGGTTGCAAACGCCTGACGCAGCCGTGGCCGACGGCGGCGCGGACATCGAGGCTGAGCATTCACGCCGTCCAGGGGTACTTGCTGGGTAGGCCCGGGTCGTGAACGCGGGCGACGCGGCGGATGTGGCGTCGTAGAAGGGAACTGGCGGCTGCCGGCATGCGTACCGCACGCAACGCTCGCTAGCTCCGCGAAACGACCCCAGCCATTCCCACGGCCTTCCCCACGACGCCGCATCTCGCGGCTAGAATGACAGGTGTCTCGGAGGGACAATCGGCCATGCGAGCATCGACCTCAGCCGCCCTAGCGCTGCTAGCGCTTCTGCTCTTCGCCTTGCCGGCGGCGCCGGCCGCGGCGCAACGGCCGCCGGGGATCCCCGTGCACGTCGCCAGATGCGAGCCCAGAGCCAGCGCCGCCATGGTACCGGGGTATGTGCCGGGCTACTATCCGCACGGCCCGTACCGGTGGCCAGACGTCTACGGCTATTGGTATTACCAGCCGCCGATCGCGACCAATGCGACCCTGGCGATTGACTTCGTCAACATCACGGAGAAGACGATTCGATCGATCGACTTCGGCCTGCTCGCGCGCGGACAATTGATCGCGGAGATTCGAGACGTCGGAACGTTCTCGCCGAACGTGGAGATCAAGCACGTCTTCGGCTTGGATCCAAACGTCTTCCCCATCGGCACGGCGCTGCCGGCCTGTGTGCCGCTGCGCGTGACCTACCAGGACGGCACCACCTGGACGAATCCGCACCTGCCGTCGCTGCGCCGCTCCATCTACCGCGCGAGATGAAGGGGATGCTACGGGATGGCTACGTGGCTAGGGCAGCCGCCTCGCCGAGCTGCTTTCGCAGGAACTCCATGAAGCGGCCGCCCGCCGCGCCGTCGACCACGCGATGGTCGTAGACGAGCGTCAGCGGCAGCATTAGGCGGGAGACGATCGCGCCGTCGCGATCGACGACCTTGCGGTCGGCACGCCCCACGCCGAGCACGGCGACCTCGGGGGCGTTGATCGTGGGCGTGAAGCCGGTGCCGCCGAGCGCGCCCAGGTTCGAGACGGAGAAGCAGCCGCCTTCGAGATCGCTGAAGGCGAGCCGGCCGGTGCGCGCCCTCTCGGCGAGGCCCGCGATCGCTTCGGCGAGCTCGAGCGGGCCCTTCTTGTCGGCGTCCCTGATCACGGGAACCACCAAGCCAGCGGGCGTGTCGGCCGCGAAGCCGATGTGGCAATACTTCTTGAGGATCAGGTTCTCGCCGCTCTCGTCCAGCGAGGCGTTGAACTCTGGAAAGGCCCTCAGCGCGAGCGCGCACGCTTTGATGATGAAGGCAAGGATGGTGAGCTTCACGCCTTGTGCCTCGGCCTCCGGCTTCAAACGTTGCCGCAGCGCCTCGAGAGCCGTCAGGTCGGCCTCGTCGAACTGCGCCACGTGAGGCACGTTGACCCAAGCCGCCCACATCCGCTGGCCGATGACCTTGCGCATGCTGCTCAGCGGCCTGACCTCCACCTCGCCGAACAGCGCGTAGTCGTAGCCCTCGACCGCCGGCAGGGGGCGCGACGATGGCGACGCCGGCCTCATGGGCACGCGCTCAAGCCTTTTCCAGCGGCGTAAACGCGCCGACGAAGGCGTCGATCTCCGCATCGGCGACGTCCTCCGAGGCCACCACGCCGATGAGCGCCCCGACCGGGAGCACCGTCCCCTTCGCCGCCGTCTGCCGCCGCAAGACCCCGGAGACCGGCGCCTCGTAGGCCGCCGTGATCTTCGACGACTCGATATCGGCGACCGGCTCTCCGGCCTTGACTTGGCCTCCGGGCTCCGCGTACCAGTGGGCGACCGAGCCCTCCTTCATCGTGAGGCCCAGCTTTGGCATGGTCAGCGCGTGGACGTCTGCGGCCATCGGCGCTAGTGCACGGCTGCGTGCACGCGGTACTGCACCGCTTCCTGCACGGCGGCCTGGATCTGCGCCGGACCCGGTACGTAGAGGTCCTCGAGCTGCGGAGAGAAGGGCACCGGCGTATGCGGCGGCGTGACCATCTTGACCGGTGCCTTGAGCGAGCCGAAGGCGCTCTGCGCCGCCAGCGCGGCGATGTCGGTCGCCAGGTTGCAGCGCGGGCTGGCCTCGTCCACGACGATCAAGCGGCCGGTCTTCGTCACGCTCGAGAGAATCGTCTCCGCATCGAGCGGCGAGGTCGTGCGCGGATCGATGACGGTGCAGTTGATGCCGTCCTTCTGCAGAGCCTCGGCGGCGCCGACGGCGAACTGCACCATGCGGCCGATGGCGACGATGGTCGCGTCGCCGCCCTCGCGGACCACGTTCGCCTTTCCCAGCGGGATCGCGTACGGCTCGTCCGGCACCTCCCCGACATCATCGTACATGGCCTTGTGCTCGAAAAAGATGACCGGGTCGTCGTCGCGGATCGAGGCGATCATCAGCCCCTTGGCTTCGTAGGGCGACGACGGAATCACCACCTTGAGGCCGGGGATGTGCGTGAAGATGGGATAGAGGCACTGGCTGTGCTGACTGGCGGCCCTGATTCCCGCGCCGAACAGCGTTCGGATGACGATTGGCGTGGTCGCCCTGCCGCCGAACATGTAGCGGAACTTCGCCATCTGGTTGATGATCTGATCGCCGCAGACGCCGAAGAAATCGACGAACATCAACTGTGCGACGGGACGCAAGCCCGTGACGGCCGCGCCGGCGGCGGCGCCGATGAAGGCGCTCTCGCTGATGGGCGTATCGAAGATGCGGCCGCGCCCGAACTCCGGGAGAAGTCCCTTGCTGGCGCCCAGCACGTCGCCCCAAGCATCCTGCTCGCCCTTGGCGCCCATGCCGCCGGCGATGTCCTCGCCCATCTCGATGACCGAGGGATCCCGCTCCATCTCCTGCCGCATCGCTTCGTTGAGCGCCTGGCGGAACGTCTTCTTGCTCATCTCTGCCTACCTCAGTAGCTCTTGTAGACGTCGGTCGTGAGATCCGCGGCGATCGGAGGCGGCGCCGAACGGGCCTCTTCCACCGATCGATCGATGAGCTTGAGCACCTCGGTGTCGATTTGGTCGAATGCGCTCTGCTCGACGAGGCCGTCACCGGCTATCCGCGCGCGGAAGAACGTCAGGGGGTCCAGGTACCTGCGCTCGTCCGCCACCTCGCCGGGCGGGCGGTAGGTCATCGCGTCGCCTTCGAAGTGGCCGTAGTAGCGCGTGAACTCGATGTGCATGAACTGCGGGCCGCCGCCGGCGCGCATGCGCGCGACCGCCTCCTTGGCGGCGCGGTAGACGGCGAAGAAATCGTGCCCGTCGACGCGCGTGCCGGGAATCCCGAAGCCTTCCGCGCGCCGCACCGGGTTGTGGCCGCCGATCGACCACGAGCTGGCGGTGGTCTCGGCGTAACCGTTGTCCTCGCAGACGAAGAGCACCGGCAGCTGGTAGACGGAGGCGAAGTTCATCGACTCGAGCGTGGTGCCTTGATTGAAGCCGCCGTCGCCGACGAACGCGACGGCCACGCCGTCTCTGCCGCGAACCTTGGCCGTCATGGCCGCTCCGCACGCCAGCGGCGGCCCGCCTCCCACGATGCCATTCGCGCCCAGCATCCCTTTGGAGAGGTCGGCGATGTGCATCGAGCCGCCCTTGCCCTTGCACAGCCCGTCGCGGCGCCCGTAGATCTCCTTCATCATGCCGCCGACGTCGCAGCCCTTCGCGATGCAATGGCCGTGACCGCGATGGGTGCTGGCGATGTGATCGCTTTCGCCAAGCTGCATGCATACGCCGACGGCGGATGCCTCCTCGCCTGCATAGAGGTGGACGAATCCGGGAATCTGACCGGTGGCGAACTCTTTGTGGACACGCTCCTCGAACTCGCGGATGGTACGCATCTGGCGGTACGCGGTGAGGAGCTCCTCGCGACTCAACTGCATGACATCTCTCCAGCGCTGGTCTCCGATGGCACATACGCTATTCCCATTGCGACGTCGTGCCGAAACGTCCGATCCCGGTTCTTCCTCTAACCTTCGCCGGGGCTTCTCTGAATGCTCTCGAGGCATTCCCGGCGCCGCGCGCCACCTCCGCCGGCTGGAATCGAAGCAGGAGAGGGCTCCCCGTGTTCTCAGGCCGCGGTTACCGCAATGAAGTCGCCAGGTGATTGAACAGGCGGCCGAGCTCGTACGTGATGCCTGCCGCGAGGAGCGTGAGCCCGAGCTGACGCAGTGCGCCGCGCAGCCACTGACCGTCCGTGCCGCTGCCCAGGATTCCGCCCATGACCACCGCGGCGGCGCTTGCGCTCGCAAGCGACGACAAGATCGCAACGCGCCCGCTGAGGAAGAACCACGGCAGGATCGGAACCAACGCTCCCGCTGCGGAAGTCACAAAGGTCATCGCGGTCGATCGTAGCGGCGAGCTGTGATCGCGAGGGTTGAATCCGTAGCGCAACAGGCCGAGGATCATGGACACTTGAGCGACATCGGTTACCAATGCGCTGCCGATCGCACGCGCACTTGCTCTGCCGATGCCCCGCTCGATCAACTCCCGCTCCACAACCCGCTCGCGCGCGGTTCGATCGAGGCGATCGAAGCCATGGAGCTCATGAACGATGCTCCGGCGCCGTTCGCTCCGGGTTCGCGCCGCGATGTATTGGCTCGCCGCCAGCGAGCACGCGCCCGCAATGAGACCGGCAACGCCGGCAATTCGGACGGCGAGCGGGCTGCTGCCGGCACCGGCCACGCCAAGAATGAGGGCCAAGGTCGAGATGAGACCGTCGTTGACGCCGAGGATGCCCGCCTGAAGCGCGTCTCGTTGGGCCTGAGTGCGAGGGCGACGATGCCGTCTGTGCCTGCCTTCCCGGAGCTTCGCGCCGTCGTCGGATTCGGACGTCATCGTCTCTCAGATCACCGCTACAGCGGATGCCGCTCGCTCGACGGCGATCCGTGCGTCCAGCGCAAGGACGCCCTGCGCATCGGCAAGCAGCGGGTTGATGTCCAACTCGGTGATCTCGGGATGCGCGGCGGCGAGCGCCCCGACGCTGATCAGCGCCCCCGCGATCGCGTCCAGCTGCGCCGGCGGATGGCCGCGGTATCCCTGTAAGAGCCGCCACACCCGGGTCCGCTCGATCTGCGCGCGCGCAAGCGAGCGATTGAGCGGAACGAGTTCAACGGTGGTATCCGCGATCATCTCCACCGCCGTGCCGCCCTGCCCGAAGAGGACAACCGGCCCGAAGACGCGGTCGACGTTTATCCCGACGATCAACTCGACGGCCGCGGGCCGATTGGCCATCGCCTGCACGAGAAATCCGTCGATGCGCGCATCGGGCCGCGCGGCCCTCACCCGCGACAGCATCGCGAGCGCCTCGGCACGCACACGCTCGGCTCCGTCGAGGTTGAGTGCGACGGCACCGACGTCGCTCTTGTGCGTGATGTCGGGAGACCGGAGCTTGAGCGCGACCGGAACCGCGAGCTCCGCGGCGGCGGCCGCCGCTTGCTCGACCCCGGCGACGCACCGGCTTGCGACCGTCGGAACGCCGCAGGCCTGGAGAACGGCCTCCACCTCGTCGGCGTCCAGCCAGCGCCGCTCAGCGGCCAGGGCGGACTCGGTTGCCGCGGATATGGCCGCATCGTCGAGAGCGCGCTCCGGCAGCGCGGGTGGCGCCTCCATGAGGAGCTGCTGGCTGCGGCGGTAGCGCTCACGGTGCATGAAGCCGTGCACCGCGTCGTCCGGCGTCTCGTACGTCGGGATCCGCGACCGCGCGAAAAGGTCGCGAGCCGGCGCCGCGGAGTGCTCCCCGAGCCAGGCCGTGTAGACGTTGCGCCGCTCGCCCTTGGCCCGCGCTTCCGCGACGGCGGCGAGCACGGCTTGCGCCGCGTCGATCGAGGGGTTGAGCGCCGTCGGGGCGTTGAGGACGAGGAACGCGTCGCATCCCTGATCGCGGAAGAGTGCCTTCAACGACTGGGCGTACTGCTCCGGCGGTGAGTCGCCGACCATGTCGACCGGGTTCCCGTGGCTCCACGTCGCCGGAAGGATCGCGCTAAGCTGCGCGATGGTCTCCGGTGCCAGCTGCGCCAAGCGCCCCCCGTCCGAGATCAGCACGTCCGTCGCCAGCACCCCGGGACCCCCTCCATTGCTGAGGATCGCCAGGCGATCGCCTAACTGCGGAGTCGTCAACGCCAACGTCTCGACCGCGTCGAACATCTCCGGCATGCTCTGCACGCGCAGCATCCCGGCTCGTCGGAACGCGGCATCGTAGACCACATCCGAGCCCGCAAGGGCGCCCGTGTGCGACCGCGCGGCCTTCGCGCCCTCCGCATGACGGCCACCTTTCATCACCACGGTGGGCTTCGCTCGCGATGCGGCGCGCGCCGCCGACATGAACTTCCGCGCGCCGGTGATGCCTTCCACGTAGAGCAGTATCGCTCGCGTGCCGGGATCGTTCGCGAGGTACTCCAGCACGTCGCCGAAGTCGACGTCGGCCATGTCGCCGAGCGAGACGATCTTTGAGAATCCGATGCCGCGCGGCTGCGCCCAATCCATGACGATGGTGATGAGGGCCCCGGACTGGCTGACGAACGCCAGGTCTCCGCTTGCCGGCGCCAGGTGCGCGAAGCTCGCGTTCAAGCCGATGCCCGGTATCGAGAGACCCAGGCAGTTCGGCCCGATGATGCGCAGCTCTCCCGCGCGCGCCGCGGCAAGGATCTCTTCCTGCATCGCCGCGCCGCGTTCGCCCAGCTCCGCGAACCCAGCCGTGATCACGACGGCGGCCTTCGTTCCCACCGCGACCAGGTCTCGGATCACCGGCGCGACTTGAGCTGGAGGCGTTACGACGATCCCGAGGTCGGGCGTAGACGGAAGGTGCCGTACGTCGGGATACGCCTTCTCCCCGCCGAGCGTCGGATGCTTGGGGTTGACGAGATAGAGGATGCCGGAGAACTTCGCCGCCCGCATGTTATTGAGCGTCACCGCCCCGACCGTGCCGGGACGCTCGGACGCGCCGATCAGCGCGACCGACCGCGGCGCGAACAATCGCTCGAACGTCTCCATCGCCATCATGAGTGGGATACTAGCACGCGGCTGAGTGCTCCGCATGAATTTGCCCCATGCCTCGTTCCTACAACATTCCTCGCAAATTCACGCTGGGTACCTATATAGAAACGACGGAGATCCGACGGATGCGGACGTCGCGGCCGGAGCCGGCGTCCGCCGGCTTGCCCTCGCGACGCCGCCGCGCCCGTGGCTCCGTTGGCTCTTGGGGCCCCAGCCTCCATCGAGCTCCGCGAATCCAGGAAGGGCACGACATGATCGAGACGACCATACCGTCCGAGCAGACGCCGGGAGCGCACTTCGGGATCGGGTACACGCGCTACCTCGGCCCCGACGGCAAGCCCGTCGCGACGCTTCCCCCAAATCTCGCGGATCCCGCTCTCGCGATCGCATTGTACCGCGCCCTCGTTCGGACGCGATCGTTCGACGAGAAGGCGATCGCGCTGCAGCGCACGGGGCGTCTGGGCGGCTACGCGCCCTCGCTGGGCCAGGAGGCCGTGTTCGTCGGGGCTGCGAGCGCCATGCGACCGGAAGACGTTTTCGTTCCCAGCTACCGGGAGCACGGCGCGCAGCTGTGGCGTGGGGCGACGCCGCAGGAGTTGCTCTTCTACTGGGGCGGCGACGAACGGGGCAGCTCGTTCGCGAAGGCGCCCGGCGATCTTCCGAACAACGTGCCGGTTGGCAGTCACAGCGCCCACGCGGTCGGCATCGCTCTGGCGTTCGCGCTACGCAAAGAGGCGCGCGTGGCACTTGCGATCTTCGGCGACGGCGCGACGTCGAAGGGGGACTTTGCGGAAGCCCTCAACTTCGCCGGCGTCTGGAAGCTGCCCGTCGTCTACGTGATCAACAACAACCAATGGGCGATCTCGCTCCCTCGCCGTAAGCAGAGCGCCGCCGAGACCCTTGCTCAGAAGGGGGTCGCGGCCGGGGTGCGCGGCGAGCAGGTCGACGGCAACGACGTGCTCGCCATGCATGCGGTCTGCGCGGCGGCGCTCGAACGCGCGCGCGCGGGCGGGGGACCGAGCCTGATCGAGGCGCTGACCTACCGTCTGGGCGATCACACGACCGCCGACGACGCGAGCCGGTATCGCAGCGATGCCGAAGTCAGTCCACATTGGGACGAGGAGCCCGTCAGGCGCTTACAGAGCTATCTCACCTCGATCGGGAAGTGGAGCAGGGACGACCAAGAGCGCGTGCTCGCGGAGATGAAAGGCGAGATGGATGCCGCGGCCGAGGCGTACCTCGCGACCCCTCCCCAGGCGCCGTCCACGATCTTCGATTTCACCTATGCGACGCTGCCTGCGGAGTTACGGCGCCAAAAGGAGAGTGCTCTGCGATGAGCGAGATCAACTTCATTCAAGCGATCACCCTGGCGTTGGCGCGGGCCATGGCCGACGACGAGAGCGTCCTCGTGCTGGGCGAGGACGTCGGCGCCGACGGCGGCGTCTTTCGCGCGACCGATGGCCTCATGAAGCGTTTCGGAGATGAGCGCGTCCGCGACACACCGCTCGCCGAGGCCGGCATCGTCGGCCTCTCGATCGGGCTCGCCCTCCAGGGTTTTCGCCCGGTCGCCGAGATTCAGTTCAGCGGTTTCATCTATCCGTGCATCGACCAGCTGGCCAATCACGCGTCGCGCTTTCGGACGCGCACGCGTGGGCGCTTGACGTGCCCTCTGGTCGTGCGCACGCCGTGGGGTGGAGGAGTGAAGGCGTTCGAGCATCACTCCGAGAGCAACGAGGCGATGTTCACGAACATCCCCGGCCTGCGCGTGGTGATCCCCTCGACCCCGAAGCAAGCCTATGGGCTCCTCTTGGCGGCGATCCGCGATCCCGATCCGGTCGTCTTCTTCGAACCAACGCGCTTGTATCGAGCGGCGCGCGAGGACGTGGAGGATGACGGTGTCGCCGCGCCGCTCGACCGCTGCTTCGTGCGGCGTGAGGGGAGCGATTTGACGCTGGTGGCGTGGGGTGGCATGGTGGCCGAGGCACTCGCCGCCGCCGAGGCGCTCCAGGGCAAAGGGGTGAGCGCGGAGGTGATCGACGTCGCGACGCTCAAGCCGCTCGACGAAGAGACGATCCTCAAGTCCGTAGCGAAAACCGGACGCTGCGTCATCGTTCAAGAGGCGCCGCGCACGGGCGGCTTCGCCGGGGAGATCGCCGCGCGCGTTGGGGAAGGCGCCTTTGGGTCGCTGCTCGCTCCGGTGCAGCGCGTGACGGGCTTCGACACCGTGATGCCTTTGCTGCGCCTCGAGGACGTCTATCTGCCGAACGCCGAGCGCATCGGCGCGGCCGCCGAGCGCGTGATGGCCTACGCATGAGCACGTTCGCGCTTCCGGATCTCGGCGAGGGCCTCCAGCAAGCCGAGATCATCGCTTGGCACGTCGCCGAGGGCGACAACGTCACCGCGGACGAGCCCCTGGTCTCCGTTGAGACCGACAAGGCCGTCGTCGACATCCCGTCACCGCGGTCCGGGCGCGTCGCCCACCTGCTGGCAAAGCCCGGCGACCGCGTGGACGTCGGGGCGGGGCTCATCGACTTCGAGGAGGGCCCGCGCGCCGACACCGGCAGCGTGATCGGCGCCCTTCCGGGCCCGCCGGCGAAAGAAGCACGCGCCGGCACCGCTCCCGCCGAGGCAAAGCCGCTGCGAGTACAGGCCTCGCCGGCGGTGCGCGCGCTCGCGCGCGAGCGCGGCGTCGACCTTTCGCACATCACCGGCACGGGTCCCGGCGGCATCATCACGCGCGATGACCTGGAACACGCCGTCTCCGCTCGGGGTGCTCCCCCGGCGGGCGAGCCGCTGACGGGCATCCGGCGCGCCATGGCCGAGAACATGGCGCGGGCGCACGCCGCTGTCGCAGCTGCGACCGTGTGGGACCAGGCCGACATCGAGGCATGGTGGGGACTCGACCACGACGCGACCACGAGGCTGATTCGCGCCGTCGTTGCCGCTTGCGCCGCCGTGCCCATCGTCAACGCGTGGTACGACGAGCGCGCGCTGGTGCTTCGGCATCATCCGCGCGTCGATCTGGGGATCGCCGTCGACACGCCTGATGGGCTGATCGTCCCCGTGTTGCGGGACGCCGGCGGGCGAGACGCCGAGAGCCTGCGCGGCGACGTGGATTCGCTCAAGGCCGCGGCGCTCGCGCGCACCCTGCCCTTGAGCGACCTGCGTGACCCCACCATCACGCTTTCGAACTTCGGGACCCTCGC
The DNA here is from genome assembly GCA_035533275.1 of Candidatus Dormiibacterota bacterium. Classification (GTDB taxonomy): domain Bacteria; phylum Vulcanimicrobiota; class Vulcanimicrobiia; order Vulcanimicrobiales; family SCRA01; genus SCRA01. The sequence goes on along the minus strand of DATLUD010000083.1, from coordinate 7,372 downwards.
AGGGCGTCAGGCGGCGCTCCTGTTGGTTCCTCCCCAGGTAGCGATCGTTGGGGCCGGACGCATCTTCCTCGAGGCGGCGCCGAACGAAGGCGGGGGCGTGGCCTTCCGGCACCGGCTGCCCTTATCGGTGACGTTCGACCATCGTGTGGTCACCGGTGGCGACGCCGCTCGGTTCATGAAGGCGCTCATCGCCTCGCTCGAACAGATACCGTGAGTACGCTTGAGGAAATCGCCGTTCCAAGGGCTCTGCTCTTCACCGCCCCGGCGACGCCGGCCGCGGCACAACGGCCGCCGGGGATCCCCGTGCACGTCGCCAGATGCGAGCTGAGAGCGGGCGCCGCCATGGTGCCGGGCTACGTGCCGGGCTACTATCCGCACGGCCCATACCGGTGGCCAGACGTCTACGGCTATTGGTATTACCAGCCGCCGATCGCGACCAATGCGACCCTGGCCATCGACTTCGGCCTGCTCGCGCGCGGCCAATTGATAGCCGAGATCCGAGACGCCGGCACGTTCTCGCCGAACGTTGAGATCAAGCACGCCATCGGCGCTTCGCCGCTCCATCTATCGCGCGAGATGACGAGCATGCTACACCGCGCGAGGAGCAGCAGAGCCCTGCCGGAGGGCTCGCGATGAAGAACAGCGCGCTGCTGTGCATGGTCCTCCTTGCCGCCATGACCATCGACGTGCGCGCGAGTGAGCCGACTCGTCCGCCGGTCCCGGCACTCGTGCTGCGTGCCGCTGCCGTTTACGCGGTCAACGTACGCGGCGTCATCGGCATGCAGCGGCACTTCTCGACCGTGCTGCACGCCGGACCGATCCATCATACGGAGGAGAGCGACAGCGGGTACTTGATGAAGGACGGGTCATTCGTGAAGATCAAGTACGTCAGAATCGCCGACGATGGGAAAGCCTTTAGCGCGAAGCAGATCGCGCAGCGCGACGCGCAAACGAATCAGGACTGGACCGTGGGGAAGATATTCTTCAAAGAGCCCTATGATCCACGCTTCGTACGCGACTATGTCTTCGATTCACCGACAGCCTGCACGGCCTGCCCCAAGGGGACCGTTGCCGTTATCTTCGGGAGTAGCATTCAAGACACGCAACATGGCAGTGGAACCATGTGGATCGAGCTGGCGACCGGTCGCGTGGATCGACTGACGTACATCCCGAACGTACTTCCGCCACATGCCACCTTCGGCACGGTGACGGAAATCAGCGGATGGGCGATGCCCAACGTTTGGTACGTGACGCGAATTGACGGCGCATATCGAGGCAAGGCCTTTGTGGTGAGCGGGACCGGAACCTTTACGGGCGTGTTCGACCACTTCCGGCGCTTTTCGACGGTGGCCAAAGGTGAGGCTGCGCTTCGCGCCGGTACGATTTGACGAGCTGCGCGCATTCTTCATGCGCTAATGGGCCGGCGCGGCAGACCGGTAGCCGCGCGGTCCTCCTACGGCGCTGGCGGTGGGCCGTCGCCGCGCCACACCACCTTGAGCGTGGAGGCGAGCTGCGTCGCCTCCTCCAGGCTGATGCGCCCCACGCGTCCGCCCATGGAGAGCACCACGCCGATCACGCCGTCGTAGATGAGCCAGATGTACTGCTGGTAGAGCACCTCGCTGTCGCCCGCCAAGTACTCCACCTTCAGCCGCATCGCCGGCATGCCGTTGGGCATCTGGATCCGGTCGCGCGAGTCGACGAAGACCTTGGTGAGACGCGCGCGCAGCGTGTTCTCCGTCTCCAGCTCGAACGAGGCGAGGTTGTCGCCGGGATCGACGTCGCGGTCGAGCGCGATGAAGGCCTGATCGGCGTACTGGCCCTGGATCCACAGGCCCAGGTGGTCGACCGTGCCTTGCGATCTCCCCGGGTCGATCGGCTTCCAGCCCGGCGGCACCGTGAAGGTGAAGCCGTCGACCGCCACGCGGTGGCCCGCCTCGCCAGCCTCGGCAGCCTCGGCGCCGCGCGGCAAGAGCGGCAGCGCGGCCAAGGCCGCCAGCAGGGTTCTCCGGTTCATGCGTGATCCAACCTCTCCAAGAGCGCGGGGTAGACCTGTTCGTGACGGTAGAGCACGTTCATGTGATCGTCGTCGAACTCTTCGTGGCGCACCTCGATGTTGTGCTCCCGCAAGCGCCCGACTAGGATGCGCGCGCCGAGATCGAGCGCGTACTGGTCGCGCCGCCCGCAGTCCACGTAGAGCGAGCGCAGGGCACGAAACCCCGCGATCCGCTCCACGCACGCGACGGCGGGATCGAACTGCAGCCAGCGCGCCCAAACGTCCTCGCGCAGCACCCCCGTCTTCAGATCGAACGGAAACTCGAGGTCGAAGGGTTCCTTGGCGTCCGGCTTAGGCGAGTAGGCCGCGGTCATGCCCACGATGTTCATCGCGTCCATCGAGGCGCCGCCCTTCTTCTTCTCGCCGTCGAAGGCCGCAACGAAGCCCGCCAGTCCGCCATGGCGCTCCAGGGCGCGCTGCGCCTTGACGAAATCCGGCAGGTAGCAGTACGTAAAGTAGGCGTCGCCGCTCTGCGAGGCGGCGGCCGCGAAGCGCCCCGGGTACTCCATCACCAGGTGCAGCGTGCCGAAGCCGCCGCTCGACTTGCCGAAGAGCCCGCGCCCCCCCGGCTGTGCGAGGGTCCGGAAGTTCGCGTCGACGTAGTCGACCACGTCCCGCGCCGCATAGTCGGCATAGTTGCCGTTGAGCGCGCTGTTGACGTACTGACTGCCGCCGTAGCGCGTGAAGCCGTCCACCAGCACGAGGATGGCCGGCGGGACGCGCCCCTCCACGATCAAGCGGTCCAGCCACTGCACGGGGTTCTGCGACCAGGGCTTGGCGCCCAGCAGGGCCGCGGCCGATCCCGTGAAGCCGTGCAGACCGTAGAGCGTGGGGTAGCGGCGGCTCCCCTCGGCGTCGTATCCGGGCGGCAGATAGACCGGGAGCAGGCGGCGGCTCGGATCGCCCAAGGCGTTGCCGCGCAGCGCGGGACTCTCGATCTCCTCCACGAGCAAGGCGCCCGAGAGCGCGAGCAAGCGCCGCAGGTCGGAAGCGGGCCTGGATTGCATGGGCGGAGGTTCGCCGCGAGCCGGGCGCAAAACTCCCGGTCAGTGAAAAGGAGGAAGTCCCAGATGGCTACCGTGGTTGAGCAGACACATCCGCCGTTCCGCAACGAGGTCGTGCGCACGTTCGCCGATCCTCACGAGCGGGCCGCCCAGGCCGCCGCGATCGAGCGTTTTCTCTCCGAGAGCGAGCGCCGCTATCCGATCGTCATCGGCGCCGAGCGCCTCACGCCCGAGCCGCCCGTCCCATCGGTGACGCCGGCGGATCCCTCCCGTCACGCCGGATGGTATCACGAGGCCACGCCGCAATTGGCCGACCGCGCGGTCGCCGAGGCCGAGAAGGCCTTCGCCGCGTGGAGCCGCGTGCCGTGGGGCGAGCGCGCCGACCTGCTCTTCCGCGCCGCCGCGGCCCTGCGCGCGCGCAAGGACGAGTTCAACGCGGCGATGATCGTCGAAACGGGGAAGCCGTGGGTGGAGGCCGACGCCGACACCGCCGAGGCCATCGACTTCCTGGAGTACTACGCGCGCGACGCCCTGAAGCTGGGGGCGCCGCAGCCGATCGTGCCGAGCCCGTTGCCCGAGGACAACTGGCTGGAATACCTCCCGCTGGGCGTGGGAGCGATCCTGCCGCCCTGGAACTTCCCGCTGGCGATCATGGCGGGCATGACCACGGCCGCGATCGTCACCGGCAACACGGTCGTGCTCAAGCCCTCGCCCGATGCCACCGTGATCGCGGCGCGCTTCGTCGATCTCTTGATCGAGCTGGGCCTGCCGCCGGGCGTGGTGAACTTTCTGCCGGGCGGCGCCGAGGTCGGCGAGCGCCTCGTGGAGCACCCGCGCACGCGCTTCATCTCCTTCACCGGCTCCATGGCCGTGGGTCTGCACATCAACGAAGTGGCCGCCAAGCCGCGCGAGGGGCAGATCTGGATCAAGCGCGTGGTGGCGGAGATGGGCGGCAAGGACGCGGTCGTGGTGGCCGCCGACGCCGATCTCGACGCCGCCGCCGACGGCATCGTGGCCTCGGCCTTCGGCTTTCAAGGGCAGAAGTGCTCCGCCGCGTCGCGCGCCATCATCGAGGAGTCCGTCTACGACGCCGTGCGGGCCAAGGTGCTCGAGCGCATGGCCAAGCTGGAGATCGGCGACCCCGCCGAGAGCCCCACGGTCGACGTCGGCCCGGTCATCAACGAGCGCTCCTATCAGCGCATCCTCAAGGCGATCGCCCGCGGCGTGGAAGAAGGCGGTCACGTGATGGCCGGCGGCAAGGCCGTGGACCGCAACGGCTACTTCATCCAGCCCACGATCGTCGAGAACGTCACGCCCGAGAAGATGCTCGCGCAGGAAGAGATCTTCGGACCGGTCTGCGCCTTCATCAAGGCGCGCGATTTCGACCACGCGCTCGAGATCGCCAACGGCACCAAGTACGGACTCACGGGCGCGCTCTACAGCAAGGACCCGGCCAAGATCGACCGCGCCGCGCGCGAGTTCCACGTGGGGAACCTGTACCTCAACCGCAAGTGCACGGGAGCGCTGGTCGGCGTCCACCCGTTCGGCGGCTTCAACCTCTCGGGGACCGACTCCAAGGCCGGCGGCCACGACTACCTGCTGCTCTTCGTGCAGGCCAAGTCGATCGCGCGCAAGCGCTAGCTCGCACGTTTGCGATGCCTTCCTTCGGGAGATAAGGGCCCCGTAGGGAGGCGTCGCGACAATGCATCTCATCGTCTGGCTCATCATAGGCTTGATCGCCGGCATGATCGCCCGGGCCATCGTTCCCGCCGCCGTGGGCGGCGGCTGGCTGATGGACATCGTCGTCGGAATGGTCGGCGCGGTCATCGGCGGCTGGGTGGTCACGCTGTTCGGCGGCATCGCGAACGGCGGATTCATCTGGTCGATCATCGTCTCGGTGATCGGCGCGGTCCTTTTCCTGTGGATCATCCGCATGATCAAGCGCACGGCATAGCGCGCCGTCCTCCGCCGACGCGGAGTTCGGCCGGCGGCGGGCGAAGGAGCCGCCATGCGTCTCCTCGCCCGCTGCGTCGCCGTGATGCTGGCGTCTCTCTGGCTCGCCGGCTGCTCGCACGTCGGCGCGCCGTCGTCCGTCGCCGGCGGCGTCGTGCGCTTCAACCTCGCCGGCGATCCCACCAGCCTCGATCCGCTCTTCGCCGTGCAGGACGCCGCCTCGGTGGATCAAGAGGTGGCGCGGCTCTGCTTCGAGCCCTTCTTCGACATCGACGCGCGCGGACGGTGGATCCCCGCCCTGCTCAGCGAGATCCCCACGCGCGAGAACGGCGGCATCTCGCCCGACGGCCGCAGCATCACCTATCATCTGCGGCGAGGCGTTCTGTGGCAGGACGGCGTGCCCGTGACCTCGCGCGACGTGCTCTTCACGCTTCGCGCGATCATGGACCCGCGCAACCCCGTGCGCTCGCGCGCGGGTTACGACCTGATCGACCGCGCCACCGCCCCCGACGCGCACACCGTGGTCCTCCACCTGCGCCGCGCTTGGGCGCCGGCCGTCGCGACCTTCTTCACCTACGGCGCCGTCCCCGAGTACGTGCTCCCCGAGCACGTGCTGGCCGGCCAAGCGCCGCTGGCGCGCGCCCCGTTCAACAGCGCGCCCGTCTGCGACGGCCCGTACGTGTTGAAGTCGTGGCGCCGCGGCGACCGCTTGACCTTCGAGGCGAACCCGCGCTACTGGCGAGGTCCCCCGCACGTCAAGGAGATCGTGGCCCGCATCATCCCCGACCCGGGGACCAACCTCACGATGCTCGAGTCCGGCGGGAGCGATTGGAACCTGATCGCGCCGGCGCAGCAGCCGGCGCTCAAGGACATCGCCGATCTGCGCTACGCCTACGCGCCGCTGGCGCTCGTGGCGGGCGTCGCGATCAACGTGACGCATCCGCCGCTGAACGATCCGCGCGTGCGCCGCGCCCTGGCCGCCGCCATCGACCGCGCGACGATCAGCGACAAGATCACGTTGGGCCGCTACCCCGTCACGAACTCCGACCAGCCCTTCTTCTCGTGGGCGTACGATCCGCGCGCCAAGGAGCCGTCGTACGACCCCGCCCACGCGGCACGGCTGCTGGCCGCGGCCGGTTGGCATCGCGGCACCGGGGGGATCCGCGAGAAGAACGGCAAGCGGCTCGAGCTGACCTACGTGCAGTTCCCGGAGAGCACGACGGGCGTGCGCGCCGCGGCGCTGATCCAACAGGACCTGCGCGCCGTTGGCATCGACCTGCGCATCAAGTCCGTCTCCAACGCGCAGCTCTTCCTGCCCAAGAGCGAGGGCGGATTGCTGGCTTCCGGCGACTTCGATCTCGCCTACGTGCCGTGGCCCATGGGCGCCGATCCCGACGACAGCTTCCTGCTCTCGTGCCACGGCCCGTCGAACTACATGCGCTACTGCGACCCCGCCGTCGATCGCCTCGAGCGCGAGGCCCTCACCCAAACGGAGCGCCAGGCGCGCACGCGCGCGTACGCGGCCATCCAGCGCATCGTCGCGCGCGACGTTCCGGTCATCTACCTCTTCAATCCGACCTACATCTACGCGTACCGAAGCCGCCTCCACGGCTTCGACCCGAGCGGCTTCTCGCCGACGTGGAACGCGTGGCAATGGGAGGTCCGCTGATGTCGCTGACGATGATCAATATGCTCGTCGATCTCGACGAGCGGCTCTGGTCGCGCGCGCGCCCCGGCCTCTATCGCGAGACGCTCGACCGCGGCGTGGTCCTCCACGAGCGTCAAGGCGTCACTCCGTCCCAGCGCGCGTGGCTGCGCGGCACCTTCGGCGGCCTTTGGAGCGACGAGGTCTCCACCGGCTACGCCTGGTTCGCCACGGACTGGGAGGGACGCGAGCTGGGCTTCGCCGCGTACGACTGCAAGCTCGACTTCCCGTGGCTGCGCCGGTGGCGCGCGCAGCCCGACGTGGGCATCTTCGGTCCCATGGGCGTGGCGGAGAGCGAGCGCAAGCACGGCCTCGGCTCGCTGCTTTGCCTCCTGGCGCTGCAGTCGCTCCAGCGGCAGGGCTACGCGCGCGCTCTCATCGGCGCCGTGGGGCCCGAGGCCTTCTACGAGCGCGTCTGCGGCGCGCGGCGCGTGGAGGAGTTTCCGCGCGCGCAGGTGGTCGGAGCCGGCTTGCAACACGTGCTACAATCGGTGGCGACGGGGAAGTGGCGGAATCGGTAGACGCAGACGCCTCAAAAGCGTCCGGGGGTGACTCCGTGTGGGTTCGAGTCCCACCTTCCCCATATCCCACCACGCATCGCTGCGATTCGCGTGGCGGGACCCCAAGAGTTTGAAGGTTCCGGCGCACTCGCGCCGG
>DATLUD010000082.1:0-17946 GCA_035533275.1 Candidatus Dormiibacterota bacterium | reverse complement strand
GAGGTTGCCTGCTCGAAGGGGCGCGCGCTCGCGCCGTACGCGCTGACGTGGGCGCCCGCCAACGGCCGGCTCGTGTGGACGTCGACGATGGTCGCGCTCACCGAAGCATCGGCCCGCCGACCGGCCAGCGCAGACTGCGGGTCCAGCACGAGCAGGCTCGTGACAACGGCAGCGCAGATGGAGATCTTGAGCGTGCATGAAGTCATAGCAGGTCCTCACCTTCCTCGGTGAGGGATTCCCATACCCGCTGGCAATGCACGCCCCGCGCGTCGACTGTGAAGAGCGTCACAGCGGCACCACGAGAGACCCGGAGAATATCCGAAATCGGGTGAGGCGGCACGACGGTGTCCCCCAACGCCTCCGTGCCGCCCCCAACCGCAGGGATCGGCCTTGCGGACCGCAGACTTTCGTGATCTTGCGCACACACCCTAGGCCAGGCGTGCGGATATCGCCAAACTTAACCAAGGCTGAACCTTTCTGGGCGGGCGCGGGCGCCGTCGCCCGCCTTCCGCCCGGACTGACGCCTGCCGCCTTCTCCGGTCGCTCACAAGGTCCTCACAAGTCCTTCCCGATGGAGCGAGCGCCCTTCGGTTAGGCTTGGGTCATGGAGGACGATCGCCCGGCACGGGTATGGCTCGGCTCGGCCCCGTTCGCACTCCGCTGCCGGATGAACGGGTAGGTATGGCATGTCCGCCGCCAAGCACATCCTGATTGTCGACGACGAGCCGCAGATCGGCGAGGTCCTGGGCGCCTACCTCCAGCGCGAAGGGTTTTCCACGTCGACGGCCGAGTCCGTCGCCCAAGCCATCGAGACCGTGGAGCAGGAGAACCCGGATCTCATGATCCTCGACCTGACGCTCCCCGACGGCAGCGGCCTCGACGTCTTTCGCGCAGTTCATGCCGAGAGAGCGTTGCCGACCATCATGCTCACGGCGCGCTCCGATGAGATCGACCGCATCGTCGGCTTGGAGCTGGGAGCAGACGACTACATCACGAAGCCGTTCTCTCCGCGCGAGGTGGTCGCACGCGTGCGCGCGGTCCTGCGCCGCTCCGGTCACGAGCCGCCGGAGGGCACCCGCGATGAGAAGGGGCTCCAGGTCGGCGACCTCGTCGTCGACGAGCAGGCGCACGAGGTGCGCCTGGCCGGGCGCTCGATCACCGTCACCCCGGCGGAGTTCCGCATCCTGCTCGTGCTCGCGCTGCACGCCGGGCAGGTGCTCACGCGCGCCCAGCTGCTCGATCTGATCAACGACGAGGGGACGATCTACGAGCGAACGCTGGACCGGCACATCAACAACCTACGGCGGAAGATCGAGCCCGACGTAGAAAATCCGACCTACATCTTGACCGTCTACGGCGTCGGCTACAAGATGCGCAAGGACTGAGGGATGGAACGACTCCTGCACGCTATCGACGGCGCGATGCTTGGCCGTTGGTCCTCGGCTAAGGCTGAGCTCCATCGCGCGGGCGATGCTTCGGTCGACGCCGTCGCCGCGCGTCTTCTCGCGTTCGTCGATCAGCTCGAGCGAGCCGAGCACCTGCGCGGCCACCACGCGTCCATGCTCAAGCACGAGATCGGCAACCCGCTGGCCATCGCGCAGGCGACGCTGGAAGGCATGCTCGACGGCGTCCTGGAGCGCAGCGACGCCGGCCTGGAGACCGCGCTCGAGGCGGTGGAGGCCGCCGGAGCGATGCTCGGCGAGGTGAGCCGAGAGCCCAAGGCGCCGGACGATCTTCCACCCATCATGCTGGCTGCGTTCACCATATGCTCCGTGGTGGTGCCCGAGATCGAGGCGATCTCCCCATTGGCCTCGTCGAAGGGCGTGGGGCTCTCCTATCACCATTGCGGCGGCGCGAACAACGCCTGCACGCTGTTCCGCGGCGACCCCTCCCGCATCCGCCTGCTGGTCCGCAACGTCTTGATCAATGCCGTGCGCTTCACACCGCCCAGCGGCGCCATCGAGCTCCGTTGCGACCGCGACGGCACCGACCTCACGCTCGAGATCGCCGAGGGGGACGGAGTGGACCACGGCGAATCGCGCATGGGCCTAGCGGCCGTGAACCAATTGCTCCGCAACATCGGCGGCAGCGCGCGTATCGACTCGATCACATCCCGCGGGACGGCGCTCGTGATCGCGCTGCCGGCCGCGGCCATCTGAAACGGAGAGGGACGGTGTTTTCTAAGCTCCTGGTCCCCGTTGACGGCTCCGAGCCGTCCAGCGCCGCCGTCCGGCTTGCCGTGGACGTCGCCCGCCGCTACGGCGGGGAGATCGTGCTCTGCCACGTGCTCGACATCGCCTCCATCGTCGCGCTCAGCGGCTCCATGACGATGGACCCGTCGATCGCCGTGGAGGCGCAGCGCAGCCTGGGCGAGGAGCTGCTCAAGGCCACGGCCGCCGAGGTTGGTGCCAAGGGAGTCCCCGTCTCCGCGGAGTTCCTCGAGGGCGAGGTCGTCGCCCAGATCCTCGACTTGGCGCGCGCAAAGGGCGTCGATGCCATCGTCATGGGCAGCCACGGGCGCAGCGGCATCGCCCGCGCCCTCCTCGGGAGCAAGACCGAGGGGGTCTTGCGCCGCTCCCCGATTCCGGTGCTCGTCGCGCCGGCGGCTATCCCCGGACCCCCGGCGGGCCCCGAAGTCAAGTAGGGTAAGGGGCTCCAGCGCGGCGAACTCGGCCGCCGTGGTGGCACAGCATATTCTCGTCGTCGACGACGAGCCTCAGATCGGCGAGGTGCTCAGCGCCTACCTCCAGCGCGAGGGTTTCACGACCAGCGTCGCGATGACCGCCGCCGATGCGCTGACGGCGGCGCGGGACTCCCGGCCTGACCTCCTGATCCTGGACCTGACCCTGCCGGACGGGAGCGGCCTCGACGTCTTCCGGTCGCTCACCGAGACGCAGCCGCTGCCGACGATCATCCTCACGGCGCGTTCGGACGAAGTCGACCGCATCGTGGGGCTCGAGATCGGTGCCGACGACTACATCACCAAGCCATTCTCTCCCCGTGAGGTCGTCGCGCGCGTCCGCGCGGTGCTCCGGCGAGCCTTGCCCGAGAGCCACGGGGAGCATGCTCCGGCCGGCATTCGCGTGCGCGACCTCATGATCGACGAGCAGGCGCACGAGGTCCGGCTGGAAGGGTGCCCCGTCGCACTCACCCCGTCGGAATTCCGCATCCTGGTAGCGCTCGCCCGGCACGCGGGGCAAGTTCTGACGCGCGCCCAGCTCCTCGACGCGCTGCACGACGACGGCTCGATCTACGAGCGGACCCTCGACCGGCACATCAACAACCTGCGCAAGAAGATCGAGCCCGATGCCGACAACCCCTCGTACGTGGTGACCGTGTTCGGCGTCGGCTACAAGATGTGCAAGACCTGAGCGGTCAGATCACCCCGCGCGTGCCCCCGGCGGCCGAGGCGGTCGCGCGCTCCCCGGCGCGCTTGCTCCGGGAGCGTACGTCCAGCCGAATCCGGGCCAAGCGAAATGCTTCGATGCTCGCCAGATAGGCGTCGCGGTCGATCACGTCGATTTCCAACGGCGCGTCTTCGGAGACGGTCAGGTCGACGCGCACGTGCAACGGGCCGCCGGCGTCGTCTTGACGGTGACGCCGAGCCACGAGGACGCGACAACCCGCGATCTGCTTGTGGGCCCGCTCCAGCTTCTCCGCTTGGTCGCGAATGAGCCGTTCGAGGAGCTTCGCCGGCTCCATGTTCCGAAAGGCCACCTGAACGGGAAACGCCACCTTGGATCACCTCCGATAGCCGCAGTCTACGCCACACATGCGATGGGCTTGGGAAGCCGGTGAGAACGCGGCCGGGTCACTCCGCGCGCACGGGCGTGCCGTCGCTGAGATCGTCGCCGGGATTGAGCACCAGGCGATCTCCTGCGGAGAGGCCGCGCAAGATCTCCACCTCGGCGTCGCTGCGCTGCCCGATCTCGATCTCGCGGCGGTGCGCACGCCCGTCCCGGATCGTGAACACGCACCACTGCCTGCCGCACCGGAACGCGGCGCTCAGCGGCGCTTTGAGCACCTCGGCGGCCCGCCAGACGACGATGCTCGCCTCCACGCGGTAGCCGTCTCCGACTCGGGCCTCCGCGGGCGATGGGGCGAGAGATCCGATCACGTGCACGCGCTGCTCCTCGATCCCAAGACTTGAGACCTTGGTGAACGCCGACGGCTCCACCCGGGTCACGACCCCCTGCAGCGGCGCTCCGCTCCCCACGTCGACCGACATCCGCGCCCCCGGCGCAACGCGCACCGCGTCCGATGAGAGCACGTCGACCACGATCTCGAGGTTGCCGGGATCCCCGATCTCCACGAGCGGTGCCCCCGCCGAGACGAACTGCTCGCTCTTCTGCAGCACCCGCAGAACCCGGCCGCCGGCGGGAGCGCGCACGTCCGTGCGCGCGGCCGCATCCCGCAGCTTGGTGAGATCGGCTTCAACGCCCGCGATGCGCGCGTCGTAGACCTTCAGCAAGTAGTCGGGATCGCTCCGGCTCGCCTCCAGCTCCGCGCGCATGGCCTTCGCCGCCGCGACCTCCGAAGCGGCGGCTCGGGACTCCATGAGCGCCGCCTCCAGCTCGCGGCTCTTCACCTGCTCGTCGACACGCGCGCTCTCCACGGCGCTCCGCGGGAGCCCTCCGACGCCTGCCAGCCGCTCGTCGCGCGCCAGATCGCTGCGGGCCTTTGCCACGAGCGCGCGCGCCTGCTCCACGCGAGCCTCCGCGTAGCGACGCCGTGCCTGCACTGCCGCGATCTTCGCGTCCGCCTGCGCCAGCGCCGCGGCTTTCGGCCGCAGCGTGGCCACGCCGGCGCGCTGCGCCCGCAACTCGTCCAGTTGCGCCAATGCGGCCCGCACATCTGCCCGCTCGGGCAAGGGGTCGATGCGCGCCAGCAGCATCCCCGCCCTCACGCGATCGCCCTCCGAGAGCCCGACGCGGCCGAGCCGGCCCGCGACCGGCGCCGAGACCACGAAGCGGTCGCGCACGCGCGTGACGCCCTCCGCCTCGACGGTCACCTGGAGCGGTCCGCGCATCGCCGCTCCGACCTCGACAAGCACTGGACGCGGCCGGAACGCAGCGAACGTCAGCGCCGCCGCGAGGGCAAGCGCCACGAGCAGGACGACGATGGTGCGGCGCGTCTTGGGCATCGCGGCTCACTCTCCCGTCTTCAGGACGCCGATCAGGTCGAGGTGGTCGAGATGGGCGCGAACGATCGACGCCGACGCAACCGCCGCCGCTGCCACCACGAGCACCGCGAACGCATAGGTTTCCGGAGACACGGTCAGCGGCAGACGGAAGAGATCGGTTTCGTGACCGAGCGAGACCACCGCCGCGAGCCCGTAGCCGAGCGCGGCGCCGATCGGCATCGCCAAGAGCGTCAAGATGGCCTCCTCCCCGAGAAGCACCGTCGCCACTTGCGCGCGCGTGAACCCGATGATGCGCAAGACCGAGAGCTCGCCGGAGCGCTCCGAGAGTGCGATGCGCCCCGCGTTGTAGACCACCCCGAACGCGATGATGCACGCGAAGACGACGAACGTGATCGTGGTGACGCGCAGCGTCTGCGCGAGGGTTCGCTCGACGTTGGCCATCGCCGCCGCTCGGAAGCTCACGCCCGCGATCGCGGGGGTGGTCTTGAGCCTCGCGTCGAGACGCGCGGCGGCCAACGGATCTACGTCCAAATACGCGCCGGAGAACGTCTGACCGTCGGCGGCCAGCCGATTCAGCTCGCTCAAGCCCATGTACGCGTTGAGCCCGATCGCCTCGTCGACCACGGCGGCGACGCGCACCGTGCGCACGCGACGGTGCCCCTCCTGGAAATCCACGCGCACCGCGCCTCCGGGTACCACCTCCAAGATGCGCGCCAATCGCTCCGTCAACAGCAGGCCGCCCGCCGGGATGCGAGCGAGGCGTCCGTCGCGCCCGACCAACCGCCGCAACGTGCCATCGAGCGGTATGCCTTGCAGCGCGACTCGGCGCGACCGATGACCGGCGCTCAGCCGTACGGGAACGGCGCGGAACGGCTCCTCGCGCAACACTCCCGGCAGATGCATCAGATCGAAGCGCGCCCCCAGCGGCAGAGGCTGCCGAAAGACCACGGTGGCATCGGAGCGATCGACGGTGTGGAACTGGAGGTCGATCAGATCGCGCACGGCGTCGCCGGCGTATCGCCCTGTCACGAGCATGGCGAACGCGAGCGCGATGCCCAGGCACGAGAGGATCGCCTGTGCCGGCTTGCGCTCGAGATTGCGCACGATCATCCGCGCGCCGGGCGAGAAGAGCCGCTGAAAGCCGAGGCGTTCCAGCACCGTGGGGCGGAACTGCGGAGGTGCCGCAGGACGCATGGCCTCCGCGGGGGGGAGGCTTACCGCGCGTGAGACGGCCAGCAGCGCTCCGGCCGCGGCGGCAACCGCGCCGACCGCCGCCGAGCCGGCGAGGACCCTCGGGCTCATCACGTAGCGCAGCACCGGGAAGTGGAAGAACACCGTGTAGTACGCGGCCAACTGGAACCCGAACCAATACGCCGCAGCGATGCCCACCACCGAGCCCGCGGCCACGCACAGACCTGCGAACTTGAGGTAGTGCCATCCGATCGCGGCGTTGGAATAGCCGAAGGCCTTGAGCACGGCGATCTGCGCGCGCTGCGTCTGGACCAGGCGCAGCATCAGCACGTGCAGCAAGAAGGCGGCGACGGCCAAGAAGATCACGGGCGTCAGCACGGCGCTCGTTCTCAACTCCTCCAACTCATTGGACAGGAAGCGATCAGAGATCTGCTCGTCCCTCCCGTAGGCGCCGATGCCGCCGTAGGGAGCGAGGATACGGTCGACGCCGGCGATCACGTCGGCCTCGCGGGCCCCCGGCGCCAGCGAGAGCGCGAGCGAATCGAATGCGCCGGTCATGTCGAAGGCCGACGCCAGCTCGCGCCGCCCCATCCAGAGGACGCCGAAGCGTCGATCGTCCGGGAAGATGTCGCCCACTCCGCGGATCTCGTAGATGAACTCCGGACTAAGCCCGATGCCAACGATGCGAACGCGCTCCCACCGCCCGTTGATCGCGGCGCCGATGCGGTCGCCCACCCGCAGGCGGTTGGCCTTGGCGAACGCCTCGCTGACGACCGCCTCGCCGCGCTTGCCCGCCTCGGGCAGTCGGCCGCTGCGCACGTAGAGCGCGTTGAGCGCAGGCTGCCTCCCCTCGGGAAGAGAGACCAGACGCCCGCTCACCGGGTCGGTGCGGCCGGGAAGGTCGAGCGTGACGTCGTAGACGAGCCGCGTGACCACGGTATGCACGCCGGGGAGCGCCGCGATCCGCACGGCGACGCTCTCGGGAGCGCGCTTGGCCTCGCCAAAGACGTCCGCGAAATGATAGGCTCGGTAATACGACGCCAGCGAGGCGTCGAGCGACTCGTAGAGGCTCACCATCGTGGCGAAGGCGGCGATCCCGCATGCCAGGATCAGCGCGATCGCCGCCATCTGGCCGCGCCAGCGCGCCACGTCTCTGAGCACTTTGCGGTCCAGCGCGCGCATGCCTACCACTCCAGGTCCGCAGGCGCCAGCTTGCGCTCGTTCTCGCGCACCTCGGCGATCCGGCCACTATGCATGGTGACCACACGGTCCGCCATGCCCGCGATCGCTACGTTGTGCGTGATGACGGCCACCGTGGTACCCAGGTCGCGGTTCACGCGCTGCAGCACCTCGAGAACCAGCTTACCCGTCTGCGCGTCGAGCGCTCCGGTCGGCTCGTCGCAGAGCAAGAGCTCGGGACGCTTGGCTACCGCTCGAGCGATCGCCACGCGTTGCTGCTCTCCGCCGGAGAGCTGGCCGGGAAAGTGGTCGAGCCGATCCCCTAGGCCCACGAGGGCGAGCGCTTCCTCGGGAGGCATGGGGTCATCGGCGATCTCCGTCACCAGCGCGACGTTCTCGCGTGCCGTCAGGCTGGGCATCAGGCTATAGAATTGGAAGACGAAGCCCACGCGCTCACGGCGATAGAGCGTCAGCTCAGCCTCCCCCGCCGCGGTGATCTCGACGTCACGAAAGCGGATGCGGCCGGACGTCGGAACGTCGAGCCCGCCCATCAAGTGGAGCAGGGTCGACTTTCCGCTCCCCGATGGTCCCAGCAAGACGAGGAACTCGCCTGCGCGCACGTCGAGGTCCACGTCCCGCAACGCGACCACCTCCACCTGCCCCAGGCGGTAGGTCTTGGTCAGGGAGCGCACCTGGAGAATCGGCAGATCGGGCGGACCGCTCATCGTATGAAAGCATGCAGCAGGCCTTGGAAATCGTTGGGAAGGCCCGCGCGGCGGCGGTTCACGAGACCTTCCCGATGGGGTAAAAGGCTCCATCTACGATTCCATGTGACCCGATCGATTCATCGCTCAGAAAGGCAGAACAGCCGTGTCACCCATGCTAACGCAAACGCCCAACGGCTCGAAGCGCGCCGCTCCAAAGGGACTCTTCGACATCTTCGGAGATCGCTTCGCCGACGAGATGCAGGCCGAGCTGAACGCCATGCGCCGCACGATGTCGCAATTGGTCGACTCCGCGATGCGGTTCGGCGCCACCTCCGCCTCGGCGCTGCCGCAGCTCAGCATCGACCTCTACGAGAAAGACGGAGGGTACGTCGTCGAGGCCGCCCTTCCCGGCGTCAAGAAGGAGAACGTCGAAGTCGAAGTCGCGGGAGACACCCTCACGATCCGCGCGAAGCAGGAAGAGAAGAAAGAGGAGAAAGACGCCCGCTACCATTACCGCGAGCTGCAGCGCGGCGAGATGGTGCGCGCGGTGACGCTGCCGCAAGCCATCGATCCCGGCAGCGTCAAGGCCTCGTTCAAAGACGGCGTGCTGAACGTCGCCTTCAAGCCCGTCAAGGGCATGGAGACCAAGAAGATCTCGATCGGCGGCTAGCTCCGTCCCCTGCGGCAGACCGATTCAGGGCGGCGACCTCAGGGCACCGCCCTGAAGGCTTTCACCGGCTCGTACCACAGCGTCGCCGCAGCGGCCAGCGCGACCGCGATCAGCCACTGCGTGGCGTCGAGCGGCGCGAGCTCCACCAACTGATTCACCGCGGGAATCTGCACCGCCGCCACGACGCTTGCCAACGAGAGGGCCACGACCAGCAGCAGCGTCGGGTTGGCCGTCAGCGAGGTGCGCCACACCGGGCGCAGCGGGTCGCGCTCCACGAGGACGAGCAGCAACTGGCCAACGATCATCGTCGCCAGCGCGGCGGCCCTGGCCTCCGGCTCGCGCATGCCGCCGGCGAGCGCAACCAGATAGAACGCGATCACCGCGGCGGCCAGCACCGTTCCGGAGACCAACGGACGCAGCGCCGCGACCCGCCCGATCAAGCCGTTCGTGCGCGTCCGCGGCGGCCGCGTCATCAGTTCGGCATCCGCGGGATCGGCCTCGAAGACGAGCGAGGCGGTGGGGTGCACGATCAGCTCGAGCCAGACCAGGTGCACGGGCAGCAGCAGCAGCGGCGCTCCGAGAATCGGGAGGACCAGCGCCGAGAGCAGCAGCGGAACGTGGAAGGCGAGCAGGTACGAGAACGCGTGCATCAAGTTGTCGAAGATGCGCCGGCCGTCGCGCACCGCGCGCTCGATGGTCGTGAAGTCGTCGTCGAGGAGCACCAGGTCGGCCGCCTCTCGTGCCACCTCGGTGCCGCGCTTTCCCATCGCGACGCCGATGTCGGCTTCGCGCAGCGCCGGCGCGTCGTTGGTGCCGTCCCCGGTCATCGCAACGACCTCGCCTCGCGACTGGAGCGCGCGCACGAGACGATACTTCTGCTCGGGGCGCATGCGGGCGAAGACCGTCGTGTGGGCCACCATCTCCGCCAGCGCCGCGTCGTCGAGCGCGTCGATGCGGTCGCCGCTCGACACCGCCGAGCCCCCGTCGAGCGGAAAGCCCAGCGTCGCGGCCACGTGACGCGCCGTCTCCGGGTGGTCGCCCGTCAGCATGATCACGCGCACGCCGGCTCGCCGGCACTCCTCCAGCGAGCCCCGGACGTTGGGACGCACGGGGTCGCTGAACGCCAGGAGGCCGAAGAAATCCAGCGCCGACTCATCGGTCTCACGGTCGCCGGCCTGCGGCAAGGCTCGCCCCGCGACGGCGATGACACGCATTCCCGCAGAGGCCAGCGCGCGATTCGCCTCCTCGATCTGGCCGCGCTGCGCGGAGGATAGTCGCGAGCGCGCCGTGATGCCCTCGACGGCTCCCTTGGCATACAAGAACGCCTGGCCGTCGCGCTCGCGCACGTACGAGACCAGCTTGGCCGCGGGATCGAACGCGTAGCGGCGCACCAACCGTGCGGCACGCCAGGCATCGTGGCCAAGAACGGCGCCGGCGGCAAAGCGCTCGACCGCCTGCTCCAACGGGTCGAACGGGGCGCTCTCGGAGGCCAGGAAGGCCCCCTCGACGACGCGCTCGGCCTCCGGCGACAGCGGCAACGCCCCCGACGGCGTCACCTCCCCCCCGAGCGGCACCACCGCCCCAACCTCCAGACGGCCATACGTGAGCGTTCCCGTCTTGTCCGTGCAGATGACGGTCGTCGCGCCCAAGGTCTCGGCGCTCGCCAAGCGGCGGATGAGCGCGTTGTCGCGCGCCAGTCGCCACGCTCCGAGGGCGAGGTAGAGCGTGTAGACCATGGGAAACTCTTCGGGGATGGCAGCCATGGCCAGGCTCACGCCTGCTATCACGGCGGCCGGCCAGCCGCGTCCGCGCAGTACGTCGACCGCCACCACGACGGTGCAGAAGACGAGCGCCACGACGCCCAATTGCTTGACGAAGCGCTCGACGACGCGCTGCAGGGGCGTGCGAGGCTGCTCGATCTCGGAGAGCAATGCTCCGATGGCTCCATGGCGGGTACGCATGCCGGTGGCCGTGACCGCGACGAGGCCGCGCCCGGAGAGAAGCGTGGTCCCGGCATAGACCGCGCGCTCGCCGTTGGAGTCGTCGGCGTCCTTGGTCACGGGCTGCGACTCGCCCGTCAAGAGCGACTCGTCCACCATCAGCTGCGAGCCATCGACCAGCGTGCCGTCGGCGGGCAGAAGGTCTCCCTCCTGCACCACCAGCAGGTCTCCGGGGACGACCTCCGCTGAGGGGATCGTGGCGCGGACACCGTCGCGGATCACGGTGGCGGTCGGCGAGGTGAGCCGCTTCAGCCGCTCCAGCGCGCGCTCAGCGCGACCCTCGAGGATCACGGTGACCAGCACGATGGGGACGAGCGCCACGCCGGTGACCGTGGCGTCGAAGCGGTCTCCCAGCAGCGCGTAGGTGACGCTGGCGACCACCAGCAGCACGGCCATCGGGTCGGCCAGCGGCTTCAGCAGGCGCAGGATCAGGGGCGGGCGCCGCGTGGCGGTGAGCTCGTTGGGGCCGTGGAGGGCCAGGAGCGAGGCGGCCTCGGCGGCGGTCAGCCCTGCGCGGTCTTGGGGCTCGGCGACCATGCCGGCCTCAATCCGAGGGCTCTCCCCCGGGAGCCTGCTTCTGAGCCGCGTCGGCGCGGTAGGCTTCCTCCATGCGGCTGGCGATGGTGCGCAGCAGCTCTCTGCCCGTCGCCTCGGCGATGCGGCGCCCTACCGCGGCATCGAAGACCTCGCCCGCCACCCCCAGCGGCGGCACGTACGACCCCTCCAGCACCAACCGGCAACTCTCGTAGTCCTCGCCGGCCATGATGGCAAGCGTGCCGTCGAAGCTGGGATAGAGCCGGCGATTGCGGGGCGCCCAGCTCAGGTGCCAGGGCTCGCTCTCGTGGGTCGGATCCTGAGCGGGAGACCACGTGGCGATCACCTCGTGCTCCAGGCCGGCTCCCGCGGCTCCGGGCACCGGGACCGGCAGGCGCAGCTCCAGCCTCTGGGGCGCCGGCGAGTCCACGGGCAGAACGCGCGCCAGGTAGCGCCGGGCGTGAGCCAGGGGGCAGGCTACGAAGACACGCTCGCGGATATCGCTCATGGGCCGATCATCTCTTCGCGGTCGGAAAGGGTGATGAACCGGGTCTTCCCGATTCCTTCCGCTCCGATTCTCGGCGGGACGGCATCATCGGCCCATGGCCCACGTATTCTACGAAGACGAGGTCGCCTGCGCTCCCGAGGGTATCGTGGAGCGGCTGAAGGCGCGTTTGGCTCCGCAGGCGCGCGGCGAGGCCGATATTTGGTACGAGCTGGAGGTGCCGTTCGAGGACCTCCACCTGCCAAAGATCGGGCGCTTCTCCCGCAAGGTGCTGATGCACATCGGCACGCCGGAACGGCGCAAGTACGCAATGCTGCTCCCCATCTCGTGGCGCGTCGAGGACAGCAAGGCGTTCCCCGAGTTCACGGGGTGGATCGAGGCTGTGCCGTTGTCGTCCACGCGGACGCAGCTCGCGATCCTCGGCGACTACACCCCGCCGATGGGGATCGTCGGGTCCGTGATCGACGCGGTCGGCGGACACGTGGTGGCACAGGTCACGGTACGCCGCTTCGTGGAGCGATTGCGCGTGCTGCTCGAAGACGCGGGCGTCACCGGCAACGGTTCGTGACGCTCTCGCGCCGCGCGACTATCCACGTTATCCGCACGTTATCCACGGAACCTAGCAGGGTGCGGAAAAACCCCTGCTAGCGGACCACGATCAAGTTCTCGACGCGTTGCACGCCGGGAATCGCCCATGCGGCGCGGGCCACGGCGTCGCGCTCCCCCCACGATCCCACGCGTCCCTTCAGCGTGACGGTGCCTTCGCGCGCCTCGATCTCGATGAGCTGCGCCTCGAACACCGCGGCGCGCTTGAGCTGCTCTTCGATCTGACGACGCACGTCCTCTGGATCGATGCGGCTGGGATCGCGGCGAATCGCCGGATCGGTCTCCACGACCTCGCGAATCTTGCCCAGAAACTCGAGCGCGGTCGCGCGCGCGATGCGCCGCCCCGCAGCGGCGTCGAAGAGACGTCCGGCGGCTCCCAACGGCGGCTCGTACGAGCCGTCGAGCCCGATGCTCGACGTGCGCTCGTCCTCCTCCCACGCCATCAGCGTGCCGGAGAACGATGGAAAGGGGCCGCCGCCGACCGGCGACCACGCGATGGCGAGGATGTCGTTCAGCCCGGCGTCATCGCGCGTGGTCGAGATCTGCAGCACCACGTTGCGCTCCAGCGCGAGACCTCCGGGGATGCCCAGCTCGTCCAGCGGAACGCGCAGCGTCATGGTCGCCGATCCCGCTTCGCCGCACAGCTGGTGCGCATACCGGCGCAAGATCGCCTCGACCTCCGGAAGCGGTCCGTTGACGGGTAAGTTCGTCCGTAAGCGGGTCATGCTCGCCACCACCATGGATCCGACTCCTCGCGCACGGCGTATCTCGCGTATGAGTGTAACGTACCCTCATTCCGAGCCTGTGAACGGCTCGGAAAGAAGGGCCGCAGCGAAGTGGGTCAGCCGTCGCGGTACGCGATCTCGACGATTCGCAACGGGAGGTCGCCGGCGGGCCGCCTCCACAGCACGCGATCGCCGACACGCCCGCCCAGCAGGGCCTCCGCCAGCGGCGAGATCCAACTGATGCGTCCGTGCGCGGGGTCGGCGTCGTCCTCGCCCACGATCGTAAACGCGCGCCGCGCGGCGTTCGGCTCGTCGACGGTGACGGTGGCTCCGAACGCCACGCGATCGCGAGGCTGTGACGAGGGCTCCACGAGGATCGCGCTCTCGATGCGCTTGGCTAGGTAGGCGGCATTGCGGGCATCGGATGACGCCTCGGCTTGCGTCAAGCGTCGCCGCAGTTCGCGCAGACCGGAGGGCGTCACGTAATTCGGATGCTTGCTCTCCGGGCGACCGAGCTCTCGTTCGAGAGCCCGGTCGTCGTCCTTCACGAATGCTCTGCTCATCTCAAGAGCATTGTTCCCCGCTTGGCCGGGCTAGCCGCCGTAAAATCCGGGGAGGATCTTGCGCGCCGAGGTCTTAGGGTTGGCCCCCAACAGGTGCGGGTCGGAGGTCACGATGATGACGCCCGCCATCGCCCCGCCGAAGCCGTCGACGCCTTTGCGCGGCGCGGCCTGGACGGCGCCCCCAAAGGTCTTCACCAGTTGGGCGTGCACCGAGCAGTAGTAGCTGTAGATCCCCGGCTTGGTCAGCTTGACCGTATAGGCGGCCACCGGGTGGCCCGCTCCCGGGGTCCCTTTCACGTCCCCGTCGATGTTCGAGAGCACCTTGCCCGTGGCGGGATCGTAGCCGATGATCGTGTGGATGCCGGTGTCCTGATTGACGAAGACGACCGCCTGCCCGGGACGGACGGCGACGACCGGCTCGAGGAAGTCGTTGGCGCCATTCATATGGACGTAGACCGGGGATTCCGCGGCGGCAGCGCGCCACGGTGCCACGCGGGCGATGAACACGAGGGCCACGGCCGCCATCAGCACGATGGATGCGATCGCGACCACGCTCGAACGTCGATGCATTCCTCACTCCTCCTGGGCCAACAACGCTCGGTTGCATCCCGCGGTTCCGCGGTGCCGGATTCGCGGGGCCGCGGCTCCGGAGAATTGGCATTGACAAGAGTCGATGCAACATCTAGTATCGACCTATGTCGATACCACGTTGCTGCCCTCCCGCGGAGGTCGCGACCGATGACTTCGCCGCCCGGGCAGAGCTCTTCAAGACCCTGGCCGATCCCCATCGCCTGACGATCTTGGCCACGCTCGCGCGCTCCCAGACGGAGGTGTGCGTCTGCGACTTCACCGCGGGGCTCCCGCTCAACCAGCCCACGGTCTCGCACCACCTCAGGGTTCTCAGAGAGGCCGGGCTCGTCGTCCCCGAGCGCCGGGGCACGTGGGTCTACTACGCGCTCGCTCCCGATGCAAGAGCGCGTCTCGCTTCAGCGCTCCATCACGTTCTCCAGGAGGCCGTACCGGCATGAAGACCCACCTCAACTTGCGCACCCGAGACCTCGAGGCTAGCGTCGCGTTCTATCGCACCCTGCTCGACGCCGCGCCGGCGAAGGAATACGGCGACTACGCCCTCTTCCTCACCGACGACCCGGGTCTGGAGTTGGCGCTCGACCTCGATGCCGACGTCGCGGTCGGCGAGTCGGCGCACTACGGCATCACCGTGCCCACCCCCGCGGGCGTCGAGGCCGCCATCGAGCGGCTGCGCGGCGCCGGACAGCCGGTGGACGTCGAAGTCGAGGAGACCTGCTGCTACGCGAAGCAGACCAAAGTGTGGGCGAGCGATCCCGACGGCCGCCGCTGGGAAGTCTACACGGTCCTCGAAGAGACCGCGGAGCGCGACGACGAGAGCACGCCCTGTTGCGTGTCGTGAGCACGCCCCGCCTCTCGTTCCTCGACCGGTACCTCACGCTGTGGATCGTGCTGGCGATGGTCGCCGGCGTGGGCCTTGGCGCGGCCGGGACGCACCTGCCCCCGGCGCTCGTGCCGCTCGGGCTGATCGCGATGATGTACCCGCCCTTTGCACGCGTCCGGTACGAGGCGCTGCCCGCCGTGGTTCGCGATCTCCGGCTCCTGGGGCTCTCCATCGTGCAGAACTGGGTGATCGCCCCCGTGGTGATGTTCGCGCTGGCGGCGCTGGCGCTCCACAACCGCCCCGATCTCTTCGCCGGACTGGTGATGGTGGGACTCGCTCGCTGCATCGCGATGGTGGTGGTCTGGAGCGAGCTGGCACGCGCCGATCGCGAATACACCGCGGCCCTGGTGGCGCTCAACTCGATCTTCCAGGTCTTCGCGTACGCCGCGTTCGCCTATCTCTTCGTGACGGTGCTCCCGCCGCTGGTGGGCCTCCCGAGTCTCACCGTCCATCTTTCGATCGCCGACGTGGCCGCGAGCGTGCTGATCTACCTGGGCATTCCCGCCGCCGCCGGCGCGCTCACGCGCTACGTGCTTCGGCCGCGCATGGGGGCCGAGCGCTACGATCGCGGCTTCGTGCCGGCGATCTCTCCCATTACCCTCGTGGCGCTCCTGATCACGATCGTCGCCATGTTCGCGCTCCAAGGGGCGCGCATCGTGGCGCATCCGCTCGAC
Source organism: Candidatus Dormiibacterota bacterium (assembly GCA_035533275.1). Classification (GTDB taxonomy): domain Bacteria; phylum Vulcanimicrobiota; class Vulcanimicrobiia; order Vulcanimicrobiales; family SCRA01; genus SCRA01. The sequence goes on along the minus strand of DATLUD010000082.1, from coordinate 1,978 downwards.
GTGCTCGCGGTGGCGCTCCCGCTGGTCGCCTACTTCGCGATCATGTTCGCGCTCTCGTTCTGGATGGGGCGGCGCGTCGGGGCCCCGTACGAGCGCGCCGCGTCGCTGGCCCTGACCGCCGCCAGCAACAACTTCGAGCTCGCCATCGCCGTTTGCATCGCCGTCTTCGGCATCGGCTCGGGAGAGGCGTTCGCCGCGGTCATCGGTCCGTTGGTCGAGGTGCCGGTCCTGCTCGCCTTGGTCAACGTGGCGCGCCTGCTCGATCCACGCGAGCGGCTCGCCGCTCAGGAGGCTGCCTGACATGATGCGCAAGGTGCTCTTCGTCTGCATCCACAACAGCGCGCGGAGCCAGATGGCCGAGGCGTTCACCAACGCGCTCTGCGGCGACCACGCGCTGGCGCGAAGCGCCGGCCTGGAGCCCGGTGTGCTGAACCCACTGGTCGTGGAGGTCATGCGCGAGATCGGCATTGACCTCTCCGGGAAGGAGACGCGGGCGGTCTTCGACGTCTACAAGCGCGGCGAGCGCTTCGACGACGTCGTCACCGTCTGCGACGAGGCCAGCGCCGAGCGCTGCCCCGTCTTTCCCGGCGTGGCGAACCGGCTCCACTGGAGCTTTCCGGATCCCTCGTCGTTCCAGGGATCGTGGGAGGAGCGTCTGGAGCAGACGCGGGGGGTGCGCGATGCCATCCGCGCGCGCGTCGCTCACTGGTGCGCCGAGATCGCCGGCCGGACCGAAGACGAGCGAGCCGCTACGACCTGAAGAACGGCGCCGCGCCGATCAGGGCTACGCCGAAGAGGGAGACGCACAGCCCCGCGAACCAGGAGAGCACGAGTGCCTCGCCGAGCGCGGTCCCCGAGAACGCCGGCATCATGACTCCCACGCACACGGAGCCCACGAGGAAGATGCCGACGAGCAGCATTCCGAGGCGGGTGGCCGCAGTTCTAGAAGGCAACATCCCGGCATCCTCCTTCCCGCGCACTGGTCGGCCGGATGTGACTTCTCCCTTGTATCGGCTCGAGCCGCGATGAATTTCACGTAGCGGAGCCGCCGCCGAGCGAATGTGCGGAGCATCTCAGGCACGCCCGGCGAAGCACCGGGGGAGTACGCCACGAGAGGGTTCCGCAATGCAAGCAAAGGCTCAGTTTCCCGCCGAGCAATCGGAGGACGGCCGCTTCGTCCGGCAGCAAGACGCCTTCCGCGGGTGGGTCTCGGCCGACGGGCACACGGGGTACCCCGCAGCCTCCGGGCGCTACCACCTGTACGTCTCGTACGCCTGTCCTTGGGCGCATCGCACGATCATCGTGCGCTCGCTCAAGCGTTTGGAGCCGGTCGTCGGCATGACCGTGGTCGACCCAATCCGCGACGAGCGCGGCTGGGCGTTCCGCGAAGGCCTCGGATACTCCAAGGACCCGGTCAACGGCTTCGCGTTCCTCAGCGAGGCCTATCGCGCGACGGATCCGGGATACCGCGGGCGCGTGACCGTGCCGGTCCTGTGGGACCAGCAGACGCGACGGATCGTCAGCAACTCCGACGACGATATCATGCGCATGTTCGAAACGGAGTTCGACGCCTTCGGCGACGCCGGCCTCGATCTCTACCCGCAACCGCTGCGCGCCGAGATCGACCGGCTCAATGCCCTGATCTACGAGACGGTCAACGACGGCGTCTATCGCGCCGGCTTCGCCACGACGCAGCGCGCCTACGAAGGCGCCGCCTACCGTGTCTTCGAGACGCTCGATGCGCTGGAGCGGCGCCTATCCGATCGGCGCTACCTGTTCGGCTCCGCCCCCGTCGAGACGGATTGGCGCCTCTTCGTGACGTTGGTCCGGTTCGATGCCGTCTACCACGGCCACTTCAAGTGCAACCTCCGCCGCATCGCGGACTACCCGAACCTCTTCGGATACCTCCGCGACCTCTACCAAGTCGGCGAGGTCGCGGGGACCGTGGACTTCGACCACATCAAGCGGCACTACTACG
>DATLUD010000081.1:0-12649 GCA_035533275.1 Candidatus Dormiibacterota bacterium | reverse complement strand
GCCATCTGCGTCACGATGGTGAACGCCGGGCCTTGGATGTCGAGCGACGCGAGAGAGCCGCGTGCCAGCTCCTCACGAACCGCGACCTCCGGAAGGATCGCAATGCCGACGTCGGCCATGACGCAGTGCTTAATCGCCTCGATGCTGCCAAACTCGAGCGTGACCGCTGGCCGCGCACCGGCGCGCTCCAGCGCGTGCTCAAAGGTCTCGCGGTAGCTGCGGCCCCGCTCCGTTGCCAAGACGGTCTCGCCGTCGAGCTCGCTGAAGTTCAGCTTGCGGCGGTTCGCATGGCGATGCCCCGGGGCTGCAATTACGACGAGCTTTTCGACCATCAGCTCCTCGACCACGAGGTCATTGTCCTGCGCCGTCCCTTGCATAAGGAAGGCCATGTCGATCGACCCATCGCCGAGGCGGCGCCGGAGCGCAGAGCCGATCCCAGAATGCAGCCGCACGCGCGCCGCCGGGAAGCGGCCGCGAAACACCTGGATCACGTTCGGCAAGCGATACGCGCAGAGCGACTCGGTGGCTCCGATGGAGATCGTGCCGGTGGTCGGCTCGTGCCCGTTCACCGCTGCGCGCGCCTCGTCAGCTAAGCGCAGCATACGGTCCGCGTAGTCCAAGAGGCGCCGCCCGCCCTCCGCGAGGCGTAGACGCTTCCCCAGGCGATCAAAGAGTGGAACCTCGAACTCACGTTCGATACTCTGTATCTGCGCCGTGACCGTCGACTGCGCGTAGTTCAGCGATTCGGCAGCGCGGGAAACGCTCAGGAGGGTCGCCACGGCCCGAAACGTCTCCAGTTCACGCAGTTCCATCTGTAAGACTCCTTATCATATTTTTCGATATACGTATATCATGTATATCGTACACCATGATAAGTCAAGGCCGCTAGAATTGGAGCCATGCAGCGATCGCCGCTTGGGACGCTCGAGGACTTCATTCGTCGCGAGGACGCCGTGGGCGCCCGCAACTATGCCCCGCTGGACGTGGTCATCGAGCGCGGCGAAGGCGCTTGGGTCTACGACGTCGATGGGCGCCGCTATCTCGACTGTATCTCCGCCTATTCCGCCCTGAACCATGGCCACCGGCACCCCCGCGTCATGCGCGCACTCCAGGAGCAGGCGGAGCGGCTCACCTTGACGTCCCGCGCCGTGCGGAACGACCGTCTCGGGCCGTTCCTCGAACGCCTCGCCGCCGTTGCACGCCAGGAGGCGGTGCTCCCGATGAATACGGGCGCCGAGGCGGTGGAGACCGCCATCAAACTGGCGCGCCGCTGGGGCTACCGCCGCAAGCAGATCGCGCACGATTGCGCGGAGATCGTCGTCTTCGACGGCTGCTTTCATGGCCGAACGACCACCATCGTCGGGTTCTCGACGACTGAGAGCTACCGACGCGACTTCGGGCCATTCACCGGTGGGTTCCGCTCCGTCCCGTTCGGCCAAATAGATCCGCTGCGCGATGCCATACGCGACCAGACGTGCGCCGTATTGATCGAGCCCATCCAGGGAGAAGGCGGCATCAACGTGCCGCCACCGGGCTACCTCCGCGCCGTCGAGGCGCTCTGCCGCGAACGCGGCGTCCTTCTCATTGCCGACGAAATTCAGACAGGGCTCGGGCGAACCGGCGCGCTCTTGGCATGCGACCACGAGAGCGTCAAGCCGGACATCCTCGTCCTCGGAAAGGCGCTCGGCGGCGGGGTCTATCCCGTCTCCGCGGTCCTCGCTTCGTGGGAGATCATGGGGCTCTTCGCACCCGGGGACCACGGTAGCACCTTCGGCGGGAATCCGCTCGCGTCCGCCGTCGCCCTCGAGGCCCTCAACGTCTTGGTCGAAGAAGGACTCGCCGACCGCGCGCGCGACCTGGGCGCGGAACTCCTCGCTCGATTGAACGCCCTTCATGCGCCCCTCGTGCGGGACGTACGCGGTCGCGGTCTCTTGATCGGGATCGAAGTCACCGCGCCGGCTCATCTCGTATGCGAGCTTCTTCTTCGTGAAGGTATCCTCGCCAAGGATACCCACGACCGCGTCATACGCATCGCTCCGCCGCTCGTCATCGATCACGAGCACGTCATCCTCATCGTCGACGCACTCGACCGGGTCCTGCGCTCGCTGGAGAGGAGCCTCTAACGTTGCGCTACCTCATGTGCCCGCCCCATCACTATCGGCTGGAATACGCCATCAACCCGTGGATGAAGCCAGGCTTCACCGCAATCGATGGCAAACTCGCCCAAGAGCAGTGGTCACGCCTTCGCCACGTCATGGAGAGCCTTGCCGACATCGCCGTCATCGAGCCCGATCCAGCCTATCCCGACATGGTCTTCTGCGCAAACGGCGCCTTCGCGCTCGCCAACAACGTGCTCATATCGCGCTTCCGACACGGCGAACGGCGAGGGGAGGAGGCGCTCATCCGCCGCTGGTTCGACTACCGCGGTTACACCGTTCACGAGCTTCCGGACGGCGTCTGCTTCGAGGGCACCGGCGACGCCATCCTAGACCGCAGCGGCGGTTGGATCTGGGCAGGCTACGGCTTTCGCTCCGACCGCGCCGCGCATGAGACCATCGCGCGCGGCTTCGACGCCGACGTCGTCTCCCTGCACCTGGTGGATGAGCGCTTCTACCACCTCGACACGTGCCTAGCGCCCCTATCGGGCGGCTATGTGATGTACTACCCCGGGGCGTTCGACGCGGAGTCTCTCCATCTCATCGAGCAGAGGGTTCCGTCCGAAAGGCGCGTGGCGCTCGCGGAGAGCGACGCGGCCGAGTTTTCCTGCAACATCGCCAACGTGGGACGAGTCATCGTCGCCCACCGCATAGCTCCTGCCTTGCAGGCGCGGCTCGAGGCTCTGGGTTTCGCCGTGGCCGTGGCTCCTGTTTCAGAGTTTGTAAAATCCGGAGGCGCGGTGTTTTGCATGATGTTGCGTCTCGAGGACGAACCAGTTGTTCAATTGTCGCGGGTGTGAAGCACATCGCATGCAGCACTCTTTACGGGAGGCATGATTCGAACATGGCATCATTGAGAACGACCGCAGGCAACGCCCTCTTGACATTAGCCCTAGCCGCTTCGATGACCGGCGCAATTCCGCAACCCGCGCTCGCCGCAGATCACGTCATCAAGGTCGGCGTCGAATTGCCGACGTCCGGGACCGACGCATCCGACGGAGTGCCAATGGAGCAAGCCGTCACCCTCGCCGTGGAGCAAGCGAATGCAAAGGCACCGAAGGGCTTCGTCTTCAAGGTGTCGGCCTTCGACGACACCATCAACGGCGTCCATAACCCGCAACAGGGTGTGACGAACATCCGGTCGCTGGCCGCCGATCCGTCGGTCGTCGGCGTCGTGGGACCATTCAACTCCGACGTCGCGGCTGCGGAGATCCCGGTATCCAACCAGGCCCTCTTGCCCCTCGTCTCACCGGCAGCGACGAACCCGGCGCTGACCACGGCGAAATACCGACCGACCCATCCGAACATTCCCACGTTCTTCCGCGTCTCGGCGAGCGACGACCGCCAAGGGCGCGCCGCCGCATATGTTGCCCACCAGCTCGGCTTCAAGCGCGTCTTCGTCATCGACGACAACGAAACGTTCGGCATTGGGCTTGCGGATGTGTTCACCGGAGCGGCGAAGGGAGAGGGGATCACGATCCTCGGACGTGACCACCTGACGACCAATCAGCAGGATTTCGTCCCGCTCTTGACCCGCATCGCACAAACGCGTCCCGATGCGATCTACTACGGCGGCGTGACCTCGACCGGAGGCGCCCTCTTGCGCAGGCAAATGGGTTCCGCCGGCCTCGACCCGGCAAAGGTCGCGTTTCTCGGATCCGACGGCATCTTCGACGAGGCCTTTTTGAAGATCGCCGGGCCTGCCGCGAACAACACGTACTTCACGGCGGCCTCGCCGAACATCGAGAAGATGTCCAGCGCTCGGGCGTTCATCCACGCCTACGTCGACCGCTTCCACGCGCAGCCGACGGCTTTTGGCGCCAACGCCTACGTGGCGGCGCAGTTGATCGTCGATGCGGCGGAGCGCGCTATCCGCGCGAGCCACGGAGCCGCTCCGACGCGCGCTCAGGTGCTTGCGAATCTGCGAAACACCACGAGCTTCCACTCGATCATCGGGACCTTCTCCTTCGACAAGAACGGCGAGACCACGAATCCGGCGATGGCGCTGTGGAAGATCGAGGGCAATCGGCAAGTGTACCTGCATGCCGTCGACATGCGCGCCGTTGCGAGCCTCTGATGTCCATGAAGTTCGCATACCTCGGCGTTCCGTGGGACTATACCTCGTCACTCGGATGGCCCGGCTCCCGGTACGCGCCAGATGCCGTACGGGAGGCGTTCAAGTGGATCAACATGCGGCTTCAGGCCGAAGCGGTCTATTGGCTCGACCGGGAGGAGGTGATCGCGACCCACGGTGGTCTGGTCACTGATCGCGGGAACGTGGAGCTCGTCGCTGATGACCTCGGCGAGAGCTTCCGCCGCATCGAGCGAGCGATCGCGGCGTGCTTGGCCGAGGGCTTCATTCCGATGGCGGTGGGCGGCGACGATGCCGTGACGTATCCCATCGTCAAAGGATTGCACGACTCGACGCAGGGGAGCTGGGGGATGGTGCATCTCGATGCGCACCTCGACCTCATGGACAGCTCCCCGTACCAGGGACGCTTCTCCCACTCGAGCGGCGTTCGCCGCGCAACGGAGCTACCTCGCTTCAGGAGCGACGCTCTCGTTCAGGTGGGCTGTCGCAATTTCAACTTTCCGAGCTCGAAGCGCTATGTCGAAGAGCGGGGCATCAAGCATCTCTCGGCGGCTGAGTACGATCGGATCGGCACCGAAGCAGCGGTCGCCAGAGTCTTGGAGCAGGCCGGACGCCCCGATCACCTCCATCTCGCCGTGGACATCGACGTGCTGGACCCTGCCTTTGCTCCGGGGGCCGGCGCCTTCGAGCCCGGGGGTCTGACGGCGCGGCAACTCCTCGACTTCGTCGCGGCGATCGCCCCGAGCGTCGACAGCATCAGCATCGCCGAGGTCAACCCGCTGACGGATTTTCGCACGATGACGTCATCCGTCGCGGCAAACGTGCTGGCACATTTCGCGGTCGGGAAGCTAGATCCGCGATAAAGGGACCGAAGCGGCGCTAGGCCGTGCGGGGCCTCGACGGCCAGACCCGGGGGTCACGCTCCCGGCAGGTCTTCGGGGCCGCCGATGCGGCCAAGCACGGCGCTCGCGGCGACGACCCTCGGCGAAGCGAGATGCACGCGCCCGCCGGCACCCATCCGGCCCGGGAAGTTCCGGTTCGTCGACGAGATGATGCGCATGCCGGGCGCGACGACCCCCATCGCCATGCCGCCGCAGGGTCCGCAAGAGGCGTGGGTCCACAGCGCGCCGGCGTCCTGAAAGACCTCGTGCAAGCCCTCGCGCTCCGCCTCGCGGCGAACCGCCTGCGAGCCAGGCGTCACGATGGTCGGGACGCGCACGGTGCGCCCCTTGAAGACCGCGGCGGCGGCGCGCAGATCGGAGATGCGCGCGTTGGTACACGAGCCGATGAACGCTTGATCGATGGGCAGGTTGCGCAATTCCTGCCCTCGCTCCAAGCCCATGTAGGCCAGGCTCTTGGCGTCCGCGTCATCCGGAATGCGCGCGTCGAGAGGTATCGTCTCCGCCGGATTGGTGCCCCACGAGATCATCGGCCGCAGACCGCTCGCGTCCAGCGCGATTCGGCGATCGTACGACGCGTCCGCGTCCGCGCGCAGCTCGCGCCAGCGGGCAACGCGTTGCTCGAACGCCGCTCCCGACGGCTGCCACTCCCGACCGCGCAAGTACGCGAAGGTCTTCTCGTCCGGCTGGCACATGCCGGTCGTGGCGCCCGTCTCGATCGCCATGTTGCAGAGCGTCATGCGCTCCTCCATGGAGAGCGCGTCGATCGCTTCCCCGTGGTACTCGATGGCGTAGCCGGAGCCGCCCTTGAATCCGAGCTGCGAGACCACGTAGAGCGCGAGGTCCTTTGCGCTCGCGCCGTTCGAGAGCGTACCGGTAACCTCCACGCTCAGCGTCTGCGGGCGTTTGAGGATGAGGCAGCCCGCGAGCATCGCACCGGCTTGCGCCGTCGACCCGACGCCGAGCGCGAACGTGCCGAACGCGCCGACGGTGCACGTGTGACTGTCGCCGCAACACAGCGTGTCCCCCGGATCCACGAAGCCGCGCTCGGGCGCCACCACGTGACAGATCCCGTTGTTCCCGATGTCGTAGAGCGCCACGCTATGGCGCTTCGCCCACTGCCGCAGCACCTGCGCTTGAACCGCGCTCTCCGAATCCCGCGCGGGCGAGATGTGGTCGTTGAGCGCGAGGATGCGCCGAGGATCGTACAGTTGATCGTCGAACCGATCGGCGATCTCGATCGCGCCCTGCGGGGTCGTGACTTCGTGCGCCACGATCTTGTCGACGAAGATCAGCGCGTTGTCGCCGGGAAGCTCCTCGACCACGTGGGCGTCCCAGATCTTGGCGAACAGCGAGCGTCCCATCGGCGACCTCCTGCCTAGCCGAACAAGCGCGAGAGCTCGGTCTTCACGCAGCGGTCCATGACGATCTTCAGGCCGGCGGCCTCCCCGCGGCGCGCCGCCTCGTCGTGGCGCACGCCGACCTGCATCCAGACCGCCCGCGCGCGGATCCCGATCGCATCGGCGACAATCTCCGGCGCCGCCCCGCTCACCCGGAACACGTCGACAAGGTCGACCGGCACGGGAACCTCCTTCAGCGCCGCGAAGGCGCGCTCGCCCAGGATCATCGCCCCGGCGAGGCTCGGATTGACCGGGATCACCCGGAAGCCGTTGGCCTGCAAGTACCTCATGACCAGATTACTGGGGCGGTCAGGGTCCGCGCTCGCGCCGACGACGGCGACCGTCTTGGTCTGCCGCAGAATGGCGCGCAAGTAGTCGTCGCCGTAGCCGTCGTGGTTCGTCACGGCGACACGCTTAGCTGCCGGCGTTCGCCAGGATGCGCTGCATCTCGCGCAACACCGGCTTCTCGATCAGCTTCCCGTCGATCACCAGCAGACCGTCGGTGCTGGTCCGGAACGCTTCGATGATGCTCTTGGCCCGCGCAACCTCTTCGGCCGAGGGGGTAAACGTCGCGTGAATGATGGGCAGCTGATCGGGATGGATCGCCGCCTTGCCCGTGAAGCCGATCTCGGCGCTCGACTCCGCTTCGGCGCGAAGGCCTTCTGGGTCCGTCAGGTCCAAGAACGGCACGTCGAGGACGTCGACGCCGGCTCGTGCGGCGGCGTGCACGACGCGCGAGCGCGCATAGAGGAGGGCTTGCCACGTTCGCTTGATCCGGAGCTCCGCCGAGAGGTCCACGGTTCCGATGAACAGCGCTTGGACGCGAGGACTCGCCGCCGCGATCTCGGCGGCGTTCAAGAGTCCGTCGTTGGTCTCGATGATGACCTGCAACCCGATGGGATGCGGGTTGTTGGCGAGCAGCTCATCGATGATCTGGACCTCCGACGCGTCCCGCACCTTGGGAAGCACCAAGGTGTCGGGTGGGTCGGCGAGCGCGATGACCTCCTGCAGGTCCCGCAAGCCCTCCGGGGTGCGGATATTGTTGACGCGCAAGGCGCGCTCGACCCGCGGATGCGGGCCGCCGGCGAAGAGCGGCAGACTCAGGGTGCGCGCCTCGTCCTTGCGGGCGGCGGCAACCGCGTCCTCGAGGTCGACGCACACGATGTCGGCGCCCGCCTCGATCGCCTTCGCGAAGAGCTTGGGCCGCAGGCCCGGCACGAACAGCAGACTACGATGGCGGCGTGGTGCCGAGCTGGTCGTCACAGGTTCCTCCTCAAGGTCACGAAGAGAGCGTTTCCAGCCGCTCCCCGGTGGAATTGGGCCCCATCGCCCCGATCACGACGGCTACGGCGACCATGGCCAGCGCGATCAGGACGAAGACGCCGGTGGTGCCGTACTGCTTGAGCGCGCCGGCGATGACGAAACCGACGAAGATGGCGCTCCACCGGCCCCAGGAGTACACGAAGCCGACCCCCTGCGCGCGGATGCGCGTCGGGTAGAGCTCCGCTTGATACGCATGGAAGGCGCACGTGAACCAGGTGTACGCGAGCGTGAACAGGACGCCGCACAGGATGATCAGACCCGGCACCTTCATCTGCGAGAAGATCAGGCCGAAGATCGCAATGCCGAGCGCGAGTCCCACGATTTGCCACTTGCGCTCGAATCGGTCGGCTGCGTACACGGCGATGAGCGGACCGATCGGATTGAAGATCGCGATCACGAACGTGTACTCGAGCGAGTGGACGAACGTGACGCCTTCCTTGAACAACAGGATCGGCACCCACGCGGCGAACCCGTACGTCCCGATCGTCTGGAAGAGATTGAAGAGGCTGAGCATGATCGTGCGCGAGAGATACCGGGGCGCCCAGATCTCTAGCCACGACCCCTTCGTGGCGACCGACTCACCGGCGAAGACTTGAGGCGCCGGGAGCTCCCTTCCCGTTTCCTTGCGCACGCGGTCCTCGATGTCGACCATCGCCGCCTCGGCCTTCTCCTTCTGACCGTGGATCTCGTACCATCTCGGTGATTCCGGCAGGTCGCCGCGAATGAACCAAATCAGGATCGCGCCAAGCGCACCGATCATCACGACCCAGCGCCAGCCTGCCAGGCCCAGATACTCGTGGGGCACGAGAAGATAGGCGATCGCGGCGACAACCGGCACGGCGGAGTAGCTGACGACGTTGGTGAAAGCGATGTAGCTGCCGCGCGCGTTCTTGGGGGTGATCTCCGAAACGTACGTGTCGATGGTCACCAACTGTATGCCGATGCCGATGCTCGCGATGAAGCGCCAGAGGTCGATGGTGAACGCCGAGTTCTGGAGCGCCATCACGAAGGTCGCGATGGAGTACCAGAGCAACGAATACGTGAAGGTGGCCTTGCGGCCATACGTGTCGGATACCCAGCTGAACAGGAGCGTACCCACGAACATGCCCGCGAACATGACCGCCACGAAGCTCGCGAAGGCGGCCCAATCGAAGAATCCGGTCGCCGTGAAGAGACCGCTCTTGATCAAGCCGAGCGCGATGTACGCTGTCATGAAGAGATCGTAGTACTCGAACCACCCGCCGAGCGATATTCGCGCGACGAGACCGCGCAGGTACCGCGACGGCGGCAATCGGTCGAGCCGCGCAGCAAGGGTCACATTGGAGGTGGTCACGGTTGCTGTAGCCATTGTCGTGCCTTCCTGAACGTTGGGTGGCGCGCTTGAGGCTCGTGAAACGGATCGGTGGCGTACTGACGGGGTGGGGTCGACGACGGGCCTTTGCCGTAGTGTGGCTGAACGTGACGGAGGACGTGACCTTGGGCGGGGGCGGGCGTTGCCATCGGAGCACAACGAATCTCCGGCTATCTGAAGACAGCCCTCGACTCGCCCTTCCGCGGCCCCTCGATCCGGCGCAACCGCCGATCTGCGGAAGCGCGCAACGCCACCCCAATTGGCACCGCGAATTTGTTGTAATGTTACGACATTTGCGCCATGCTGTCAAGGGCTAGGCGCGTGCTCCACCACAAGGCTTGCGGGCGGCAGGCTATCGCCTTCCGCCGCCTCGTATGGTGCGCATGCGGACGCCCAACCGGCGATCGTCCGCGACGTTGCCTTGGTTGATGGAGAACTCGAAGCGGTCGCCCCGGTAGTACGCCCACGTGCGCGCGATCGGGCGCCTGTTGATGTCCACCGTGATCCCACGCCAAGAGAGCACGGGGGCGCCGATCGCAATCTTGAGCGCCGCCGCGACCTTCTTGTCGGCGGCGACCGCCGCAAAATGCTGATACGATCCGGCGGCGACGATGTTGTAGCGTTCCCGAAGCATGTCGTAGATCGGCTCATCTTGCAGCGGTTGGCTCAACAGGTCGGGGACGATGGCGGCCGGGACCTGGATGGTTCGAAGAACCAGCGGCACGCCGTTTCCGAGCCCGAGCCGGACGATCTCGAAGATCGGATCGTTCTCACGAGCCTCGAGCTCGGCGGCGATCTCCGCGGTCGCCTTGATCTCGCGCGCAGAGAGCAGCCGAGCGCATGATTCGATGCCGCGTTGCTTCATCTCGTCGGCGAACGAGATGAGCGTGTGGGCGTCGCTGACGAGCACACGAGGCAGGAGAAACGTGCCGCGGCCGCGCTGCCGGGTGAGGATGCCGTCGCGGACGAGGTCCAGGATCGCTTGGCGGACGGTCGTGCGGCTGACCCCGTAATGCTGAGCCAAGTCCAGCTCCGCGGGCAGCTGTCCATTGGCGCCGAATTCACCCATGGCGATACGCCGCGTCAGATCCTCTCGAACCTGATAGTAGAATGTGGTGCCTTCTCTGAAGATGAGTCCCATATTTCGGCCAAGCGTTCCCAAATAGCGTCGCTGGAGCTCTGAACCGGGCGCTGATTCGGCACCGTCCAGCGACACTCCGCTTGCGTGACGCTGGTCGGTATCGCGGCCCTTGCCTTCGACGGCATCGGCGCGTCCTCGGTGGGTGACCGCCTGCCCCAGGCCCGCGAGGCGTGGCAACGACGCGCCGCGCGAGCGTCGTCAGCCGGCGTCTTCCAGCGATTCGAGGGGAGCGTCTGCGTTCCACCTCGTGGCGACGACGCGCTTGCCGGTGATGCCGTCGGACGAACGCGACGCGAGCCACAACAGCGGCGGAACGACGATCTCCGGCGCCAAGAGCGTCGCGCGCACGGCCTCGGGCACGCTCGCCGGAATCATGCCGGTGCGCGTGGCTCCTCCGGGAAGGAGCGCGTTCACCGTCACGCCCGTTCCGTGAAGATCCTGCGCCCAGATGGCCGTCTCCGCCTCGAGCGCCGCCTTCGAGGGGCCGTACGGCGAGAAGCCCCGCCGGCGCATCGTCTCGCGATTCATCGAGACGTTGACGATGCGGCCCCACCCGCCCCGCATCAGATGGGGCGCGGCGGCCCGGGACATCAGGAACGGCCCGTTCACGTTGGTGTCGATGACCATCTGCCACGTTTCGGGCGACACGTCCCAAAACGCGGCCGGCTCCGTCATGAAGCGCTCGCTGACGTACTTCATGCCTCGGCCGGCGTTGTTGACCAGCACGTTCAAGCCGCCGAAACGGTCGATCGCGGTCCGCACGACGCGGGCGCAGTCATCGGCGTTGCTGACGTCCGCGAGGATCGGCAGCACCGCGCCCCGGGGAGCCTCCGCTGCGACGCGATCAAGTTCGTCTCGTTCGCGCGCCGCCGTGACGACGACTTGTGCGCCGGCGGCGGCCAAGCCGAGGGCCATCGCTCGCCCGAGGCCACGGCCGCCGCCCGTGACGATTGCCACGAGCTCGGCGAGATCGGTCTTCCCGGCGGGCATGTCGCGAGGCTCGTCAGCTTCTCTCTGCTAGAACGCGCCCGTCCCCAGCGGCGTGCCCAAGCCCGTCGGGCCATCGTATCCGACCTCGCCGGTGCACAGGTAGGCCAGGCTGCAGGAGCCGTTGCTCCCGCTGGTCACGTCGTTGAGCGTGGCGCTCGAGTCGTGGCTGTAGGCAAACGACGCGCCCGTCAGCGACGACGTGTTGCCGGCCAGCGCGTAGACCGACGCGCTGATCGGCGAGGCGACGCTGGTGCCGCCGAAGACGAGCCAGCCGCTGGCGTGGTATGAGTCGTAGACCGCGACGCCGGTGTTGGGATCGGCGACCGCGGCGACGTCGCCGATGACGCGCATGGCGCAGCCCGCGGGCAGGCCTAGCGCGCTCTGCCAGCTGGGCTGAGCGACGTACGCGCTGCATCCGCTGCCCGTGCCGCTCCAGACGCTCTCGGACCAACCGCGCGCCGAGCCTCCTGCCACCAGCGTGGTGCCGCCGACGGCGGTCAGCGAGCTCAGGTCGGCCGGGAACTGCGGGCCGGCCGAGTAACCGCTGTCGCCGGCGCTGGCCGTGACCGCGCGGCCCACGGCCGCCTGGTCGTAGGTGGGACCGTAGGTGGAGACGACGCTGGCCGACTCGCTGCCGCCGTAGCTGTTGCTGATGGCGTTGGCTCCGAGCCTCGCGGCCTCGGCGACCGCCGCCGCCAAATTGGCGAGGCTGCTGGAGCCGGCTTCCACGAGCACGATCCGGCAATTCGGGCAGACCGCGGAGACCATGTCGAGGTCGAGTGAGATCTCTTGCGCCCAGCTGATGTTGCCGCGCGGATAGCTGGTGCCGCCGTTCTGGTCGACCTTGCGGAAGCAGCCGTTGCCAGTGGTGCACCCGGGCAGTCCGAACGTGCTGCGGTAGACGGCGAGATCGGATTCGGCGTTCGGGTCATCGTACGCGTCAACGATGGCGACGGTCTCCCCCGCGCCCGCGGTCGTAGAGGGGAGCTGGTAGGCCGACTGGAGGTCGCAGGGCTGGTAGCCGGAGATCGAGGCGTTCGGGCAGGCGCCAGAACCGGGCGTCGACGTGGGAGCCGGGGTCGGCGCGGGAGTCGCGGTGGGCTTCGGCTTGGGCCCGCGGCCGGGGTGGGCATCGACGCCGACGTAGCCGATGTCGGTGCGGCGGAACGAGTGGCAGCGCGCGTCGCCGGGGGCCGCCGGTCCGCAGACGGGGACCGCGGGGCCGGGGCTGATCCTGCGCGGCGCGGCGGCCACAGCCTGCGGCTGGAGCGCCGGGGGCGCAGGCCTGACCGAGGAG
>DATLUD010000080.1:0-28747 GCA_035533275.1 Candidatus Dormiibacterota bacterium | reverse complement strand
GTGCCGACCTGGATCTGATCGACGGGGTTCACCGTGCCCGTCTCGTCGACGGAGGCGGTGATGCTGCCGTACGCGGCCGGAGCGGTCACGTAGCGAGGTCCCGCGGTGTTGGTGCGCGCGCGGAGCAGCCAGACCACACCGACCGCGACGATGGTGATCGCCGCGGCGACGGCGAGGATCGAGCGAAGACGTCTCACAGTCTCCCATTATGACCCTGGTCGCTGAGAATATTCCGAGAAGCCCGGATTTGCGATCTCGGAAGAGCGGCCACGATGCGCCCGTTCACGAGACGTTCCCAAGATTGGATGAACGGGCGGCGTAGGTTGTTGACAAATGGCAGACGCGCCCGGGCATTCGCGAATCAAGCCACGTTGTCGCGTGTGAACTGGCAGGCGCCTGGACGGGGGGCAGGCATGAAAAGGATCATCTCGGATACGGCAATAGGACTGGCAGCGGCGGCGGCCTTCGCGGCACTCTGCTGGTCGTCGGCGGCGCAAGGCGCGCCGGCCGCATCGAGCGCTGGCCTGATGTATGCCCAGGACGTGACGCCGCTCTACGAGGGCATACATGGAGGCGCCGCGATCGGATCGATCACGCCGGGCACGGCCGTGACGCCGAGCGTAGGTCCGCAGGCCGGCGGCGTCCGAGAGGCAGTCATCGTGGAGGGGTGGTCGGCCCAAGGTGCCGGCTCGGTGCTCTACGCCGCGCCGGATCAGCGCATCATCCTGGCCACGCTCACCGCCGGAGCCGTGACGCAGCGCAAGCTCTTGGAGCAGCGCCGCGACGACTATGGGACCGTGTGGAAGCACGTGCAGATTTCGGGATACGTGAGCTCCAAGCATCTCGTGCCTGACGTTGCCACCGTGTGGAGCGCGGGGCAGGAGCTGTACGACGCACGCTGCAGCGCGTGCCATGCCCTCCACGCGCCCACGGAGTTCACCGCCAACCAATGGCCGGGCATCCTGCAAACGATGGTCAAGAACGCCGCGCTGGATCCCGAGCAGGCCACGCTGGTGACGCGCTACCTGCAAGCCCATGCGCGGCAGCAGTGAGGTAGGAGGCGCACGGTGAGCAGCAGACGATTCATCGACCGCCGGGCCTTCATCGCCGGAGGCGCCGCGTTGGGTAGCGGCCTCTTGTTGCCTCCGGGCGTGGCGAGCGCGGCGCTGCCCGCGATTGCCGGCGGGAACCCGCTGATCGAGACGGCGGTGCCGACGGCCACGCACTGGGGGATGATTCAAGGACACGTGCAGGGCGGCCGCTTCGTGCACGCGACGGCTTTCGCGGGAGATGCGCACCCGACGCCCATGATCGAGGCGTTCGCCGACCGCGTCTACTCCGAGAGCCGCGTGCGCTTCCCGTCGGTGCGCAAGGGTTTCTTGGAGCATGGCGCGGCCGGAGGCGGAGCGGGACGAGGGCGCGAGGAGTTCGTGCGCGTCAGTTGGGACCAGGCGCTGGATCTGGTTGCCGGCGAGCTCAAGCGCGTTCGCGCAGCCCATGGCAATGCCGCCATCTTTCCGGGAACCGCGGACTGGAAGTCCTCGGGTCTGCTCCACAGCGCCTCAGCGCTCGTCCGCCGGATGCTCGGGCTGTTCGGGGGCTTCACCGACTGCTCGGGGGACCCCAGCATCGCGGCGACGATGGTGATCCTGCCGCACGTCATCGGCGACTTGGAGGTGTACGACCAGCAGACGGCGTGGCCTATGATCCAGCAGCACACCGACTTGCTCGTGCTCTGGGGCGTGGACCCGCTCAAGAACAACCAGATCGGAACGCACCCATCGGATCACTACGCCTACGCGGCCGTCGAGCGTTTCCGGGAGAAGGTCCGTGGCGGTCACGCCCGCGTGGTGGCGATCGACCCGCGCAAGACCGACACAACGGAGTACCTCGATGCCGCGTGGGTCGCTCCGCGCCCCAACACCGATACCGCATTGATGCTCGGCATCGCCCACGTGCTCTACGACGAGGGCCACTACGACAAGGCCTTCGTCGAAAAGTACACGGTCGGGTTCGAGCCCTTCCTCGACTACCTTACCGGAAAGAGCGACGGCGTCGCGAAGACGCCCGCGTGGGCTGCCCGCGTCACCGGCCTGGACGTGGACGTCGTTCGCGATCTGGCGCGAGAGATGGCACAGAGCCGCACCATGATCATGTCCGGCTACGCGATTCAGCGCGCCGACCACGGCGAGCAGCCGTACTGGATGCTGGTGACGCTGGCGTCGATGCTCGGCCAGATCGGCCTGCCGGGAGGCGGATTCGGCGTGAGCTATCACTACGACAATGGCGGAGACCTCGCTGCCGACGCTCCAGACATTCCCGGAATCTCGGCGGGCCGGAACCCCGTCAAGAGCGCGCTGCCGTTCGAGCGCGTGGCCGACATGTTCCTCCACCCAGGAGAGCGTGTGCCGTATAACGGAGGAGCCGTCACCTATCCCGACATTCGCTTGATCTACTGGGCAGGCGGGAACCCGCTGACGCATCTGTGGCAGACGAACAAGATCGTAGAGGCCTGGCGGCGCCCCGAAACCATCATCGTGCAGGATCCGTTCTGGACGGCGACCGCGAAGCACGCCGACATCGTGCTGCCGGCGACCACCACGTTTGAGCGGAACGACGTCGAGGTGTGCGGGGCCTACTCGCGCGAGTACATCGTGGCGATGCGGCA
The DNA here is from genome assembly GCA_035533275.1 of Candidatus Dormiibacterota bacterium. Lineage (GTDB taxonomy): Bacteria > Vulcanimicrobiota > Vulcanimicrobiia > Vulcanimicrobiales > SCRA01 > SCRA01. The sequence continues at coordinate 26,079 of DATLUD010000080.1, read as the reverse complement.
GGTGATCGAGCCGCTCTTCGAGTCGCGCAGCGACCTGGAGATCCTGGCGGGCGTCGCGCGGCGTCTCGGCTTCGAGCAGGCCTTCACCGAGGGGAAGAGCGAGATGGGCTGGCTGCGGTCGTTTTACGCCGCTGCCGAGAAGCAGGCGGCGGCGATGACGATCGAGATGCCGGCCTTCGACGAGTTCTGGGAGAAGGGCTACGTGCAGTTCTCGATACCGGAGAGCGCCAAGAGCTACACGCGCCACGCGGACTTCCGGGAGAACCCCGCGCTCCATCCTCTGGGAACCCCTTCCGGCAAGATAGAGCTCTACTCCAAGACGATCGAAGGCTACCACTATGACGATTGCCCGCCGCATGCGACGTGGCTGGAGCCGGCGGAGTGGCTCGGCGGGGAGAAGGCCAAGGAGTATCCGCTGCACCTGCTCTCGCCGCATCCGCGGTACCGCCTGCATTCGCAGCTCGACAACACGTGGATTCGCACATGGTACGAGGTGAACGAGCGCGAGCCGATTTGGATCAACGTCGACGAAGCGCGCGAGCGCGGCATCTCCAACGGGGACGTGGTGCGCGTCTTCAACGACCGCGGGGAAGTGTTGGCTGGGGCCCTAGTAACCGAGCGCGTGCGGCGCGGGGTCGTGATCCTGCACGAGGGTGGATGGTACGATCCGGAGGCGCCGGAACAAGACGGGTCCCGCTGCAAGCACGGCTTGGTCAACGTGCTGACGCTCGACAAGGGGACCTCGCAACTGGCTCAAGGCAACGTTGCCAACACGGCGCTGGTCGAGGTGAAGAAGTACGACGGCGCGCTTCCGGCGGTCAGCGCTTTTGATCCTCCGGCGGTCGTGCCGGGCTAACGCGAGGAGGCAAGCATGAGAATCAACGCGGGAGCGGCTGGGCTGGCCGCGGGGCTGTTGTGGGGCTCGGGAGTGCTCTTCTTGGGATGGATCGGCGCCTTCGGATGGGGCAAGGATCTGGTGACGCCTCTGTCGAGCCTCTACATCGGGTACGCGCCGTCGTTCGTTGGCGGGATCATCGGCGGGATCTGGGGGTTCTTCGACGGCCTGATCGGCGGCGCGATCCTCGCGCTCCTCTACAACGCGTTCGCCAAAGGGTGACCCGCACGGCGCGCCGCGAAGCCGAATGCTTCGGTCAGCGTGGGATGAGGATGAACGGCCGACGCGAGCTGTTCGATGCGTAGACCGCCGGCCACGGCGAGCGCCGCTTCGCCGATGATCTCTGAGGAGCCCTCCTTCAGCGCATGCACGCCGAGAATGCGCCGATCGTCGCTACGATAGACCAGGCGCAGCAGCCCGTCGGCGTCGTCGTCGATTTGGGCGCGTGCGTCGCCGCGGTAGTCGTATTCGGCCACCGACACGGGATGGCCGGCCGCACGCGCGGCTTCCTCCGTCAGGCCTGCCATCGACAGCTCAGGTCGGGAGAAGATGACGGCGCTGTTCCGATCGGGGCTGGGAAATGCCTCCGGAAGGCCCAACAGGTGTCCAGCGACGGCTAACGCCTGGGCGCTGGCCCAATGGGCGAACATGGGGTGTCCGACCAGGTCGCCGATCGCGAAGATCCCATGCTCGTCGGTTTGGAGCTGAGCGTCGACGTGGACCCCGTGGCGGTTGTAACGCACGCGCGTCTGGTCGAGCCCGAGGTGATCCACGTTGGGGTGACGACCGGTCGCCATGACGACAACGTCGGCTTCGGCAACCAGCTCCTTGGCACCCGAGGTGTAGCGCACGAGATACCGTCCGTCTTCGGCCTCGATGGACCGCACCTCCACGCCCGTAGAGACGGTGATTCCGCCGCGTCGTAGCCGTTGCGTCAGTCGTTCCGCGAGGACCGCGTCGACCGGCTCCAGGATGCGAGAACCCGCTTCGAGTATCGTGGCCGCGCTGCCGAGCAGGTGAAAGATCTGCGCCATCTCAACGCCGATGGGTCCGCCGCCGATCAGCGCGAGGCGCTTCGGCACGTAGCCGATGTCGATCAGTCCCTCAGACGTGAGAACGCCCGGCAACTCCGCCCCGGGAACGGGCAGCCGATTGGGCAGCGAGCCCGTCGCCAGGATGGCTCGCTCGAACCCGACCTCGCGGCGCTTCCCGCGCATCTCGATCACGGCGCGGCGCGAGCCGGTAAGACGCGCGCGTCCGAAAACCACTTCCAGCGTCGGAATCCCGCGTGCTTGCGCCAGCGCGCCTTCGGCCCGCCGCTCTAACACCTCGCGGCGGCGCGCCTGTACGGCGGCCCAATCGATGGTCGGTTGCGGAACCGCCGGGCGGACGCCCAAGCGCGCCGCGCGCGCGAGGTCGTCGAGGCGTGCCGCGGACTCGCGGAAGATCTTCGATGGGATGCATCCTTGGAAGAGGCACGTACCGCCCAAGCCCGGACCCGCCTCGACGAGCATCACGCTGCGCCCAGCTTGGGCCAGGACCATTGCCGCCGGCGTGCCTCCTGGGCCGCCACCGATGACCAGGACATCCACGTTCTGCATCAGCCTCTCCTCTCCGCGACCACGCTAGCACCGGCAGGTGGAAGCGATAGGAAGAGCACGAGAAGACGGCGGCGCGGGATGGGTATAGAGAGCGCATGAACGCGTCTCGAGGACTCACCTGGGCCGGAGCCGGCGTGGGCGCCGGACTCGCGGCCGCACTCGTGTATCGCCTGGCGCGCCCCGGCGCGGAGTCGCTTCCCGCGCTCGAGACGGCGGCGCACGTCGATCTCGAGCGCTACCAAGGCCGCTGGTTCGAGATCGCGCGCTACCCCGCTCCTTGGCAGCGGTGCTGCGCCAAGAACACGACGGCGGAGTACGCGTTGCGTCGCGACGGAAGCGTGGTAGTGGAGAACCGCTGCACGACGGCCGCCGGGCGGGTGATCGTGGCGCGCGCCGTCGCGACGGTGGCCGACGCCGCCACCAACGCCAAGCTGAAGGTGAAGTTCAACCCGTTTCTTCCCGCCGGCGACTACTGGATCATCGATCGGGACGCCGAGTACCGGTACGCCGTGGTCGGCGAGCCGCGGCGACGCTTCCTGTGGGTGCTCTCCCGGACGCCGTCGCTCGACGATGCGACCTTCGCGCACATCCGCGCGCGTCTCACCGAGCGGTCATACGATCCTCAACGACTCGAGCGGACGCCGCAAGACGGCGGGTGACCGCGCACTCCATTCCTCAGCGCTTCACATCGCTTGCGTATCTTCGGGAGCGAAGGAGGAGTCTTGCGATGAGCGGTCCCAACGTGGTGGTTCTCGGAAGCGGCTTCGGCGGTCTGGAGGCGACGTTCTACCTGCGGCATCGCCTGGGCGACCGGGTGGACTTAACCCTCGTCTCGGATCACGACTACTTCCTGTTCAAGCCGAACACGATCTACATCCCCTTCGGCGCCGACCCGGAGACCTTCAAGGTCCCGCTGGACGATGCCATCAAGCGCAAGCATATCCGCTTCATCCCCTCGCACGTGGCAGGGGTGGATCCGGAGCGTCAGCGCGTGCTGCTCAGCGATCAGGAGCTCGCCTACGACTACCTGGTGATCGCGACGGGTGCCGACATGCGCCCGCAAGAGATACCCGGGCTGAGCGAGCATGCGCTCACGGTCTGGACGCCCGTGGAGATGCTGCGGCTGCGGACGGCGTTGGCCGCGCTCTCTGAGCGCGCGAAGAGCGGCGAGCACCAGCGGTTGCTCTTCCTGATCCCGCCGAACAACCGGTGCTCTGGGCCGCTCTACGAGATGTCGATGATGACGGACACGTGGCTGCGGCGCCAAGGGTCGCGCGACAACGTGGACATGACCTGGACCACCTACGAGGACGGCTTCATCCAGGCCTTCGGGCCGCGGTTGAACACGGTGGTGAAGGGTGAGTTCGAGGAGCGCGGCATCCACGGTTTCAACGGCTACGTGGTCACGAGCGTGGAGCCGGGAGTGGTTCGCTACCAGAACGGCGAGAGCTGCGAGTACGATCTGCTGCTCTCCTTTCCGCCGTACGTGGCCAAGGAAACGTACACGTCGCTGCCCAGCGACGCGCGGGGGTTCATTAACGTGGTGCCGGACAGCCGGCGGGTGAAGGGGCAGGACCGCATCTTCGCCGTCGGGGATGCCGCCGATTTCCCGATCAAGCAGGCGTTTCTCGCGCTGCTGCAGGGAGACGCGGCAGCGGAGCACATCGCGGCCGAGATCCTCAACGAGGCTCCCAAGCTCACGTACGAGCCGATGAGCATGTGCGTGATGGAGGAACTCAACCGCGCCACCTTCGCGCAGGTGCCGCTGACGTACACCGGCGACCCTCTCAAGCCCGTGACCGTGGCGACCGACGACACCGATCACTACAAGGTGGGCGTCTCACCGCTCTGGCGGCTGGGCAAGGCCGTGCTGGGCATCTATGCGCCGTGGCGCTTCGGGCACGGCGAGCCCTTCCACGCGGGCTTCGCTTGGGATGCGATGGACCTGGGCCTCAAGGTGATGTCGCGCCTGATGGCGCGGTGAGCGTTCAGAGGGATTTCAGGTAGCGTTCCATGCCGGCGGTGACCTCTTCGACGGTCATCGCCGGCGTGATGTCGACCGCGGCGTTGAGGCCGACGAAGAAGGGCTCGGCGACCATCGGCAAATCGGACGGGCTGGCGAGGTCGAAGACGAAGTACCCCGTCCGCTTGCCGCCCTCCGCCCCGAAGTAAACGGCTTCGGGCTTGAGGGTCTCGATCGCCGACCGCATGATCTTGCCGAGCTCGCCATCCTTGATGGCCTTGTTGCCGGCTTTGACATCGAACGAGACTTTCATGAGCATCCGCATGGTCGCATCCTCCGGCGGTGACTCCCGCGACGCGCGCATCGTCCCGGCTGCGCTCACTCTAGCATACGGCGGGGGGCGGGCCATGACCCAACCGGGGAACCCCCGCCGGGATCAGCGCTGCGCGCGGGACTCGCGCTCGAGCGCCTCGACCGTGCGGCGCAGCTCGTCGACCACGGCGCCGCGCCGCGGGTCCGCGGGTCCCCGATCGTACGCGTCCAGCAGCGCGTGATAGTACCACAGGGTGCCGTCGCGGCCGGCGGCAGGGTTGAAGCGCTCCCAGAGCCGATCTCCGCGCGCGCGGAGATCGAGCAGGCTGGAGCGGCAGTTGTGGAGCTTGTCGGCGGCGCTGACCAGATAGACGGAAGGGTCCGTGCAGGCGCGCACGTGCTCAACATACGCCTCCTTGCGCTCCCGCCACGGCTGCTTGGCGGCGGGATCGGCTGCCAGGGAGTCGGAGCACGCCTCGACGATCTCGGCAACGCGGTCGCCGAAGAGCTCGCGGATCTCGTCGAGGAGCGCCTGCCCGCCGTGATCCTCGGGGGCGTCGTGGAGGAGGGCGGCGATCGCCTCGTCCTCGTTGCCCCCGCTGTCGATCACGATGCTCGCGACCCCCAGGAGGTGGCCGACATAGGGGACCTCCGTGCCTTTGCGGAGTTGGTTCCGGTGCACCTGGGCCGCATAGGTCAGCGCATCGGAGAAACGGCTGGTATAGCGTTGCGTCATAGTGAGGTCGCTCCTTGGTGGGGCATGCCTTGTTTCGGGGCGGGGACGGGGCCTTGCCTTCGCCGGCGTGCCAGGCAAGCGTGTCGCAACTGCCGTCGGCGCGTTCCGGTCTTGGGGAGCAGGATCGCGGGGCCCTGCGAACAGGAAGCAACCCCAGCCCGCGGAACCGGGACGACGAGATGACGACGCACGAGACGATGACTCCCGACGGCGTGGCGAACCTGCAGCAGGAGGTCCGCCGTTTGGCGCGCGAGCGCAACGCCGTGATTCTGGCCCACAACTACCAAGTGGGCGAGGTTCAGGACGTGGCGGACTTCGTGGGCGACTCGCTGGGCCTGGCCATCGAGGCGAGCAAGACGTCGGCGGAGACGATCGTGCTGTGCGGCGTCTACTTCATGGCCGAGACGGCGAAGATCTTGAACCCGGAGCGGCGCGTGCTGATCCCCGACGTCACGGCGGGATGCTCGCTGGCGGACTCGATCTCGGCCGGCGACCTGCGCGGCTGGAAGGCTCACCACCCCGGTGCCGTGGTGGTGAGCTACGTGAACACCACCGCCGAGGTGAAGGCGGAGTCCGACTACTGCGTCACCAGCGGCAACGCGGAGGCGGTGATCCGTTCGATCCCCGAGGAGCGCGAGATCCTGTTCCTGCCCGATATGTTCCTGGGATCGTGGCTGAAGGAGAAGCTGGGGCGCGAGCGCATGCACATCTGGATGGGCGAGTGCCATGTGCACGCGGCGATTCGCCCCGAAGAGATCGACGCCCGCGTCGCCGCGCTGTCGAGCTCGGAGCTGCTGATCCACCCCGAGTGCGGTTGCACGAGCAAGTACGTCTGGGGCAAGGCGCACGGCATGATGCCATCGACCGACGCGCGCGTGGTCTCGACGGAGGGCATGATCGCCCGTGCGCGGGAGAGCACCGCCGAGACGATGGTCGTGGCCACCGAGACCGGCATCCTGCACCGCCTGCAGAAAGAGGTGCCCGGCAAGCGCTTCGTGGCCGCCGACGATCAGGCCGTCTGTCGCTTCATGAAGCAGATCACCCTCGAGAATCTGCATGTGGCGTTGCGTGACCTGAGCCCCGAGGTGGACGTTCCGCCGGAGATCGTGGCCAAGGCGCGTCTCCCGATCGACCGCATGCTCGCGATCCGGCCGTAGGAACGGGCGTACCGCGATTCTTCATCACGGTTTCCCACTCCACGGCGAGGATGGATCTCTACGAATCTTTCGCCTGGGGATGTGATGGAGATGCTGCTCAAATCGCTGGCCACCGTCACCCTGCTCGCGGTGCTCAACGGCTCCGTGCTCGCGGCGGCTCCGCCGCGCAACTATCGCGCCGCGCCTCGCACCTATCGCGTTACGACGGGTCGCCCCTCGCCGAGCCACGTGCCGCGGGGCTATCGTGTGCTCCCTGGAGGCCGTGGGTACTATCCACCCGCCGTACGCGTCGTCGGGCCGCCGCCCCGTTTGGCGGCCAGGGGGCCCCGGCCCTCGTGGTACCGGCCCTACTGGGTCTACCCGTCGGTCTGGTGGCATCCGCCGGGGTGGTATGGCCCGACGCGCATCTGGTATCGCGACGGCTGGTGGTTCGAGGTGGCCATCATCGGCGCGCTCATCTGGGAGTGGTCGTTCCATAGCGATGATGCCTATGCGCATCAGGCGCCGCCGGCAATCACCTGCACCTACGACGACCCGGCCAGCGGACACGAGGTCTACCTCACCGTGATCGGCTACGAGTGTCCGTCGCCCGTGAACGTCTATGTCCGCGAGGGATATCAGGGGCCCTGAGCCGGCGCCTCGCGGCTCAATAGAGGATCGTGGGATAGAGTCGCGCCGCGATCGCGACGAGCATGATCAAGGCTGCGGCGAGAAATGCGAAGTCGAGCGGCAGCCCGAAGACGCTGTGGCTGCCCGCGAGCATGAGCGTCCGCATCGCGTCGACCTGATAGGTCAACGGGTTCGCGCTCGCGAGCGCGCGCAGCCACGCGGGCATGAGGTCCGTCGGGTAGATGGCGTTGCTGGCGAAGAAGAGCGGCATGGTGAGGATCTGCCCGATGCCCATGAAGCGCTCGCGGGTCTTGACCCAGCAGGCGACGATGAGCGAGAGCGTGCAGAAGACCGCCGCGCCCATGAGGATCGCCGCCACCAGGCCGGCGATGGTCAGCGGATCCGTCTTTACGTGGACGCCCAGCAGCAGGGCTAGGGCGAAAACCACCAATCCTTGGGAGAGGGCGCGCACGCCGGCGCCGAGGGCCTTGCCGATCACCAGGGCTCCGCGCGAAGCCGGGCTCGCGATGAACTTGACCAGGACCCCGAGATCGCGCTCCCAGATTGCCGAGATGCCGTAGAAGATCGCCACGAAGAGCGAGCTTTGCGCGAGGACGCCTGGGACCAGGAACTCCTGGTAGGTGAGCCCGCCGGTCGCGATGCCGCGGACGTTTCCCATCACCTGGCCGAAGATCAACAGCCACAGGGCCGGCTGGACCGCGCGGGTGAGGAGCTCGTAGGGATCGTGGCGGAGCTTACGTATCTCGGCCTCGGCTACCACCAGCGATTGGCTGACGAACGCGGAAACGGCCTCAGCGGCTGACGTTCGTGACGCGGGTGCGGCTTGCATGGGCGGCATCATCTCCTGTGGGCGGCTCCTCGGCGAGCTCGATGAAGACGTCCTCTAACGTGGCCTCCGGGCCAATCGCGGTCCGCAACTGCGCCGGAGGACCGAGCAGAGCGATCTTCCCTCTCCGCATGAACGCTACGGTGTCGCAGAGCTCCTCCGCCTCCTCCATGTAGTGCGTGGTCAGGAAGATCGTGGTGGAGAAGCGCTCGCGCAGCGAGCGAACGTGCTCCCACACCGTTCGGCGCGCGGCGGGGTCCAGGCCGATGGTGGGCTCGTCGAGGAAGAGAACCGCCGGCCGATGGAGCATCGACTCCGCGATCTCCAGCCGCCGGACCATGCCGCCGGAGTAGTGGCTGACGAGCGTGTCGGCGGCGTCGGCGAGGTCCATGAGAGCGAGCGCCTCGTCGATGCGGTCTTTGCGTTCGGCGCGCGGCACCCCGTAGAGCTCGACGAAGATCTTGAGGTTCTCCATGCCGGTGAGATCGCCGTCGGCCGAGGGGAGCTGGGGGACGTAGCCGATTCTGCGGCGCACCTCATACGGCTGGCGCACCACGTCGAAGCCTGCCACGCGCGCGCTCCCTGACGTCGGAGGCAGCAGCGTGGTGAGCATCTTGATGGTGGAGCTCTTGCCGGCGCCGTTCGGGCCCAGAAGGCCGAAGACGCTGCCAGACGCGACCGTGAACGTCACGGCGTCGACCGCGATGGCGGAGCCGAAGCGACGGGTGAGGCTTTCCGCCGAGATGGCCGCGGTGTCCATGGCGGGTCAAGTATAGACGAGACCGAGTCCCGGGAGTGTGAAGGCGCGGGGAAGGCGGCGTGCGGCTAAGGAACGATCGGCAACAGCAGGTGACTCTCCATGCCGGGACCGGCGTGGACGGTGGTGGTACCGCCGAACGTTTCGATGGGGCGATCGAGCGGATCGTCGTGGAGAAACGGGCCGCACCCCGTGAATTCGTTGCGCATGTTCGAGATCCGGCCGCCGCTGCCGCCCGGATAGACGTAGTCGCGCCCGCGGACGCTGAGGCCGAGGCGATAGCCTGCGGGAACGACGATGCACGTCGGCCAGATCTCCACGTCGAGCTCGGTGGGGATGCCGGGCTCCAGCGACTGACGCTCATCGTGCGTGTGGTAGGGGCGCCAAGGCTGCGAGCGCGCGGGATCGAGCTTGCGATGCGAGGCGCGCAGCCAGCCTTGCGCCACCGGCGTGTGCGGATCGAGGGCGCCTTGGAAGACGACCTCGCGGAAGTCCGGCGCGAAGAGGCGCAGCACGAGGAAGAGGTCGGCGTCGCTCGTCGTCGAGGAGACCCAGAGCTTGGCCGCCAGCGGCCCGGTGATCTCCGCCTCGCGCTCGAACGGCTGGGTGAGAAAGGTCAGCCCGTCGCCGAGCGCCGAGAACGAGACCGCGCCTAAACTGCTCGGGATGCGCTCGTCGAGCGCCATTCCCGCGGGATGGAGATGGAGGCGCGTCCAGCGCGTGCGCGCGAGCGGCCACTCGTCCTCGCCGCGCTCCTCGAAGCGGTCGACGTGACGTACCTGGAGCAAGACGCGCGGCTGACGCTCCCAGCCGGTCTTCTCGCCTTTGAGGAAGTGTCCCAGAAAGCGCTTCTGGAGCGCGAGCCCGTAGTCGGTGTAGAAGCTGGTCCAATGCTCCAGGCCGTGCATTTCGAGCCACTTCTGCGAGGAGGCCGCCTGGACGAAGCCTTCGACGTTGCCGCGCAGGTGGAGGCCCGCGCCGCCCCAATTCCCCGCTGAGAGCAGAGGCACGGTGACGCGCGAGAGATCGGGGCTGCGCTCCTGCCAATAGGCGCCGTCGAGCGCTTGATCGCGCAGCGTGTTTCCGAGGTGGACGCGGCGCCCTCCGAGCTCTTCCGCCGTCAGCGTCTCAGGCCCCGCCACCCACTCGCCCGTCATGCCGCTGCGCGCTCCGCGCGTGCCCAGCCCGTGCTGGACCGACTTGACCTGCATGTCGAACCAGTTGGTGCGAAACGTGCAGAGCATGCCGCCGTGCCGCGCCTGCTCGCGGTAGGGCTCGAACGAGCCCTCCCAGATGCAGCAGGCCGCCAGGTGGGGCGGTTGGAGCGCGGCGACCTGCCACTGGTTGACGGCATAGTAGGAGATGCCGCACATGCCCACCTTGCCGGTGCTCCACGGCTGCGCCGCCGCCCACTCGATGCAGTCATAGAGATCCTTGGTCTCGCGCGGCGAGCGCGGGTCGATGAAGCCGGGAGACCGCCCCGCGCCGCGCGAGTCGATGCGCAGGCAGACGTAGCCGTCGGGCACCCAGCGCTCCGGATCGACGACCTCCCAGCTCATGTAGCGGTTGCTGGATTCAGCGGTGACCTCGGGATGCAACGACGAGAGACGTTCCCACGCCGTGACGTAGCCGTCTTGGAAGCGCAGCCACTTGCCGTACGGGCCGTAGCTGAGGATAACGGGATAGCGGCCTTCCCCCTCGGGGCGGAAGACGTCGCCGCGCAGGACGACGCCGTCGTCCATGGGGATGGGAACGTCCCAGTCGATGCGCATCGCGTTCGAACCTCGGATGACTTAGGCTACTTGCAGGCGTTGCACGGAGGGTAATCCCGGCCGTACGATGGCTGCTTGAGGTACTGGGAGGGATCGTAGGTCCAGAACTGCGAGACGTTGGGATAGGTCTTGATCACCACGTTCTCGAGCTGGCCGTTCACCATCTCGATCTTGCGGATGTAGACGTTCTCGACGGGACCGCCATATTGGTCGAAGTGGATCGGGCCGCGCGCGGCATCGGTGATCTTGACGTCGTGTAGAGCCTTCAAGAAGGCATCGGTGTTGGAGACGTCGCCGTGGACGGCATCGAGCGCGTCGCCCAGCACCTGCGCGCCGATGTAGGAGCCCTCACCGTAGTAGCCGGGACCGTGGCCGAACGCCTTGGTGTAGGCGGCGACGAACTTCTTGTTCGCCGGCGTGTCGAGTGCGGCGCTGTATTGCAGCGCGCCGATGATTCCCACGGCGGCCGGGCCGGTCTTGGCCAGCGTGCTCTCGTCGGTGGCGTTGCCCTGACAGATCAAGGGCATCTTCAGTCCGAACGAGCGGTACTGCTGGATGAAGTTGACCGCCAAGGTCCCCGAGAAGCTGCAGACCACGGCATCCACGTCGCGCGGAATCTCCGAGAGATAGGGCGAGAAGTCGGTGGTCGAGAGCGGCGTCCAGAGCTCCTTGACGACCTTGCCGCCGTCACGCTGGAAAGTGTCGACGAAGCCGTCGATGCTCTCCCAGCCGAACTGGAAGTCGTACCCGATGGTCGCGACCTTGCGGTACTTCAGGGTCTTGTAGGCATAGTCGCCGAGCACGTGCGTGGTGAGGCTGCTGGTCCAGCCCGTGCGCACGATGTACTTGACCGGCGTCCGTTGGGAGAGGTCGTCGCTCGAGACGATGGGATAGATCGTCGGGATCTTGTGCTGGGTGACGTAGGGCACGAGCGCGGTGCCGATCGACGCCGAGGCCACGCCGAAGAGGAGGTCGACGTGATCCTGCTCCACGAGCTTGCGGACCTGCGTGAGGGCGACGGAGGGGATGTTGCGGTCGTCGACCTCGTCGATGACGATCTTGCGGCCGCCCAGGGTGTAGTCGTGCTCCTGGAGGTAGAGGTCCAAGCCCTCTTTCATGTACTGGCCAAGAGCGGCGAATGCTCCCGTGACGGGGATGATGAGACCGACCTTGATGGGCTGCTGATCGGCGGCGCGGGCCGGCGCCGGGCGCAGGAGCGCCGGGGCGCCGGTGAGGGCGAGCGCGAGCGCGAGGCAGGATGCCCGAATGAACCTGGAGCGTTTGGAGCGCGGCATATGCACGGCGAGCCTCCTAACTGCAGGTGTGCGTAAGCGTTGCATCGTTCGGCGAGCGAGGGCTGGGTTCCCATGCCCGCGCGGCGCTCCGATTTCAGGTACAAAAGCAAACGATGGCACGCCTGCTTTCAGCCACGCGAAGTGCCGGCCGGCGCTCGCCTCGGACACGTGGCCAAAGCGTCATCGTCAGGCGACCATTTCGCCCCACGAACGCTGCGCGCGCTTGAACTCGCGGCCAACGCGCTCCGGGCGGGAGTTTGCTACGCTCCCGCCATCATGAGCCCTTGGTGGAGTTGAGCGATGATGCTATTGGCCGATGTCTCACCATATCTTCCGGCTCCCAGCTACCTCGACTCGGGCGACACGGCATGGCAACTGACGGCAGCCACGTTCGTGGGGCTGCAAAGCGTGCCGGGCCTGGCCATTCTCTACGGCGGCCTGGTGAAGAAGAAGTGGGCGCTCAATTCGGCGGTCATGGTCTTCTACGCGTTCGCGATCGTCATGCTGGTTTGGGTGCTCTGGGGATACAGCATGGGATTCGGGAGCCCGCTGGCCTTGGGGCCGGGCATCCTCTCGAAGATCGTCGGCATTCCGCATCCCGTGCTGGGGGCGGATGCGCAGGTAGGTCAAGCGGTGGTTCCGCTGGCCGCCGGCGGCATGCCGCCGCTGCACTTCCCCGGTTCCGCGATGGTCTTCTTCCAGTTCGTCTTCGCGGCCATCACGCCGGTGCTGATCGCCGGATCGGTGCTGGGGCGCATGAACTTCAAGGCCTGGATGATCTTCGTGCCCCTCTGGAGCACGTTCGTCTACAGCGTCGGCGCCTTCATGATCTGGGGCGGCGGGTGGCTCGCGCAGCTGGGTGCCGTCGACTACAGCGGCGGCTATGTGATCCATCTGGCCGCGGGCGTCTCAGGCTTCGTGGCCGCGGCCGTGGTGGGACCGCGGTTGATCGAGGACCAGCGCGACTTCAGCCCCAACAACCTGATCATGGCGTTGGCTGGCGCCGGCATCCTGTGGCTGGGCTGGAACGGCTTCAACGGCGGCGACCCGTACTTCGCCAACGCCGACGCCGCCGCAGCCGTGCTGAACACCAACATCGCCACCGCCGCCGCGTTGGTGGTGTGGTTGATCCTCGACATGTTCGCGACGGGGAAGCCCAATGCGGTCTCGATGATCAACGGCATGATCGCGGGTCTGGTGGCCATCACGCCGGGCGCGGGCTTCGTGAACGGCTTCGGCGCGCTGATCATCGGGATCGCCGCCGGGCTGATCCCGTGGCTGAGCCTGAACAAGCTGGGGCGCTTACCCTTCCTGAAGAAGGTCGACGACACGCTGGGCGTTCTGCACACGCACGGCGTCGCCGGGGCGCTGGGAGGCCTCATGGTGGGCCTCCTCGCCGACCCGCGCATGATCCTGTACTACGGGGCCAACGTCAAGACGGCCCCCGTCTCGGTGACGGGACTCCTCTACGGCAACGCGCCGCAGCTCTGGAATCAATTCGTGGCGCTGGTGGTCATCGTGGTGCTCAATGCCGTGCTGACCTACGTGTTGCTGAAGCTGATCTCGCTGGTGGTTCCGTTGCGCGCGAGCGACGGCGACATCGCGGGAGGGGATCTCGCGATTCACGGCGTGGATCCCGTGCCGATCTACCAGCCGCCGCTCGTGCATGCGATGACGTCGGCATCGGCCGGGGACCGCAGGTCGTAGTGCGGGGGCGGAGGCTGTGTCGACGCTGTGGGTGAGCATCGGTGTGGCCGTCGCCTTCACGCTGCTGGCGGCGCTCATCCTTGCGGCGCCCGCTGACGGGGACGATAGGAACGCTCGCTGAGGTCCGCGCCGGGCGCGGACGCGTGGGGATGGTGCCACCCGGTGACCATCGCGCGCAGGTTGGCGCGTAGTCCCGTGGCGGCCACCATCACCATGTGGCCCACGAAGAAGGCGACCAGAGCCACCATGCCGGCGATGTGGCCGAGCTTGACGAGGTGGCGGCCCCCCAGCGCATCCGCTAGAGCGTGGCCCAGCGGCGCATGGGACCACATGGCGTAACCGGTGATCACGATCAGGGGCGCCACCACGAAGATCACGCCCGTGTATGCGGCCTTCTGCAGCGGATTGTACTTGCCGTGGAGAGGCGGATGGCTGCGCCGCCCCAAGTAGTACTGGGCCATCGGCAGCATCTTGGGAACGTCGGCGCGGCGCAGGAGCATGGCCCGCATGCCGCCTCGGGCGATGGCTGCCGCGAGATAGACGGCGCCCGCGATCAGCATGGGCCACGCGAAGATCCGGTGCACGGCCTCGGCGTTCCAACCGAAGCGGTGCGCCTCGTGAAGGAGCATGAGCGCCCCCGTGCCCAGGAGCGCGAAGAAAGCGGCGGTGAAGAGCCAGTGCGAGGTGCGCACGGCGAGTGAGTGTCGGTAGACCGGACGTGCTGCTCTCTGCATGGCCCGAGTGTAGCAATCGCGCCTTGGGGCGCTCTGTGCCGCCGATGAAGATGCGCTGAAGCCTCAGGCGCGCGGCGCGAGTCGCCAGAGGCTTCGCTCGCTCACGGAGACGGCCGCCACGCCGGAGGAGACGAGGACGTCGATCTCACGAAGCGAGGCCACCAGGCCGCCGGCGATGACGGTGATCCCCGGATGGCGCTCGCGCAGCGCTCCCATCACGCCCGGGGCCACGGCGGCTGGGAGGATTTCGATGGCGTCGGGCATGTAGCGGGTCAGCGAGCGCAGGACGTTGCGCAATGCCAACGAGTCGAGCATGAAGGTGCGCTGGATGCCCAGAAGGCCGCGCGCGTGTGCCGCTTTCAACGTCTCCGCGTGCGTCGAGATGATGCCGTCCGCGCCGCAATCCGCGAGGTAGTCGACGGCCGGGGCCGTGCCGGAGAGCCCGCTGACCAGATCGAGGTTGACCACGGCGAGCTTGGACGCCGCGTGGGTCTTGAGGATCAAGCGCGGAACCGTGGTCACGTCGCCGCACAAGAGATAGACGACATGCGCGGAGGAGTCGAGCGCCTCGTCGAGGTGCTCCACGGAGCGCACGGCGGGGATCATGGGGAAGTCGCCGATCAAGCGTTGGAAGGCCAAGCATCGGCTCCGTTCGTCAGGCGTGGCGTCTTCCCTACAGCCTGGTCGCGCCGGCGTCTTTGACGGGGTCGGCTACGTCGCTGTTCTCCAGCTCGCGCAAGCGGGTCGCTCGCAGCTCCCCCGCCGCTTCGAGGATGGGATAGGCGACTGAGACCGCATGATGCTGAATGCGCTTCAGGTCCCGAATGATGTCGAGGTGGAGGGAGCTCGTTTCGATGCTCTCGACGAGGCCCGACCGCAGGCGCGCGAGATGGTTCTCGCCGGCTTGCAGCTCGAGCTGGCGCAGGCGCGCCTTGTCGCGAATGAGCTGCCGCGCGGATTTCACGTCGCCGGAGATGAAGACGCCGATGGCGTGCTGGAGATCGCTGGAGACCAATCCGTAGAATTCCGAGAGCTCCGCCAATCCCTCCGGCGAGAAACTCAGGCGGTACTTGATCTTCTTGGCTGCCAGCTCCATGAGGTTCTTGTCGATGACGTCACCGATGTGCTCGAGATTGATGCTGAAGCTGACGATCTCTTGCCAGCGGCGGCTCTCCGAGTCGTCGAGACCCTCGCGGCTGACCTCGACGAGATAGAGCTTGATCGCCTCTTGGAGTCGATCGACGATGTCGTCCGTGCGTTCGACCTCGCGCAGGAGGTTCCGATCGCCGTCGCGGATGACGGCGAACCCTTTGTCGAGCATGCCGGCGACGATGTCGGCCATGCGGAGCGTCTCGCGTGCGGCGGCGGCAAGCGCGACGCTCGGGGTGTCGAGCATGGAGCGCTCGAGGTAATGGGGGCGGGCCGGGTCGTCGGTCTTCGGGGGATCGCCGATGACCCGCGCCGCCAGGCGCGCGATCGGCTCGGTGAACCAGATGCCCACGACGGCGAGCGCGACGTTGAAGGCCGTGTGGAAGTCGACGAGCTGGCGTGCCGGAGAGACGTCGACGATGCGGAAGAGGTGGGCGAGCGGGACGATGAACGGCAGCGTCGCCGCGACGCCGACGACGCGATAGGCCGCGTTGCCGAGAGCGACGCGGCGTGCCGGCGGAGGCTCGGCAAGCGTGAGCGTCAGGGCGGGAAGCGCGCCGCCGAGGTTCGCGCCGAGGACGAGCGCGAGGGCGAAGGGCATCGGGACGAGCGAGCCCTGCGCGAAGGACATGGCCAAGAGCACGGTCGTCAGGCTCGAGTGCGCGAGCCACGTGAAGAGGGCCCCGATGACGATGCCCAGGAGCGGATTGGCGGAGACCGCATCGACGATCATGCGCACCAGCGGTGAGGCCTCCACGGGGCGGCTTGCCGCGAGGATGAGCTGGAGGCCAAGGAGGATCAGCCCGATTCCGATGGCCAGGCGCGAGAGGTCCTGGCGCCGCGTCTCCTTGGCCGACAGGTGTCCCGCGACGCCGACGACCAAGAAGAACGGCGCGAGCCACGCCAGGTTGAGACTCAGCAGCTGAGCGACCAGCGTCGTTCCGACGTTGGCGCCGAGCATGACGGCGAGTGCCTGTCCGCCGGCGATCAGGTCCCGGCCTGCGAACGAGGCGATCATCAGCGCGGTGGCGGTGGAGCTCTGGAGGATCCCGGTCACCCCGACTCCGATGAGCATGGCGATGAGGCGATGCTGCGTGGCCGCGCCGAGGACGCGACGGAGGTTGCCCCCGAACGCGCGCATGATGCCGGTGCGGACCATGCGCATGCCCCAGAGGAGGAGTGCGATCCCGCCGAGGAGATTCACGCCTGCAGCGCCAGCTGCATGAGTTCGTCCACGCGCGCCTTGGCTCGTTCGGCAGCGGCGGTATCCAGAAAGGCCAGGCGTGTGCGCCGCGCGAGGACGTCGCCTGCGTTCAGCGCCATCTCCTCCCGCGCGGCCCAGACGACCTCGGCCTCGACGTAGGGGAAGCCGGGGGCGAGAGGTGCCCCGTAACCCGCGGCGGCGATCTCGGCCACACCGGCCGCGCGATCACCGTACGCGCGATGCAAGTGTTGGGCTACCTCGCGCTCGATGCCGAACGCGGCGGCGAGCCTTTCCCAGCCGTCGGGGCGATACTCTCTCGCGCCCACCAGCGGCAACTCGGCGGTGCGGCAGCCGCACGTGGGCGCAAGCCCGGCCGATGCGACGACGTGGTCGACGGCGTCGGCGGCGATCAGCCGATAGGTCGTCCACTTGCCGCCCGTGACGGTCACCAGACCGGAGGAGCTCTCGACGATGACGTGATCGCGCGCAAGCGCCGCGGTCGGGCGCGAGCCGCCGGCTGCCACCAGCGGGCGCAGCCCGCTCCACGCGGCGCGGACGTCGGAACGATCGAGAGGCTTGCGCAGGTAGCGGTTCACGTGGCGCAGCAGGTAGGCGATCTGGCCCTCGGCGGGGCGCGGGTCGGCTTCGACGGTGGCGGGCTCGTCGGTGGTTCCCACGAGCGTCTTGCCCTGCCAGGGGAGGATGAAGAGGATCCTCCCGTCGTCCGTCTTTGGGATCAAGAGGCCCGTCTCTCCCGAGCCCAGGACGTCGTCGAAGACGAGGTGGACCCCGGCGCTGACGCGCAGGAGCGGCTCCGGCCCCGGCTCGTCCAACGCGCGAATGGCATCGGCGTAGGGGCCGGTGGCGTTGACGACCGCGCGCGCGTGGATCGCGAAGCGCTCTCCGCTCACACGGTCGAGCACCTGCGCTCCCCGGACTCGGTTTGCCGTCTTCGAGAGGCCCGTGACCTCGAGGTAGTTCGCGAGCGCCGCTCCTTCTCGGTGCGCGGTCAGCGCGAGGGTGACGCACATGCGCGCGTCGTCGAACTGGCCGTCGTAGTAGAGGATGGCTCCCCGGAGCGACCGGTCGCGCAGCTCGGGGAAGCGGCTCACCGCCTCGGCGCGGGGCATGAAGCGCGTCGCCCCGATCGCGCGGCTGCCCGCAAGGCGATCGTAGAGCGTCAGGCCGGCCTGGAGGTAGAGACGCTCCCACAGGCTGTAGACGGGCGTGGCCAACGGGAGCGGATGCGTCAGGTGCGGCGCGATGCGCAGCAGGGTGGCGCGTTCGTCGAGCGCATGGCGCACGAGGGTCAGCTGGGAACGGTCGAGGCCTCTCACGGCCTGTTCGAGGTACCGCACTCCCCCGTGAATCAGTTTGGTGGATCGGCTCGAGGTGCCGAACGCAAAGTCGCCGCGCTCCACGAGCGCCGCCCGCAGTCCCCGCGCAGCGGCGTCCAGGGCGATCGCCGTTCCGGTGGAGCCGCCGCCGATCACGAGGAGGTCGAACGGTTCCGTGCGCAGGCGCGCTACTTGCTGGTGCCGCTGCATGGAGACCCGGACTCGACCAGCCGAGGATGCAACGCGAGCGGGAGGTCGGCGACGGAGTCGAGGCGATAGTCGGGTTCGAGCTCAGGCGGGAGAGGAGCGTTGCCGGTCGCGCCGGTGCGCACCAGCACCGTCACCATTCCGGCCCTGCGCCCGAACCGCACATCGGTCTCGGCGCGGTCGCCTACCATGACGCAGCGCGCGGGTGGGGCATCGAGCTCTCGCAGCAGCAGGCGCGCCAAGAGGGGCGACGGCTTGCCGGCAACCAGCTCGACGCTCCGCCCCGTCGATGTCTCTAAAGCGGCGACGAGTGCGCCGGCGTCCGGCAGACCGCCGTCGGCGGTGGGGCAGTACGCGTCCGGATTGGTGGCGAAGAAGCGGGCACCCTTGCGCAGAGCGCGATGGGCCGTGAGCAGCTTGGCATAGGTGAGGGTCGTGTCGAAGCTGACGATGACGACGTCGGCGTCGTCACGCTCCGTGAGCGTCATCCCGGCGTCGCGCAGCTCCTGCTCCAGGATGCGCTCTCCCACCACGAAGAGACGGCTCGCCTGGGCCTCGATCTCGCGAAGATAGCACAGCATGGCGGCCGTCGACGTGATCACCTCTGCGGGCTCGGCCGCGATTCCCACGGCGGTGAGCTTGGCGGCGTACGCCTCGCGGCTCTTGCGCGGGTTGTTGGTGAGAAACCGAATCGCCGCACCGTGATCGCGTGCCCAGCGGACGGCCTCGGCGGCGCCTGGGATCGGGCTGTCGTCGAGATAGAGCGTGCCATCGAGATCGAAGGCGAAGCCGAGCCGACTCACGATTCCTCCGCGGCGACCGAGAACTCGCGCTGGGCGCGGTCGAGGATCTCTCCACGCTCGTAGACGTACGGGTTGATCTCATAGACGATGGGCCCATCATAGCCGGCGGCGCTCAGCGCCTCGATGAACCCGTCCGTGGTCCGGAGGCCGTCTCCCGGCCAGAGGTGCCGGTCGGACTTGCGGTCGTTGTCGGAGAGATGGATGGACTGGAGGCGCGCGCCGAGCGCCTCCAGGGCGTCGGGGTAGCCTGGACCGGATATCGCCAGGTGACCGGTGTCGAGGCAGGCGCCGAGCTCGACCGCGTCGAGGATCGCCAACCATTCCGTGAGGTCCGAGGCGATCGGGTGCGTGTACTGAAGCGAGTCCGGCACCAGGTTCTCCAGCAACACCGCGATCCCGAGCGCGCGCGCCCACGAGCCGAGCTCCCGCAAACGCGCGTGAGACCTAAGCACGGCGAGATCGCGCTCTTCGGAGGTCCATGCGTATCCGCCATGGATGACGGCATGGCGCCCACCGACCGCGGAGAGATCCACGAGCCATTGGCGGCACACCTCGCGCATGCGATCGCGTACGGCGTCATCGGGCGTCACCGGGTTGAGGTCGTGGAACGGCAGGTGGAGGCTGATCTGCAGACCCGCTTGCCAAGCCCACTGGAGGTGCTCGCGCGCGCGGGCATGCTCACCCCACACCTCGACCCCACGGAAGCCGATCTCCGCGACGCGACGCAGATCGTCGGGTCCGAAGTCCGGCCCGAGCGACCAGAGGCTAAGCCATCTTTGCAACGACGGCCTCCTCAGGCGATCCCGGCCCCCGCACGACGACGTCCTGGCTGAGCTCCTCCAAGGCTCTCCCCTTCGTCTCGGGCGCGAGGAAGAAGCAGATCACCAGACCGAGGAAGGATGCGGCGACGAAGAGCCAGAGGGCGCTCTGCAGCCCCCACGAATGCACGAGCCCGGGAAAGACCACGATCGAGAGAATCGCACCGACGCGGCTGACCGCCGTGGCGAATCCGGTGGCGCCGGCGCGCACCCCGGTCGGGAAGATCTCTGTGGGATAGACGAAGTCGAGCACGCCGGGACCCATGTTGGCGAAGAGCGTGGCGAGTCCAAAGAGGATGACCAGCACCGCGAGGACGGGCGAGGGCTCCAGCGCCAGGATCACGAGCAGTACCGTCAGCCCCGCGAACGAGAAGTTGATGAGCGCGCGGCGCCCCCAGCGGTCGACGAGAGCGACCCCGATCAGCGCGCCGACCAGGCCCAATGCCGAGACGATCGCCGAGCCGAGGTATGCGGCCGTGGCCGAGCCAGTCGTGAAGTTCTTGAGGATCGTGGGCGTGTAGATGGAGATGCCGTAGAACGCGACGTCGTAACAGAACCAGAAGCCCGAAACGAAGATCGTCATGCGGAGCAAGCTCTTTGAGAAGAGCTCGCTCCATGCTCGCGGCTGGGTGCGTTCCACGGTCACCGCCTGCCCGCCCAAGGTCTGGAGGACCTGCGCGGCCTCGCGCACGCGGCCTTGCGAGGAGAGCCAGCGCGGCGACTCGGGGATCGACGACCGGAAGAAGAGCACGACGAGGGCGATGGCCGCGCCGATCAGCAGCATCCAACGCCAGGCGACCGCGCCGAGCGGAAGCAGCAGCAATCCCGCGACGTATGCGCAGACGGCACCGAGGAACCACGTCGCTCCCAGCAACGTGACGAACGATCCGCGCTTCTTGGATGGGACGAATTCCGCGAGGAGCGTCGAGGAAATGGGGTAATCAGCTCCGATGCCCACGCCGAGGAGGAATCGGAAGATGAGCAGCTCCCAGACGTTCTGAGAGAAGGCCGTCAGCGCCGCGAAGATCACAAAGGTCAGGAGATCGATGAGGTACATCGCCTTGCGGCCGATGCGGTCGGTGTAGTGGCCGAGCACGAGCGAGCCGACCAACATGCCGATGACGGCGGACGCGCCGACCAAGCCGCTGAGTCCGGGGGAGATCGCCCACTGCTTGTTCAGCAGCGGCAGGGCGACGGCGATGACCGTCAGGTCGAAGCCGTCGAGGAACATGCCCGCTGCCGAGAGAGCGGCGAGTTTCCGGTGAAAGCCTCTCAGCCCGTCGGACTCGAGAACATCAAAGGACATAGCGCTACCTCCGCCTGTCGTTCAACACTGTAGGAACTGTACGAAGGAACTGTGCGCGCCCGGCGAGCGCATGAGAAACGAGCGGGAGATCCAAGAGAAGCACCTCGAAGCCTTTCGATCGTACGAAATGGCAATTCGAGCGGCTCTATCGCGTCTCTACCGCTGCTGACGGCAAGTCTAGCATAGAACGCCGCCGGACGACAAGGCCCTCGTGCCTGGCGGAAGGCAAGGGTGCCCCAGAGAACGTCGCCGGCCACGCACATGACGCCAACAGCCATCGCTCTGGTCCTCGCCGCGGCATTTCTGCACGCCTACTGGAACCTCCACGCCAAGCGCGCGGGCGGGGGCGCGGGGTTCATTTGGCTCACGTTCGCGCTCTCCGCGCTCCTCTACGTTCCGGTCGCCGCCGTGGCGTGGGCGGTGCTGCGCCCCCACTTCACGGCGGTCGACTGGCTCTTCATCGGCGGGACCTCGGTGCTGCACGTGGTCTACTTTCTGCTGCTCCAGCGCGGCTACCGGGCCGGCGACTTCTCCGTGGTCTATCCGTTGGCGCGCGGCACGGGGCCTTTGCTGGCGGCGCTGGCGGCCGCGGCGTTCTTCGGCGAGCATCCCGGGGTGGTGGGCTGGATCGGGATCTTGCTGGTGCTGGGAGGTATCTTCGCCTTCGCGGGCGGGCCGCGGCGTCTAGCCGGCGCGCACGGAAGGAGCGTGGCCTATGCGCTGGCCACGGGCGTGCTGATCGCCTGCTATACGCTCTGGGACAAGCACGCCGTGGCGGCGCTGGCGATCTCGCCGATCATGTACGATTTCTTGGGCAACGTTGGGAGGACGCTCGTGCTCTCTCCACTGGCGTACCACCGGCGTGACGAGGTGGCATACGAGTGGCGCGTCCACCGCGGCGCCGTCGCCATCGTGGCCACGCTCAGCCCGCTGGCCTACCTGTTGGTGCTCTTTGCCCTGCGGATGGCCCCAGTGAGCTTCGTGGCTCCCGCGCGCGAGCTCTCGGTGGTCATCGGCACGTTCTTCGGCGTGCGCTTGCTGGCGGAGGGGGAGGGGCGCTGGCGGATCGGAGCGGCGACGGCGATCGTGCTGGGCATCGTCGCCATCGCCGTCGCGTAGGCCCGCGGACGCGGAGAGATCTCGGTGGCCAACCGCTGACGCGTCCGGTTGCCCATGCGTGACAAAGACGGGACGCAGGCGGCTCCGAACCTCCGGGTTCTATCGAGTGATGCTCGAAAAGGAGGAGTCGTGATCGGAACGGGACATCCGGCAATCAGCCGGGAAGCGGCAACGGAACAGCTGATGCTTGCCAAGGCCGCGCGCGGGCTGACATACGCCGAGATCGCCGAGCGCCTTGGCCGCCATCCAATTTGGGTGGGGGCCGCGCTGCACGGCCAGGCGACCATGTCGGCGGAAGAGGCGGAGAAGACGGCGGAGGTGCTGGGCCTGGGGCCGGAGGTGGCCGCGGCGCTGCAGCAGGTGCCCACGCGCGGCACACTCGAGAGCGCGATTCCGAAGGACCCCGTCCTCTACCGCCTCTATGAGCTGGTGCAGGTCTACGGAACCGCGATCAAGGGTGTGCTGCACGAGATGTTCGGCGACGGCATCATCAGCGCCATCGACTGCGAGATCGAGCTGAAGCGTCAAGAGGACCCAAAGGGCGACCGCGCTGTACTGACGGTCAACGGGAAGTTTCTGCCGTACAAGAAGTGGTGAGTGGCGCCCCCGCGGGGAGGATGGATTGAACGCAGCATACTACGACCAGCTGGGTGCCGCGCGCGACGTGCTGCGCGTTGGGGAGTTGGAGACGCCGTTGCCGGGGGCCGGCGAGGTGCGCGTGCGGCTGCGCACCTCGGGCGTGAATCCTTCCGACGTCAAGTCCCGCGGCGGACGAGTCCGCCGCGGCTTGAGCTTTCCGCGCGTCGTGCCGCACAGCGACGGCGCGGGTGAGATCGACATGGCAGGCGTCGGCGTGCCGGCCTCGCGGCTGGGTGAGCGCGTGTGGATCTACAACGGGCAGTGGGGGCGTCCGTACGGGACCGCGGCGGAGTACATCTCGCTGCCGAGCGCGCAGGCGGTGCCGCTGCCGGAGAGCGTCGACTTCGCGGCCGGGGCGTGCTTCGGCATCCCGCTGCTGACTGCGCTGCGGGCGTTGGAGATCGACGGGCCGACCGAGGGGCGGACGCTGCTGATCGCCGGCGGCGCCGGCGCGGTAGGGCACTACGCGGTGCAGTTGGCCAAGCTCAAAGGCGCGCGCGTGATCGCGACGGTCAGCTCGGAGGAGAAGGCCGCGCGGGCGCGAGCGGCGGGGGCCGATCACGTGGTGAACTATCGGAGCGAGGACGTGGGGGCTCGCGTGCGTGAGATCACCGGCGGCACCGGGGTGGACCGGGTGATCGAGGTCAACCTCTCCGCGAACGCGCCGCTGATCCCCGCGGTGCTGAAGAAGTCCGGTACGGTGGTCGTTTACGGCTCCGACGAGGCCGTGGCGCCGGTGCCGGCGCAATTCGGCATCGTCAACTCCGTGACGTACCGGTTCTTCATCGTCTACGACGCGCCGGCGGAATGGCGGCGCGGCGCGCTTGCCGAAATGGACCGGCTCCTGCGGGAGGGCCGCCTCACGCACGTCGTCGGGGCGCGCTTTCCGCTCGAGCGCATCGTGGAGGCGCACGAGGCCGTGGAGAGCGCCACGGTCATCGGCAACGTGGTCGTGGATATCGCGTAGCGGCGCTGAGCGCGCGCCCCGTTTAGTCGGCAGCGGTTCCGCGCGGGAGGCCCACGAGAAGCTCGGTGAGCTCGCGCAAGCGGCGGCGGGCGGCCGGATCGTTGGCCTGGGTGTGCGCGCGCGCCTCGCGGGTCTGGTCGAAGTAGCGCCCGCTGACGTCGTCGAGCTCCGGCGAGGTGGCAAGGCGCAACGTGGCGCGCAGGCCCTCGTCGACGGTGGTCATGGCGCGGCCAAAGCTTTCGATGACCATCTTGGTGTCCATGAGCGAGGCCGGGTGGAGCGCGTTGACGGTGATTCCCGTGCCGGCGAGCTCCTCGGCGAGATCGAACGTGAAGGCGATCAGCGCGAGCTTGCTCTGACAATAGGCGCGCATGCCGTCGTAGCGGCGCTGGAGCATGACGTCGTCGAAGTCGACCGGGGCTTGGCCGACGGAGGCGACGTTGACGATGCGCGCTGGGGCCGAGCGGCGGATCAGCGGTAGGAGCAGGCGCGTGAGCAGGAACGGGGCGAGATAGTTCACCTGGAAGCGCAGCTCGTGGCCGTCCGCGCTCACCTCGCGGGCGCCGGGGCGCTTGCCGCCGCCGATGCCGGCATTGTTGATGAGCAGGTCGAGGTGTTGGTGGTCGCGCGCGATCTCCTCGGCGAGGCGTCGGACCTGCGCGAGCGAGGTGAAGTCGGCGACGTAGGATTGGAGGCGGGCGGCGGGGTGGTCGCTACGGACCGCTTCGATGACGGCCTGGCATCGCGCTTGGTCGCGGCCGTGAACGAGAATCTGCGCGCCGCTGGGCGCGAGGGCGTGGACCAGGGCCCTGCCCAGGCCGTCGGTGGCGCCCGTGATCAGAGCGGCGGAATCGGCGAGAGGTTTCATCGCTGTGGTCCGTGCGGCGCGTGCCGTTAGCCGGCGTCGCCGCCGACGACCACGTTCCAGGTCCGGACGCGCCACCTGGTGACGAGGCCCTCCTTGACGTACGGGTCGTTCTCGGCGAAGCGCTCGGCGGCGGTGCGGTCGTTGCCCGTGAAGAGCAGGGCAGCGCCGTCGGCGGGGTCGGCGAAGGCGCCGGCCATCACCAGCTCGCCGCGGTCGTGGGCCTGGCGGATCAGCTCGAGGTGCCGAGCGCGCAGAGGCTCGCGGCGGGCGAGGTAGTCGTCGACGACGTCGTAGAGCAGGATGTTGTACATTGGTAGCATGGTTCGACGTGCAGGGCGGGGGACCATGCGCCGTCCGTCGTCGCCGGCAGCCGGGATGCGCCCAGCCGTGCCATGCGGGTGGCATGGAGACAGCGTACGCTGGCCCCGTGAAGACGATATTAGTATGGCACGACTCGGCTTCTCGGTATGGCGAGGACGTGCTGGCTACGGTCTCGGCAGTGGTCCGAGCGGCGGTCGTCGCGCGGGGGTGGTGAGGTGGGCGCCATGGTTGCTTGCGAACCGGACTCGGTGCTCGAGGAGATCATCGGCGCGCTCCGCGATGCGCTGGAGGCGTTCGGACCATACCCCGCGGGTCTGGCCGGCGGCCCCGATCGCGTCGCGGGAACGGCCTTTTTCCCCGGCGGCGACGGCGTGATCAAGCCGCGCCCGCCGGACACCATACCGGAGATCCTGGTCGTGGGGCACGACTTCGGGAGTCTGCAGTACTTGGCCGAGTGCGTTCGGCGCGGCGAGGAGCGCCTCTCGCAGCCGACGTGGCGCGGCCTGCTGAGCCGGGTGAACGCGGCGGGTATCGACCCGATGCGGTGCCTGTTCACGAACGCCCTCATGGGATTTCGCTCGGAGGGGCGCAACGTGGGCGCGTGCCCGGCGCTGCGCGATCGCGAGTACCTGTCGCGATGCCAGGCGCTGCTGCTGCGCCAGATCGAGATCGTGCGTCCGCGCGCGATCATCGCCCTGGGGACCGGGGTGCCGGCGATGCTGGCGGCCATCTCCGCGGACTTGGCGCCGTGGTCGCGCGCGGCGACGCTGGCGGCGATCGATCGCGCCGGGGCGCTGGTGGAGGGCGCGCGCTTCGGCGAGCACCGCGCGAACGTCGGCGTGCTGACGCACCCCTCGTATGCGAGGCTGAACGCCGGGCGCCGGCGCTATCGCAGCCGCGAGGGGATCGAGTTGCGCGGGGAAGCGGCGGAAGTGGCGCTGCTGCGGGACGCGGCG
>DATLUD010000079.1:0-7817 GCA_035533275.1 Candidatus Dormiibacterota bacterium | reverse complement strand
CATGAACGAGATATCCGAACGTCTCCACGGCAACGGCCGGTACGCGACTCGCACGCGCGAACGCGTGGTCGCGGTGCTGCGCGACGAGCGGCGCTACCTGACCGCGCACGCGGTGCACGACATCCTGGTGGCGCGGGGCGTCTCGATCTCGCTCTCGACGGTCTACCGCACGCTGGAGCTGCTGGTCGATCTGGGCGTCGCGGCGACGCATCCCGACGAGAGCGGGCAGACCGCCTACGTCTTCTGCACCGTCGCGCACCACCACCACGCCATCTGCCGACGCTGCGGACGCGTCGAGGAAGTGGGCTGCGGCCCGCTGGAGCGCTTCGCGCGCGACCTGCGCACGGGACAGGGCTTCGAGCTCGAGGACCACTCCATCGAGCTCTACGGGCGCTGCGCCGCCTGCGCGAGCGGCCGCTAGGGCAGCAGCACGCCGAACCCGACGCCCGTGTAGGTGAAGCGCGAGCCGAGGACGGGCGTGAAGTCGACCCCCTCTTCGGCATCGATCTCGAAGTCGCGCCCCACGAGCTTCTGGACGCCGAAGTCCGTGTACCAGCGGCCGCCGAGATCCGGTGCGATCCGCGACTGCCCGACGAGCTCCGCGTAGAGCTGGTACTCGTGCGGCATCTGCGCCGTCACGACGAACGACGGATCGAACGCCCCAAAACGCCCGAACGTGCCGTCTTGACGGGCACCGCCGGTCGAAACGGCGGCGAGCGTCGTTCCCAGGCCGACGCTTGGGCTCAACGCATAGGCGACGTCTAGGTTGAGGGTCTCCGTCGGGCCGCCCGCCGTGAAGGCGGCTGCCCCCGTCGGCGCCGTGTAGAGGCCGTCGACGGCATACGTGAAGCGCGTCTTCGGCTGGAACTCGTACTTGAAGCCCGCGCCCATGTCCGAGAGGCCCGTGCTCAGCCCCGCGGCCGTGCTGAGGCGATTGACGTTCGGGCCGATGAGATCGAGCTCGAACCGCTTGGCGACGCCGACGCGCTCGAAGCCTTGGGGATACTGCGCGTAGACCGAGGCGGCGGGACCGCCCTGCGCGTTGATCTGGTAGCCCTCCTCGAGCACCACCGTGCCGCGCGGGATCGCGCAGGCGCTGTAGCCGACCGTCGGACGGTTGAGCGTGGCGAGGAGCCGTCCCGCTCCCCCGCACGGGTCATGGCTTTG
This sequence comes from Candidatus Dormiibacterota bacterium, assembly GCA_035533275.1. Taxonomy (GTDB): domain Bacteria; phylum Vulcanimicrobiota; class Vulcanimicrobiia; order Vulcanimicrobiales; family SCRA01; genus SCRA01. The sequence continues at coordinate 6,650 of DATLUD010000079.1, read as the reverse complement.
GTCCGCGGCCGGCGGAGTCTCCGCTGCCGGTGGAGCCTGCGCCGCGGCGGGCGCGGCAACGGCCTGGGCGGCCAAGACGAAGGCGAGCAAGGGCAGAACGCGGCGACGCAGCATCTTCGGCGCCTACTTGACCACCGCGTCGATCTGCTTGTCGAGGGCGCTGCGGTCGACCTCGCCCGAGTCGACCCACGCGACCTTGCCGTCCGGAGCCACCAGCGTGAGGCTCGGGAAGCCGTCGCGCATGTACGGACTCGGCGTCGCGCCGGTCACGTCGAATCCGAGCGGATACCCCGCGCCGAAGACGGAGGCGAACTTGGTCACGTCGCCCTCCGTGACCGGCGAGTTTCCGTCGAAGCCGTACGGACTCCCGAGAATGCCCACCACCACCAGCTTGTCGGCGTACTTCTTGGCGATCTCCGTCAGCGTCGGCGCCTCGTTCTGGCAGTGCGGGCACCAGACGGCAAAGACTTCGACAAGCCAGGCCTTTCCTTGCAGGTCGCTGCTCTTGACGTCGCCGGTGGACGTGCGCACGTCGAACGCAGGGGCGAGGTCGCCAACGGCCAGCAGCTTGTGCGGCGCGGTCGCGGGCGTGACCGCGGCTTGCGATCCGTGCAGCCGCCAATAGGCGACCGCGGCGATCGCGAGCACCGCCAGGATCACCACCGTGACGATCGGACCAGCGCCCTTGCCCCTGGGGGCGCGCGACTTGCGACTCATGATCTCTCCCTTCCGTCGATGGCCAGTGCCCCGGGGGCACGCAGCGCCACCATCAGCGCGGCGGCCGCCAACAGGCCGTCACGCGCCACATCGATCCACGAGGCCGGCGCCGTATCACCTTGCCCGAAGCATCCGCACGAGATGTGGATGCCGCGCACCACCACCGAGGCGATGGCCGCCGCGAAGACGGCGAACTCCCCGAAGGCGACCCAGGCGGCGACGCGGGTGAGGTATCCAACGATCAGATAGCCTCCCAGCAGCATCTCGAACCACGGCAAGAAGACGCCCATCGGCCCCGCCAGCGCCGTGGGCACCAACTGGAAGCCCGCGATCGTCGAGGCCAGCGCCGTGGGATCGGGCGCCTTCAGGATCCCGGCCACCACGAGCACGGCGCCGATGATGATGCGTATCCCGAAGATCACGTACCGCACGCGACCCTACTCCGGCACGATTCCGGTGGCGGCGGCGCGATCCGCTTGCTCCACCTCGAAGCGCCGCTGGCGTCCCACGTACGTCAGCGCGATGAAGCCCATGTCGAACCACGCCAGGAGGGCCGCGCTCGCGGCGACGAGGAGCACCGGGGCGGCCAGCGTGTTCAACGGCGAGCGAACGTCGAACATGGCGGCGGAGAAGACGGAGACGAACCCGAGGCCGCCGGCGAACGCGCACGCGCCGACCGCGCCGAAGCGCGCCGCGACGTACGCGCCGATGGCCGCGGCGACCGCGGTCCCCAGCAATCCCGATGGCGTGGCCGCGGGCGAGAGCAGCAGGCTCGCCAACACGCCGCACGCGGCGGCCACCACGGCTTCCGCGGCGCCGAGCTCGCCGGCGCCGGCGAGGAGCACGCGCAACGGCCGCTCCATCTCGCGCGGCGCCCGGGAGCGGGCTGCGCGCACCGCCCAGGCCACCGCGCCCGCGACCATGCAGAGCGCGGCAAACGAGAGCGTGCCGACCGCGATGCCGTGCGCGTCGGCCGTCGCCGTCGCCGCGCGCGGGGGGATCAATCCGAAGGCACCGTGATAGATGCGCGCGTCTCGCAGGAATGCCAAGGCGGTGGCGGCGACGATCAGCCACCCCAAGATCTTGAAGGCGTTGCGCAGGCGCCAAGCGGCGATGATGGCCGCCATGGGCACCAGAGTCCAGCCGGCGGCCGCGAGCTCCCCCTCGGATGCCAGCTGCACGGCCACGAGCGCGGGAATCGCCAGCAACGCGAGTCCCCCGATGAGCAGCGGCACGCGGCTCTGAAACGCGATGCCGAGCTTTTGCGTGAACGGACGCGGATCGTAGGGAATCGGGGGGCGTCGTCTCACTCCGGCCACGCGGCCATCTCCTCCAACTGTCTGCGGATCGTCAGCGGCACTCCGCCGAGTTCGGCGTCGGGGGCAACCGTGCCCGTGTCGAAGGCGAAGATCGTGCGCGCCACGGCCTCGCCGAGCCGGCGCGGATCGTAGCCGCCCTCCAGGCAGAACGCCACCACGGCACCGCTGGTATCGGCCGTCTCGCGCAAGAGCCCTCCCAACGCGTCAGCGCTCTCGAGACCTACGCCCAGATCACCGACCGGATCGCCCTCGAGGTAGTCGTATCCCGCGCTCACGACGATCGCTCCGGGCCTCACCACCCGCACGGCATGCTCCAGCAGCTCGCGCCAGATCGCCACGAACGCCTCGGTCGCGATGCCGATCGGCAAGATCGGCACGCTCGCCTCGATGTCGCCCGCGGCGGTGCGCCGCAACGCCCGCTCGCCGGTTCCCGGGTAGGCCGGGTGCGCGTGCGTGCTGACGTACGAGAGGCCCTCGCCCACGATCGCCTGCGTTCCGTTGCCGTGGTGGTAGTCGAAGTCGACCATCAGGACGCGGCGCCCCGTCTCCGCGACGAACGCCCGGGCCGCCACGGCGGCGTTGTTGAAGAGGCAGAACCCCATGCCGCGCGCCGGCTCGGCGTGGTGTCCGGGTGGGCGCACCAACGCGAACGCGGCGCCCCGCCCGGAGGCGGCATGGTCGATCGCCGCCAGCGCGCCTCCCGCAGCGCGCACGGCGACCTCGTACGAGCGCTCGTCGACCACGGTGTCGCCCGTGGAGAGCTCGCGCAGCGCTCCAGGCTCGAGCGACTCCACTTCTTGCTTGACGCGCTCGAGGTACTGCCGCGAATGCACGCGCAACAGGGCACTCTCGCCGGCATCCCCCGGCGCGAGGCAGTCGAAGAGTCCGCGTTCGCGCAAGTGCGCGACCACGGACTCCACGCGATCGGGTGCTTCGGGGTGGCCCGCCCCGCGCAGGTGCTCCTGATAGAGCGGGTCGTAGACGATCTTCACGCCCGCGTCACCCCAGAAACGGTTGCCGTCAGTGCAGACGCTTGATGGCGTCCGACGCCTGCTTGGCCAGGTCGCTGTTCTTCGGCGCGTACGATAGCAGCTGCTTGTAGTTCTCCTTCGCGGCGGCCGTCTGATGCAGACCCTCGTAGGCCTGCGCCGCGACGAGGTAGACCAAGGGCTGCTGCTTGGCGAACGCGGGAGCCTTCTTCTTCACCTGCTCGGCGAGATCGGCGGCCTCCTTGAAGTTCTTCAGCTTGAGGTCCGATTGCGCGAGCGCCATCGCGGTGACGGGGTCCTCGTGCATGTCGTAGGCCTTGCGGAACGAGTCGTGCGCCTGCTGGAACTGGTTCTGGCCCATGTAGGCCTGACCCAATCCCAAATAGAGGTCCGGCGACGCGCCGTTCGGTCCGACGGCGGCGATCAGCTTGTTCAGGTAGCTTGCCGCGTCGGCGTACTTGCCCGCCGACATCGAGTACTGAGCCAGCACGTTGAGCGCGTCGGGGTCGTTGCCCTTGGGGCCCAACGCCTGCTTCCAGAGGGCCACGGCCTTGGCCGTCTGCTTCTTGCCGTACCAGTACTGCCCGTACGAGATGAGCGGGACGCTCAAGCCGGGATGGTCGTCGACGGCCTTCTGGAACGCCTTTTGCGCATCGGAGTCCAGGCTCTTCGACGCGTAGAGGCCGGCGATCTCGAGCTCGATCTGGACGTTCTTGGGATCCAACGCCAGCAGCTCGTCGTACTGCTGCACCGCCTTCACCACGTCGTCCGCGGCGGCATAGGCGTGCGCCTTGCCGTAGATCGCGTCCTTGTTGTTCTTGTTGGCGGCCAAGATGCGGTCGTAGACGTCGACGGCCTTCCTGGGCGTCTTTTCGTCGATGTAGGTCTGCGCCTCGAGCATCAGCGACGAGGGGTCCTTGGAATCGACCTTGTATGCCTGCTCGAACTGCTTGCGCGCCTCGTCGTACTTCTTCTCGGCCGCGTAGACCATCCCCAGCGTGTCGTACGCGGAGGAGTCGCCCTTGTTGAAGGTGATCGCGCGCTGCGCCACGCGCTCGGCGTCGGGGCCGCGGTTGGCCCGCAGGTAGAGATCGGCCAGGCGCACCAGCACGGCGGCGTTGGTCGGGGCCAGATCCGAGGCCTTCTGGAGGGCGGTGATGGCGTCTTTGTCGTCACCGAGATCGGCGAGCGCCGAGCCCTGGTAGTAGTAGACCTCGGCCGTCTTCACGCCCAGCTGCTCGAGTTTCTGCGTGGCGGCCAATGCCTGGTCGGGGCGATGCACCGCGCTCATGTACTCGGCGAACTTGAGCAGCGCGTCCCGATCGTTGGGGTTCTTCTTCAGGGCTGCCTGCAGCTTCGGAATCGCGACGTCGGGAGGCTCCGGCGTGGCTACCGGCACCGGCACCGCGGAACTGGCCGCCGGGCTGGGCGCGGGCGCGGTGCCCTTCGCGGACGCGGCGAGCGGGACGAGTGCGAGTGCCACCGCGATGAGCGGCCAACGGAGGGCGGAGACTCGTGACACAGTGTGACTCCTAGTGCTTGCGAAGTTCGGGAGCATGCCCATGTAACGGACGGGAGGGACCCGTCGTTCTAGGCGGACTTGCTCTCCTGGACGAGCTTGGTGAGCTCGGGGAGGATATGAAAGAGATCGCCCACGACCACGAGGTCGGAGAACTCGGCGATCGGCGCCGCGGCGTCTTTGTTGATCGCGACGATGGTTCCAGCCGTGCGCATGCCTACCTTGTGCTGGATCGCCCCGGAGATGCCGCAGGCGATGTAGAGCTGGGGAGAGACCGTCTTGCCCGTCTGGCCGATTTGCAGGCTGTAGGGCACCCAGCCGGCGTCGGCCGCGGCGCGCGAGGCGCCGACCGCCCCGCCCAGCGCCTCGGCCAGCGGCTTCAGCAGGGCGTCGAACGGCTGGGCTCCCCCAAGGCCGCGACCGCCGCTGACCACCACCGGCGCTTCCTCGAGCCCCAGCTCGCTCGAGGCCTCGTCGACGTCTTCTTCGATCACCATCGGGTAGGATCTGCCGGCGGGCTTCTCGATCGAGAGCACCTGAGCGCCGGGGCCGCCGGGCTGCGCGCTGAACGCATTCGGCCGGACCGTCACGACGCCGTAGTCGGCATTCTTGAACGCGCAGGTGGTGAAGGCCGCTCCGCCGAGCTTCGGGGCCACGCACCCGACGGTGCCCCCGTCCACGTTGAACTGCGTGACGTCGGCTGCGAGCCCCGCCCCCAGGCGCGCCGCGACGCGTCCGGCGACATCGCGTCCATGCATGGTGTTCGGCACCAGGATCAGCGCGGGCCCGACGCTCTTGGCCACCGCTTCGAGATAGTCGATCGTCGGGTCGATCAGATACTTTTCGACGTCGCCATCCTCGCTCACGTGGATGACATCGAGCGGGAACCCCTTGAGCCGCTCCGCAAGCGCGCTTGCGCCGCTCCCCAGCACGACCCCATGCGCCTTGCCGCCGAGGGCGTCGGCGAGCGCGCGCGCCTCGGTGGCCAGCTCGAACGTGACCTTGCGCGTCTGACCACCCTTGTGTTCGACGAAGACGATGACGTTCTGCATCACACGAGTCTCTTGTCTTTGAGGAAGTCGAAGATGATTCTCGCGCCGGTGGCGCCGTCCGGAGCCTCCACGACGCGCGCCTTCTCGCGGGCCGGCGGTGCGCCGATCGCCAGCACTTCGGTCTTCGCGCCGTCGCCGCCCACCGGTCGATCGAGCCCCAGATCCGCCAACGTCATCGGCGCGATCGTCTTCTTTTTTGCGCCCATGATGCCCTTGAGCGAGGCGTAGCGCGGCTCGCCGATGGCCATGGTGACGCTCGCCAGGGCCGGCAATGCTCCGCTCACGACCTGATAGCCGCTGTCCGTCTCGCGCTGCACGCGGAGCTTGCCGTCCGCGACCTCGATGTGACGGCAATTGGTGAAGCCCGGAACCCCCAAGTACTCGGCGAGCGCCCCCGGCACCCCGCCGGTGCTGCTGTCGTCCGAGAGACCGCCGCAGATCACGAGGTCGAATCCGACCTTCTTCAGGGCCTGCGCCATCGCGTAGGCCGTGCTCCACACGTCGCTGCCGGCCAGGCCGGGATCAGTCAGGAGCACCGCGTCGTCTGCGCCCATGGCCAGAGCCTTGCGCAGGACTTCCTTAGATGCCTCCGGCGCCATGGAGAAGACCGTCACCGTGGCATCGCCCCCCAGCGACTCCTTGAGCTTCAACGCCCCTTCGAGGGCGTACTCGTCGTAGGGGTTGAGGACGGTCTCGACGCCGGCCCGGACCAAACGCTTCGAGGCTGCATCGATCTTCTTCTCGGCGTTGGTGTCGGGCACGAGCTTGACCGTGACCACGATCTTCACGGATCCACTGCCTCCGGATGTCAGTGCGCGGGAACGTTCGCCCGCGTAAAGGGCGAACCGGCCTGCGATTCGCCGCCCCTGGGGGCACCCCTTCTCTGAAACGGCGGGCGCCGCACCCGCACGCGGCGCGATGGGGGGTTCGGAAAAGCCGACGGCAGGTAGCCTTCCGTCCGAGGGGAAGTGCCACGCGCGATGGTCACCGCTATCATCTTAATGAGCGTCGAGCGCGGCCGCCTGAAGTCGCTGGCCGAGGAGCTGCTGGAGCT
>DATLUD010000078.1:0-11725 GCA_035533275.1 Candidatus Dormiibacterota bacterium | reverse complement strand
GGGCGTCGACCGCCTGGCTATCGTTCTGGTCATCTCGGTCGCGATGTGGATCATCATCTTCGAGCGGCTCGGCCTCTATCGGCGCACGAGCTCGCTCTCCGTCCGGGACGAGTTCTACTACACCGTCGCCGCGCTCTCGCTGGGCGTCCTTCCTCAACTGACGCTGTTCACGATCGTTCCGGAGATCTCGACCTCGCGCCTCGTGCTGCTGCTCTCGCTGGCCTTCTCGATCGCCAGCGTCGGCGCCACGCGCTCCGCCCTCCACGGCATCCGTAGCGGAGCCATGATGCGCAAGCACCGCCGCGTCGCCATCGTGGGACGCGCCGATCGCGTGGCGAGCACCGCTTCGCGCATCGACCTCGCGGGACACTCCGAGACGCTGGTCATCCCCGTGGACAACCTCGACGACACCGTCCATGAGATCAATCTGACGCAGGACGGGGAGCTCGAGCGCATCGACTGGTTCCGCAGAGCCCGAGAGTGGGAGTGCGACACCCTGCTGATGACGGACATCGTGCCGCCGCACGTGATGCCCCACCTGCTGGAGGTGGCGGCGCGCCACAACATCTTCCTGGCATTCGCCCCTCCGCGCATCCAATCGCACGCCTATTCGCTGTCGCTGCGCACCGACGGTCAGCAGGTGCTCATCGTTCCGGAGCGACTCCGCGCCTGCACTCCGCGGGCGCGTCTGGCCAAGCGCCTCTTCGACGTCGCATTCGCCAGCCTCGCGCTGTTGCTGGCGGCACCCGTCATGCTGCTGGCGGCGTTGGCCATCTGGATCGACAGCGGCTCGCCCATCATCTACCGCCAGGAGCGGGTCGGCTTGCGGGGCAAGACCTTCGAGATCTTGAAATTCCGCTCGATGCAAGTCGACGCGGAGGCGCAGTCCGGCGCCGTGTGGGCGCAGGACGGCGACGACCGCAAGACGCGCGTCGGTGCCTTTCTGCGCCGCACGAGCATCGACGAGCTGCCTCAGTTGCTCAACGTGCTGCGCGGGGAAATGTCGCTCGTGGGACCGCGTCCGGAGCGCCCCGTGTTCGTCGAGCGCTTTCGCAAGCAGCTCCCGCGGTACGACGAGCGCCACCTCGTCCCCCCGGGAATCACCGGTTGGTCTCAAGTGCACATGAAGCGGCTACTCACGCCCACCGATGCGGGCGAGAAGCTGAGCCACGACCTCTTCTACATCGAGGAGTGGTCGCCGTTCCTGGATCTCATGGTGATCCTGCAGACGGGAGCCGAGTTCTTGTTCCACCGCGCCGGGTAGCGCACCGGTGATGATTCAGGGCATCGCTCGCACCTTTCCGCTCGACTGGTCCGTCCGCCGGGAACACCGGATTCCCGACGCGCGCTCGCCGGGTCTCGGCCCCTACTACATCGGTTGGGACCCCGGGCACGGCCCGTACGGCGAAGGATGGGAGAGTATGCCGCGCGATGCCGACGGGGCCCTGATGAGCCTCCCCGGAGATCTCTCTAGCCCGACCGTCGTCGCGCAGTACGGGCTCGAGCAGCACGCGCGCTGGATGCTGCACGGCGATCCCGCCTCGTTCGAGGCGTTCATCGCCCAGGCACGGTGGCTGCGGACCCAGCAGCTCACGCTGCGCGGCATCCACGGCTGCTATCCCTTTCCGCAACCGTGGCCGGCGTACGGGGCGCCGCTCGGCTTCCTCTCCGCGATGACGCAAGGCGAGGCGATCTCGCTCCTGTTGCGAGCCTACGAGATCGGCCGCGAGCAGAGCTTCCTGGAGGCGGCGGTGAGCGCCGCGGAGCCGTTCCGGCACGAAGTCGGGCGCGGAGGGGTAACCTGGCGCGCCGACGGCGACGTCTACCTCGAAGAGGCCGCGGTGGACCCCCCGGGTCATATCCTCAACGGCTGGATCTACGCCCTCTGGGGCATCCGCGAGCTCCGCGGCTACCACGCCGAGCCTTGGCTCGCCGAGCTCCACGACGCGAGCCTCGACACGCTGCGCCGCCGCCTGGAGCTGTTCGACTCCGGCCACTGGTCGTACTACAACCTCTTAGCCACGCGCACCGGCTTTCGGAAGCTCGCGACGCTGAAGTACCACGCGTTCCACATCGCCCAGCTGCGCGTGCTCGCGGCGATGACCGGAGACTCGTACTTCGGTGAGGTCGCCGAGCGCTGGCGCGGCTACGTCGACTCGGCCGCGAGCCGCGTCAGCGTCTACGTGAACGCTCTCGCCGGACTCCCCATCCGGTTCCTCAGCCGTGCGGACACCGTTCCGCACGGGGCACGGAGCGTCGTATGAGCCGCATACGGGTTTTGCACGTGCTGGCCAAGCTGAAGGGTTACGGCGCCGAGCGCCAAGTCCTCAACCTGCTCCCCCTCTTGCCCAACGCCGAGATCGAGGTCGGCGTGCTCGCCATCTACGACTCGCGGTTGACCGACGAGGAGCGAGCGCAGCTTGGACTCCCGGCGTTCGAGGTCGGCCGGCGCAGCCGCAACGACTACTCGTTCCCGCTGCGCCTTGTGCGAGAGATCAAAGCCTTCGCTCCGACGATCGTCCACACGCACACCCACGTCGGCAAGTACTGGGGGCGCGCCGCCGCGCGAGCCGCCGGCGTGCCGATCATCGTGCACACGGAGCACAATCCCTGCGACCCGCGGCGCAACCCGCTCGAGCGGCTCATCGATCCCTTCCTCAACGCCCGAACCGCGCGCGTGGTCACCTTTCTCTCGGAGCAGCGCGAGTCGCTGGCGCGCTACGACGGCCTGCCTCCGGAGAAAGTCACGATCATCCCGAACGGCCTCTTCCCTCCGCCGCCCGCCGGGCCCGAGCAACGCGCCCGCGCCCGCGAGATGCTCGGCCTCTCCGGCGAGGAGCGTGCCGTCCTGGTCATCGGGCGTCTGGAGCACCAGAAGAACCAGCGGCTGGCCATCGAGGCCCTTGCCGCCTTGCCCGACGCGCTGCGCGTCCGCATGCGCCTCTTCTTCTTAGGGAACGGCGGCCAGGAGGCGACGCTGCGCGAGCTGGTGCGCGGGCGCGCTCTGGACGATCGCGTCACCTTCCTGGGCTACCGCACGGATGCGGCGGCCCTCTTGCCGGGCGCCGACCTCCTGTTGATGACCTCCCTCTTCGAGGGAATGCCGCTGGTGCTGATCGAGGCGATGTTCGCGGGCGTTCCCATCCTCACCACGCCGTGGGTGGGCGCGCGCAGCATGATCGCGGACGGCGTCCACGGCTACGTCGCCGAGAGCTGGGATCCGCTGATCCTCGCGCGGGCGCTCGAACGGGCCCTCACCGGCGACGTCGGCCGCGCGGCCGTCGCCGAGCGCGCGCGCGCGCACGCGCTGGCCGCGTACGACATCCACCGCATGGCCGAGGCTCACCGCGCGCTCTATGTGGAGCTCGCCGGGCATCTCATGGCACCGACGATCGCGGCGGCCTCATGAAGATCGCGTACGTCACCTCGCAGTATCCGTTCGGCCCGGGCGAGGCCTTCCTGCATGCGGAAGCGGAGGCGCTCTCGCGCCTGAGCGGCGACGTGGTGGTGATCCCCACGCGTCCCAAGACGCGGCAGAGCCAGCACGCCGACCTGACGGCCCGCGTTCTTCGTCTGGGCCCATGGGCGCCGTGCACGTTCATGCTCGCAGCGCTTGAGGCGAGCTCTCATCCCAGGCGGGCGCTGAAGGCGCTGATCCGCGTGCTCGCCACCCCATACCGCCCCTCCACCAAGGTGAAGAACCTCGCGCTGTTCCCTATGGCGCTGGCCGTGGCGCGAGCCATTCGCGCCGAGCGCATCGAGCACGTTCACGCCCACTGGCTCTCGACCCCCTCCACCGTGGCCTACGTCGCCGCCACGATGACGGGCGTCAAGTGGAGCTGCACGGCGCACCGGTTCGACATCTTCGAGGACAATCTGCTGACCCAGAAGGTCTCCAGCGCCGCCTTCGTGCGCGCCATCTCGGCCCGCAACCGGGACCTCATCGTCTCCCTCAGCGGCGACGGAACGTCGGCGCGGTGCCCTGTGGTGCATCTCGGCGTCGACCTCCCGCAGCACGCCAGCCCGCTGCTCCAGAACGCCACGCTGCGCATCCTCTCTCCCGCGGCGCTGGTCCCCGTGAAGGGGCACCGCCACCTAATCGAAGCGCTCGCCATCCTGCGCTCCTCCGGCGTGGCGTTCACCTGCGACCTGGTCGGAGACGGCCCGTTGCGCAAGACGCTCCAGGATCAGATCGCCTCACTGGGCCTGAGCGGCGATGTCCATCTCCGCGGCGCCGTTGCCCACGACCGGCTCATGGGCGAGCTGACGGGCGGCACGTACGACGTGGTAGTGCTCGCCAGCACCGAGAGCGGAACGGAGTTCGAAGGGATTCCCGTGGCGCTCATGGAGGCGATGGCCGCCGGCATCCCGTGCGTCGCCACCGACACGGGGAGCATCTCGGAGCTCATCGACGATGCCGCCTGCTCCACGCTGGTGGCGCAACGCGATCCGAAGGCGCTGGCCGCCGCCATCGCCGCCCACGTCGACGTGCCCCGCCGCCGGCAATTGGGTGAGCGCGCTCGGGAGCGCGTCGTAAAGGCGTTCGACGTGCGGGAGACGACCCGCCAGCTCTACCGGATGATGTGTGCCTCGTGAACGTCCTCCTGCTCTCGCAGTTCTTCCCTCCCGAGCCGTGCGCGGCCAGCAACCGTAACGCCGCCGTCGCCGGGCACCTGCGCGCGAGCGGCCATGGCGTCCACGTGGTCACCGGCTTCCCCAACTTCCCGTCGGGCGTGATCCCGAACGGCTACCAGCGCCGCCTCCGCGCCCGCGAAAGCGTGGACGGGGTGCCGGTCACCCGCACCTGGACGTTCGCTACCCCGCGCCGGTCGACGCTGCTGCGGCTATTGAACTGGGCCTCCGTGGCGGTCTCGGCAACGCTCGAGGTTCTCTTCTCGCGCGAGCGCTTCGACGTCGTCTACGTCTCCAGCCCGCCCATCACCCTGGCCCTCCCGGCGCTCGCCGCCGCGTTGCGCCATCGCGCCCTCCTGGTCGTGGACGTCCGCGACTCCTACCCTGAGGTGGCGATCCGCATGGGTATGTGGAAGCCCGACTCGGCGCTCACCCGCGCCGTGGGCTGGATCGCGCGCACGCTCTACCGGCGCGCCGCCCTCGTGGTCGGCGTGACGGAGAGCATGCGCAAGGAGATCGAAGGCCGCGGCTGCGAGCCGTCCAAGGTCCTGATCGCGCCCAACGGCTTCGACCGCGTCCCGGCCGCCCCCACCACGCCGTTCGCTCGGCGCGAGGGCGACGTCGTCGCGGCCTTCGTCGGCAACTTCGGATTGGCCGCCGGCGTCGACGTGATCGTGGATGCCGCGGTCCTGATGCGCGACGATGCCACGGTGCGCTTCGTCTTGGTCGGCGACGGCTCCGAATTCCAGCGGATCCGCGACCGCGTGGCCGCCGAGGGGCTCGAGAACGTCGAGTTTCTCGGAGCGCGGCCGCGCGCCGAGGCCATGGCCGCTCTCAGAGACGCCGAGCTCTGCATCGTTCCTCTGAAGCGCCATCTCGTCGACAGCCTGCCGACGAAGATCTTCGACGCCCTCTCCGTGGGCTGCCCCGTCATCGTCAGCGCGGAAGGCGAGGCCCGCGATTTCATCGAGCGTTCCCACGGCGGTTGGCACGTCCCGCCCGAAGATCCCCCCGCGCTTGCAGCGGCGATTCGCGCGATCGCCGCTGCGCCGCGCGAGCGCCTCGAGCGCGGATCGGCCGGCCGCGCCTACGTAGAGCAGAACTTCGACCGGGCCCGCAGCATGGCGTCGATCGTCGGACACATGGAAGCGCTGGAGGGGGAGCAAAGGTCCCAAGCCGAGGGCTCATGGCCCCTAGCCCCTCCTCGCCGGTCCCGATAGACTGACAGCAGGATGACGGCAATCTCTACGACCATCGGCTCAATCGACTATCGCGAGCGGCTCAAGGACATGTTCGCAGCGCGCACGGCCACCGTGGGCGTGGTGGGGATCGGCTACGTCGGGCTGCCCTTGGCGGTCGAAAAGGCAAAGGTCGGCTTCCACGTGATCGGTTACGATCGCAACGACGAGCGCGTCGCGAAGGTCAACCGCGGAGACAACTACATTCTCGACGTCGTCGACGCCGAGTTGAGCGAGACGGTCTCCTCGGGCGCGCTCACCGCCAGCACCGATTTCAGCAGCCTCGACCAGTGCGATGTGATCGTCATCTGCGTTCCGACGCCCTTGACCGCCAACCAGGATCCCGACATCTCCTTCATCCGCAACGTGGGCGCCAAGATCGCCGAGCGCCTCCGTCCCGGTCAGCTCGTCTGCCTCGAGAGCACCACCTATCCGGGTACGACGGAGGAGGTGCTGTTGCCGCTGTTCTCCGCCGGCGACCTCGTGGTGGGGCGCGACTTCTTCCTCGCCTTCTCCCCCGAGCGCGTCGACCCCGGAAACAAGCGCTACACGACCAAGAACACCAACAAGCTCGTCGGCGGTGTCACGCCGGCGTGCACGGAGGTGGCAAGCAGCTTCTACGCCCAGACGATCCTCACCGTGCTCCCCGTGGCATCCCCCAAGATCGCAGAGATGGCGAAGGTCTTCGAGAACACCTTCCGCGCCGTCAACATCGCCCTGGTCAATGAGCTGGCCCTCCTATGCGATCGCATGGACATCAACATTTGGGACGTCATCGACGCGGCCGCCACCAAGCCGTTCGGAATCATGCGGTTCGAGCCCGGACCCGGCGTCGGCGGCCACTGCATTCCCGTGGACCCCTTCTACCTCACCTGGAAGGCCCGGGAGTACGACTTCCACACGCGCTTCATCGAGCTCGCCGGAGAGATCAACCTCCAGATGCCCTACTTCGTGCGCGACAAGATCGTGCGGGCGCTGGGCGAGCACCGTAAGTCCCTGCGCGGAGCCAAGCTGCTGGTTCTGGGAGTCGCGTACAAGAAGGACATCGAGGACTGGCGTGAATCTCCCGCGCTCAAGGTGATCGAGCTCTTGGAGCACGACGGCGCCGCGGTGGTCTACCACGATCCCTTCATCCCCTCGTATCGCGCCAAGGACGGATCGCTGCGCCGTTCGGTACAGTTGAACGCCGGCCGCCTACGCGATGCCGATTGCGTCGTCATCCTCACCGACCACTCCACCATCGACTGGCAAGAGGTCGTGCGCGAAGCACGGGCCGTGGTCGACACGCGCAACGCGACGCGGAACGTGCGCGACGAGGGGAGCCGCGTCACCCTGCTATGACCAGCGCTCCCGTTCGCCTCGGAGTGGTGGGCGCCGGCTACTGGGGCGCCAACCTCGTCCGGAATTGCGCCCAGATGGGCGTGCTCGACATCGTCTCCGATCTCAACGCCGACGTCTTGACTGCCGTCAGCGCGGCGTATCCCGGCGTGCGCGCGACCACCGACGTCGCGGAACTGCTTGCATCACCCGTCCACGGGGTGGTCATCGCGGCTCCCGCGCCGCTGCATGCCGCTCTGGCCAAGCGCGCCGCCGCCGCCGGCAAGCACGTCTTCGTCGAGAAGCCGTTCGCCCTGACCGTGGCCGACGCCGAGTCGATCGTCGAGGAGGCCGAGCGCAACGGCGTGCTCACCGCGGCCGGCCACGTGCTCCTCTACCACCCGGCCGTCGAGCGCCTGCTCGAAGAGTGCCGCGCCGGAGCCATTGGCAAGGTGGCGCACGTGCGCTCACGGCGCCTCAGCCTCGGCAAGCTGCGCGAGCAGGAGAGCGTCTGGTGGAGCCTCGCGCCCCACGACGTCGCGCTCACGCTGGAGATCCTCGGCGGGAGCCCCGTCGAGATCTCCGGGCAGCAGCATCGCTTCTCCACCCATCCCCTGCCGGACGTCGCCTACGCGGACATGCGCTTTCCCGGCGGTGCCTCCGCCCACATCGAGGTCTCCTGGCGCGACCCCGACAAGTCGTCGCGTCTGGACGTATTCGGGAGCGAAGGCGTGCTCACGTTCGTCGACGCCCGGGGAGGGGCCAGCCTCACGCTCACGCGCTGCGGCGCGAAGAGCGAGGGGGCTGGCCGCACGATCTGGCGCGGGGAACCCCGGACCGTGGAGTTCCCGCCCGGCGAGCCTTTGCGCCGGGAGCTGGAGGCGTTCGTCGAGTCGATTCGCACGGGCGTTCCGGCGCTCACGGACGGCCGCAAGGCCATCGAAGTCGTTCGCGTCCTCGCCGCGTTCGACGCATGCTCTCGGAGTTCGCAGGAGGCCCTTGTCTGATGTCTTCTCTCACCACGCCGTACTTCGTGCACGAATCCTCGTACGTCGACGAGCCAAGCTCGATCGGCGAAGGCACGAAGATCTGGCACTTCTCACACGTCATGCCGAACGCCGTGATCGGACGCAACTGCAGCATCGGCCAGAACGTCGTGATCTCGCCGCGCGTGACGATCGGCAACAACGTCAAGATCCAGAACAACGTCTCCGTCTACGAGGGCGTCATCCTCGAGGACGACGTCTTCTGCGGCCCGAGCATGGTGTTCACCAACGTCACCACCCCGCGGTCCGCCTTTCCCCGCAACACCTCGGCGGACTACCGCCAGACGCTCGTGAAGCGAGGCGCCAGCATCGGGGCCAACGCAACCATCGTCTGCGGGGTCACGATCGGCGAGCACGCCTTCATCGGAGCCGGCGCCGTGGTCACGCGCGACGTCCCGCCGCATGCGCTCGTCTACGGAAACCCGGCCCGCGTGCACGGCTATGCCTGCGAGTGTGGGATCCGGATCGACTTCGAGCGCGGCTCGGCGCGCTGCGCGGAGTGTGGCGCAGCCTACGCCCTGCACGGCGAGCTGGTGGGGAAGGTGCAAGCATGATTCCGATTCTCGATCTCACCGAGCAGTATCGGTCGCTGAAGGCGGAGATCGACGCCGCGGTCACCGGCGTCTTCGCCTCGGGGCACTTCATCAACGGGCCCAACGTGCGCGCCTTCGAGTCGGAGATCGCCGCGTACCTGGGCACCCCGCACGCGGTGGGGCTGAACTCCGGCACCGATGCGCTGCACCTCGCTCTGCGGGCGCTAGACGTCGGACCGGGCGACGAGGTCATCACCACCCCGTTCACCTTCGTGGCGACGACGGAGGCCATCGGCATCGTCGGCGCGACGCCCGTTTTCGTCGACATCGACCCGGCCACGTACAACATCGATCCGCGGCTGATCGAGGCCCGCATCGGACCGCACACGAAGGCCATCCTTCCCGTGCACCTCTACGGCAGTCCCGCCCCGATGCGCGAGATCATGGAGATCGCGCGCCGCCACGGGCTGACCGTGATCGAGGACTGCGCCCAGTCCATCGGCGCCACCATCGACGGCCAAGCCACCGGCACGTTCGGCGACATCGGCTGCTTCAGCTTCTTCCCCTCGAAGAACCTCGGAGCGTATGGCGACGGCGGCCTGCTGGTGACGGGTTCGGAGCGTCTGGCCGCGCGGGCCCGCTCGCTGCGCGCCCACGGCGGGGCCGTGAAGTACTTCCACGAGGAGCTTGGCGTCAACAGCCGCCTCGACGAGGTCCAAGCCGCGATCCTGCGGGTCAAGCTGCCCCACCTGGACGATTGGAGCGCGCGCCGGCGCGCTCTCGCCCAGCGCTACACGGAGCGCCTGCGGGGCCTGCCCGGAGTCGTCACCCCGATCGAGGAGCCGGGCAATCGCAACGTCTACCACCAGTACACCATCCGGATCGACGATCGCGACGCAGCGCGCGAGCGCTTGCAGGCCGCGGGAATCCAGACGATGGTCTACTACCCCACGCCGCTCCATCTGCAGCCGGTCCACGCCAACCTGGGGCTGCCCGCGGGCTCCTTCCCGGAGTCCGAGCGCGCCGCCGCCGCCGTCCTCTCTCTGCCGATCTATCCCGAGCTCGCGCTCGCCGACCACGACGCAGTGATCGGCGCCGTGACGGCGCTCGCGGAGGCCGCCGCGCGCGTGTGAGAGTCCTCACGGTCGTCGGCGCGCGCCCGCAGTTCGTCAAAGCCGCCGTCCTCAGCCGAGCGCTCGCGCGCCACGGCATCGAGGAGTGCTCCGTCCATACGGGTCAGCACTACGACGAGAACATGTCGGAGGTCTTCTACCGCCAGCTGCGCATGGCGCCTCCGACGTACATGCTCGATGTCGGCTCCGCGTCACACGGCGCCCAGACCGGCGAGATGATGCGCCGCTTGGAGCCGATCGTCGAAGGTGAGCGCCCGGACTGGGTCATCGTCTACGGCGACACCAACAGCACATTGGCCGGAGCCCTGGTCGCCGCGAAGCTGCGCATCCCGGTCGCCCACGTGGAGGCGGGGCTGCGCTCGTTCAACCGAACCATGCCCGAGGAGATCAATCGCGTGGTCGCCGACCATGTGGCCAGCGCCCATTTCGTCCCTGACGAGCGCTCGCGCGCCCAACTCGAGCGTGAAGGCATCACCGAGCATGTCTATGTGGTTGGGGACCTCATGATCGACCTGGCGCGGGAGTCGGCGGCGCTCCTGCCCGAGCGCCCGGCGGTCCTCGACCGCTTCGGCTTGACGTCGAAGACCTATGCCGCGGCGACGGTTCACCGCGCCTCGAACACCGACGATCCCGCCGCCTTCGCGCGCATCGTCGACGGCCTGCGCAGGCTGCCCGGCCGCGTGATCTTTCCCGTCCACCCGCGGACTCGCGCCATGGCCGAAAGCCTCCACGCCGGCTCCGGCGACAACATCACCGTCTGCGAGCCGCTCTCGTACCTCGACATGCTAGCGCTCCAGCGCCACGCGCGGGGCGTCCTGACGGACTCCGGCGGCGTACAGAAGGAGGCCGTGGCGCTCGGCACCCCGTGCACCACGCTACGCGAGGAGACCGAATGGCGTGAGACCTTGGAAGGCGGCTGGAACGTGCTCGCCGGCACGGATCCCGAGGCGATCGCGCGTGCCGGCATGCGCCCCGCGCCGCGGACGCCGCCTGGAGGCATCCTGGCCGACCAAGGGGGATGCGCCGAGCGTATCGTTCAGGGTCTCCTCGATCTCGCGGCCGAGCAGGCTCGCCCTACGAATCGGCCTCGCTGAGCGCGGCGACCCGGCGCTCCCGCGCCTCCTGGATCCCCAGCAGCCGCACCTGAGCGGCTAGCGTGAAGACCAGCCACGCGTACTTGTATGTGAAGAGCCCGATGAACATCGAGACGACGAAGAGCCCGAGCAGCGCCGCCTCCATCATGATGCGGTAGTCGCGGATCTCGCTGTCGGAGCCGATGTCGCGCAGTGCCGTGAACGTCGTGACGATGAACCACCCCACGAGCACGATCCCGACGAGACCCAGCTCCACGCCCGATTGGACCAACAAGTTGTGGGGCGCGCTCCCCCAGCCGTTACTATACGCCTGGTAGACGCGCAGGTAGAAGTGGTCGTAGACGGTCGGGAAGCTGCCGAGGCCGTAGCCCACCAGCCAATTGTGCACGAACGCGTCCAGGCCTACGCGCCAAATCGCCACGCGGCCGGCTCCGCCCGTGGAGATCGCGTCGTTCAGACGAGCCAACAGGCTCGTGGGGAGCAGCAGGCTCGCCGCCAAGGTGACCGCCGCCAAGCTCCCGATCTGGATGCGGTAGCGGGTGCGCCAACCAAGGTAGGCAATGACCACAAAGAGCCCCACGAGCGCCTCGCGCGAGCCGCTGAGCGCGATCGTGGCCACCATGAAGCCCAAGCCGCCGAGGCCGAGGAGCTTCAGCGTGACCCAACGCGAGCGCAGTACGCCCATGGCCAAGACCGCGATCGGCAGAAGCAACGAGTCCGACATCGCGTTCG
>DATLUD010000077.1:0-232578 GCA_035533275.1 Candidatus Dormiibacterota bacterium | reverse complement strand
CGCCGTGATGATCACGCACAGGGTCATTCCCGCGCGCGACGGCAAGGCGGACGACCGCCTCCCGTACGCGGTCGCGATCGCGGCCGGCTTCGCAGTTCTCGTCTTGTCCAAGACGTATCTCCCGGGTCTGAGGGTCCACCTGTGAACAAACGAACGCTTACCCTCGTCGTCGCGGCGATCCTGGCACTCGGTGCCGGTCTCTTGACCTTTGACTACCTGGCATCGGTCAGCCGGAGCGCGCACGTCTCGCCGCCGCGCGCGGTGCTCGTCGCCGTGCAGGAGATTCCCGCCCGCGAGCTCTTGAGCCCGGGCATGGTGCGCGTGGTTCAGCGGCCGGCCAACGCGGTGGACCCCAACGCCCTCTCGACGCCCGACGGCGTGAAGGGCGATATCGCCCTCATCACCATACCGGCCGGCTCCACCATCACCAGCAGCAACATCGGCCGCCCGCAGGAGCTGGCGCTCCCCGTGCGCCTGCGCCCGGGCATGCGCGCCGTGAGCATCCCGGTGGACATGGTGAAGGACGTCTCGGGTCTGATCCAAGCCGGCGACCGCGTCGACGTGATCGCCGTCCCGCCGCGGGGCGCGGAGCGGCAGCCGAAGGCCTACGCCATTCTGCGCGACATCGAAGTGGTCGCCGTGGGCGATCACCTCGAGCAGGCGACGACGGCGCCCAAGACGGACACCGATCCGCGGACCGTGACGCTGGAGGTCACGCCCAAGCAAGCCGACTTGCTGGCCATGGCCGACTTGAACACCACGCTGCGGCTGGCGCTGCGCTCGCCGCAGGAGCGCGCGCACCCGCTGCCGCCGGAGCATCTCGTCTTCGCGCCGCAGTACGCCGCCAACCCCTCGATGCCGCAGCCGGCAAGCGCGCCGCAGCCAGCCGCCCCAGCCCGGCCGGCGGCGGCTCCGCCGCTCTCGCCGGTCACCGTGATCGACGGCAGCGAGATCGTTTCCGGGGCTGCGCACAAGTGAGCCCGCGCGTCTTTCTCATCGTCGGCGCCAAAGGCGGAGTCGGGGCGACCACGCTCTCCGTGGAGATCGCCAAGCGCCTGAGCGATCGCGGTCATACCCTGCTGGTCGACGCCGACCTCTCCGGACGGCGCAGCGAGGCCATCCTCTTCAACGTGATCTCCAAGCTGGACGAGCGGCGGGCCCAGGACGAGCTGGGGATCGTGGAGCTCAACCGGAACCTCTCCCTGCTCGAGATGACGCCGAACATCCATGGCGGCTTCACGATCAAGGCCGAGAAGATCGAGGGCTGGTTCGCGCGCTCGGTTCAGCAGACCGAGTCGTACGTGGTGGTCGACGCGCCGCAGCCGTTCGCCGCCGCCGTGCGCCCCTTCGCCGTGCGGGCCGCCGTCTTTGCCCTGGTCATCGAGCCCACCCTGCTCGGCGTCACGGGGGCGCGCGCCATGCAGCTGGAGCTGCTCAAGTTCGGCGTTCCGTCGTCCCGCATGGTCGCCATCATCTCGCAACGGGATGCCAGGACCGAGATGTCGGCCGCCGAGATCGCCAAGAGTCTGAACGTGGCTCTCCTCGCCGAGATCCCCCCGCAGTCGGACAAGCGCTTCGACCGCGCCGTGGCCTCCACGGTGACGGAGCTGGACAAGCTCCAGGCGGGCGACCTCCCGATGACGCTGCAGCCCTCGGCCAGCACGCCCTTGGGCGAGCGAAGGCTGGGGCGCCATCAGGCTCCCGCGAGCGCCGCGGAGAGCGGCCCCTCCGAGAAGCGCAGCGCTCCCTCCGTACGCATTCAACGCAACGCGCGCGACGACTTGAAGGGCGAGATCCACCGCGAGCTCTCCAAGCGCGTCGACATCGTCGCCATCGCGGGCGGCGGCGCCGACCAGCTCCGGCTCGAGGAATTGCGCGCGCAAATCGAGGACGCGGTCGCCGAGCTGGTCGCTAGGCGCGACGACATCGGCTCAGCCGAGGAAGTGGCGCGCCTTCGTCAGGAGGTCATCGACGAGGCGCTCGGATTGGGGCCGCTCGAGGACTTGATGGCCGACGGCGACGTCTCCGAGATCATGGTCAACGGACCGAACTCCGTCTACGTGGAGCGCGGCGGGAAGATCGAGCATACGGGCAAGCAGTTCACGGACTCCCGCCAGCTGCGGCTCGTGATCGAGCGCATCATCGCGCCCCTGGGCCGCCACATCGACGAGGCCGTCCCCATGGTGGACGCGCGCCTGGCGGACGGCTCCCGCGTCAATGCCACCATCGAGCCGCTCTCGATCGACGGCCCCACCATCACCATTCGTCGCTTCGGCAAGTACCGCATGTCGATGAACGACCTCATCGCCATCGGCTCGATCTCGGCCCCCGTCGCCGATCTGCTGCGCGCGGCCGTCGAGGCCCGGCTCAACATCGTGATCAGCGGGGGCACGGGCTCCGGAAAGACCACCCTGCTCAACATCCTGTCGGGATTCATCCCCACCAACGAACGCATCGTCACCATCGAGGACGCCGCCGAGCTTCGCCTCCACCAGGAGCACGTCGTCCGCCTCGAGGCGCGGCCGGCGAACGTCGAGGGACGGGGTGAGATTCGGATCCGCGACCTGGTGAAGAATGCCTTGCGCATGCGCCCCGATCGCATCGTGGTCGGCGAGTGCCGCGGCGGCGAGGCGCTCGACATGCTGCAGGCCATGAACACGGGCCACGACGGATCGCTGACCACGATCCACGCCAACACGCCGCGCGACTGCCTCTCGCGCATCGAGACCATGGTGCTGATGGCCGGGTACGACATCCCCATGCGCGCCATCCGCGAGCAGATCGCCGGCGCCGTCGACATGGTGGTGCAGACGTCCAGGCTTCGCGACGGGACCCGCAAGGTCACCAGCGTGATCGAGGTCGTCGGCATGGAAGGCGACGTGGTCACCACGCAGGAGCTGGTCCGGTTCGACCAGCGGGGCCTCGACAAGCAGGAGAAGGTTGCCGGATCGTTCGTCTACAGCGGCGTTCAGCCGAACTCGCTCAAGCGCTTCGCGGAAGCGGGCGTGAGCTACGACGTGAGCCGTCTCAGCGAGATTCAGCTCGCAACGGCCTGGTAACCGATGATCCTCACGCTCGAGCCCCTGGCCGTATTCCTCGGCGTCGTCGGTGCCGTCGGGCTTTGCCTGTTCGCGTTCTGGGAGCGGATCGTCACGTTCCTCGGGCGCTGGACGGAGCCGTACCGGGCGGGTCTCGAGCGCGCCGCGATTCCCATCAAGTCCGAGGAGCTGGTGATCGGCATCCTCGGAGTGGCCGTGGTGCCTTGGGGCATCGTGATGTTCCTCATGCGCCCCGAGCCGGTGCCGGGCGCGCTCATCCTGCTGGCGTTCCTGCTCGTGGCATTCTACGGTTGCCGCGGCTGGATCAACATGAAGATCGCGAACCGCCTCACCGCGTTCAACGCCCAACTGGAGCTCTCGCTCAGGCTGATCGCCGGTGCGCTGCGGGTGGGCATGGGGCTGAGGCAAGCCTTGGTCATGGTGGTGACGGACATGCCCGATCCGGCCCGCGTGGAGTTCACGCGCGTGCTGAGCCAGACGACCATCGGCGTGAGCATCTACGACGCGCTCGACCAGCTCTCCCTACGCATGCCCTCCAGCGAGCTGACGATGATGACGCGCGCCATCCGCGTGCAGAGCCAGACCGGCGGCAACCTGGGCAAGGTGCTGGAGAACCTCGCCGAGACGATCAAGCAGCGCCGCCGGATCGCGCGCAAGGTTAGGGCGCTGACGTCGGAGGCGACGGCGAGCAAGTACATCATTACCGCGCTGCCCGTCGCCGTGGGCGGCTTCATCGTGGGGTTCGAGCCGGACATGCGCGATGGTCTGTTCTACACGCCGGTGGGTCACATTTGCCTGATGATCGTGGCCGGCTTGCTCGGCACGGGCTGGTGGCTCTTCGGCCGCATCTCGAGGTTCGACGTCTGAGATGCCGCCGCCGGTCATAGGGATCGCCTTACTGGTCGTCGTCGCCATCGGCGTGGCGCTCTTCGCCGTGCTCGGCAAGAAGAGCGACGTGCACGAGCGGCTGGCCGCCATCGACGCCGCAGCGGGCCTGACGCAGCAAACCAGCTCCTCGCTGCTCAAGCGCGTGATGGACGAGCGCCAGCGCCACGCGCTCTCGCGGCGGCTGCAAGAGGCCGGCTGGTACAACGTGACCCCGCAGAAGATGCTGATGTGGTCGCTGGGGGGGCTGGCCGGTGGTGCCGGAGCCGGCGTGTTCGCCGTGCTGGTGCTCAATCAGCACACGGGCATCTTCTACGCGCTGCCCGTGATGTTTGGGATCTGCGGCGCCTACTTTCCGCACTTCCGGCTGAACGGCGCCATCGAGGAGCGCAAGATCTCGATCCATCGGCAGCTCCCCGACTTCCTGGACATGCTCTCCACCACCGTGGAAGCCGGCATCGGCCTCAACGGCGCCCTCGCGACGACCGTCGACGGCCTGCAGGGCGCGCTGGGCGACGAGCTGCGCGCCGCGCTTCAGGACATACGGCTCGGGCGATCGCGCGGCGATGCCCTGCTCGCGATGGCCAGCCGCGTCCGCGAGGGCGACTTGACGATGACGGTGACGGCGATCGTCCAGTCGGAGAAGACCGGCGGCAGCATCTCCGCCGTCCTCGACCAACTCGCCGGGGAGGCGCGCGAACGCCGGATCATGCGCGCCGAGGAGATCGCGGGGCAACTGCCCACCAAGCTGATCTTCCCGATGGCGCTGTGCATGCTGCCGGCGCTCTTCGTCATCATCTTCGGCTCCGTCGCCGCGAAGTTCACGTACCACCCATGATGACGCTGCTGGCGGGCGCCCTGATCTTCGGCTGCGCGGCCGTCTGCGGGATCGTGCTGGCCACGCTCTATTGCGCGCGCTTCACCCCGTTCGAGGACGGACCCAAGCTGGGCCCGGCGCGCCCGGCGGCACTCGTCGCCGGAGCCGTGGTCCTCGGCATCGCCATGGTGGCGCGCCACGCGCCCTTGCTGGAGCTGGGGCTCTCCGCTCTGTTATGCGTGCCGCTGGCGGCGGCGTGGTACAGCGACGCGGCCAAGGGCATCGTCCCCGACGTCTTCACCTTGGGGCCGTTGGCGGTGGTGGCGGTCTACGTGGTGGTGCATCACTCGTGGTGGGTGGGGCTCTCGGCGATCGTCCCGTTCGTTCCCTTCGCCATCGCCGCGATGTTCTCCAAAGGCCGCGGCATGGGTTGGGGAGATGCCAAGCTCGTCGCTCTGGGCGGCGCCGTCCTGGGCATGCAGACGGCGGTGTTGGCATTCGCGGTGGCCTGCTTCGTGGCCACGGTCGTCGCCGTCGTGCGCGATCGCGGGAAGACCGCGGTGGCCTTCGCTCCCTATCTGGTGGCGTCGATCGTCATCGCGATGGTGCTGCAGGTGCACGGCTGAGATGCCCGTGCTGGTCAATGCGACGCAGGCGCGACCCATCGCCGCCAACGTGCTCGAGGCCGTCTCGGCCTGGGAGCGCGTGAAGGGCTTTCTGGGCCGGAGCGAGATCGGAGCCGACGACGGCATCTGGTTCGGCCGCTGCGATGCCGTCCACACCATCGGCATGCGGGTGACCATCGACGTCGTCTTCCTCGACGAGCGCCAAGCAGTGGTCCACCTGGCCGAGGCGGTTCCGCCGGGACGGCTCTACGTCGGGCGCCGCGGCGCGCGGACCGTGGTGGAGTTGGCGGGAGGAGCGGCGCGCCGGCAGGGTCTAGCGGTTGGCGACGTTCTTGCGCTTGGGGACCCGCACGGTTTCGGCGTCGAGCAAGAGCGCGGCCACGGCCTGGGGTAGGCTCCCGCGGCGGGGGGCGTCGCGCAGCGCGCGCAAGCACGACTCGACGGTCGCGAAGGTTCCGTCGATCTCTTGGGCCGCGGCGGCATAGTGAGCGCCGGGCACGTCCACGATCAAGGACCCGCGGTACGTCTTGCGGGCCGCCTCCAGGTGGGTGATCACGGCGCGCAGTTCGCCGCGCGCGGCCGCGGTCTTGGCCGCGGCGACGTGGGTGGAGAAGCTCTGCGCGTCGACGACCACGTTCTCCTTGGCGACCGTGACGTCGCCGTTGGCAACGAAGTAGGACGCGGTGCGGGCGGAGCCGACCGCTTCGCCAACCGCATGCCGAATGTTGCAGCACGACGTGCGCAGCGCCTGGAGCGCGAGTTGACGCTCGCGTCCCGGCCAGAAGGCGTCGGCCAGCTCGGCGCGCGAGGCGCGTCCGTCCGGCTTGAGCAGCAGGTACTTGAAGATCTGAGCGTCGCGCCGCCGCAGCCACTTGATGCGCCGCCCGCCCACCGTCGCCTCGAACTCTCCGAGCACGCAGACCGCCATGGGCGGCACGGGCAACGGGGCGATCGGGTACGAGGTGGTGTTGGTGCTCGAGAGGACGTCGCGCACGGCGCGAAAGACCACGAAGTGATGGCCGTCGAAATCGACGAAGACGCTTTCGCGCTCCAGCGTCTCCAGGTCGGCGAGGTCCGCGAGCGTGCCGGTGGAGAGCAGCCGCTGAAAGGTGGCCAGGTGCCCGGAGCGCCCCGCCTCTTGCAGGACGTAATCGGCGAAGACCGAGCGGTGATCGGCGGACCATCTCTCGAAGGCGTGCGCGAGGCCGCTGCCCTCGGCGGCCGCCAGGCGGACGCAGGCGCTCACGATGATCGGCCAACCGTCCGTGTGGGAGATGACGTGATCGAGATCTTTGCGCGCGTACGAGACGCCGTGAGCGTCGCAGAGCTCCGCGAGCTCCGGCGCGGTGAAGGCTAGCGCCCGCGCCGGCAACCGCGTGACGGCGCCCTCCACGAAGAGGCGCGCGCTGCGGATCACCGAGCGCGATCGCGCCGCGATCACGAACTGCAGGTGCTCGGGCGCCTCTTCGACGAGGGCGTTGAGCTCGTCGATCCAGTCGGGGGCACCGGCGTCGGCGTCGTCGATCAAGACCAGGGCCGGTTGGCAGACCGAGAGCGCCAGCACGACGTCGTCGTGCGTGGAGGAAACGTGCGGAGGAATCCCCAGCGCCGCGGCGATGCGGCTGCGCGCGGATGCGGCGGGCTCGCCGCGCCCGATGCGCAGATAGGCGCAGTCGCGTCCGGTCATGTACTCGCGCAACAGGACCGACTTCCCGCATCCCGGAGCGGCGGCAACGAGGCGCACGCGCGCGGCGGCGTGCTGCTCGAGCCAATCGAGCAGCCGTCGGCGCGAGAGCATCTCGCTAGCTTGACTTCGAAATGACGGCTGATTCGCCATCGGTGCCCCTCCCCCAGCGGGCCGACCGTCCTCGGCGATGAACGGGTGTCGTACTGCAAGCGTCGGTCCATCGGTCGCCGGACTTTAGCCGGCTGCCAAGAGACGCCTTGCTTGCTAGAAGCCGGAAATACCAAGGAAAATCGGGATTCAGCCCATGGGCCCTAGGACTAATGACCCATGAAGCGAGACGGGCGCCACGCACGCCTTGTGTCGCTGCTCACAGCGGGTCGCGCTCGTACCCCGGTGGAAGCGTTGCGCCATGAGACGACGCGCGCTAGGCTCCTCGGGAATTTCCGTCGGCGAGATCGGCTACGGCTGCATGGGCCTCACCTGGGCGTACGGCGAGCCCGTCGACGCGGCGCGGGAGGCCGACGCCGTCGCGCTGATCCACCGCGCCGTCGAACTTGGCGTGACGCTCTTCGATACGGCCGACATGTACGGCCCATTCACCAACGAGGAGCTGCTCGGCCGGGCGTTGCGGGGGCGGCGCGACCGCGTCGCCATCGCCACGAAGTGCGGCCTCGTCGTCCACGACAAGACGACGTACGACGTGCGGCGCAACGCGCGGCCCGAGCACATCACGGCGGCGTGCGAGGCCTCCTTGCGGCGGCTGGGAACGGAGACGATCGACCTCTATCAACTCCACCGGGTCGACCCTGACGTGCCGGTCGAGGAGAGCGTCGGCGCCATGGCGGAGCTGGTGACGGCGGGCAAGGTGCGCGCCATCGGGCTCTCGGAGGTCGACGTTCCCACGCTCGAGCGCGCCGTCCGCGTGCACCCGATCGCGTCTCTCCAGTCGGAGCTCTCGCTCTTCGAACGATACGTGCTCGCGGAGATCCTGCCGTGGTGCGAGGCCCACGGCGTCGCGCTGATCGCGTACGCGCCGTTGGGGCGTGGCTTCTTGACCGGCCGGCTCGCCAAGGACGCCATCATGGCCGGCGACTTCCGGGCGACGTTGCCGCGCTTTCGAGGAGAGGCCTTCGAGCGGAATCAGCGGCTCGTCGAGGAGGTGGATGCGATCGCGGGCCGGCTCGGGGTCACCAGCGGCCAAGCGGCCTTGGCCTGGGTGCTCGCGCAGGGCGAAGGCGTGATTCCGATTCCGGGCACCAAGCGCGTCGCGTACTTGGAGGAGAACGTCGCGGCCGCCGGCGTGCGCTTGAGCCAGGAGGATCTCGCCGCCTTGAACGCCGTCGAGCCCGCGACGGGCGCGCGATACGCCAACCCGGCGTTCGGCTCTCAGCGCTGAGGCGTCCGCTTACGATCCGAATCGGAGCCGGAGCAGCGCCAGCCACGCGAACACCACCGACGCCAGCCCGGCGACGACGGCGATTTCCGTGACGCCGAGCGCGGCGAAGCCGAAGACGTCGCGGAGCGCCGGGACGGCGAGCATCGCCGCGAGGAGCGCCGTGGTGCCGCCCACGATCAGCCAGGCCGCGCGATTGCCGGGTCGCCCGGCCGACGGAAAGAGGCTCCGCGCCGAGAGGCTCGTGAGGATCAGGGCGAGATTGGCCAGCACGAACGTCGCGAAGACCACGGCGCGCATCGCCTCGTCCGGGAGGTGCGCGACGAGGGCGAAGGCGAGCGCGCCCAGCGAGACCGCCAGCACGCTCGTCCCGCGCAGCACGCTCGTGAGCGCGATGCTCCCCGAGACGATCGGTTCCCCCCTGCGGCGAGGGGGCCGCGCCATGACGTCGCTCTCCGGGGGCTCCGCCTCGAACGCCACCGAGCACGTGGGGTCGATGATCAGCTCGAGAAAGACGATGTGCACGGGCAGCAGCAGCAACGGCAAGTTGAAGAGCACGGGCACCAGCGCGATGCCGGCGATCGGCACGTGGACGGCCACCACGTATGCCATCGCCTTACGCAGGTTGTCGAAGATCCTGCGGCCCAGGCGGATGGAGCTCACGATGGAGGAGAAGTCGTCGTCCAGCAGCACCAGATCAGCGGCCTCGCGGGCCACGTCGGTGCCGCGAGCGCCCATCGCGATGCCGATGTGCGAGGCCCGCAGCGCCGGTGCGTCGTTGACGCCGTCGCCCGTCATGGCCACGATCTCGCCCGCCTGTTGGAGCGTGCGCACCAGGCGAAGCTTCTGCTCGGGCACGATGCGCGCGAAGACGTTCGTGGCGGCCACGCGCGCGGCGAAGGCCTCATCGTCGAGCGCGTCGAGCTCGGGGCCGGTGACCACGGCCTCGGCATCCCGCATGCCGGCCTGGCGCGCGATGGCGCCGGCCGTGGCGGGATGGTCACCCGTGATCATGATGATGCGCACGCCGGCTGCGTAGCATTGGCGCACGGCGTCGGGGACGGCGGGCCTGAGCGGATCCTCGAATGCGACGAGTCCCAGCGGGCGCAGGTGCAGCGCTTCGTGACGCTCGGGTAGGGCATCGGCAGGAAGCCTCGCGCCCGCGACTCCGAGCACGCGCAGTCCGCGGGCGGCAAGCGCCTGGGCCTGGGCCAGCATCCGCACGCGCTCGGCGCCTTCGAGCCGGCAGAGCGCGGCGATGGCCTCCGGCGCCCCCTTGGCGGCCACGACGACCTCGTCGCCCTCTCCCAGGCGCCATGCGCGCGAGACGGCCAGCAGCTCGTCCGAGAGCGGGTACTCGCGCGCCAGCACCGCCCCCGGCGCGCCGCCGGCGCCGTTGCCGCTCGCCCAGGGTTTCGCTGCGTCGAGCAGCGCGCGCTCCATGGGATCGAAGGGCTCCTCCTGACTTGCCATGGCGCCGCAACGGAGCACCTCGCGCGCCGCGCGCGGGAGATCGGGTTGGGTCTGCGCGTCCAGCGCGTGCTCCATCCCTTCCGCGACCACCGCGCTCACGCGCATGCGGTTGCGCGTGAGGGTTCCCGTCTTGTCGGTGCACAACACGGTGGCCGCGCCCAGCGCTTCGATCGCCGGCATCCGCCGCGTCAGCACGTTGGCGCGCGCGATGCGCCAGGCGCCCAACGCCAAGAAGACCGTGAGGATGACGGGAAACTCCTCGGGGAGGAGCGAGATCGCCAAGCTCACGCCCAGCAGCAGCCCCTCAAGCCAGTTGCCGCGCAGCAGCGTGAACGCGAGCGCGGCTACGATGCACGCGCCCAGTCCGCCGGCCGCAACGTACGCCACCAGGCGGCGCGTCTCGCGCTGAAGCGGCGTCTGCTCGTCGCCGAGGCTCTCCAGCGCCTTGCCGATGCGCCCGATGACGGTAGCGCCGCCGGTAGCGGTGACCATGGCGATCCCGGTGCCCGTGACCACCAGCGTGCCGGAGAAGACCAACGGCAGATCGTCTCCGCCCGGCGCGGCGCCTTGCGGCGGCTGGGCCGCGGCCGTCTTGCGCACGGGAACGGATTCACCCGTGAGGAGCGACTCGTCGACGGTGAGGTTGCCGGCGGCGAGGAGCGTCGCATCCGCCGCGACGCGGTCGCCCTCGGCGAGGACCATCACGTCACCCCTGACGACGTCGCGGCCGGCGATGCGCTTGCGCTCTCCATCGCGGATCACGAGCGCCCTGGGCGAGGAGAGATCTCGCAAGGCCTCCAAGGCGCGTTCCGTCTTGACTTCTTGGTAGAGCGTGATCGCGATGACGATGACCACGGCCGCGCCCAGCACCAGCGCGTCGCGCGGCTCCCCCAACGCCACGTAGATGGCGGCTGCGGCCAGCAGCAGCACGAACATCGGCTCGCGCATCACCTCGAAGGCGATGGCGGCCACGTTGCGGCGCCGGGTCCCCTGGACCTCGTTGGGGCCGTCCTCGCGCAGGCGTCGAGCCGCCTCTTCTTCGGAGAGTCCGGTCGGCGCGGAAGGCGCGGGAGCGCGAAGATCGATCGGCATGGGCGTCTCTCACGTCATTCCCGCCCAGCCTCCGCCCCAAGCATGAGCAGGGGTTCTGCCGCGCCCTGCTAGATCACGCTCAGCTCCACGATCGGGCGGTGCTCCAAGATGCGCTCGAACGAGAGCGGCGTGAGGTCGAGCGTGCGGAACGAGCCGTGCACGATGAGCTCGGCCACGCCGCGCCCGACGGCGGGGGAATGCTGGAGCCCGTGGCCGCTGAAGCCGTTGGCGAAGTAGGCGTTCGCGACGGCCGGATGGCGGCCGACGATGCCGTTGTGGTCGAAGACGTTGTACTCGTAGTATCCGGCCCAGGCGCTCTTGAGCTTGACGCGGTCGAAGAGCGGAACGCGCTCGGCCAGCGCCGGCCATACCACCTCGTTGAAGAGTGCGTGGTCGACCTCGAGCGGCAGATCGTCGGGGTCGTCGTCCTCGGCGGGAGAGACGCCGCCGATGAAGCCGTCGCCCTCGGGGCGAAAGTAGACGCCCGTGGTGTCGATCAGCAACGGGCAGCGCGGCAGCGTTCCGGGCGCGGAGAAGGCGAAGACGCAGCGGCGGCGCGCGCGAACTGGCAGGTCGACGCCCAGCATCTCGCCCACCGCGGCGGCCCATGGCCCCGCCGCGTTGACCACGACGTCCGCCGCAAGCGACGAGCCGTCGCCCAGCCGAACCTCGCGCACCGTCGCGCCGTCCCGGCGCACGCCGACGACCTCGCCGGCGACGTACTCCGCGCCTTGCGCGCGCGCCTTCGCGCGGAACGCCTGCAGCAGCAGATAGCCGTCGAACCAGCCCTCGCCGCGCAGGCCGAGGCTTCCCAGCTCGACGCCGCCGGTCGAGAGCCAAGGAAAGCGCTCGCGCAGCGCCGCGGGATCGAGCAGGGCCACGTCGACGCCGTGCTCGCGCTGGAGCGCGTGGTTCGCGCGCATCGACTCCACGCGGGGTCTCCCGGCGAGAAAGAGATAGCCGCGCTCGGCGAGTCCCACGTCGGGACGGTCGCCGTCCGTCGCCAGGTGCGCGGCCAGATCGCGGAGGAACGCGACGCCGTATTGCGACATCGCGATGCTGACGGGCGTGGAGAACTGTTGACGCACGGAGCTGGCACTCAGCGCCGAAGAGGCCATCCGGTAGCTCGCGTCGCGCTCGACGACGACGACGCGCCCGTCGAAGGCGGGCTCGCCCGTCAGGAAGTAGGCGATCGAGCTGCCGATGGCGCCGCCGCCGATGATGACCACACGTACAGACATGAGCGAGGGTTCCCCGGCGCGGCGCGTCCCATCCTTTAGGATGGCGGGACGGAACTCGCGCGGCGCGCCACGAACTCGCGGGACGTGAAGGAGACCGCATCGTCATGATCGCCGGCCACGTGATGGCACGCCACTTGCGCGACCACGGCGTTCCGTGGGTCGCGGGAGTCTCGGGGGAGAGCTTCCTCCCGCTCCTCGACGGCCTGCGCGTCGAGGAGATTCCGTTCCTCTCCACCTGCCACGAGGCGGGGGCCGCGTTTCTCGCCTGCGGCTACGCGCGCGCGAGCGGGCGCCCGGGCGTCGTCGCCGTCACGCGGGGGCCGGGAGCGTCGAACGCGCTCATCGGCGTGCACGAGGCCTTTCAGGCGCACCTTCCGCTGGTGGTGATCGTGGGGCAACTGGAGAGCCGCGTGCGCGGGCGCGGCGCGATGCAGGAGATGGAGTTCACCGACGTTTTCCGCAGCGCGGCCAAGGCGGTCTTCGAGGTCACCTCCCCCGCGCAGGCGCCGGCGGCGCTGCTCGCGGCGCTGCGCAAGGCGCAAGCGGATCTCCCCGGACCGGTGGTGGTCAGCATTCCCGCGGACCACTTCTACGGTGAGATCCCCGAGCCCGAGCCGCTCTCCCTGCCCGGTCGCCTCTGCGTCGGCGGCGCGCTGGCGCCAGCGTCGGTGGAGCTGGTGGACGCGGCGATCGCCGCCTCCAGACGCGCCGTCCTGATCTGCGGCGCCGCCTTCGCCGGGCGCGCGGCCGCGGAGCATCTGGGCTTCGTGGCCGAGCGCCGGGGACTGGCCGTGATCGGCGGGCACGCCTTTCCGGACGTGCTTGCCCCGGACCACCCGTCGTGGCTGGGATGCAGCACCATTCGCGGTCCGCGCGCGCTGGCCGAGACGCTCGAGCAGGCCGATCTCGTGCTGATGCTGGGCCAGCGCCTCGGCGATCGCGTGACGCAGGGCTATCGGCCGCTGCGCGGACGCATCATCGCGATCGACGTCGCCACCGACGTCGGCTGGGACGAGTATCCTTCGGCGGAGTTCTTGCTCGCCGATCCCATGCGGGCGCTCGAGCAGCTCGTGCGCCACACCGCGGAGGACCCCGCCGACGACGACCTGCACCGGCCGGAGCGCACGAGCTGGGTCGCCGCGCGCCGCAAGGCGATACGCGCCGAGGGCGACCGCGTGCTGGAGGCCGACGCGCGCGAAGCCGCCGGCGTCCCGTTCGCGCGGATCGTGGCCGCGCTCGACGCGGCGTTGCCCGCCGACGCCGTGGTAGTCTCCGACGCCGGCTCGTTCAACGACTGGATCACGCGCTATCTCGCGTTCCGCGACGAGCGGCGCTACGTCGGCCCGATCTCGGGCGCCATGGGGTTCGCGCTCCCCGCGGCGCTGGGCGCGCAACTCGCGCTCGGCCCCTCGCGCAGCGTGGCGTTGGTGGGCGACGGCGCCTTCCTGATGACCGGTCTTGAGCTCGCCACGGCGGCGCGCCTCGCGCAGCCGCTCACGGTGGTCGTCTTCAAGAACGGGATCTGGGGATCGATCGCGCTCCATCAGGATCTGCGCTTCCCGGGGCGGCGCTTCGCCGTGGACCTGCCGCGGCCGTCGTACGCCGCGCTGGCGGAGTCGCTCGGCGCGCGGGGCTTCGCCGCGTCGACAACTGACGCGTTCGTCGAGGCGCTAGCGGCGGCGCTTGCGGTGGAGGGCCCGAGCCTCGTGGAGGTGACCACCGACGCGCGGCGGCCCTCGCCCAGCAGCTATGCCGTGCGGTGAGCGCGGCGCGCGTTCTGGGGCAGGTAGATCAGCGTGCGCAGCGCGCCGTGCTCCTTGAAGCCCAAGCGCTCGTAGAGCCGGCGCGCGGTGTGATTGAAGTCGTTCACGCAGAGCGAGAGCGTGGGTACGTGCTCGGTGAAGAGGGCCTTGCAGACGGCGTGGAGACCCGCGGAGGCGTAGCCGCGCCCGCGGTACTCGGGCGGCGTGTAGACGCCTTGCAGTTGGGCGGTGTGGGGCGTCACGGCGCCGACGTTGACCTTGAAGCGAAGCTGCCCTTCCTCCGTCCAGATCCAGCTCCAGCCGCGCTCGATGCTCCTGCGCGTGCCGTCGCGGAAGGCCGCGAAGTCGGCGCGCCGCGGGTCGAATCCCAGCTCCTCGGCCGTCATCGCGGCGGCATGATAGGCCACCGTCTCCAAGTCGGCGATCTCGGCGCGCCGCACGCGCGCCGCGGGCGCGGGGCGCAGCTCCGCCGGCGTCAGCACGTAGACGGGCTGGCGCTCGCGCACGACCGCGGGATCGCCGAACGCCTTGCGCGCGGCCGGCTCTACGGCGGTGACGTCGTCGACGGTGCCCACCAGCAGGCTCGGCTTGCGCGCGTGCACCAGATACGCCGCCAGGACCGCGCGCGCGCGATCGTCGCTCGCGCTCATCACGATCTGCGGCCCCAGGTAGATCACGCCGCGCACCACGCCGCCATCCCATGCCGCGAACACCGGGGCGTGGACGGCTTGCGGGTCGGTCGCCAGGATCCAGACGAGGAAGGCGTTCCGGTACGGAGCGGCTTGGAGATAGCTCAAGACCGCGGGCCGGTCGCCGATGTCGACGCGCCGGAGGGTCATCGCCGCCTGTGCGCGGCGAGCGTCCGGCGCACCACGCGGCGCACGGCGCGGTCGGCGCGTACCAGCCATGGGAAGCCGTGGGAGACGATCACGTGCTCGAAGCGCAGCGACGCGAGCCGCTCGAGGTCGCGATCGGTGCCGTGCGGATCGGCGGCCAGCCAGCGCGGATACGGCTGCGGCGGGCCGAACGGCAAGAGCAGGCGCGCCAGCGCTCCCAACCCCAGCGGGGCATCGTCGACGTCGAGCGCCAAGAGCGCCTCGCCCACGAAGAGGATGCCGCCGTCGCGTTCGAGCAGCAGCGCCCACTCGCCGGGCGACGTGCCTCCCAGCGGGATGGCGCGGAAGCCGCCGGGCAGCGGTCCCTCCTCGGACAGGTGGAAGTGCGCGCGCCGGGCCACGATGCCGTCGGGCTCGGGCCCGGCCCAGACCGGCGTGCCGTAGCGCGCCCGCAGCGTCGCGCTCTCGCGCTCGTGCCAGTGCGTGGTGAGCACGGTCGCCGCGGGCTTGCCGATCGACGCGAGCGTCTCCCACCCGCCGGCCGGCGCCACGGGATCGATGGCCACGAGCGTGCCGTCCAGACCGCGCACCAACGCCGAGGTCATCGGGATGCCGGGCACCATGCGCCGCCCCCAGAGCCAGACGCCGTCGAGGACGAGGCGTGGCTCGGCGCTCAAGACACCTGGGGGTTCCGTGTGAGCGTGCATGGCGTGCTATCCCGGGGGCAGGGGGATGGGCGGCCCATCGTCGTCTTCGTACGTGATCGAGAGCGGCAGCTCCGGAAGCTCCGCGGCTGAGGCGTCGGTCAGCGAGAACCCGACGGGGGTCTCGGGCTTCGGCTTGGCGCGTCCGGGGGGAGCCTCCTCCGTGAAGCGGGCCGGCTCGCGCAGCCGCGGCGGCTCCGGCGGCTCGGGCTGCGCTTCGTGGACGATCGTCGAGCGAAAGGCGTGCGGCGAGGGCAGCAGCAGCTCGTCGGCCGCGGCAT
This sequence comes from Candidatus Dormiibacterota bacterium, assembly GCA_035533275.1. Taxonomy (GTDB): domain Bacteria; phylum Vulcanimicrobiota; class Vulcanimicrobiia; order Vulcanimicrobiales; family SCRA01; genus SCRA01. Next base: position 216,721 of record DATLUD010000077.1, on the reverse strand, counting down.
GACGGGCCAAGCCCCGGATGACGTACGCGCGAGCCACGCGCTTGATGCCGCGCAGCGGGAGTGCGGAGGTGGGCACGGCGGTGAAGATCTCGCGGATCGGCTCGTACGTCGCTTCGTTCACCAGCACCAGCGCGTTGATGTTCTCCGTGACTTCCTGCAGGCGCTCCACGAAGGTGACTTCCGCGCCGACGACGGTGTAGGCGCGCCGCTCCTGGAAGCCGGTGTCGCCCGCGATCACCTTGCCCGTTCCCACCGCGCAGCCCACCTTCAGCGGGCGCCGTTTCTGCTGGCTCCAGCGCGCGCTCATCGCCGAGACATAGCGCACGATGTCGATGGCCGCGCGAACGGCATGCTCCTCCTGGTGCGGGTCCTCGAGCGGCGCGCCGAAGATGGCGACGATGCCGTCGGGCAGGAAGCGGTCGATCGTTCCGCGGTGACGCTGGATCGCCTCGCCCGCAAGCGTGTAGAACTCGTTGACATATTGCAGCGTCTGCTCGGGCGTGAGCTGCTCCTGGTGGAGCGTGAAATTCCAGATGCGCGCGTAGAGGATGGTGGCGGTGACCGAGTGCCCTTCCAGGGCGCGCTCGCCCTTGCGCGCGAGAAGCTCGTCGACGACCGAGGGCGAGAGATACCGGGAAAATAGCGCGCGAACGCGTGCCCCTTCGGCGATGGCCACACGCATGCGCTGATACGCGGTGACGGCGACGGCGATCCCTGCCGCGAAGACGAGCAGGGAGACGATCACCATGAACGAGGAATCAGCGGTTACGGCGAGGGGCCTCCAACCCCAATCCCACCATCATCTGCACGCCGGTTTCGAGCGCCCGCTCGTCGATGGTGAACGCCGCGTTGTGGTGCGGCTTCGAGGTCTCCGGGCTGCTCGAGGCGCCGACCAGGAAGTACGAGCCGGGCACGCGTTCCAGGAAGAACGAGAAGTCCTCGGCCCCCATCGTCCGCTCGCCCTCGATCGAGCGCTCGGCGCCGAAGAGCGTGCGAGCCACCTCGTCGACCAGGCGCGTCTCCACCGGATCGTTCGCCGTCACCGGATAGCGCCAGACGTACGTGTAGTCGTACTCGGCGCCCGTGCCCTCGCAGGCCGCCTTCAGCACGCGCTCGATGCGCTCGGGCATCGCCTTGCGCACCTCGGCGTCGAAGGCGCGCACGGTACCCAGCAGCTCGACCGAGTCGGGGATGACGTTGTGCGTCGTGCCGCCGTGGATGGCGCCGATGGTGACCACGCCCGGCTGGAGCGGCGAGATGTTGCGGCTGACGACCTGCTGCACGCTCGCGACGAACATCGCGGCGGTGAAGATGGGGTCGACGCTCTCGTGCGGCGAGGCGCCGTGGCCGCCGCGGCCGCGGATGGTGATCTCGATGGAGTCGCTCGAAGCGAAGAACGGGCCGGGGTGCCAAGCCACCACGCCCGTGGGATAGTTGCTGGAGATGTGCAGACCGAAGGCCGCGTCGACCTTGGGATCGTCGAGCACGCCCTCGCGCACCATCTCGCGTCCGCCGCCCTTGCCTTCCTCGGCGGGCTGGAAGCAGAGCACCAGCGTGCCCGCCAGCTCGTCGCGGCGGTCCATCAGCATGCGCGCGGCGCCCAAGAGCATCGCCACGTGCGTGTCGTGGCCGCACGCGTGCATCTTGCCCGGGACGGTGGAGCGGAACGGCAGGTCGTTGTTCTCCTGGATCGGCAGGCCGTCCATGTCCGCCCGCAAGAGGATCGTGCGCCCGGGGCGCCCCGAGCGCAGGATGCCCACCACGCCGGTCGTGGCGATGCCGCCGCGCACTTCGTAGCCCAGCGCGCGCAGGCGCGACTCCACGATGCCGGCGGTGCGGACCTCCTCGAAGGCGAGCTCCGGATGGGCGTGCAGGTCGCGCCGCGTGGCCACGACCTCGTCGAGAACCTCGGCGGGTACGGTGATCGTCATGGTTGCCCTATCTTCTCCACGGCGTTGACGAACGCTTCCAGCACGGCGTTGACGAACGTGGGGGCGTCCGCGTTGGAGAGGTGTCCGGCATCGGGGACGACCACGAGACGCGAGTCGGGGATGCCCGCGGCCAGCTCCTCGGAGAGCGCCCGCGGGGCGATGACGTCGTGCTCCCCCCACAGCACCAGGGTCGGGATGGTGATCTGCGGCAGCAGGGCACGGTAGTCGCTGGTCCACGCGGCCTGCGTGGCGCGGGCGTAGGCCTGCGGGTTCTTGCAGGCCATCTGCCGCACCGACTCGGTGCGCCGGTACGCGGGGGCGTTGGCCGGCAGGATGCGGTTGGCGCGCTCCTCGGCGAAGGCTACCATCGAGCGCGCCGCCAGCACGGCCTCGACCATGCGGTCAGCGAAGGCCTGGCCGTCCGGATATTCCGCGAAGCTGTCGAGCAGCGCCAGGCTCTTGATGCGGTGCGGCGCCGTGCGCCAGAGCTCCAGGCCCACCACGCCGCCGAGGCTGCACCCGATCAGATGGAAGCGCTCCGCGCCCAGCGCGTCGGCCACCGCCAGCACGTCGCGGGCGAAGCCCTCGCACGTGATGCTGGAGAGCCTGGCCGGAAGCGGAGCGACGCCGTTCCCGCGCAGCTCCACCGCGGCGCAGCGGTAGTGCCGCGAGAGCGCGGCCAGCTGGGAATCCCAGACTTCGCCGGTCGAGCCGACGCCGTGCACGAAGAGGAGGGTCACCTCGTTGCGCCCGGCCACCCGAGCCGCACAGCGCGCCCCATCGGCGGCCGTGCACAGCAGCGCGTCCATGTCGAGCCGCTTCGGCGTCCGGACGAGGGGCCACCTACCTGGGAGCATAGTCCGAAACGCTCCTAGCGATCAGCGCAGGGGTTCTTCCGCACCCTGTTAGTGCTCCACGTAGCGAGCATAGTGCTGCTTTGGGAACGGTCTATGAAGGGCCCGCGGCGGCGGCGGTGACCCTCAGGAGATCGCGTGGAGCTTGAGGACGTTCGTCCCGCCTTCGCCCACGGGCATGCCGCTGGTGATGGCCACGATCTCTCCGGGCTCGACCAGGCGCTCTTGCTTGAGGCGTTCTTCGGCCAGCTCGATCAGGGTCTCGAAGTAGCGGTAGCTCTGGACCGGCAGCGGGTCTACGCCCCAGAAGAGCGCGAGGCGGCGGGCGACGTGCGGACGCGGGGTCAACGCGATGATGCGCGCATGCGGGCGGAAGCTGGAGATGTGGCGGGCGGTGTTGCCGGTGGTGGTGCCCGTGACGACCAGCCGCAGGCCCAGCTGCTCCGTCACGCGCGCGGCCGACTCCGCGATGGCGATCTCGACGCTGCGGGCCGAGCCTTCCAGGCGCCGCTGGCCCAGCTTCTCATGAGGATAGTTGCGCTCGACCTCGCGGGCGATCTCGGCCATGACGCGCACGGCCTCCACGGGAAAGTCTCCCCGCGCGGTCTCCCCGGAGAGCATCACGGCGTCGGTGCCGTCGAGGATCGCGTTGGCCACGTCGGCGGCCTCGGCGCGCGTGGGACGCGCCGAGCGTACCATCGATTCCAGCATCTGCGTCGCCGTGATGACCGGCTTGGAGGCCCGGTTGGCGCGCATGATCAGATCCTTCTGAATCATCGGCACCTGCTCCAGCGGGATCTCGATGCCCAGGTCGCCGCGCGCCACCATGATGCCGTCGGCCGCGGCGATGATCTCGTCGATGTGGTCGAGCGCCTCGTGCTTCTCGATCTTCGCGAGCACCGGGGTGTGCAGGTGGTGCTCCTCGATGAAGGCCTTGACGCGGGCGACGTCGCGCGGAGTCCGCACGAACGAGAGGGCGACCCAGTCGACCTCGTGCTCGAGCCCGAAGGCCAGGTGCTCGAAGTCGCGTTCGGTGACGCTCTCCAGGCGCAGGGTGCCCGCGGGGTAGTTGATGCCCTGACGTGGGCGGAGGTCGCCCCCCCGAACCACCTCCGTGCGCACCTCCGCGCCGGTGGTCTCCAGGATGCGGAGCTGGATCGCGCCGTCCGCCAGGAAGATGTCCGTCCCCGGCTCCACGTCGGCGGGGAGGCCGTCGTAGGAAACGGAGACGCGCCCGGCGTCGCCGGCCGCGGGCTCCGTGGTGAGCGTGAAGCGGGCGCCGGGCTCGAGGTGGACGGCGGCGATCCCATCGGCCAGATCCCCCGTTCGCACCTTGGGACCGGGGAGATCTTGGAGGATGGCGATGTAGGTCCCGAGGTCGGCGGCGATGCGGCGGACGTCCGCGATGGCCGCCGCGTGCTCCTCTCGGGTGCCATGGGAGAAGTTGAGCCGGAAGACGTTGACTCCCGCGGCGATCATCGCCCGAAGGGTCTCGGGTCTCCGGCTGGCCGGTCCGATGGTGGCGACGATCTTGGTGCGCTTGAACGCAACGGGCTGCTCCATCACGGCAACGACTTTCGGATACCTCGCGGCGGGCGCCCTCTCACGGCAAGAAAGTATTGCGCCGCCACCCGCGGCGATGGCAAGCGTTCCCGCCCGCCGGCCGCGGGGAACCCTTTGACCGCCGGTGCGGTCATGGATGGCGTGGGGCTTGTTGACGCTCCCGCTCTGTGATACCATGGGGAGCGGATTACGGGAGTTGACGAGAGCGTGGGTCCGCCCACGCTTCTGTATTGTAAGCGGGCCTTCGAAGCCGGGCGGCTGAGGGCTCGGTGGACGAAAGGGGGGTCCCGCCGAGCAGGCGGGCGGGGGAGTCGCGTGAAGCTGGCGGAGGCATTCGTGCAAGCGGCAGAACGGCTGACGGCCGACGGCGCATTTCAAGGCGTCGAGGTCGTGGCGGCCAAGGCGCGCCGGCACGGGCGCGAGACCGCGCTGACGCTGGTGGTCGACCACCCCGACGGCGTGGGGATCGCGCTCTGCGAGCGCATCAGCGCGCGGATCAACCAAACCCTCGAAGCGTTCGAGGACCCGTACACGTTGGAGGTCGAGTCCCCCGGTCTCGATCGTCCACTGGTCAATCTGGCCGACTTCGCCCGTTTCGCCGGCCAGCGGGTCAAGATAGTCACGGGTGTCGCCATCATGGGAGCCAAGACTCATCGCGGAGTCCTGCTCGGAGTGCGCGGCGAGAACGTGATGCTGGACGCGCGCGGCGGCGAGCTGCCGATCCCGCACCGGCTGATCTCGTCGGCGAACGTCGAGTACGACATCCGCGCCGATCTCAAGCGGGCGAAGGAAGAGAAGAAGTAGCATGCCGAGGAAAACTGCGAAGGCCGCGCAGGCCGAGAGCGCCGTCGAACGAGATGCCCGCTTGCAGGCGGAGCTCATCGCTGCCCTGCGCGAGATCGAGAAGGAGCGCGGAATCTCCTTCGAGATGCTGATCGAGGCGCTTGAGGCCGCGCTGATGTCCGCGTACAAGCGCAACTTCGGCGCCGAGGGCAACGCCATCGTCACGGTCGACCGCGAGAGCGGAAAGTACCAGGTGTTCCGCCGCCGCACCGTCGTCGAGGAGCACTCCGAGGACCCCGAGGAGCAGCAGAACGAGATCCTCAGGTCCGAGGCCGGCGAGCGCTACGAGTCCGGCGACTACTTCGACGTCGAGGTCACGCCCAAGGACTTCGGCCGCATCGCCGCTCAGACGGCCAAGCAGGTGATCGTGCAGCGCATCCGCGAGGCGGAGCGCGACATGGTCTACAACGAGTACGTCACCAAGCTGAACGACATCGTGCTCGGGACGGTCCAGCGCTACGAGCAGCGGAACATGTACGTCGATCTCGGCAAGGCCGAGGCGCTCTTGCCGCTCTCGGAGCAGGTGCCGCGCGAGAACTACCGGATCAACGAGCGCATCCGGGCGTACGTGCTCGACGTCCGCAAGACGAACAAGGGGCCGCAGATCATCCTCTCACGCGCGGCCGAGGGCCTGGTTCAGCGCCTCATGGAGTTCGAGGTGCCGGAGATCGAGGACGGCATCGTGGAGATCATGGCCATCGCGCGGGAGGCCGGCAGCCGCACCAAAGTGGCCGTGCACTCCAACCGCGCCGAGGTCGATCCGCTGGGCGCGTGCCTGGGGCCTAAGTCGATCCGCATCGCCAACGTCTCCGACGAGCTGCGCGGCGAGAAGATCGACGTGATCCGCTGGTCGCCCGACCCGGCGACGTTCATCCAGAACGCGCTCTCGCCGGCGAAGGTGCTCAACGTGGAGCTCTACGAGGACGATGGCACCGCCCTCGTGATCGTGCCCGATTACCAGCTCTCGCTGGCCATCGGACGGGAGGGGCAGAACGTTCGCCTTGCGGCGCGGCTGACCGGTTGGCGCCTGGAGATCGCCGCCGAAGCTGAGGCCGACGACATCCGTGCGCGCTACTTCGAGGAGCGCGAGGAGCGGCTGGCGGAGGAGGGCCTGGGCTACGTCGAGGGCGTTCCCGTCGCCGCGGGCGAGGTGGAGGTGGTCGAGGTCGCCGAAGAGGCGCCTGCTCCGGCCGTCCAATCCGACCTCGACCTGGAACTCATCCGCAAGCTCCAGGAGTTCAAACGTGAGACCTTCGACCATCTCCGCCGGACGGAGGGGAGCGAAGAGGCTGAGACGCACTGAGGGCGCGTCCCCGGTGATCCCCGCGCGGACCTGCGTCGGCTGCCGACGCAAGTTCCCGCAGTCGCAGCTGCTGCGCTTCGTGCGCCGCGGCGGCGATTGGGTCGCCGATGCGCGTCGCCGCGAGCCTGGGCGCGGCGCGTACCTGTGCTCCGCAGCATGCGGAGCGCGGGTAGCGAAGAACAAGAGATATCCGGGACTGTCGGCTGCTGCCGAGAGGAAAGCAGATGAACTAAGAGGACACGGCGCGGCCGAAGCCGCGGAGGATAGACGCGAAAGACATGGCGACCGGTAAATTGCGAATTTTCGAGCTGGCCAAAGAGTTGCAGATCTCGTCCAAAGACCTTATGGCGCTCTTTGGAAAGCTGGGGCTCGACATCAAGAATCACATGAGCGTGGTCGACGATCACATCGCCGACCTCGTGCGCGGCGTCTTGCTGGGAAAGGTACGCGCCGCGGCGCCGACGGCTCCTAGAGCCGCCGCGCCCGCCGTTCCAAAGCCGGCTGCGCCCCCCCCGGCGACACCCGCTGCGAAGAAGCCGTCGCTGCCGCCCAAGCCGCGCTTGGATGCGGCGGGCGCCGGCATTCCCACGCTCAAGCCGGTTCCCGTGCGCGGTGCGTCCATCGAGCCGGCCGCCCCCGTCTCCGAGAGCCCCGCCGCGGCCGTCCCCGCCGAGGTCGCCGAGCCGGCCCCGGTGGTCCAGGCGGCTGAGGCGGCGGCTCCCGAGGCCCCGGCGGCTGCACAGCCTCCCGCCGCGCCGTCGTCCAACGGCGCCGCGGCGCTCGTCGAGGCCGAGGCCCCGGCTGCTGCCGAGCCGCTCGCCGAGACTCCCTCCCCGGCTCCCGCAGCCGAGGCCGAGCCTGCCGCTCCGCCGGTCCAGACGCCCGCGCCCGCAGCAGGCGCTCCGGCGCCGCGCCCGCCGGCTCCGCCGCGCGGACTCTTGCCTCCACGCCCCGGCGTCGCCCCGCGGCCCGGCGTCGCGGCGCGTCCTGGCGTCGCGCCGCGTCCAGGAGTCGCCCCGCGGCCGGGCTTACCGCCCAAGCCGTCGTTCCCGGCAGGCGAATCGATCCCGCGCCTGCGGCCCGTGCCGCAGGGGCAGAGCTCCATTCTCCCGCCCAAGCCGCGTCCGCAGCAGCCCGTTGCCGGCCCCGCCCCGGCGCGCCCGGGACAGCCGGCTGCCGCGCCGGTGCGCCCGCATCGCGGAAACGGCCCCTTCATCGCCAAACCGCCGGCCGCTCCGGGTGCCGCCGCGCCGCAGGCCGCCGGGCCCACGCCCATCACCGGGGCGCCCCCGAAGGGACGCGGCCGCGACCGCGAAGACCAGCTCTCGAAGAAGGATCGCGAGAAGGAGGCGTTGCTCGACAAGAACCGCCGTCCGCGACCGCAGCGCGAGACCGTGCCGCAGGTGTCGGTGCAGCTGCGCGCGATCGAGATCCCCGATCTGCTCTCGGTCCAGGAACTCGCGACCGCGATGAGCATCCCCGCGAAAGACGTCATCAAGGAGCTCATGAAGATGGGCACCATGGTGACGATCAACCAGAACGTCGCCAGCGACGTCGCCCAGCAGGTCGCGCGCAAGTTCGGCTTCGAGGCCAACGTCAAGGAGGCCGACGAGGAGGTTGCCCTCTACCAGGAGGAGGAGCTGCCCGGAGCGCTCACCGCGCGTCCGCCCGTGGTCACCGTGCTGGGCCACGTCGATCACGGCAAGACCTCGCTGCTGGACAAGGTGCGCAGCGCGAACGTCGCCGCCGGCGAGGCCGGCGGGATCACGCAGCGCATCGGTGCCTACACGGTCGAGAAGGATCACCACACGATCACCTTCATCGACACGCCGGGTCACGAGGCGTTCACCGCGATGCGCGCCCGCGGCGCCAAGGCCACCGACGTGGCGATCCTGGTGGTCGCCGCGGACGACGGCGTGATGCCGCAGACGATCGAGGCGATCTCGCACGCGAAGGCGGCGGGCGTACCGATCGTGGTCGCCATCAACAAGATGGACAAGCCCGACGCGCAGCCCGAGCGCGTCATGCAGCAGCTCACCGAGTTCGATCTGCAGCCGGTGGAGTGGGGCGGAAAGACCGAGATGAAGCGGGTCTCCGCCAAGAGCGGTGACGGCATCGACGAGCTCCTCGAGACGGTGCTGCTCGAGGCCGACCTGCTCGAGCTCAAGGCCAACAAGAACCGCCGCGCCACGGGCGTGGTGCTCGAGTCCGCGCTCGACCGCGGCCGCGGCGCCGTGGCCACCGTGCTCGTGCAGAACGGCACGCTGCGCGTCGGCGACGTCGTCGTCGTCGGCTCCACGTGGGGCAAGGTGCGGGCGCTGCTCGACGACAAGGGCGGCAACGTCAAGAAGGCCGGCCCGTCGATCCCCGTCCAGGTGATGGGCCTCTCGGACGTTCCGGCTGCCAGCGACATCCTGACGGTGGTGACCGACGAGCGCGTCGCGCGCGAGATCGCCTCCAAGCGCGGCCAGCGCCGTCGCGACACGCGCATCGCCTCGACGGGCAGCTCGCGCGTCTCGCTCGAGACGTTCATGCAGCAGGAGGGCGAGAAGACCCTCAACCTGGTCATCAAGGCCGACGGCCAGGGCTCGGTCGAGGCGCTGCGCGCCCGTCTGGAACAGCTCTCGACCGATAACGTCAAGATCCGAGTGATCTATGGCGGCGTGGGCGGCATCACGCCCAACGACGTCAACCTCGCCAGCGCGTCGAACGCCGTTCTCATCGGCTTCAACGTGCGCCCCGACGAGACGGTCAAGCGGCTGGCGGAGAGCGAGCAGGTGGACCTGCGCTTCTACCAGGTCATCTACGAGATCGAAGAGGACCTGAAGAAGGCGATGGCCGGCATGCTCGAGCCGATCACGCGCGAGGTCACGCTCGGCCGCGCCGAGGTCCGCGAGGTCTTCAAGGTCTCGAAGGTCGGCACGATCGTGGGCTGCTACGTGCAGAGCGGCAAGATGCTGCGCAACGCCAAGGTGCGCGTGCTGCGCGACAGCGTCGTGATCTTCGACGGCCAGCTGGAGTCGCTGCGCCGCTTCAAGGAAGACGTCCGCGACGTGGCCGAGGGCTTCGAGTGCGGCATCCAAGTCGCGAGGTTCCAAGACCTCAAGCAGGGTGACGTCGTCGAGGCCTATACCACGGAGACGGTGGCGGCCACCCTGGCATGAAGCGCGAGCGCCTCTCGAAGATCGACCACCTGATCCAGCGCGAGCTGGCGCGGATCGTACGCGAGGAGCTCAAGGATCCGAGGCTGGGGTTCGTCACGATCACGCGGGTCGAGACGGCGGCGGACCTCACGCACGCGAAGGTCTACGTGGGCTGCATCGGGGACCGTCATCAGGCCAAGCAGAGCCTCGCGGCGCTCGAGTCGGCCAGGCGCTTTCTGCGCGGAGAGCTGGGCGAGGCGGTCGACCTGCGGCATACGCCGGAGCTCTCGTTCATCGAGGACCGCTCGGCGGAGAAGGCGATCGCCGTCTCCAAGCTGATCGACGAGGCGGTGCAGGGGCAGCCCTCGGCGCCTCCCCCGGCAAGCGGAGCCGAGCGTCATGAGTGAGGATCGCGTCCGGCAGGCGACGCTCGACGAGGTCGTCGAGGCGCTGCGCGGGCACGAGAGCTTCTTGATGGTCAGTCACGTGAAGCCCGACGGGGATACCCTTGGGGCGGGACTCGCGCTCGGCCTGGCGCTCAAAGCGCTGGGCAAGCAGGTCGCGTATTTCAACGAGGATCCCGTGCCGCGCAACCTGCGCTTCCTCCCCGAGGCCGAAAAGGTACGCCGCGAGCATTCGGCGCTGCCGCCGAATACGATGTTCTGCTTTTTCGACATGAGCGACGTCGGCCGGGCCGGGCCGTACTTGCCGCCGCTCGATCCGGCGCACACGCTCAACGTCGATCACCACCTGGGCAATACGCGCTTCGCCGCGCTCAATCTGGTGCTGGAATCCGATGCCTCCACCGGAGCGGTGGTGCTGCGCGTGCTCGACGCGCTCGGCGTCTCTCTCACGCCCGCCATCGCCGCGTGCGTGCTCACGACGCTCATGACGGATACTGGCGCGTTCATGCACTCCAACACCACGCCGGAGGTGCTCCGCAGCGCCGCGCGGATGATGGAGGCCGGAGCCGACAAGGAGCGCATCACCCAAGAGGTCTTCGCCAACAAGCGCTTCGCGGCTCAACTGCTCATGGGCGTGGCCCTTACGCGCATGCGCCTCGATCGCGAGGCCGGCGTGGTGTGGACCACGGTGGACGCGTCCATGCTCGCGGAATGCGGGGCCGACGGCGAGGACACCGAAGACGTCGTGCAACAGCTGCGCGTGATCGAAGGCTGCCGCGTGGCCGTGCTCTTCAAGGCGGTGGAGCCTGGCGCGGTGCGCATCAGCATGCGCTCCAACGGAGAGGTGAACGTGCAGAGCGTGGCAGCCCATCTGGGTGGAGGCGGCCACTTCCGTGCCGCCGGGTGCACGTTCCTGGGCTCCGCCGAGGGCGCCGTCGGGGCGATCTCCGACGCGCTGCGGGCCGAAGGCGTCGCCAACGCCATGGTGATCCCCGCGTAGCGGCGATGTCGAACCCGGCTTCGGGGATCATCGCCTTCCTCAACGTCTTCAAGCCTCCGGGAATCACCTCGGCTCACGTGGTGGCGCGCGTTCGCCGCCTCTTCGATCGCGCCCCCGCCGGGCATCACGGCACCCTCGATCCCAACGCCGCTGGCGTTCTGCCGCTGGCCATCGGGGGAGCGACGCGGCTGCTCCCGTTCATCGCGCCGCGGACGAAGGCGTACGCGTTCGTGTTGCGGCTGGGCTCGTCCACGTCCACGGGCGACCGTTGGGGGGAGGCCGTCGCTGCGGCCCCCGTGCCGTGCGACTGGGAGGAGCGTCTGCGCGCCGCACTCCCCGCGTTCGTCGGCGAGATCTCGCAGGTTCCGCCGATGGTGAGCGCCGTGAAGGTCGGCGGTCGCCGCCTCTACGATCTGGCGCGCGAGGGCCGCCAGGTGGAGCGCAAGCCGCGGGCCGTGCGCATCGAGCGCTTGACGCTCCTGGGGTTGGAGCCGCACGCGGCACGCCTCTCCGTCGACTGCTCCGAGGGCACGTACGTTCGCACGCTCTGCGAGGACCTGGCGCGAGCGATCGGGACCGAGGGCCACATGGGGGCGCTGCTGCGCACGCGCTCGGGCCCCTTCGTCTTGGCGGGTGCGCGCACGCTCGACGAGATCGAGAGCGACCCCGCCGCTTGCATCATCCCTCCGATCGACGTCTTGGCGCTGCCCGTGGTCGTCCTCGAAGGCGCGGCCGTGCGCGACTTTCGAGCGGGGCGCATCGTTCCGTTGCCGCAGGCCGTCGCCGAGCGGCACGCGTTCGTGCTCGACGCCGCGCGCTCGCCGATCGGCGTCGGCGAAAACCTCGGGGCTCTCCTCCAGCCGCGGAAGGTGTTCACATGAGGATCCGCCACGATCTCGACCGTCGCGAGCGAGGCAAGCCGCTGGCGCTGGCCATCGGCTTCTTCGACGGCTTCCATCTCGGGCACCGCGAGATCGTGCGCCGCACCCGCGCCACGGCGCGCCTGGGATGGTCGGTCGGAGTGCTCACCTTTCGTAACCATCCCGCGACGCATCTGCGCCCGGGCAGCGCTCCGTTGCTGATCGGCACGCTCGAGGAACGCGTCAACCAGCTCGCGGCCGCGGGCGTGGACGAGCTCTTCCTGGTGCCGTTCGACGACACGCTCGCGCCCCTCGTGCCGCTGGAGTTCGTGGACCGCGTGCTGGTGGAGGCGCTGGGTGTCAAGGCGCTGGTGGTGGGCGAGAACTTCCGCTTTGCCGCCAAGCGCAGCGGCGACGTGGCCTTCCTGCGCGGCGCCTTGCCGCCGCGCGGTATCCCCGTCGAGGGCGTGCCGACGGTGGCCGCGGACGGAGAGCGGGTCTCGAGCACGCGCATCCGCGAGGCGATCGCGGCCGGCTCGCTGGAGCTGGTCGACGCCATGCTCGGGCGTCCGTACGCGCTGCGCGGCCGCGTGTGCCTGGGCGAGGGGCGCGGTCACGCACTGGGGTGGCCGACCGCCAACCTGGAACCGTCGGCGGGCATCGTGCTGCCCAAGGACGGCGTCTACGAGGGCTACGCCCGCGTGGACGGGCGCGACTACCGATGCCTGCTCTCGGTGGGCACCAAGCCCACCTTCGACGCGCAACGGCGCGAGCGTACGCTGGAAGCATGGCTGGTGGATTTTCAAGCGAGCGTCTACGGCCACGAGATGGAGCTCTCCCGGCTGCGCTTCCTGCGCGACCAGGTGCGCTTCGACAGCGTCGACGCGCTGTTGGCGCAGATGGAGCAGGACGCCCAGGCGGTCAGGTTTCCGACGTTCTTCTGATGCGGCTGGCACGTCTTGCCCGCCTGGCGGCGGCGCTTGCGCTCGCCGGCGTCCTCGGAGCCTCATCCGCGAGGGCGTCCGTCGATGGGCACGCGCCCGAAGGCTCCGGGTTGCCGCCGGCGACCGCCGCGAAGATCGACGCGCTGCTGCAGCGGGAGATCGACGCGGGTGAGGCACCGGGGATCTCGATCGCGATCGCCCGCGGCGACGACCTGCTGTACGCCCGCGGGTACGGCCGACGGGATCTCACCTTGGACGCGCCCGCGGGTGCGCGCACCGTCTACGCGATCGGCTCCGTCACCAAGCAGTTCACGGCCACGGCGATCCTGCTCTTGCAGGAAGAGCACCGCCTTTCGATCGACGACCGGCTCTCCACGTACGTGCCGGAGCTCCACGGCGCGTCGGAGATCACCCTACGCGAGCTGCTCCAACAGCGATCGGGCGTCCCGAACTACACGCGCATTCCCGGCCTCGATCTCGCGAAAGGCATGACCTGGAGCGCGTTCATCGACGCGGTGAACCGCCTGCCGGCGGAATTTGCGCCCGGCGCCGCGTTCCGCTACGACAACTTGAATTATCTCTTGCTCGGGGTGGTGGTCGAGCGAGCATCGGGGATGCCGTACGAGCAATTCGTGCGCACGCGGATCATCGATCCGCTCCACCTCGATGCCACCGGGTTCGTCGACGACGCCCGACCGCGCGCGGTCGGCTACACGCGCGCCGGGAAGACGTTTCGGCACGCGACGCCGTGGAGCGTGACGCTCCTCGGCGGCGCGGGCAGCATGACCTCGAGCGCGGTCGACCTGGTCCGCTGGGACGCCGCGCTGCAAGCCGGACGCGTGGTGAGCGTGGACGATCGCCGGCTGGAGGAGAGTCCCGGGAGCGACACCGGCTATGCGATGGGATGGGTCGACGAGCGGGATGGCGGCGTGCGTCTGCTCTGGCACAATGGGGAGATCGCCGGCTACCACGCGATGAACGCGATGCTTCCCGCCTGGCACCTGGCCGTGGTGGTGCTCACCAACGTGGACGGCATCCACGGGGCGGCAGCCCAGCCGGAGCGCCTGGCGCGCCGCGTCCTGGGCATCCTCGAGCCCGACAGCCCGTTCGGGGAGGATGCCACGGCTCAGCAGCACGCCGTCCCCGCCGACCCGGCCCTCGCCGCGCGCGTGCGCGCGTGGATCGCGCAATTCGAGGCGGGGAAGATCGACCGCTCGCAGCTCACTCCGCGCCTCGACGCCACGCTGACGCCCGACGTCGTGGCCCGCACGGCGGAGTCGTGGGCTCCGCTGGGGACGCCGCAGGAGATCGAGGTGCTGGGCCACGAGCGGCGCAGCGGTTTCGACAGCTACGTCTTGCGCATCGTCTTCGAGCATGCCCCGTTCATCTGGAAGATCGCCGTCACCCGTGACGGCAAGCTCGCCGGCGCCGGCGGTATGGTACCGGCCGAGTAACCTGCGACCGACGGAAAACGCGACGCGCGCCCCGGTTATAGAAGGAGGCGCCTCCTCACTTGGTCAACCCGCAAGCATGGGCTTGCAGATTGCCGTCCCGCGCGAGAGCGTCGAGGGGGAGCGCCGCGTCGCGGCCGTTCCCGAGACCGTGTCGCGCTTGAGCGCGCTGGGAGCGCGCGTTGCCGTAGAGTCCTCCGCGGGCGCGGCCGCGGGCTTCGCGGACGATGCCTACCGCGAGGCGGGCGCAGAGATCGTCGCCGATGGGGGCGCCCTCTGGGCCAACGCCGACGTTTTGGTCAAGGTCGCCGCGCCGAGCGCGGAGGAGATCGCGCGGCTGCGCAGCGGCACGACGCTGCTCTCGTTCGTCAATCCGCTGGGCGAGCCGCAACGCGCGCGCGAACTCGCGGAGCGCGGCGTGACGACGTTCGCCATGGAGCTGATCCCGCGCATCTCGCGGGCGCAGAGCATGGACGCGCTCTCGTCGATGAGCACGATCGCCGGCTACAAGGCCGTGTTGTTGGCCGCGGTCCAACTGCCCAAGCTCTTTCCGCTCCTGATGACGGCAGCCGGCACGATCGCCCCGGCCCGCGTGCTGGTCCTGGGCGCCGGCGTCGCCGGGCTCCAGGCGATCGCCACCGCGCGCCGGCTGGGCGCTGTGGTCTCCGCGTTCGACACGCGAGCGGTGGTCAAGGAGCAAGTGGAAAGCTTGGGCGCGACGTTCCTCGCGCTCGAACTGCCCACGCGCGACGCCGAGGCCGCCGGAGGCTACGCGCGCGCGCTGACGCACGAGGAGGAGCAGCAGGAGCGTGCGCTGGTGGCCAAGGCCGTCGCTGCGAGCGACGTCGTGATCACCACGGCCCTGGTCCCGGGCAAGCGCGCTCCCGTGCTGATCACCGACGAGACGCTGCGCACCATGCGTCCCGGATCGGTGATCGTGGACCTGGCGGCGGAGGCCGGAGGCAACTGCGAGGGTGCGGTCCCGGGGCAGAGCGCGGTGCTCCATGGCGTCACGGTGATCGCTCCACTCAACGTGCCCAGCGGCGTGCCCACCCACGCCAGCCAGCTCTATGCGCGCAACGTCGCAAACCTGCTCGCGCTGATCGTCAAGGACGGGGCCCTGCGCCTCGACTTCGAGGACGAGGTGGTGCGCGGAACGTGCCTGACGCACGACGGCCGCGTGCTCCACGCGGCAACGGCGGCGCTGCTGCAGACGACGGAGGAAAAGGGATGAGCGGACATCTGCTCTCGGAGCTCACGGTCTTCGTTCTCGCGGTCTTCGTCGGCTTCGAGGTCATCTCGAAGGTGCCGACGCTGCTGCACACGCCCCTGATGTCGGGTACCAACGCGATTCACGGCATCGTGCTCGTGGGCGCGCTGCTGGTGGCGGGCGTCGCCCAGGGAGGCCTGGAGCACGCGCTGGCGATCCTGGCCGTGACGCTGGCTACCGTCAACGTGGTCGGCGGGTTCCTGGTCACCGATCGCATGCTCGAGATGTTCAAGAAGAAGCCGCAAGCATGAGTGAGGCGGCCACCGGCGCTCCCTGGATCACGCTCGCCTATCTGGTCACGGGCGTCTGTTTCATCCTCGGCCTCAAGTGGCTGAGTTCTCCCACCCGCGCGCGGCAGGGGAACCAGATCGCGGCCGTCGGCATGCTCATCGCGGTCCTCGCCACCGTCTTCTCCGGTGCCATCCTCACCTACCGCGACATCGCGATCGGCGTCGTCGTGGGCGCCGTGCTCGGCGCGGTGGGAGCGCGCCGGGTGAAGATGACAGCCATGCCGCAGATGGTCGCTATCTTCAACGGTGCCGGCGGCGGCGCGGCGGCCTTGATCTCCATGATGGACTTTCTGCGCGCCAACCAGACCGGCGTCGCGCCCACGCCCGACGTCGCCGTGACGGTGGCGCTGAGCACCATCATCGGCTCCATCAGCTTCTCGGGAAGCATCATCGCCTTCGCGAAGCTCCAAGAACTCCTGACGGGGCGCCCCGTCAGCTTCCCGGGGATGCGCATCTTCAGCGGCCTCGTGCTGCTCTTCGTCGCGGCGATGGCGGTGGCGCTGGTGGGATTCGGCTTCGGCGACGCCGCGCTCTATGCGATGGTGGCGGGCGCGCTCGCGCTCGGCTTGCTGATGGTGCTGCCGATCGGCGGCGCCGACATGCCCGTGGTCATCTCGCTGCTGAACTCGTTCACGGGTCTCGCCGCCGCGTTCACGGGCTTCGTTCTGGGCAACGACGTGCTCATCATCAGCGGTGCCCTGGTCGGCGCATCCGGCACGCTGCTGACGCAGCTCATGAGCAAGGCGATGAACCGTTCGTTGCTCAACGTGCTCTTCGCCGGCGTCGGAGCCGGCGGGGGCGAAGTCCCCGGGGCGGCCGCCGGCGGGACGGTGCGTCCCACGACCGTCGAGGACGTCGCGACCATGCTCGCGTACGCCGGCCAAGTGATCGTGGTGCCCGGGTACGGCATGGCCGTGGCCCAGGCGCAGCACAACGTGCGCGAGCTGGCCGACGCGCTCGAGAAGCGCGGCGTCTCCGTCAAGTACGCGATCCACCCGGTGGCGGGACGCATGCCCGGGCACATGAACGTGCTCTTGGCCGAGGCCAACGTACCGTACACCCAGCTCTTCGAGATGGAGCAGATCAACCCGGAGTTCTCCCGCACGGACGTCGTGCTGGTGATCGGCGCGAACGACGTGATCAACCCCGCCGCGCGCACCGTGCGCGAGAGTCCGATCTACGGCATGCCGATCCTCGACGTCGACAAGGCGAAGTCCGTGGTGGTGCTCAAGCGGAGCATGAAGTCCGGCTTCGCCGGCGTCGACAATCCGATCTTCTACGAGCCGACGACGTACATGCTCTTCGGCGACGCGAAGGATTCGGTGGTCAAGCTGGTCGCGGCGGTAGCCAAGGTTTAGGTACCCGGCGGCGAAGCAGGGCGCATGAAGCACCAACGTCCCCTGTTCCTCGCCGCCGCGCTTGCCGTCGCGGCCCTCCTGCCCAGTATGGCGTTCGCCGCGCCGCCGCCGCGCAAGGATGCGCCTGCGCCGGCGTTCTCGCTGCCGTTGGCCAACGGCCGCGGCAAGGTGAGCCTCGCCGCGTTCAGGGGCCATCCCGTCTACTTGAACTACTTCGCCGCGTGGTGCCCGCCGTGCAACGCCGAGGCGCCGAGCCTGGCGAAGCTCGCGAGGGCGTTCGCGCCGAAGGGCGTGGTCGTGATCGGGATCGACGAGCTGGAAGGGGCAAAGCAAGCGCTCGGGTTCGCCCTGAAGTACCAGTTGCCGTACCGGATCGCGCTCGACACCGACGGGGCGGTGGGCGCAGCCTACGGCGTCTACGCGCTGCCCGTGCACGTCTTCATCGATCGCCGGGGACGCGTGGCCTATTACAGGCTCGGCGAGATGGACGCCGCGCAGATCAAGAGCCGTTTGGAGAGCATCGCCCGCGAACGATAGCGCGCGGGACGCGCGCCTACGGGGCGGCGCCGCCCAGCGAGAGGTCGGCGCGCACGTGGGCCGTGCTGCCCTTGGGAAAGGCTCCCCGCAAGAGGGCTGCGGAGAGCGGATTGGCCACGAGGCGCGCGACGGTGCGGTGGACCATCCGCGCGCCGGGGCCGTCGCCTTGCGCCGCGCGCGCGATGGCGGTGCGCGCCTCGTCGTCGACGCTCAGCTCGACGCCGCGCTCTCGCAGGCGCGCGGCAACCTCGCCGAGGTGGAGGTCGACGATGCGTCTCAATTGCTCGAGGTCCAGGTCTCCGAAGCGCACGATCTCGTCGAGCCGCCCGAGCATCTCGTCATCGAGAGCCAGCGAGAGCTGGTCGACGTGCGCATGCGTGGTGAGGACGACCAGCGTGTGGCGGAAGTCCACGGTGCGCCCGTGCGCGTCGGTCACGCGCCCTTCGTCCAACAGTTGGAGGAGGATCCCCGCCACGTCGGGGTGGGCCTTCTCGATCTCGTCGAAGAGCACCACGCTGTACGGACGCCGGCGCACCGGCTCCGTCAGCAGGCCGGCCTCCTCGTGCCCGACGTAGCCCGGCGGCGCTCCCAAGAGGCGCGAGGCGGCGTGGGGCTCCATGTACTCCGACATGTCGAGGCGGACCATGGCCTCGTCGGAGCCGAAGAGGAAGTTCGCCAGCGCCCGCGCGAGCTCGGTCTTGCCCACGCCGGTCGGTCCGGCGAAGAGCAGGCTCAGCGGACGGCGCGGGTCCTTCAGGCCCGCCCGCGCGCGGCGCACGGCGTCGGCGATGGCGGCCACCGCGGGCTCTTGCCCGATCACGCGCCGCGCGAGCGTCTCCTCGAGGGAGAGCAGGCGCGCCGCCTCGCCCTCGTCGAGATGATCCTGCGGCACCCCCGTCCACTGCGAGACGACCGCGGCGACGTGCTCCGGCGTGACGCATTTCCCGCCGCGCAGCGCGACTCCGGCGGCGGCCTCGTCCACGAGATCGATCGCTTTGTCCGGAAGGCGGCGCTCGGGGACGTAACGTGCGGAAAGAGCGGCCGCGGCCAGCAGCGCGTCGTCGCCGATCGTCACCCCGTGGTGCTGGGCGTAGCGCTCCCGCAGGCCACGCAGGATGGCGACGGTCCCGTCGACGTCGGGCTCGTCCACGAAGACGGGCTGAAAGCGCCGCTCGAGCGCGGCGTCCGTCTCCACGTACCGGCGGTACTCGTTGAGCGTCGTCGCGCCGATGCACTGCAGCTCGCCGCGGGCCAGCTCCGGCTTGATCATCGAGGCTAGGTCCAGCGCCCCCTCCGCGCTGCCCGCGCCGACGAGGGTGTGGAGCTCGTCGATGAAGAGGACGACGTCGCGTGAAGCGCCGCGGATTTCGTCGAGGATCCGCTTGACGCGGCCTTCGAACTCGCCGCGGTACTTCGTCCCCGCGACCAGGGAGCCGACGGCCAGTGCCAGGACCCGCTTGCCGCGCAAGGCGGGAGGCACGTCGCCGGCCACGATGCGCGCGGCCAGTCCTTCCACGACCGCCGTCTTCCCCACGCCCGGCTCGCCGATCAGCACCGGATTGTTCTTGGCGCGCCGCGCCAGCACGTTGATGACCCGATCGACCTCGCGCTCGCGTCCCACCACGGGATCGAGACGCCCTTGCGCAGCCAGCGCCGTAAGGTCACGCGAGAAGGCAGAGAGCGTGGGCGTTCCCGCGCGCAGTCGCTTGGCCCATTCCAACGGCGCCTGCAGCGGCGAGGCGCCGGCGGCGTCGGTTCGCTGATCGCGCCGCAGCAAGCGGTCGGCGATGACGGCCGCGCCGATGGCCAGGCCCACGGAGAGCAGCGCCGCCCCTGCCAGCGGAGCACCCGAGCGAGGGCGTCCGAGGGCGCACTCCGCGCAGAGCTCTCGGCGCACGATCCGGCCGCTCTGAAAAGCGATGTCCGAAACGGAGGCCGCACGCCGTGCGCAGAGTTGGCAGAGAGTCGGGTTCACCCTGCCTCCTTCGCCTTGCCCCGGCGGAGTACTCCCCTTACGGCGCCAGCGCGTAGGTCACGTTGACGCTGGCGTAGATGCGGATCGCACCGGGAGCGATCTCCGTGGGGATCGGACCCGCGGCGGCCTCGCTGCGGATCGCGAACGGAACCGGCGGTGCGATGGTGCGCTCGCCTCCCGCGTAGACGTAGAGGATCCGCCCCAGATGCACGCCGGAGGCGGCGGCCACCGCGCGCGCCTGCGACGCCGCGTCCGCCACCGCGCGGCGCAGCGCCTCGAGATACGCGGCGTGGCGGTCGGAGACGTCGTACGAGACGCCGCCCACGGAGGTGGCTCCGGCCTTGATCGCCGCGTCGATCACGGTGCCGACGCGGTTCGGCTTGGCGGTGACGGTCAAGCCGTGGGTCACCACGAAGCCGTAGCGGATGGCATCGTTCATCGGCGCTCCCACGGGGCGGCGCAGCTGCGGCGTCCCGGTGGGCTCCGGCCGCGGCTGGTAGCGCAGGTTGTAGAACTCCGTGGAGATCGACTTGGCCGGGATGCCCAGCGACTCGATCGCGGCACGCACACGGCCGGCCAGGCGCGCGTTCTCTTGCGTGGCATCTGCCGCGCGGTCGGCGTTCGTCTCGATCGAGATCGTGACGCGCGCGACGTCGGGCTCGCGCGAGACGCTCGCGCTGCCGCTCACGATGATGCTCGGCGTGCTCGATGCCGGCCCGGCGACTTGCGCGGAGGCGGCCACGGGGAGGATGGCCAGGAGCACGAGGCTGAGACTCCCCAACGTGCGAGCGTTCATACACCTCCAAACGGATGGAGCGCGCGCCGCGTTGCGGCGCGTCACGGAACCAAGAGCTCGCTGGGGTGGAGGTAGCCGGTGATGCCGTTGAGGACGAATTGGATGGCGAGCGCAGCCAGCACGACCCCCAGCAGGCGCGTGAGCACGTGCATCCCCGTCTGGCCCGCAAGGCGCATCAGCCGATCCGAGAAGCGCATCGCGAGGTAGCTCGCGCCGATGGCCAGCGCGAGAGCGCCGACCACGATCGCGAGCTTGAGCGGATCGCCCTTGGCCAGGTCCACCAGCAAGATCACGGTGAGGATGGTTCCCGGGCCCGCGATCATGGGGAAGGCGACGGGAAAGACGCTCGGGTCGGAGGCGGTCGCCGCCTCGCTGCGCTCCTCGGCGCCGTCGCGCACCCCCGTGGTGCGGCCGAACACCATGTCCAGGGCTACGAGGAAGAGCAACGCCCCGCCCGCGATCGAGAAGGCGGGGAGGGTGACTCCCAACAGGCGGAGCACCTCGCGTCCAACCACGCCCGCGAGCAGGACCACGATGCCCGAGATCACGGCGGCTTTGCGGGGGACCTTGCGGCGCACCGCGGGCGGCGTCCCCGCCACGGCGGCCAGATACATCGGCACGAGGCCGAAGGGGTCGACCATCGTGAAGATCGTTGCCACGGCCGCCGCGGCGAACTGCGGGAGGGACGCCATCTCGGGGTGCCATTATGTGCGGCGAGGCGGGCGACCTGTTGACGAGGCGGCTGGGCAAGGACCCCGCCGCGGGGCGCGAGAATGCGGGGCCTAGAGAGGTCGCTTCGACTGGTCGCTGCGGAGAGTCAAGAAAGGTTAGTCCGACTGATGGCTTATGTGATTTGCGAACCGTGCATCGGCGTGAAGGACCGGTCGTGCGTGGACGTGTGTCCCGTCGACTGCATTCACGGCACCGATACCGACGAGCAGCTCTACATCGATCCCGAGGTCTGCATCGATTGCGGCGCCTGCGTCTCGGCCTGCCCCGTCGAAGCCATCTACGCGGATACCGACGTGCCCGACAAGTGGCAGTCGTATATGCAGACGAACGCCGACTACTTCAAGAAGTAACGCCGCCCGACCGGCGCCGGCTGCGAGGCGGCTCCGCAAGGGGTCGCCTCGGCGTTTTCCCGGCGCGATGCCGGGAGAAAGGACGGTCGTGGAGTCGTTCGAGCACCCCATCGCCGCTCGAGGCGTGTGGAAGATCTACGGCGCGGGCGACGAGCGCGTCGAGGCGTTGCGGGGCGTCGATCTGGTCGTGAGCGCGAGGGAGCTCGTCGCACTGGTGGGAGACAGCGGGTCCGGGAAATCCACGCTCCTCAACCTGATCGGCTGCGTCGACCTGCCCACGCGCGGTGAGGTGTTGGTTGCTGGGGAGTCCACCTCGCAGCTCGACGACGAGCGGCTGACGACGTTGCGGCGCGAGCGCGTCGGTACCGTCTTTCAGTTCTTCAACTTTCTCCCCACGATGACGCTCGAGGAGAACGTCGGCTTGCCCCTCGTCCTGGTGGGTGCGCCGGCGCGCGAGCGAGAGCGCCGCGTGCGCGAGCTCCTCGAGCGCGTGGGCGTGGCGGCGCAGGCGCGCAAGTATCCCTCGCAGGTCTCCGGCGGACAGCTGCAGCGCGCAGCGGTGGCGCGCGCCGTGGCCCACCGCCCGGCGATCGTGCTCGCCGACGAGCCGACGGGAAACCTCGACTCCCGCAGCGGCGCGGCCGTACTCGAGCTGCTGCGGGAGATCGCCGACGAGGGGCAGACCATCCTCATGGTGACGCACAGCGCCGAAGCGGCGAAGATCGCCGACCGCGTGGTCCACATGCGCGACGGGCGGATCGTGGCGTGACCGCGGCGTGGCTGCTGCGGGCGCTCGTGCTGGGCTACGTGCGCGAGCACCCGTGGCGCACGCTGCTCACGGTGGTGGCGGTGGCCCTCGGGGTCGGGGTTGCGGTGGCCGTGCAGTTGGCCAACGCCACCGCCATACGCTCGTTCCAACGCAGCGTCAACGTGGTGAGCAGTCGCGTCAACCTGCAGGTCGTAGCCGACGGCGCGCCGTTCGACGAGCGCGCCCTCCTGACCGTCCAGAGCACGCCCGGCGTCACCTATGCGCAGCCGACGGTGACGGGGACGATCGCGGCCGGCGAGAACCCGGGCGATCCGCGCTCGGGGGAGCCGCTGCCGGTGATCGGCGTGGACGTCTTGCGTCCGTACCCGGGCTCGGGCGCCGCACAGGAGCGGGAGGAATCGGGCACCGCGCGCGAGGCCCCGGAGCTGGCGACGCTGATCGGCCACGACGGCGTCGTCGTTTCCCGGGAGATCGCGCAGCGCTACCACTTGCGCCCCGGCTCGCGCTGGACCGTCGGCATCGGCGTGCGCCGGCAAGCGCTGATCGTGGCGGCCATCCGCCCGGCGCTGGTGGGAGTGGACGCGAGCGTCGTCTTCGCGGACATCTCCACCGCGCAGCAGATCTTCGGCAAAGTGGGCCGCCTCGACCGCATCGACTGCGTGGTCGACCCGGCGTCGGCCCTGCCGCGCGTGAGCGCGGAACTGCGCAAAGTGCTGCCGCCCAACGCGCGCGTGACGACGCCGCGGGGCCGAACCGGCGAGATCTCGTCGCTCCTGCAATCGTTCCGCCTCAATCTGACGGCGCTGGCCTACGTCGCTCTGCTGGTCGGAACGTACTTGATTTACAACGCGGTGGCCATCGCGGTGGTCCAGCGGCGCGGCGAGATCGGCGTGTTGCGGGCGCTGGGGGTCTCGCGGCGCTCGATCTTCGTCACCTTCGTCGGCGAGGGCTTCGTGGTGGGACTCCTCGGCGCGGCGTGCGGCTTGCTCTTCGGGGCGCTCTTGGCGCGCTACACGGTGGCGGCGGTGACGCAGACGGTGAGCTCGCTCTACGTCTTCGAGCGAGGCGACCGCGTGTTCTATGACTGGCACGTCTTCGCTGCGGTGTTCGCGATCGGCGTGGCGGCGGCGACGCTCTCCACGATTCCCCCCGCGCTGGAGGCGGCGAGCACGGCACCCGCCACGACGATGCGTGCCGGAGCCTTCGAGCGGCGCTCCTCCAGACGCTTGCGAGCCTATGCCGGGGCCGGAGCCGCGGCGTTGGCGGCCGGGGCGGCGCTGACGCGCCTCCCCGCGATCGGCGGGGTCCCCGTGGCGGGCTTCGCGGCGGGACTGCTCTTCGTCTTCGGCGTCTCGCTGGTGGCGCCGCTGGGGCTGGGCGGCCTGGCCCGCATCGGAGGGGCTCTGCTCGGGCGCTTTCCCGCGGCTGCGCTGGGCGCCCGCAACGTTGGCGTCTCGCTGCGGCGCAACGGCGTGGCGCTCGCGGCGCTGGCCGTGGCCTTCGGCATGAGCGTGGCCATCGGAACGCTGGTCTCGTCGTTCCGGAGCACCGTCGCCGCGTGGACCTACCAGACGCTCAAAGCCGATCTCTTCATCACGCCCGCGGGACCCACCGACGCCGGCTTCGACGCCGTCGCCGGCTCCCGGCTTCCCGCGCTCGTGACGCGCGTGCCCGGGGTCGCCGCCGTCGACGTCTTCCGCGGCACGGAGATCCACTTTCGCGGGCGCATCACGAACCTCGGTGCGACCAACTTCTCGAGCCTCGCGACCCGCTCGAAGATGGAGTTCTTGGGACGCGTCGACCTCGCGGCGCTCCAGCGGGAGCTGGTGGGCCACGACGCCGTGGTGGCAAGCCGTCCCTTCGTGGTGCGCTTCGGCGTACGCCCGGGAGAGGAGATCGCCTTGGCCACGCCCTCGGGAGAGCGCTCGTTCCGCGTCGTGGCCGTCTACAACGATTACTCCAGCGACGCAGGCTTCGTCGTGATGGACATCGGGACGTATCGGCGTTGGTGGCACGACGGCGCGATCAACTCGATCGCCGTTTATGCGCGTCCAGGCGTCGATCTCGACGCGCTGCGTGCGCGGATCGAGCACGCGGCGGCGCCGGCGCGGCTGGCGATCCAGTCCAACCGCCAACTCCGGGCGCAGGTGCTGCGGATCTTCGATCGCACCTTCGCGATCACGTCGGCGCTCTACGTCATCTCCATCGCCATCGCGATGCTGGGCGTGACGACCGCGCTCGCCGCGCTGGTGCTGGAGCGGCGTCGCGAGATCGGCCTGTTGCGCTACCTCGGCCTGCGGCGCGCGGAGGTGCGGACGATGGTGCTGGTGGAGGCGGGGTTGTTGGGCGTTGGGGCGGCGGTGGCGGGCGTGGTGCTGGGCATGGCGCTGGGATTGCTGCTGATTTACGTGATCAACGCGCAGACATTCGGCTGGCTGATCGAGCTGCGCGTGCCGTGGGCCTCGTTCGCCCAGCTCGCGGCGGCCGTCGTGGCGGCGGCGCTCGCCGCGGCGGTGGTGCCGGCCAACGTGGCCGCCCGGATCGCGACGGCCGAGGCGGTGCGAGAGGAATGAGACGCCTCTTCGCGCTGCTGGCGATCGTGGCGTGCTGCGCCGCCGGATGGCGCAGCGCCGGGGCGCCCTATCGTTTCGTCTTCCCGCGCGACGACGGGAGCCATCCCGCCTATCGCACGGAGTGGTGGTACCTCACGGGCCATCTGGTCGCCGACGACGGACACCGCTACGGCTTCGAGTTGACGATCTTCCGCTTGGGACTGGAGCCCGGAGCCCCGACGCCCGCTCCCGGCGAGTCGCGCTGGCGCAACGGCGAGATCTTTCCCGCGCACTTCGCGCTCACCGACGTCACGGACCGCCGTTTCACCTTCACGGAGCAGGTCGTGCGCCCGGCCCTGGGGCAAGCCGGGTCCTCCCGCGACCGGCTCGACGTTCACGCGCTGGATTGGTCGATCCGCGGCGAGGATCCCATCCGATTGCGCGCGCGCACGGCGGGCGACGCCATCGACCTTTCGCTGCGCAGCCTCAAGCCGCCTGCGATCAACGGCACGGACGGCATCTCGTGGAAGGGGTCCTGCCGCACCTGCGCATCGCACTACTACTCGCTCACGCGGCTGGTGGGCACGGGCACGGTGCGCGTGAGTGCGAACGTCCGGCACGTGCGCGCGCTGGCGTGGATGGACCACGAGTTCGGCAGCGACGAGCTGGAGCCGGGCGTGGTGGGGTGGGATTGGTTCGCTCTCCAACTCGCCGACGGCCGGGAGATCATGCTCTACCGTCTGCGCCGCGCCGACGGAAGCGCGGTACCGCAGTCGAGCGGCACGCTGGTCGAGCGTGATGGGCGGACGCGCCATCTCACGCTGGCCGAATTCTCGACCGAGGCGACGGGCACGTGGGTCAGCCCGCATACCCACGCGCGCTACCCAAGCGGATGGATCGTGCGCGTGCCCTCGGCGCACGTGGCGATTCGCGTGACGCCGCGCCTGCGCGATCAAGAGCTGGTGAGCCCTGGGCACTACACCTACTGGGAGGGCGACGTCTGCCTGGCGCCTCTGAACGGGCCGCCGGACCGCTGCACCGCGGGGGAGGGGTATGTGGAGCTGACGGGGTATGCCGAGCCCTTGCAGCTATGATTCAGGTCGGCTTTCTCACGGCGCCGGGGCGCGTCGAGATCCGCTCGGTTCCCGCTCCCCGGCCCGGTCCCGGCGAGGTGGTGGTGCGCGTGCGCGCGGCCCTCACCGACGGGACCGACCTCAAGGCGTTTCGCCGCGGCCATCCGCAGATGCCGATGCCCACGCCCTTCGGCCACGAGTTCTCCGGCGACGTGGCCGTGCTCGGCGCGGGCGTGGATCGCTTCCGCGTCGGCGACGGGATCATGGCCGTCCACTCGGCGCCCTGCGGGACGTGCTATTGGTGCCGAGCCGACCAAGAGAGTCTCTGCGCCTCCGTGATGGAGACCAAGATCCTGGGCGCGTATGCCGAGCAGCTGCTGCTGCCCAGCCACATCGTCGACCGCAACGCCTTCGTCAAGCCGGCCTCGCTCTCGTACGAGGCGGCGGCCTTCCTGGAGCCGCTCTCCTGCGTGGTCCACGACGCCGCCCTGCTGAGCCCGCGCTCCGGCGACGTGGTGGTGGTGATCGGCGCCGGCGGCTTTGGCCTGCTGCACGTGGCGCTGCTGTGCGCGCTCGGCGCGCGCGTGGCCGTCATGGGGCGTCATGCCCAGCGCTTGGAGCTGGCGCGCGCCCTGGGCGCCGAGTGGACCCTGGAGCTGGGCTTGGGCTCGCACACGCTGGGCGAGGCGCGCCTGCTCGTGGAGGAGATCACCGATGGCCGCGGCGCCGACCGCGTGGTCGAGTGCACGGGGCAAGTCGACGGCTGGCTGGCGGCGTTGGGCCTGGCGCGCCGGGGCGGCACCATCTCCCTCTTCGGCGGGCCGCCGCCGGGGAGCACGGTGCCCGTGGACACCTCGCGCATCCACTATGATCAGCTCACGGTGGTCTCGCCGTTTCACTTCCGCCCCCAAGACGTCCGCCGCGCCTACGAGCTGCTCTGCGCCGGGAGCGTGAACGTGGAGCCGTTGATCACCGACCGCGTTCCCCTCGGCGAGCTCGAACGCGTCTTCGCGCGGTTGGAGCGCGGCGAAGGCGTGAAGTTCGCGGTGCTGCCGTGAGCGGCGCGCCCGGCGCCGTGGCCGCGATCCCGGGGCGCATGCGCGTGCTGCGGCTCTACGACGTCGATCGGCTGCGCGTGGAGGAGATGGACGTTCCGCGTCCCGCGGCGGGCGAGCTGCTGGTGCGCACGCGCGCGAGCGGGATCTGCTCGGGCGACCTCATGGATTGGTACGTGCGCCGCAAAGCGCCGCTGGTGCTCGGCCACGAGCCCGCGGGCGAGGTCGCGGCGGTGGGCCCGGGCGTGGAGGACGTGCGCGTCGGCGATCACGTGGCCCTGCACCACCATGCCCCGTGCTTCGCGTGCGAGTCTTGCCGCCGCGGCGCCTACGTGCATTGCCCGACGTGGCGCGCGACCAAGCTGGTGCCGGGCGGCATCGCCGAGTACATCCTGGTGCCGCGCGAGAACGTGGGCGACGCGCTCGTGGTGCCGCCCGCCCTGCCGTTCGCCGCCGCGAGCCTGGCCGAGCCGTTGGCGTGCGTGGCAAAGAGCCTGCGCCGCGGCCGCGTGAGCGAAGCGAGCCGGGTGCTGGTGGTGGGTCTGGGAGCGATGGGGCTGCTCCACGTGATCGTTGCCAAGGCGCGCGGGGCGTACGTGTGCGGCGTCGACTTCGACGCTTGGCGGCGCGCGCGCGCGCTCTCGCTTTGCGCCGACGGGGTTTGGGCGCCGGAGGACGGCGCGAGCCCTCGTGAGCACGCTCCCTTCGACGTGGTTGTCGTCGGCCCCGGTACGCCACAGGCATGGCGCGCAGGCATCGCGGCGTGCGCTCCGGCGGGGACGGTGGTGCTCTTCACGCCGACGCCGGAAGGCGCGGAGGTGGCGATCGACGGGTACGACCTCTACCTGCGCGAGATCGCGCTGGTGCCTTCGTACTCCGCCGGTCCCGACGACATGCGCGAGGCGCTGCAGCTGCTGATCGACGGCGTGGTCATGCCGGAGCACGTGGTCACCGAGCGCGTGGGCATCGAGGGTGCCGCGGGAGCCTACGCCCGCATGCGCGCGGGCGGCAGCGCGCTCAAGGCGATGATCGAATTTCCGTGACGGAGCAGGAGGAGATGGAGAAGCAAACGCTGCGGGGGATCTATCCCATCGTGCCGACGCCGTTCGACGAGGACGGCGCGCTGGACGTGGAGAGCATCGCTAGGATGACGGCGTTCATGTGCGAGCGCGGCGTCGCGGGCCTGGCGGTGCTCGGCGTGATGGGCGAGGCGGACAAGCTCACGGAGGCGGAGCGGCTGCGTGCCGTGCGCGCCTTTCGCGAAGCGCTTCCGCGTGATCGCCACCTGGTGGTGGGCGCCGGCGCCCCCGGGACCATGGCCGCCATCGAGGCCGCGCGCGCGATGCTCGACCTGGGTGCCGACGCGTTGCTGGTCGCGCCGCCCCCCACGCAGAACGACCAGGCCATCTTCGGCCATTACGAGCAGATCGCGCGCGCGCTCGCCGCGCCGATCGTGATCCACGACTATCCGGCCTCGACGGGGATCCTGCTTTCGCCGGAGCTGCTGGCGCGCTTGGGCGACGACGCCGGCATCGGCTACGTGAAGCTCGAGGAAGCGCCCACGGGTCCGAAGATGGCCCGCTTGGCGGAGCTATCGCGCAGCGGGATGATGGTCTTCGGGGCGCTGGGAGGGCAGTACGCGCTGGAGGAGCTCGAGCGCGGCGCGGTTGGCATCATGACGGGCTTCGCCTATCCCGAGCTGCTGGTGCGCCTCTTCGAGCTCCACGCCGCCGGCGACCGAGAGAGCGCGGAGGAGCTGTTCTTCGGCATGCTGCCGCTCGTGCGCTTCGAGTTTCAGCCGAAGCTCGGGATCTCGCTGCGCAAGCACATCCTCGTTCAGCGCGGCGCCATTCGCCACACGGCGATTCGCCGGCCGGGGATGAGCGCCGACGCCGTCACACTGGAGCAGCTCGAGCGCATCCTCGCGCATCTGCGCAGAACGGGCATCCTGCCCGCAGGCTGATCGCACATCCAGGGAATCTCCGACCTACGCCAGCTAACGCCGGCAAGCGGCTGGGTATGCCTTTCTTGGGGCCGCTCGTCGCGGCACGTCCATGTGCCGCTCCTGCTCGCGCCGCATCGGCCCTCTCGACGTCGTGTCTCCGGGCCGATGTCGGAGCGCCCCTCGATAGGCATACCCAGCCGCTTGCCGACGCTGGTATGACGAGATCGCGGATTCCTAGATCTGCTCGACGGCGTGGATCTCGGGGCAGCGCTCCTTGATGGCGCGCTCGATCCCGAGCTTGAGCGTTTGGCGAGACATCGCGCAGTCGCCGCAGGCGCCCAGCATCGCGACGTAGACGGTATCGCCCTCGATCTCTGAGAGCCAGACCTCCCCGCCATCAGCGGCGATGGCGGGGCGGATCTGGTCGAGAGCCTCTTCGATGCGCTCCTCGAGGGGGCGCGCGGCGCTGGTTGACATCACGATCCCTTGGACGAGCGGCATCCCGCGAGGGTTGCAGCTACTGCCCGAACTGCTCCATGAGCTTGTGCATGCGGGCCGACATCGCCAGCGCGTCGTCCCACTTGCGCTGCCACATGTTGCGGCCGAAGATCAGGCCGACGCAGCCGGCCTCCATCGCGACCTGCGCTTTGTGGTAGGTGTCCTCGTCGGAGAGCTTCGAGCCCCCGGATACCAGCACGAGCGTGCGTCCCGCGCTCTTGACCACCTTGGCCAGCGCCTCGTGCTCCTCGAGCTTGAGCGTGTTGTAGGGTTTGGGCGAGGCCGATGCCTTCTCTTCCTCCCACTTCGGCTGGTTGAGCTTGACGATGTCCGCGCCCACTTCGCAGGCCACGCGCGCCGCGTAGTCGACGGCGTAGAGCCCGTCGATGCCGCCCTTGGCCTTCACGGCGCTACCGCGCGGATACGACCAGACGATCAGCGGCATGCCGTACTTCTCGCAGTCGCGTCGGACGGCTTCGCACTGCGCGATGTCGCGGTCCTGCGCGGGCGATCCCACGTAGAGCGTGTAGCCGACGGCATCGGCGCCGAGGCGCACGGCGTCCTCCACGTTGGCGCTGAGTGGCGAGAACGCGTCGTCGTCGCTAGGAATGTTCGTCTTGCCGTTGATCTTCAGCACCAGCGGCACGCGGCCGGCGTACGCCTTCATGTACTTCTCGGCGAGCCCCACGTGAGACGCGAAGCCGGAGAACTTTCCCTCGACGGCGAGCCGCAGCACCCAATCGGTGTCGATGGAGTCCGGGTTCGCGAAGAAGTCGATGGGGCCGTGCTCGAGGCCTTGGTCGAGCGGCAGGAGCATCAGCGTCCCGTTGGCGGGACCGTGCTCGTACATCAAACGATGGAGTCGGGCTCGCTTGCCGAGCGAGAGGTTCATCTCGTCGAAGGTCGGGCGGCGAAGGCTCGTCAGCATGAGAACATCTTTTCCTCTACTGGTCGAAACGGGACGGAACCCAATGCCATTCCAGCCGGCGCGCCGTCCGTCCTTGCGTGCGCGCGCCCGGTTCCTATACCCGCCCGGCGGCGTTCCGCGTCCGGGCGTGCGGCTACCGAGGCAGGGGAATCGCGCGGGACGAGAGACTAGGGGCGTCATGGCGGAAGCATTCGACATCGGGCAGCGCGTGCGTCTTGTCCGTGACCTGGACCTCGGCGGCGCCGGGATGATCCCGGCCGGAACGGTCGGCATCCTGGTCAGCGCGGAGAACTCGTCCTACCTGCCCTACCTGGTGGAGATCGACGGTACCACGTACGCCTTCGAAGACACCGAGCTGGCCCCGGCCTGAGGTGCTCCGCTTCATGCGCTCGACCGTGCGCGGGATCGCCGCGCTCCTCCTGACCCTTGCCTCGATGCTGCCTTGCGCGCTGTCGGCGCGCGCGGCGAGCGCGCCCAAGGACATGCACATCGAGGCGGACGGCCTCTGGCTGCGCCTGCGGGAGCGCGTGGATCCCGCGGCCGCCGCTCCTCCCGCAACGGCCGTGCTCTTCGTCCACGGCGCCGTTTTCCCGGGTGTCCCCACGTTCGACCGCGACGCCGCGGACTCGTGGCTGGCCGCGGCTCTGGCGGCCGGCCTCGACCCCTACCTGCTCGATCTCGACGGGTACGGCGAGTCGATGCCGCCGCGCGGCCGCGACGTCTGCTCCCTCCCGCGCGCCGTGGCCGACGTGGCCGCGGCGGTGGCGGCGCTGGCGCGCAGCCACCCCGGAGGCGTCGACGTGGTGGGCTACGACTACGGAGCCGACGTCGCCGCCGCATACGCCGCCGGCACTCCCGTGACCAAGCTCGTGCTGGTGGCTCCGCTCCTGGCGCCGGATGCGCTGGAGGACCAGACGGTTCTGACGGCGCCGCTCCTGCGGGCGTGGCTCGGTTCCCGGGTCCCCGCCGCCGTGGCGGAACGCGCCGTCACGATGGCCTTGCTGGGGACCCGCGACGCTGGTCTCCGGACGCCCCCGGCGCTGGTGGTCCCGGCCGGCGTCTTCGCGAGCCTGGTGAGCCCGCCGATCAGCCCGGCGATGCTGGACTCCATCAGCGCGCCCACGCTCCTGGTGCGCGGGCGCTCCGACGCCGTCTTCGACGAGGCCGACGCCCGCGAGCTCCTGGGCGGGGCCCCCCGCGTCAGGCTCCTGCTGGTCGACGGCGATCACCGTCTGCCGTGGGAAGCCGGGGGAGTGGAGGCGGCGCGCGAGATAGCCACTTTTCTTTCGACGACAGGAACGCCAGTCCACTAAGCAAAAATTGAGCCCTTTCTCTTCCATGGCGTAGGAGTGCAGGCCGGATGCCGAAGGAACGTCGGAAGACCGCTTTGGGTCGCCCTACCGTTCAATCCGTCGATCGGACGCTCGACGTGTTGGAGGCGCTCGCCACGCGGCGCAGCGCCACGGGGATCAGCGAGCTATCGCATATCGTCGGGCTACACGTCTCGACCGTGCATCGCTTGTTGGCGACGCTCGTCGACCGCGGTTACGTGCGTCAAGATCCCGAGACGGCGCGTTATCATCTCGGTGCCCGTATCTTCTCGCTTTCGACCGCCGCGGAGGTGCATCTCGATCTGCGGCTCCTCGGTCGTCCGTACCTCGAGCGGCTGATGCGCGCGACGAGCGAGACGTCGAATTTGGTGACGCTCGCCGACGAGGAGATCTGCTACCTCGATCAGGTCGAGTCGAACTACCTCGTCAAGATGTTCACGCAGCCCGGCATGCGCGCGCCGCTCTATTGCACCGGGAGCGGGAAGGTCTGCATGGCGTTCCTCTCCGAGGAGCAGCGCCACGCGCTGCTCTCTCAGCGGATGCGGCCGCGCACCGTGCACACGCTCGTCGAGCGCGACCAGATCGAGAAGGAGCTCGCGGAGATCCGCCGGCAGGGCTACGGTTTCGACAACGAGGAGATGGAGGAAGGCGTGCGCTGCGTGGCCGCGCCCGTCTTCGACCGCCGCGGCCAGGTGATCGGCGCGCTCTCCGTTTCGGGCCCCACCACCAGGATGACGCCGGAGAAGGCGCAGTCGTGCGTCCCGCCTTTGCTCACCGTTGCGCGCGAGCTCTCCGCGCAGCTCGGGTACGGTCAGCAACTGGTACCGGAGGCAGGAGCGCCGGCTCGAGCGCGCATCGGCGCCGCAGCGCGCTGAACGCCCGGCGGTGACGGCGAGGTCGACCAACCTATGGCCGTCTTGGCCGCTATCGACATCGGAACCAACTCGATCCACCTGATCCTGGTGGACGTCGACGAGTCCACCGGCTCCGCGCACCAGCTCCGCAAGGAGCGCGAGATGGTGCGCCTGGGCGCCGGCGAGGCGTTGAAGAAGCGGCGCATCGGCCGTAAGGCCTTTGGCCGGGGCGTGGAGGCCATCGCCCGCTTCGCCGCGCTCGCGCGCGCGGCCGGAGCCGACGAGATCCGCGCCGTCGCGACCTCGGCGGTGCGCGAGGCCAGCAACGGCCGGGAGTTCGTTGAGGCGGTGCGGGGTGCGTCGGGCATCGAGGTGCGCATCATCGACGGTGCGGAGGAGGCGCGTCTGATCCAGCTCGGCGTCGCGCGCGGCTATCCCCTGCACGGGCGCGTGGCGTGCATCGTGGACATCGGCGGCGGCTCCACGGAGGTGATCGTCGCCGACGCCGATCGTCCCCGCTTCCTGCGGTCGGTGCGCTTGGGGAGCCTGCGCCTGTACGAGGAGTTTCTCGCCGGCCACGATCCGATCGACCCCGGCGACTACCGGCGGCTCCAGCGGCACGTGGCGCGGACGCTGCGCCCGTTGGGCCGGAGTCTGCGAGAGTACGGCTTCGACGTGGTCATCGCCACCTCGGGGACCGCGTTGGGGCTGGCCGGCGCCGATGCCGCGGCACGGGGTCTTGCCCCGGGGCGCGTCCACGGTTACGAGCTGACCGCCTCCCGGCTGCGCGGGCTGCAGAGGTCCCTGCTGCGCATGACCATCGCGCAGCGGCGCCGCGTGCCGGGGATGAATCCCCGGCGCGCGGACATCATCGTCGCGGGAGCCGCCGTGCTGCTCGGAGTGCTCGAGCTGCTGGGGCGCTCATCGCTTATCGTCTGCGATCGCGCGCTGCGCGAGGGGCTCGTCGCCGAGTTCGTCGACCAGCGGCTGGAGCGGGCGACGCTCTCCGGCGACCCGCATGCCGTGCGCGCCGAAGCGGTACACGAGTTCGCGGTGCGCTTTGGCGCAGGCGGGGAGCACGAGCATACCGTGGTCTCGCTCGCGCTCTCGCTCTTCGACCAGACTCGGACGCTGCACGCTCTGGGATCGGCGGATCGGGAGCTGCTCTACGCTGCCGCCATGCTGCACGACGTGGGGCGCTTTCTCTCCCTCTCCTCGCATCACAAGCACTCGGCCTATCTCATCCGCAACGCCGACCTCCGCGGCTGGGCCCCGGGAGAACTAGTGCTGGTCTCGGCCGTGGCCCGCTATCACCGCCGCTCGATGCCCAAGGAGCGCCATCCTGAGTTCGCCCTGCTCTCGCCGGAGGCGCGCGACCGCGTGGCGAAATTGGCGGGCCTCCTGCGTGTGGCCGATGCCTTGGACGCGCGCAAGCTGGGAGTGGTGACCGGCGTGCGCGCCGATCTGCGGGCGGGCGCCCTGGCCGTGGACGTGGAGGCGGCTCAGGAGATCGGCGCGGAGATCGAGGCGGCGAGGGCGAAGTCGGATCTGCTGGCGGCGGCGTTGGGGGCACCGGTGACGATGCGCGCCGTTCACGTCGATCGCGACGCCGATCATCGGGCGGTCGCGGGGTATTGACGGCTGGAGGCGGAAACGGTCGCGCGATGACGGAGTCCAAGGAGGCCAAACGCAAGATCCTCGTCGTCGACGACGAGGTGTCGATCGTGCGCACGCTGCGCTTCAACCTGGAGCGCAACGGCTACGAGGTCTGCACCGCGGGCGACGGCAGGACCGCCGTCTCCATGGCCGCCTCGGAGCAGCCGGACCTGGTGATCCTCGACATCATGCTCCCGGTCCTCGACGGCATCGAGGCCTGCAAGCAGATCCGGCGCATCTCCAGCGTCCCGATCATCATGCTGACGGCGAAGGACCAGGAGATCGACAAGGTGCTGGCGCTGGAGCTTGGAGCCGACGACTACGTCACCAAGCCGTTCTCTCTCCACGAGTTCCTCGCGCGCGTCAAGGCGCGCCTGCGCCGCAACGATGGCGCCGCCCACGGTCGCGAGCGCGTCTTGGAGTTCGGCGAGGTCCGTCTCGATCCGGGGCGCGGCCAACTCACCGTGCGCGGCGAGGAGGTGGCCCTGGCGCCCAAGGAGTTCAAGCTGCTCCAGCTCTTGATGGAGAACGAGGGGCACATCGTCACGCGGCAGACCTTGCTCGACAAGGTCTGGGGCTACGACTTCGAGGGCGAGCAGCAGACGATCAACGTGCACATCCGGTGGCTGCGCGAGAAGATCGAGCGCGATCCCAACCGGCCCGAGTACATCGTGACGGTGCGCGGGCGCGGGTACGTATTCAAAGCGTGACGCCCGCCGCCTTGGGCCAACTGATCTCCATCGCGGCCGCCTGCGGCTTGGGCGGCGTGGCCGTCGGCTGGGCCTTGGCTCGGCGCGCGGCGGCCGATGCGCTGCCCGCGGTGCCGCCGCGCCCCGACGCCGAGGCCAACGGCCAGGTCGAGGGGGACGGCGAACGACGGCTGCAGGAGGTGCTGGCCCGCCTGCCGGCCGCGGCGCTGCTGGTCGACCCCATGGGACGCGTCCTGCAGGCCAACGGTGCCGCGACGGAGATCCTGGGCATCCCCGCGCAGCTCGCTCCCGGGCGCGCGCTGATCGAGCTGGTCCACTCGTACGAGCTGGACCGCATCGTCCACCGGGCGCTGGAGGGAGAGGTCGCCGAGACGGTCGTCGTCTTCCGCAAGCTCCCGAGCGAGAGGACGCTCGCGGTTCTCGCCTTTCCGATCGCGGGCGGAGACGCCATCGTCCTGGCCCGCGACGAGACGCGCCTCGTCCGTCTGGAGCGCGTGCGGCGCGAGTTCGTGGCCAACGTCTCGCACGAGCTAAGGACGCCCTTGGCCTCGCTGAAGCTGGCCGTGGAGACCCTGCTCGAGAGCGACGACGAGGAGGCGCGCAGCATCTTTCTCCCGCAGATGCGGCAAGAGGTGGAGCGCATGATCGCCCTCACGGAGGATCTGCTGGAGCTGGCACGCGCGGAGTCGGGGCGCATGGTCCTGCGCATCGACGACGTCGATCTGGCGGCGCTCGCGCGCGAGGTCGTCAAGAGCTTCGAGCGCCGGGCGCGGGAGCAGGGGGTGACCTTGCGCATCGAGGCCGAGGAGCGCGTCCGGGCGCGCGGCGACCGCGACCGCCTGGCGCAGGTCCT
The DNA here is from genome assembly GCA_035533275.1 of Candidatus Dormiibacterota bacterium. GTDB lineage: Bacteria > Vulcanimicrobiota > Vulcanimicrobiia > Vulcanimicrobiales > SCRA01 > SCRA01. Next base: position 180,893 of record DATLUD010000077.1, on the reverse strand, counting down.
CGTGAACCTCGTCGACAACGCGCTGCGCTATACGCCCTCGGGAGGCGAGATCGCCATCGGCGCCGCGTGCCGCGATGGCGAGGCCATGCTCACCGTGCGCGACACCGGCGCGGGCATCCCGTTCGCCGACCTGCCGCACGTGTTCGAGCGCTTCTACGTCGTCGACCGCTCCCGTCAGCGCGGCGCGAGCGGCACCGGGCTCGGCCTGGCGATCGTCAAGCACCTCGTGGAGGCACATGGCGGAACGGTCACCGCCGAGTCGGACCTCGGCAGCGGCTCGACGTTCACCTGCCGCTGGCCAGTGGCGCCGCCGCCGTAGCGCTCGGCCCTCTTAGATCCCGATCAGCGGTTCGTGGGCCTCGACGCGCGCGGTTTTGCGTTGGCGTACCATCGAGACGGCGGCCCCGACCACGGAGAGCGCGGCGAAGAGCAGGATCACGTCGTGAATCCCCGCCAGCAGCGCGGCCTGGGAGGCCTTCGCCGTCTCTCCCGGTGCCATGCGCCGGGCGATGTCGAACGAGAGCAGCGTCGCCGCCAGCGCCACGCCGAGGCTGGTGCCCATGGTGCGCATCAGGTTGAGGATGCCGCCGGCGGCGCCGAGGCGGTGGTGCGCCGCCGAGCCCATGATCGCGCTGTTGTTGGGGGCGGTGAAGAGTCCTTGACCGATGCCGAAGACCGTCAGGGCGACCGTGAGGGGCGCAAGCGTGACGGTCCGCCCGTCGAGCAGCAGGGCGACGGCCACCAGGGACGCGGCCACGAGCAGCAGCCCAGCCACCGTCAGCGGACGCACGGAGAGACGGTCGGAGAGCAGGCCCGCGAACGGCGCCACGATGCCCAAGGCGATGGGGATGGTGGTCAGCCGGAGTCCGGCCACGAACGGCGACTCGCCGTAGCCGCGCTCGAGGCCGAACGGCAAGAGGAAGAAGACGCCGAAGAGCAGGCTGTAGGAGATCAGGCCGGCGATGTTGCCCGCCGTGAACGCCCGCACGCGGAAGAGCTGGAGATCCACCAGCGGCTTGGAGCTCCGGCTCTCGTGCATGACGAACGGCACGAAGAATCCGACGGCCACGGCCGTCGACGTGAGAAACGCCACCGACGTGACGCCCCAGTCGCGCACCTCGCTGAGCGCCAAGAGCAGGCCGGTCAGTGCCGGCGTCAGCAGGAGCGCCCCCCACCAGTCGAAGCGCTCGTCGTGGCGAATGCCCTCGGTCTGCGGGAGAATCATCCAGCCCAGGATCGTTCCGATCAGGCCGGCGGGGACGTTGATCCAGAAGATCCATTTCCAGCCGAGGCTCTGGATGAGAAAGCCGCCGAGCGCGGGCCCCGTGGAGAGGCCGATGGCTTGCGCGGCGCCCTGCAGTCCGATCGCGCGGCCGCGACGCTGCGGGCCGGCGGCGGCCGTGACGATGGCGACGCTGTTGGCCTGCAGGAGACCCGCCCCGACGGCCTGGAGGACCCGCGCGGCGATCAGCCCGGCGAGGTTGTCCGCGAATCCGCAGAGGCCGGAGCCGAGGATGAACACCAGAAAGCCCGCCGTGTAGAGGAGCTTTCTGCCGAACATGTCGGCCAGGCGTCCGAAGATCGGGAGGGTGACCCCCAGCACCAGCAGGTAGGCCAGCGCGACCCAGCTTACGAAGGCGAGGCTCGCGTGAAACGTCGACTGGAGCGTCGGCAGGACGAGTTGGGCGATACTGGCGTCCAACTGACCCATGAACGCGCCGATGCAGACGGTACCGACGACGAACCACGGATACGGAGCGCTCTTGGCGATGGAGGCGATCGGCGGGGGTTCACGCGTGAGGAAGCGTCGGGGAGACACGTTGTTCATCCAGGGCAAAGCTCACAAGGATCCCTGCCGCGACGAACGGAGGGGATGCAGGTTCGGCCGAAGCCTCGAACGCAGGCGTTCGACGGCTCGCATGCCCGGCCTGCTCGATCTTCGGAGGCTTGCGGGCGGAGGTGCGTTCATGGACCAGCATGACCAGCGAGAATTCCTCTTGCGGACCGCGCACGACATTCGCAGCCCGATCACGACCATCGGCGGCTTTGCGGAGCTCTTGGAGGCCTCGTTGGTGGAAGGCGACGAGCGGCATGCCTACCTCGCAGCGATCCAGCGCGCCGTGGCTCGCTTGAGCGATCTAGCCGAGCGCCTGTTGGCCCGTGCCGCCGAAGGAGGCCCCTAACCGGGGTCGAAGGGCGGGCCGCGATGACCACATCTCCGACGCTGCTCCCGCGGATACCCTCCGCGGGCTCTTCCATGCGCGCGCTGGTGAAATCCACGGCCGGACCGGGCATGGCGATGACCGAGGTCCCCGTCCCGGCGATCGGGGCCACCGACGTCCTGATCGCCGTGCAGAAGGCCGGCATCTGCGGCACCGACCAGCACATTTACCGCTGGGACGCGTGGGCGCAGCGGCGCGTGGTGCCGCCGCTGGTGGTCGGTCACGAGTTCATGGGCGTCGTGGCGGCTGTGGGCGAGGGGGTGCGCTCCGTGCGCCCCGGCGACCGCGTCTCGGCGGAAGGGCACATCTCGTGCGGCTACTGCTTTCAGTGCCGCACCGGCCAAGCGCACATCTGCGAGCACGTGAAGATCATCGGCGTCGACCGCGACGGCGCCTTCGCCGAGTATCTCGCGATGCCGGAGTTCAACGTCTGGAAACTGGACGCGGCGATTCCCGACGAGTTCGCCGCCGTCTTCGACCCGCTGGGCAATGCGGTCCACACGGTGATGGAGGCGGGCGTCAGCGGAAAGACGGTGGTGATCACCGGCGTCGGCTCGATCGGCTTGATGGCGATCCCCGTGGCGTGCGCCGCCGGCGCCGCCGCCGTGATCGCCGTCGACGTGAACGCCGAGAAGCTGGCGTTGGCGGAACGCCTGGGCGCGGACGCGGTGCTCGACGCGCGCGACGCGCAGGTGGTGGAGCGGATCCTCGCGCTCACCAGCGGCGACGGCGCCGACGTGCTCTTGGAGATGAGCGGCAGCGGCCAGGCGATCAACCTCGGCTTGGCGGCCGTGCGCAACGGCGGACGAGCCGCGTTGCTGGGCATCCCCTCCGACGACGTGCAGCTCAATCTGGCCGAGCGCATCATCTTCAAAGGACTCACGGTGCTGGGGATCAACGGGCGCAAGATGTTCGAGACCTGGTACCAGACGCAGGGGCTGGTCAAGAGCGGACGCATCGATTTGGGCCCCATCATCACGCACGTGCTCCCGTTCGCGCGCTTCGAGGAGGCCTTCGCGCTGATGCACGAGGGGAAGGCTGCGAAGATCGTTCTCGACGTGACGCACGCGCAGGAGGAGAAGCGATGAACGCGGCGTTCGACCGGCGGCTGGGCGAGGAGTTGGCGGCGCTGAAGTCCGCGGGAACCTACAAGCACCTGCGCCACCTGACGACGCCCATGGCGCCCGAGGTGAAGATGGAGGAGGCCGGCGAGGTGCTGGTGCTCTCCAGCAACAACTACCTCGGCCTGGCCGACGACCCGAAGGTGATCGAGGCGGGTGTCGCAGCCCTGCGCAAGTACGGCGCGGGCACGGCCAGCGTGCGCTTCATCTGCGGCACGTTCGACATCCACCGCGAGCTCGAGGAGCGCTTGGCGACGTGCTTCGGCTTCGAGGCGGCGCTGACGTACGTCTCGTGCTGGAACGCCAACACGGGTCTCATTCCCACGATTGCCGTCGAAGGCACCGCGATCGTCTCCGACGAGCTCAACCACGCCTCAATCATCGACGGCTGCCGCCTGGCCACGCAGTCCAAGCGCCTGCGCTACAAGCACGGCGACATGGCAAACCTGGAGGCCCAGCTGGCGAGCCTGCCGCGCGAGATGACCAAGTTCATCATCACCGACGGCGTCTTTTCGATGGAGGGCGACCTTGCGAAGCTGTCGGAGATCGCGGAGCTGGCGGAGCGCTACAACGCGGTGACCATCGTCGACGACAGTCACGGCACCGGCGTCATGGGGAGGAGCGGGCGCGGCACCATCGAGCACTTCGGCCTCGAGGGGAAGATCGACATCCTCACCGGGACGCTGGGCAAGGCCCTGGGCGGCGCGGCGGGCGGCTTCGTCTGCGGATCGGCCAATCTGATCGACCTGCTGATCCAGCGGTCCCGCCCCCAGCTCTTCTCCAACGCCCTGCCGTGCACGGTGGCGGGGAGTGCCCTCGAGGCGCTCACTCAATTGGAGACGCGCCCGGAGCTGGTGGACCGGCTGCGCGAGAACACGCGCTGGTTCCGAGCGGCCCTCCGCGAGATCGGCTACCGTCCGTTGGACGGAGAGGCGGCCATCATCCCGATCATCGTCGGCGAGACGTCGTTCGCCATCGCGATGAGCGAGCGGCTGTTGCGTGAGGGGCTCTTCGTCACGGGTTTCGGCTTTCCGGTGGTTCCGGAGGGAACGGCGCGCATCCGCGTGCAGATGTCGGCGGGGCTGGACCGCGGCCAGTTGGAGCGGGCGCTGGACATCTTCGAGCGCGTGGGGCGCGAGCTGGGCATCTTGACGCCGGCGTCCTGAGCGGGCGCGTCTAGCCGGGCGCGTTCGGGGCACTCGAAGGATGCGCGCGGCGCGCCGCCGCCGGGTGGGAGGCGCGCCGCGCGATCATGTGTCCGAGCCGTCAGCAGTAGTTCCCCGGGCACGGAATCACGGCACCCGACGACGGAGGCGTTGCCTGCGGCCCCGGCGTCGCGTTCGGCTGGACGATCAACACGTCGCGCATCGCGTTGGTGGCGTAGTGGAACGCGCAGCCGATGAAATAGGTGCCCTGCGCCAGCGTCAGCGGGCCGATCAGCGAGCCGCCGTTGAGGGTCCCACTCGCGTATCCGGCGGTCAGCGTGCTCCCGCCGGCCGGGGTGGTCGAGAGCGCCGGGCTGCTCGGAAAGCCGCCGGCGGCGTTCCCGATCACGTCGAGCGTATGCGGAGTGCTGGCCGCCAGGTTGCGCAGCATCACCTGCGATCCCGGGACGAAGGCCAGCACTTGCGAGTACGTCGACTGCGTGTAGCCGCCGATCACGCCGAACGTCGGATCGGTCACCGTGCCGATCGTGCTTTGCGGGAGCGCGAGGCCAATCACTTGCGGCTGAGCCGTGGCCGCCGGGGTGGGCGAGACATAGGGCGTGGTGACGGTGCTGCCGCCGTACATGCCGCCGCTCCCGCCGCCCCCGCAGGCGGCAAGGAGCGAGAGCAGCGTCAGGGCGGCGAGCGGTGCACCGATCGTGGAGAGCGCGGGTACCTTCATGTCCATTCCTTCCTGTCGCATGAGCGGTCGTTGCACCACCGACGGTAGAGCCGCGCGCTGAAGAATGACTGAAGCCCGCGCGCGCGTTCGGCGCTCAGCGAATCCTCAGCGTTGCCTGCCAGCATCGGCGCATGAGGAGCCTGCTCGCGATCATCATCCTCTGCGCGATCGCCGTCACGGCCCAGGCGCGCGCGGCCGGCGCCCCGGCCTCGGCCGCGCTGGTCGATCAAACGGGGCGTTCGTTCACGCTCGCCTCGCTGCGCGGGCGCCCCGTGGTGCTCACGTTCGTAGCCACGCGCTGCACGGACGCCTGCCCGGTCGCCGAGGCGGCCTTCCTCGCGTTGCAGAGCCGGCTGCCCGCGGCACGCGCCGGCGCTCTGCTGCTGACCATCACGCTGGATCCTGCGTATGACACGCCCTTCGTAATGGCGCGCACGGCGCAGGCTATCGGCGCCGACCCGCGCCGGTGGCGCTTCGCCAGCGGTCGGCCGCGGGACGTGGCGGCGGTCATGCGCGCCTTCGGCGTGGCGGCGGAGCGGGGGCGCGACGGCGTGCCCGAGCTGCACAGCACGCTCATCTACGTGCTCGACCGCCGCGGCGCCGTGGCGAAGCGGCTGCTGCTCTCGACGAACACGGTGTCCGAGGTGGTCAGGGCGCTCTCTGCGGGAGGGCTTGCGAGCCGCTAAGCGTCAGCGCCGGGGGCACGCGGCGGCGCTTCGATCTCGGCAAGCGCGGCGGCCAGCGCCTGCGCGAGCGTCGCGCCTTCCGCGCTGCGGTAGCAGCCGTAGACGTTACCGAAGTCGTACCACTCGACGATCACTGCGCCGGTATCGCGGCGCACGCTGCACGTGATGCGGTCGAAGCGCAGGGAGATGCGCCGGAAGAGGTCCTCGTATGCCTCGCCGTTCATGCCGCTTCCTCAGGCCGGCGGCGCGGACGCCTGCGGTGGCGCCGCGTTGTAGCAGCGCTGCATGTGGATGCGCAGCCCGATCACCATGCCCACGGCCAACGCCAGCGCGACCGTGCTCATCAGGGCCGCGGTCCCGGAGAGCGGGTGCGGCGATGCGAGCGATCCCGTGGCCATCTTGATGCCGAAGCGGAAGCCGAGAGCAGCCAAGATGATCGCCACGCCGATGGGGTTGGCTTTGTAGGTGATGCGCCGGGCGGCGCGGTCGACCTGGACGGTGCAGTGGACGCCTTGATACAAGCCGAGGGGAATGCCGACGAGGGCCGCGGCGAGCAGGACGGCGATGGCGAGAGGCGTGGTGAGGTGGTCCTCCGCGGCGACCAGCGCCGCGAGGACGACGAAGACCGCGGGCGCCGACCACATGCCGAGCAGCGACGTGCGACGCTCGCGCGTCTGGCGATAGACGGCCAGCACGAGGAACGCGGCGAAGAGGAGGCCGACGACGATCGCTTGGGTCACGTGAGCCCGTTCTTGGGGTTCGTGGAGGCGCCCTTCACGCCGCGGCAGGAGGGCCCCACGGCGCGACGAAACGGTGGCTTTCGACGCGGGAGTAGCTCAGTTGGTAGAGCATCAGCTTCCCAAGCTGAGGGTCGCGAGTTCGAGCCTCGTCTCCCGCTCCAGATCTGGAAGCGCCCGTCCCCTGAGAGATTGGGCGTTTTTCGTCAGGGACGCCTGCCGGTCACGAACAGGGCCACGGCCAAGACGGCGGCGCCGCAGCCGGAGATCGCGAACGGCACGTGGCCGTCGCTTCCCCAGAGCAGACCCGCCCAGATGCCCGCGACCAGAGCCGCGAGGCCGACCGCCGCGTGATAGAGTCCCAGCGCGCCGCCCGCGCGTTCCGCCGGCACCAAGTCGGCGACCCACGCCGTGCCCACGCCGTCCGTGAGCGCGACGAAGACACCGTAGAGCGCGAAGAGCATCCAACCCCAGATGGCGGCTCTCGCCGCCGCGAAGCCCAGGAACGCCAACGCCAGCGCGCCGAGGCCGGCGGCAAAGACGACGCGGCGCGGGACGCGATCGGAGAGGCGTCCGGCGGGATAGCTGAAGAGCGAGCTGCACAGGTTGAAGAGCGCGTACGCCAGGAAGATCTGCACCGACGAGAAGCCCATCTCGCGGATGCGCACGATGATGAGCGCGCTGGAGAAGCTCAGCAAGCCGAAGATCGTCAGCGTCGCGAGCACGATCCAGTACGCGCGCGGATACGCCCACGCGGCGCCCGACGGGCGGGAGAAGCCGGCCGGCCGGGCCGGCTCGCGCACCAGTCCGATGAGCGCGACGCTCAGGAACGCCGGGATCACGGCGATGACGAAGAGAGGGCGGAGCTGGTGGTGGAGGGCTTCGAAGAGGGCGAGGCCGGCGAGCGGCCCCGCCACGGCCCCGAGGTCGTCCATCGCGCGGTGGAATCCGAAGGCGCCTCCGCGCGCCTCCTGCGCCGCCGCCGCGCTGATCAGTGCATCGCGGGGCGCGGTGCGCACGCCTTTGCCGACGCGGTCGAGCACGCGGCAGAAGAGGACGAACGGCCACGTCGTCGCCAGCGCGATCAGCGCCTTTGCGGTAGCCGAGGTGGCATAGCCCGCGGCGACCAGCGGACGCCGAGGCAAGCGGTCGGAGAGCCGCCCCGCCACCCCTTTCATCAGGGAGTTGACGCCTTCGGCGAGCCCTTCGACGAGCCCCACGACGGCGACCGGCGCCCCCAACACCCCTACGATGAAGAGCGGCAGCACGGGGAAGAGCATCTCGGTGGCAGCGTCTTGGAAGAAGCTCACCCACGACAAGATGACGATGTTGCGGCTCAGCGGGCGCGCCATGGCGGCGAAGCACTTCGAGGGTGCGGGAGCCGGGTCCGGCCTATCGAATAATGAAAGGAAAGAGAGCAGGCAAGCTGCAGCCCCGGCCATAAGTCTCGGGTCATACCTGCACTCTGGTTGACGTGGAGGGGAGATGCGATGACCACTCGGATCATTCTCGCCATCATCCCGGCTCTCGCGCTGACGTTCGCGATTCCGTTCGTCGACTCCGTCGAGCCGCGGATCCTCGGTCTGCCTTTTCTGGTCGCTTGGATCGTTGCGTGGATTCTGCTGACGCCGATCTTCATGTGGAACGTCTACCGACTGGAGCAGAAGTCATGAGCGGCCCGCTGATTGCGCTCGGCATCATCGCCGTGGTCCTGCTGGCGGTCGTCTTCGTGAGCTCGCTCAGCGTGCGCGGCATCCTCATGGATCCGCAGCAGTACATGGTAGCCGGACGGTCTTTCGGCCCCTTCCTGCTGTGGCTGCTGATGGCCGGCGAGATCTACACGACGTTCACCTTCCTGGGCGGCGCCGGATGGGCCTACAGCCACGGAGCACCCGCGTTCTACATCCTCTGCTACGGCACCGTCGCCTACATCATCAGCTTCTTCCTGGCCCCGGCGATCTGGCGCGTGGCCAAGAAGCACAACCTGCTGACGGGCGCCGACTTCTTCGCGACGCGCTACGGCAGCAAGGCGCTGGGAGTGATCGTCGCGATCGTCGGCTTCGTCTTCCTGGTTCCGTACGTGACGCTCCAGCTCTCCGGCCTGGAGATCCTGCTGCACATCGCCGGGTACGGCAGCTTCAACGCCGCCGTGGCGGTGAGCGTGGCGTTCATCATCATCGCGTTCTTCGTGTTCACCACGGGTATCCGAGGAACGGCATGGGCGAGCGTCGCCAAAGACGCGCTGGTGCTCCTGGGGGTGATCTTCGCCGGCATCGTCCTGCCGATCCACTTCTTCGGATCGCCGGCGAACGTCATCACGAAGGTGCTCCAGCAGCAACCGGACTACCTGACGCTGCCGCACGCCAGCACGGGCCTCGGGACGACCTGGTTCGTCTCCACCGTCCTGCTGACGTCGCTCGGATTCTTCATGTGGCCGCAGTCGATGCAGGCCATCTACTCCGCGAAGAACGAGGACTCGCTGCGGCGCAATGCCGTCTTCCTTCCGGTCTACCAGCTCATGCTGCTGCTGGTATACTTCGCGGGCTTCACGGCGCTCCTGGTGATGCCGGGTCTCAAGGGTCCTGCGGCCGACCAGTCGTTCATGCTGGTCGTCCAGAAGTACTTCTCGCCGTTCACGCTCGGCGCGCTGGCCTCGGCCGGGTGTCTGGCGGGCTTGATTCCGGCCTCGGCGCAGATCCTCGCCGCGGCCAGCCTGATCACCAAGAACGTGATGGGCGACTGGCTGGGCATCGCCACCGCGGATCGCGAGCGCACGCTGACCACGCGGATCCTGGTTCTGGTGGTGGCCGCGCTTTCGCTGTTCTTCTGGCTGGTGGCGAAGTCGTCGCTGGTGGGCTTGCTGCTCATGGGCTACAATGGCGTCACGCAGTTCTTCCCCGGCGTCGTGCTCGCGTTCGCCTGGAAGCGCACGAGCGCATGGGGCGTGGGAGCCGGCATCGTGGTCGGCGTGGCCATGGTGGCGTACCTCTCGCTCACCGGGCGCTCGGTGTTCGAGGGCGTCAACAGCGGCTTCGCGGCGCTGATCCTCAACGCCATCGTCTGCGTCGTCGTCAGTTTGCTGACGCCGGCGCCGGAGAGCGTGGAGCGGGGGGCATCGGTTGCCGCCTGACCGCTACCGGATCGCGGCCATCCCCGGCGACGGGGTCGGCCCCGAGGTGATCGCGGAGGGGCGGCGCGTGCTCGATCGCGCCGCCTCCTCGTACGGGTTCGAGATCGAGTGGACGGAGCTGCCGTGGGGCTCGGAGCACTACCGCCGCCACGGCGTGATGATGCCCTCCGACGGCATGGAGATGGTGCGGAGCCACGACGCGATCTACTTCGGCGCCGTGGGAAGCCCCGACGTGCCGGATCACGTGGCGGTGTGGGGGCTCGTGCTGGGCTTGCGCCGCGAACTGGACCTCTACGTCAACCTCCGGCCGATCAAGCTCTTCCCCGGCGTCCCTTCGCCGATCAAGGCGGCGCCCGAGGACGTCGACATCGTCTTCGTGCGTGAGAACACCGAGGGCGAGTATTCACGCCTCGGAGGACGCTTCCGCGCGGGCCTGACCGGCGAGACGGCGGTCGAGAATTCGCTCTTCACCCGCGTGGGCATCGAGCGCATCGCGCGCTATGCCTTCGATCTCGCCAAGGCGCGCGGCGGTCTCTTGACCAGCGTGACCAAGTCCAACGCGCTCACGCACGGCATGGTGCTCTGGGACGAGGTGGTGGAGTCGGTGGCCACGGACTACCCGGGCATCCGATGGGAGCGCATGCTGGTCGACGCCTGCGCCTACCGCATGGTCAAGGAGCCGGGGCATTTCGACGTCATGGTCGGATCGAATCTCTTCGGCGACATCTTGACCGACCTGGGCGCGGCGCTCCAAGGGAGTCTGGGGCTGGCGGCGAGCGCGAACCTCCATCCCGGCTCGGCACTGCCCGGGCTCTTCGAGCCGGTGCATGGCAGCGCTCCGGACATCGCCGGCAAAGGCATCGCCAACCCGATCGGGGCGATCTGGAGCGGGGCGCTGATGCTCCGCCATCTCGGTGAGCCGCACGCCGCCGACGCGGTCGTCAACGCCGTCGAGGCGGCGCTGGCGGACGGTGTCCGCACGCCCGACCTCGGGGGTGGGGCGACCACGGCGAGCATGGGCGACGCCGTTCTCTCTCGTTTGATCTGAAAGGAACTCGATGGCGGGGAGCTATCTCGACAGGTTTGCCTTGAACGGCCGCGTGGCGCTGGTGGTGGGCGCCGGCTCGGGGATCGGGGAGGCCGGCGCCCACGCGCTGGCCGACTGCGGGGCGATGGTGGTTTGCGCCGACGCCAACGGTGCCGCGGCCGAGGCGACGGCTCGAGCGATCGTCTCAGCCGGCGGTAAAGCGGAGGGGGCGACGGTGGACATCGTCGACGGCGCGGGCGTGCGGGCCCTGGTCGACGGGATCGCGAGCAAGCACGGCGGTCTCGACGCGGCGGTGACGACGCCGAGCATCAACGTGCGCAAACGGATGCTCGACTACACCTCGCCGGAGATCGACAAGGTCCTCGGGGTCAACCTCAAGGGAACGATTCACGTGATGCAGAGCGCCGGGCGCGTGATGGCGGCGCAAGGCAGAGGGAGCATCGTCGCCCTGTCGTCCATCCGCTCGATCACGACGGAGCCGGGGCAGAGCGTCTACGCAGCCACGAAGGCCGGAACGGTGCAGTTGGTGCGCACCCTCGCCGCAGAGCTGGGCCCGCAGGGCGTGCGCGTCAACGCCGTCGCTCCCGGCGCCATCGAGACGCCGCTGACGGCGCCGATCAAGGACGTGCCGGATTGGTACGAAGCCTATGCGCGCAAGAGCGTCTTGGGGCGCTGGGGAAAACCGGAGGAGGTGGCCTCGGTCATCGCCTTCCTGGTCTCCGACGCGGCAAGCTTCATCACCGGCGCCGTCATCTTCGCCGACGGCGGCTGGACCGCCGCAGACGGGCGGTTCGACCCGAAAGTCTAAGCGCAGCGAGCGCGGGGCTCAGGCTCGCCGGTGGGCGAGGATCGCGGCGACCAGCGCCGCGGCGTCGCTACGGTCTATCTCGCCTTGACGGATCGTGCGGATGACGCCGCGAGCGTCGAGGAAGATCGATGTCGGGATGTCGCTGATGCCCCAGACGTTCGTCGCTTGCGCGTGATCCAGGACTACCGGGAACGTGATGCCGTAGCGCTTCAGGAACGGCGGGAGCGCCGAGGCGTGCTCGCTCATCGAGATCCCGACCACGCGCAGGCCCGCGGCGAAGCTGCGCCGGTACGTCTCGACGATGAGCGGCATCTCCGCGTTGCACGGCTCGCACCACGTCGCGAAGCAGTTGATCCAGACGGCGTGGCCGCGCAGCGAGGCCAAGGAGAGCTCGCGCCCATTGGGCATCGGTGCCGTCATGGCGGGCATGGGGTGACCGGGGGCGATGATCCCGGGGGCAAACTCCGCTCGGGCGCGATCCCCCGCGAGGGTCGCCGCGTCGACGGGAGGGGCGAGCGCCGCCGAGGTGAGCGCCAAGGCGCTCGAGAGTTGCGCGAGGAAGCGGCCGCGTCGGATCATCGTGGCCGCTCTACGCTCCGCGGGGCGGGGCTCCTCTTTTAGAGCGCGCAGGCGCTCGCGCAGGAGGCGCGAGCGGCCCGCACGATGTCGCGGCGGCGACGGACTAGGGCTCGCGCGATGCGTGGCCGGACCTCGGAGCGATAATAGCGCTCGGCGTCGTCGTCCGAGGCGCGGGCAAAGGTCAAGAGCGCCTCGATGACGCTCTCGTCGCGGTAGGCGACTTCGTAGTAGGCGATGTCCAGGGCCAGCTTCGCTACCTCATGCATGATCCGACACTCCCCCGGTGACCTTCGGCTGATGGTCGCAGTGACGGCGGTCACACGGCTCCGCCTCCCGTTCGGCAGTGAGTGGCGCGCCCGCCTCCGCCGTCGCCCGGTCCCCCGGGCCCTCGAACGTCGAGTTTACCGATTCTTGACGGAGAGGGCGTCTGCGCGGGCCAAGGCGGGGGCCTCCGGCATCTGCAGGACGATCAGTGCGCCGATGATGAGGATGCCGCCGGCGAACTCCGCGCGACCGAGGCGCTCGTGCAGGATGGCCGCGCCCAGAGCGACGGTGACCAGAGGCTCGAGCGTGGAGAGCACGGCGGCGCGCGGCGTGCCCAGGCGGCGCATGCCGCCGAAGAGCGTAGTTATGGGGATCACCGTCGCCACCACGACGATGGCGGCGATGGTCGCCGCGGCCGCGGCCCCGGCCGGCATGTGGAGGCCCGCTCCGGCGAACGAGGCGATGACGAACGAGAGCATCGCTCCGAGGCAGACGTAGGCGCTGGCCGTCAGCGAGTCGACGGCGCTCACGAGCCGCGTGCCCACGGTGAGGTAGACCGCATACCAGGCGCCCGTCGCGACGCCCGCGGTGAGGCCCAGCCAATCCGCGTGCGGTCCATGCGGATTGGCCGCAAGCGAGGTACCCACGAACGTGATGGCCAGCGCCGCGATGCGCCGCCGCGACGGTTGCTCACGATAGACGAGCCAAGCGAGCATCGCCACGAACGCGGGATAGGTGTAGAGCAGGAGCGCCGTGAGGCCGACGCCGATCCGCCCGATGGCGACGAAGTAGAGCGTCGATTGCAGCGCGTAGCCGACGGCGCCCATCGCGACGGCGGTCAGCGCCGTGCGCCACGGAATGCGCCAGCGGCGCCGCGCGACGATCCAGATCCAGAAGAGGACCGTCGCGCCGCCGAACCTCCACGCGAGCACGCTGGGCAAGTCGAACCCTTGCGCATAGAGTTCCGTGCCGAAGATCCCCAGCGTTGCGAATCCGCATGCCGAAGCGGCGACAAGCGCGGCGCCGGTGATCTCTGCTCGCGTCAATTGAGCACCCCGCTGGCGCGCACGTGCGCGGACGCGAGGTCCGTGCGATCTTCATGGAAGACGCGATCGAGCATCATACCGATACTCTACCGCATCGCGGCAACATGCGCCGCCTTCTTCGGCAGGAGGCTTCTCGCATGGTCCGGTAATCGACAGACGGAGGGTATGCCCATGGCTGAGCGTCACGCTTCGGCGTACGACGATCCTGGAACGCCGGAGGAAGTCTCGCGACGCACCTTTCTGGCGCGCGCGACGATGGTGATGGGAGGCGTCGTCGGCGTGACGCTGGCGGTCTCGCTCATCGGCTCGCTGGTTCCAACCGAGGAGATCCTATCGGGTACCAAGCGTTGGGCGCCCTTGGAGGCCAAGGAGTTCAACCAGCTCCAAGCCGGGGCGAGCCTGGCTCCTCTCAAGCTCTTCTTCATGCACAAGTCGCAAGACGGCTACCTCGAGACCGATAGCCGCGAGTACGTGTGGGGGCTCAAGCTCACGCCTGCGCAAGAGCAGCAGATGCGGACCGACCGGCCCGACCTCTTCGGCGACAAGGCGAAAGAGGTCTCGTTTCCCGTCTTCAACCTGGGCTTCGTGATCTTCAGCCCGATCTGTCCGCACCTGGGATGCCACTACAACTGGGATTCGGGCGTGGGCAAGTTCATCTGTCCGTGCCACGGCTCGGTCTACGACACGTACGGGAAGCATTTGGCAGGTCCAGCGCCGCGGGGTCTCGATCCGCTGCCGTTGCGCGAGCAGAACGGCGTCGCCGAGATCACGTGGATCCAGTACGAGACCGCGGTGCCCGACCGCGTCATCATCGCGTACAGCTAGTCGGGTAACGGGCGGAGGATATCCCATGCTGCAGTGGCTCGAGGAGCGCACCGGCATCGTCAGCCTCGTCGAGGGGCTCCTCACGGAGGACGTTCCGGGCGGCGCCAGCTATTGGTACGTCTTCGGCAGCGCGACGGTCGTCGCGCTGATCATCCAGATCGTCACGGGCATCTTCCTGACGTTCTACTACGCTCCGTCATCGGCGACGGCGTGGGAGTCGACCAAGTTCATCTACGACAAGGTGAACTTCGGGCAGTTCATCATCGGCATCCACTATTGGGGAGCGTCGGCGATGATCGCGCTGATGTTCCTGCACCTGCTCCAGGTTGTGCTCTGGGGCGCGTACAAGCGCCCGCGCGAGGTCATGTGGGTGATCGGCGTCGTGCTCCTGGTGTGCACGCTCGTCATGGGTTTGACGGGCTATCTGCTGCCGTGGGACCTCAACGCCTACTTCGCCTCGCAGGTCTCCATGAACATCGCCGGCAGCGCACCGGTCCTCGGCGGATGGGTCCAGAGATTCCTGCAGGACGGCCCCGCGATGGGCACGCTCACGATCAATCGCTTCTTCGGGATCCACGTGTGGCTGGTGCCGATCATCCTGCTGCTGCTGGTGGGGATGCACCTCACCGTCTTCCGGCATAACGGCGCGGCCGGGCCGGTGAGCGACGAGCCTCCCAAGGGCAAGCCGGGGCGCTTCTGGCCCAATCAGATGTTCATGGACACGCTGGTCTCGCTCGTGGTGTTCGCGGTCATCGTCTTTCTGGCGATCACCTCACCGCCGGAGCTCTTGCTCAAGGCCGACCCCAACAACTCGACGTTCGTGCCCTCGCCCGCCTGGTACTTCCTGCCGCTCTACGGGATCCTCAACCTGACGCCGCCCAGCTTGGAGGTCGTGGCCACGATCATCCTGCCGACGCTCTTCATCGTGGCGCTGATGCTCCTGCCGTGGATCGACCGCAACCGCTCGCGCGCCCTCGCTCGGCGTCCGTTCCTGGTGGGCATCACGGCAGTCGTCGTCGTGATCCTCATCGGCACGGGAGTCTACGGGCAGGACGTGATCGGACAACGCGCGGCGCTCTCGGGCGGTAACGTCGGCATCTGCGCCGACGCCTGCAAAGGCGAGCAGGTCGCCGCGACGCCGGCGAGCACGCTGCTGGCCGGCAAGCCGACCTATCTGCAGAAGTGCGCCGCGTGCCATCAAGCCACGGGCGCAGGCCTGCCGGGCAGCTTCCCGCCGTTGGCGGGGAACCCCACGGTCACCGGCGACCCCAAGCAGCTGATCGACATCGTGCTCAACGGCAAGACGGGGCCCATCACCGTGCTGGGCAAGAGTTACAACGGAGCGATGCCGGCCTGGAAGGGGCAGCTCACGAACGCCGAGATCGCCTCGGTGATCACGTACATCCGCAACGACTGGGGCAACAAGGCTTCGGCCGTGACGCAAAGTGAGGTCGCCGCGCAGGCGAAGTAGCCAAGAGCGCGCCCCGGCCGCCCGCGTCGACGGATTACGTTGCGCGGGCGGCGACGGCGACGAAGCGGTCGACGTCCTCGGAGCGCGTGTCGAACGCGGTGACCAGACGCACCACGGTCGATCCGGCTCCTCCGATGCGGTGGAACGAGAAACCGTCTTCGTGCAAGCGGCGGATCGTCGCCTCGGGCAGCTGGACGAAGAGGAGGTTCGCCTCCACGGGGTCGCGGAGCGCGACGCCCGGGATGCCTTGGAGCCCCGCGGCCAGACGCCCCGCTTGGGCGTTTGCGTGGCGCGCGTTGCGCAGCCAGAGATCGTCGGCGAGGTACGCCTCGAGCTGCGCGGAGAGAAAGCGGAGCTTCGAGAAGAGGTGGCCGGCGCGCTTGCGCCGGTAGAGCATGTCGGCGGCGCGGGCGGCGTCGAAGAAGATGACGGCCTCCGCCCCCAACGCGCCGTTCTTGGTGGCTCCGAACGAGAGCACGTCGACACCGGCGCGCCACGTGACGGCGGCCGGTGAGACCTCCAGAGCGGCGAGGGCGTTTGCCAAGCGAGCTCCGTCCATGTGCACGAGCAACCCGTAGCGGTGCGCCACCTCCGAGATTGCGGCGATCTCCGCCGGCGTGTAGACCGTCCCGGCCTCGGTCACCTGGGAGAGACTGACGGCGGCGGGCTGCGCCGCATGCTGCGAGCCGATGGGGCTGGCGGCGAGCGCGCGCTCCACCGTCTCGGCGGCGAGCTTGCCGTGATCGCCGGGGAGCGTCAAGAGCTTTGCTCCGCCGGTGTAGAACTCCGGAGCGGCGCACTCGTCGGTGTGGATGTGCGCCGCCTCGTGGCAGAAGACCGCGCCGTACGGCGGCGTGATCGCCGCGAGCGCGAGCGAGTTCGCTGCGGTGCCCGTGGCCACGGGAAAGACGGCGGTCTCACGTCCGAAGACCTCGGCGAAACGGCTCTCGACCCGCCGCGTCAGCGCGTCGGCACCATACGGCATCGCGGCGCCATCGTTTGCGGCCATCACGGCGGCGAGGATCTCCGGCGCGGCGCCGGCCACGTTGTCGCTCGCGAAGTTCATCTCTGTGGCAGCTCCTCGCCGGCGGACACCTGGGCGACTGCCGGTCGTGCGGTCAGCTCGTCGAGCAAGGCGTCGAGATCGGTGGTGCGGCGCACGAGCGCCGCAAGTGGGTGGGGCACGAAGTGCTCCTCCACGGCGCGCTCGACCAGCGAGACGAGGGGGTCGAAGTAGCCCTCGACGTCGAGCAGAGCGATGGGCTTGGCGTGCAGGCCGATCTGCGCCCACGTGATGATCTCGAAGAGCTCGTCGAAGGTGCCGTAGCCGCCGGGAAGCGCGACGAAGGCATCGGCCAGGTCCGCCATGAGCGCCTTGCGCTCGTGCATGCTGCCCACCTCGTGGAGCACCGTGAGGCCGGCGTGCGGAACTTCGCGGCGAAAGAGGCCGCGGGGAAGCACGCCGATTGCTCTGCCGCCCGCGGCGAGCGTCGCATCGGCGAGGATCCCCATCAAGCCGAGGCTTCCCCCGCCGTAGACGAGGTCGAGATCGCGTGCCGCGAGCGCGCGGCCGAAGGCTCGCGCGGTCTCGGCGTATGCCGGACGCGCGCCGGAGTTCGAGCCGCAGAAGACGCAGATCCGTTGCATGCGACCGCATTCTCGTCGTGCGCTGGAGCGAACCTGCCCTCGGCGGGCGGGTGCGCCGTCGCGGGCGGCGAATGGTGGCCCACCCGTTTTGTCAATCCGTCCGATTTCGTGGAGCCACTCGTGCGCACGACCACCCCGTTGATTCCGCTCGACCGCCGTGAGGGCACGCCGCTTCACCGCCAGATCTACCGCGGCCTGCGGGAGGCGATCTTGAGCGGCCGGCTCGCCTCCGGTTGCTCCGTGCCCTCGACGCGCGCGCTGGCGGCCGAGCTCGGGCTTTCGCGTAACACCGTGCAGGCGGCCTACGACCAGCTCGTCGCCGAGGGCTACCTGGAAGGGCGAGTCGGCGCGGGGACGCGCGTGGCGCTGGCGCTCTCCGCCAAGTTGCTCGGAGCGCGCCGCGAGCGCCCCGTGCGGAGCGGTCCCGGGGGGACGGCGCCGTCCGCCTCGCGGCGGGGCGCGTCGCTGAGCGATGCCGGCGCGCCCGGGGAGCAAGACATTCCGGCGGCGAGGGCCTTCCGGCCAGGCCTGCCGGCGATCGACGCCTTCCCGTTTGGGATCTGGGCGCGCTATGTTGCGCGGCGCGTTCGCGACGCCGGGCGGTTGCACGCTGGGTACGGCGACCCCGCCGGCGAGCCCGCGCTGCGGGAGGCCATCGCCGCGCACCTGCGCGCCACGCGCGGCCTCCGCTGCGAAGCCTTACACGTGATCGTCACGGAGAGCACGCAGCACACGTTGGACCTCGTCGCGCGCGTGGTGCTCGATGAAGGAGACGACCTCTGGTTCGAGGATCCCGGCTATCCTCGCGCTCGCGCCGCGTTTGCGGCGGCCGGCGTCCGTCCGGTGGCGGTTCCCGTCGACGCTGAGGGGATCGAGGTCGCGCAGGGGCGACGCCGGGCCCCTCACGCGCGCGGCGTCTACGTGACCCCTTCCCACCAGTACCCGACCGGCGGGGCGCTGGGTCTGGCGCGGCGCCTGGAGCTCTTGGCTTGGGCGCGCGAAGCGGGGGCGTGGGTCGTTGAGGACGACTACGACAGCGAGTTCCGCTTTGCCGGGCATCCGCTGGCCGCGTTGCAGGGTCTCGACGACGACGGCCGCGTGCTCTACCTCGGCACGTTCAGCAAGGTGATGTATCCGTCGCT
Organism: Candidatus Dormiibacterota bacterium; assembly: GCA_035533275.1. Taxonomy (GTDB): domain Bacteria; phylum Vulcanimicrobiota; class Vulcanimicrobiia; order Vulcanimicrobiales; family SCRA01; genus SCRA01. Next base: position 162,280 of record DATLUD010000077.1, on the reverse strand, counting down.
GCGCGTGGCGTATCTGGTGGCCCCCTCATCGCTGGCCGCGGCGCTTGCCCGCGCCCGGTCGGCCACGGCGCGCGGCTGCGCGGCGCCCATCCAGGCCGCCCTGGCCGACTTCATGCGTGACGGCGCCTTCGCCGCGCACGTGCGCCGCATGCGGGCTCTCTACGCCGAACGGCGCGGCGTCCTGCTCGAGGAGCTGCACGAACGCCTGGCCGGCGCGTTGGAGCCGCAAGCCAGCGACACGGGGCTGCACGTCGCGGCGCTGCTCACCCCTGAACTCGACGACCGCGCGGTCTCACGGCGGGCCGCTGAGCTTGGTGTAGACGCGCCCGCGCTGAGCGCATACAGGCTCGAGCGCCGTGGCCGAGGAGGCCTCGTGCTTGGCTTTGCCGGGAGCACGGCCGCGGAGATTCGCGAAGGGGTGCGGAGTCTGGGGAAGGCGGTGGCCTCCTTGACAGGTGGGGGCAGCAAGCGGTAAGACTGGTGTATGGAACTATTCACGCCCTCTCGGCGGTGAATCGATCTATGCCAAGCTTGCGGACCAAGGACGATCTGACCAAGCTGATCGCGGGCGGCGAGGCATACTCGGCCAGCCACCGCCAGGTCGCGGCGTACCTCCTGCGGGACTATCGGCGCGTCTGTTTCATGAGCGCCTCGCAACTGGCCGAGGCGGTAGGCGTCAGCCAAGCCACCGTCACTCGATTCGCCAACCACCTGGGCTTCGGCGGCTACCAGGACCTGGTGGCCGCGGTCAGGGGCATCGTGCGCTCCGAGCTGACGGGCGTCGATCGCGTCGCGGAGCTGCGGCGCGGCGTGGCCGTTCCCAAGGCGCTCGAGCGCATCGTCGACGAGGAAGTGGTCAAGCTCGGCGCGTTGCGCTCCCCGGCGCAGGTGGCGGCGGTCGAGCGGCTGGGGGAGGCCATCGCCCGGGCCCCGCGGGTTTACGTCGCCGGCTTCCGCTCGGCGTCGGGCATGGCTCGCCAGTTCGCATTCTTCCTGCGCAAGCTGCATCCCGACGTCGTCCACGTCCAGCAGCCCTCGTCGGAGGCGCTCGAGGTGCTGGCGCTCTCGACGCCGCCTTCGTCGCTCCTGGTGGCCATCGTCTATCCGCGCTATCCGCGCGAAGCGATCGCGATGCTGGACTACGCGCGCAGCCGGGGCATCCGAACCGCCGCAGTGACCGACAGCGTCCTCTCGCCCGCGCTGGAGCACGCCGACCTCTCGCTGCTTGCGCCCGCGAGCTCGACGGGCGTCTTCGACTCGTACAGCGCGTTCCAGGTGCTGGCGAGCTTTCTCTTCACGATCCTCGCGACGCGCCAGACGCCCAGCGCCGACGACTATCTGAGCCGCTTCGAGGCCTTTGCTCGAGAGGCGGACATCTTCACCTCACCGGAGAGCACGTGACCGAACCAACGATCTCGATCGACCGCATGTTATCCGGCGTGGAGGCGCTGGGGCGCATCGGCGCGGATCCGCGCGGCGGCCTCTCGCGCCTGGGCCTCTCGCCGCAGGAGCAGGTCGCGCATGAGTGGTTCAAGCAGGAGGCCTCGCGCCTGGGCGCGCGCCTGCGGAGCGATGCCGCCGGCAACCTCTTCGCGCGCATCGACGGCGAGCGCCCGGACCTGCCGCCGCTCATGACCGGCTCCCATCTCGACACCGTTCCCAACGGCGGCAAGTACGACGGAGCCGCCGGCGTGGTGATCGCCCTGGAGGTCGCGCGCGCCCTCACCGAGTCCGGGCAGACGCTGCGCCACCCCTTGGAGCTGGTCGTCTTCCGCGCGGAGGAGCCCAGCCCGTTCGGTATGTCCACGTTCGGCAGCCGCGCGCTGGCGGGGCGCCTGCGCCCCGAGGAGCTCGACGCGCTGGACGCGCGCGGCAAGACGGTGCGGGAGGCTCTGCGTTCGGTGGGCGGCGATCCCGACCGCATCGGCGAGGCGCGGATGAAGGCGGGCGACGCGGCGGCCTATCTCGAGGTCCACAACGAGCAGGGGCCCCACCTCGAGCGTGCCGGCCTCCCCATCGCCGTCGTGACGGAGATCGCGGGCATCAAGCGCGCGCGCTGGCGCGTGCTGGGCGAGCCCAACCATTCCGGGACCACCGCGATGGCCGACCGGCGCGACGCGCTGATCGGCGCGGCGGAGATCGCCCTGGCTGTGGAGCGTCTGGCCAAGGCGTACGACGGAGCGGTGGGCACGGTCGGAGTCCTCGAGGTGCACCCCAATGCCGCGAACATCGTGCCGGGAGCGGTCGACCTGTGTTGGGAGATTCGCTCGTGCGCGCCCGCGGACCTGACCGCCCTGGAGCGGCAGCTGGACGAAGCCGCGCGCGCCATCGTCGCGCGCCGCGGACTGCGGCTGGAGGAGTCGACGCGCAGCAACTCCCAGACGGCCGGCGCCGATGCCGCCGTGCTGGCTGCGTTGCGCGCCGCCTGCGATGCCGCCGGCGTGGAGGCGCTGGAACTGCGCAGTATGGCGGGGCACGACGCCTCGCACATGGCGGCCTTCACGAAGATCGGGATGCTCTTCCTGCGCAGCACGGGTGCCAAGAGCCACGTGCCGGAGGAGCACTCGCCGCCGGAGAGCCTGGCGGCGGCGGCGAGCGTGATGCTCGATGCCGTGCTGCGCCTCGACCGGGATCTGGAGTGACCGGGTGTTGCAACTGACACGAGAAGGAGATGGAGTCATGCGATTCGATCGAAAGACGATGCTCGCCGCGGGCTGCGCGGCTGTGGTTTCCGCGGCGCTGCTTGGCAGCGTGGCGGCTCCGGCACGCGCCGCCGGAGTCCTCGACGCGCTGACGTCGGGGCAGCGCACGCTGGTCGTGGGGACCGATGCGACCTTCCCGCCGTTCGAGTACACGACGGCCGCGGGACAGAAGATCGGCTTCGACATCGACCTGGTCAACGCGCTGGCGAAGAGGATCGGGATCAAGAAGGTGAGCTTCGTGCAGGTGCCGTTCGGGGGTCTGGTGCCGGGCCTGGTCGCCCACCACATCGACATGGCGGCCTCCGCCATCTACATCACGGCCGCTCGCGAGAAAGTGGTCGACTTCAGCGCGCCCTACTTCACGGGCGGTCTCAGCGTGATGGTCAAGCCCAGCGACACGACGATCACCTCCGAGAAGGCTCTGGACGGCAAGCGCGTCGCGGTGCAGGTCGGCACGAAGTCCGTCAACTGGCTGCAGCAGCACGTTCCTAGCGCTCGCCTGGTGATCGTGCAGGCCAACGACCAGATGTTCCTCTCGCTGCAAAACGGGCAAGCCGACGCGGTGGTCACGGGCTATCCGGCGGCGCGCTACTACATCAAGACGCACGGCGGCGCCAAGATGGCCCCCTTCCTTCTCACGCACGAAGCGTACGGCTACGCGTTCCGCAAGAGCACGCCGGAGCTGACCAAGGCCGTGGATCAGGCGTTGGCCGCCTTCGAGAAGGACGGCACGCTGAAGTCGCTCGAGGCGAAGTGGTTCGGTAAGAGCGAATGAGCAATTGCGTCTTGCGCAATTGCGCTCCCGGAGGGACACTTGCAGGCCGGCGCGAGTGCGCCGGAACCTTTGAAGCGGTGGGGTCCCCGCGAGCGAAGCGCAGCGAAGCGAGTGGGGAGCGAGTGGGATGAGCCTGGGGCTGGAGACGGTAAGACAAGCACTGCCGCTCCTGCTGCACGGCGCCCTAGTCACCATCGAGGTGACGGCGATGGCCCTCGTCTTGGGGACCGTCGCCGGCCTCCTCGGGGGGCTCGCGCGCGTCTCGCCGCTGCGCCCCCTTCGCCTTCTGGCCGGGGCCTACGTCTCGGTGATCCGCGGTACCCCGTTCATCGTCCAGCTGTTCTTCGTTTACTACGCCTTCCCGCAGCTGGGGCTCCGGATCACGCCGATGGTCGCGGCGGTCGGCTGTCTGGCCGTCTACAGCGGGGCCTACCAGACGGAGATCGTGCGCGGCGCGATCGAATCGATCGAGCGCGGCCAGATGGAAGCGGCGCGTTCGCTGGGATTGACGTCGGCCCAGGCGATGCGTTACGTGGTGCTGCCGCAAGCCTTTCTGCGCATGCTCCCGCCGCTGGGCAACGAGTTCGTCGCCCTGACCAAGAACTCGGCGCTGGTCTCGCTGGTGACGGTCCAAGAGCTGCTGCTCACCGCGCAGCTCATCATCAGCGCCACGTTTCAGAACTTCGCGGTCTATCTCACCATCGGCATCATGTACTACGCCATGACGACGGTCGTCAGCACCGGCACGCAGCTTTTGGAGCGGCGCTTGAAGGTGTACGTATGAGCATCGTGCTCGAAGCCCGGGGGATCAGGAAGTCGTTTGCCGGACACGAGGTGCTCAAAGGCATCGATCTCTCGATCGCGCGCGGCGAGGTCGTGGCCATCATCGGCCCGAGCGGCTCCGGCAAGAGCACCCTGCTGCGGTGCCTGAACCTCCTGGAGCGCCCCGACGCCGGGGAGGTGCGGTTCGAGGGGCAGGCGATCACCGATCCGGGCGTCGACGTCAATCGCGTGCGGATGCGGATGGGTATGGTCTTCCAGCTCTTCAACCTCTTTCCGCATCTCACCGTGCTGCACAATGTCACGCTCGCGCAGGAGAAGGTGCTGCGCACCAGCCGGGCCGAGGCCGAAGAGCGGGCTTGCGCCCTCTTGGCCAAGGTCGGCCTCGCGGCCAAGGAGCACGCGTATCCGAACTCACTCTCCGGCGGGCAGAAGCAGCGCGTGGCCATCGCGCGCGCACTGGCGATGAAGCCGGCCGTGATGCTCTTCGACGAGCCGACCAGTGCCCTCGATCCCGAGATGGTCCAGGAGGTGCTGGTGACGATGGACGAGCTGGCGGAGGAGGGGATGACGATGGCCGTGGTCACACACGAGATGGGCTTCGCGCGCCGCGCCGCCGACCGCATCGTCTTCGTCGACGATGGGCTCATCGTGGCTGAGGCGGCGCCGGCCGCCTTCTTCGCGGATCAGAGCAATGCGCGCGTGCGCCGCTTTCTCGAGCGCATCCCTACTTGACGTCGGGGTTGGCTTCCGCGAAGGGCCCGTTCGGGTTGGGTACCAGCCAGAAGCCCAGATCCCAGCATGTGGGGTGATGGTAGGCCCAGACCATCGTGGCGCCCGCCGGCAGCAGATGGTCGGCCGCGAGGTCGGCCGCGGTGATGTGGGGCGTGCGCAGGTTGGGATAGGCGCGCGCTCCGCGCAGGTGCACGGGCCCCGCGCCGATGCGGTACGCGAAGTGGACGTGCTCGTGGACCACCGTCCAGCGGCTCGCCGCGACCGGATAGAGGGAGGTCGGCGTCTTCGGGTAGTTCGCCTGCGGATACTCGTAGTCGAGGCCGACGAGCTTGCCCTGCCTGTCGTACCAGAGGAAGTTCGGGTGCAGGGCGCTCACGTGGGCGAAGTCGTGGTCGAAGTAGATCGCCGTTCCGTCCTCGTCGACGCCGGTCGTCTGCACGTAGCCCGCCTTTTCGGCTTGGACGGCCGTGGGATACGCGGCCAGCAGCGCTTTGGCTACGCGCGCGACGAAGGCGGCTTCGGCCGGCGTGGTGTCGGCCGCGCGCGCGGGAGCGGCGGCGAGGAGCACGCCGCCGAAGACGACGGCCGCAAGCGCGGCGGCGAGCGATCGGAGCGGGTGTTCACGCATGCGCGAGGCTTCTCGCCGGAGCGGACGATGCCTGCGGCGCGCGGCGCGGGCTCTAGCAGGGGTTCTTCCGCACCCTGCTAGAGTGCCGCGTATACGCCGAAGCCGGCGGTGGCGACGATGAGGACGGCCACGACGACCGCGTAGAAGCCGCGCAAGCGGTACGGCTCGGGGAGGGCCTTGATGGCCAGCAGGTAGAGGAAGCCCAGCACGATGGGCAGCAAGAGCGCGTTCATCACCTCGACGCCCACGCTGAGATCCACGAGGTTGAGTCCCCCGGCGACCAAGGCTCCGGCGCCGACGACCGCGCCGGTGAAGACCCCGTAGAACCAGGGTGCCTCGCGCGGATGGTGCTGGAGCGACCGCCGGTAGCTGCAGACCTCGCCGAGGCCCCACGCGGCCGTCAGCGAGACGACGATCGCGGCCACGATCGACGCGCCGATCATGCCGAGCGCGAAGAGGACGCGACCCGCCTGCTCCCCGAGGAAGGGCACCAGCGCCTGGGAGATCTGCTCCACGGTGTTGAGCGGCGCGCCGGGGTTGTGGCGTCCGATGGTGGCCGCCGTCGCGATCAGCACCGCGGCCATGATGACTTGCGTGATGACTGCGCCGATGGCCGTGTCCCACCGCGCGGCACGCAGGTTGCGGACGTCGAGGCCCTTGTCGACGACGGCCGACTGTTGGTAGAACACCATCCACGGCATGATCACCGCACCGATGTTCGCCGCCGCCAGGTAGAGGTACGAGCGGTCGCCGAGCGGCGGGTGCGAGATGCCGGCGGTCAGCTCGGCCAGCGAGGGATGGGCGAGCCACGCCACGCCCAGGAAGACGAGCTCGAAGAGGCCGATCAGGATCGCGACGCGCTCGACCGAACGATAGGAACCCGTCCACACGACCACGATCAGCAGCGCCACGGCGAGGCCCACGCTCAGCACGCGCGGCAATCCGAAGAGCAGGCCCACGCCGGCCACGCCGCTCAGTTCGGTCACCAACGCGCCGACGCATGCGATCATCAGCGTCGAGACGGAGATCCAGGCCCAGAACGACCCGAAGCGCTCGCGGATCAGCTCGCCGTGACCACGGCCGGTGGTGAGCCCCAGCCGCACGGTCAGCTCCTGCACCACGAAGAGGATCGGCACGAGCAAGAGCTGGAGTGCCAGGAGCTTGTAGCCCCAGCGAGCTCCGCTCTGCGCGGCGGTAATCACGCTGCCGGCGTCGGTGTCCGCGAGCATCACAACCAGCCCTGGCCCCGCCACGGCGAGAAACGCCGAGAGGCGTTTCCGCATGAGGGGGCGGGCAGGCGTTTCCGGGCCGGCCGGGCGTCTGAGAGCGTCGTTCACGTGGAACAAGATCCTCGGGAAACCGAGATGAACAATTAGGACTGCCTAATCTCAGATACGCCGATCCCGCGAGGCGCACCTTCCGGCCGGCCTTCCCGGCGCGCGCGATAAGCGATGCCGATGGGACCATAAGCGAGCTCGCCCGTGCAAGAGGCAGGGGGTCGTATCACCACACCTAAAGCCGATGCCATCATGCGTCACTGGTCCAATCGCCTCCCCGGCTTGGGGGTGGTCCTGGTGCTCGCCGTGCTTGCGACGGCGCTTGGCCGCATCGCTCCGCTCGTGGGAGCCCCCGTTCTAGCCATCGTCTTGGGCATCATCCTGCGAAACACCGTGGGGTTGCCTGCCTCGTGCAACGACGGTACCGCGTACGCCGCGAAGAAGATCCTCCAAGCCGGCATCGTCTTGCTCGGCTTCGGCATCGACCTGCCGAAGCTGTGGAACGTCGGACGGGAGAGCGCCGGCGTGATGCTGGCGACGTTGGCCGTCGGCTTGATCGGAGGTCTCGTCCTCGGCCGGCTCTTGCGTTTGGAGCCGCGCTCCAGCCTGCTCATCGCCGTCGGCACGTCGATCTGCGGGGCCTCCGCGATCGCGGCCGTGGCGCCGATCGTCGCCGCCGAGGCCGGTGAGATCGCCTACGCCATCTCGACGATCTTCCTGTTCAACATCGTCGCCGTCTTTCTGTTCCCGTTCTTCGGCCACGTGCTCCACATGACCAACGCGACCTTTGGCGTCTGGGCGGGAACGGCTGTCAACGACACCTCCTCGGTGTTGGCCGCCGGATACAGCTTCAGCAAGGGGGCGGGGCTCATCGCGACGGTGGTCAAGCTGGCCAGGACGGTCATGATCATCCCGATCTCGTTGGGCCTGGCCGGCTACATGACGTGGCGCACGCAGGCCAGCGGGCCGCTCGAGCGCGAGCGCCGCACGATCATGCACGTGATTCCGTGGTTCATCCTGTACTTCGTGATCGCCGCGGCGATCGTGTCGACGGGCGTTCTGCCCCACGCGCTCGCGGCGGGCCTGGCCCAGTTGGGCGCCTTTCTGATCGTGGTCGCGCTGGCAGGCGTCGGGCTTGCCGTGAACGTACGAGCCTTCGGTGCGGCCGGCATTCGCCCCATCGCCATGGGCGCCGCGGTGTGGGCGTTGGTGGCCGTGACGAGCCTGATCATGCAGCACGCCTTGTGAGGGATCGGATGGACGCGCCGGGCATCGACGACATTCGCGAGGCGTTTGACCGCATCCGCAAGTATCTGCCGGAGACGCCGCTGGTCTCGCACCCCGCGTTTGCGGACGCGCTCGGCCTGGATGCCTGGCTGAAGCTCGAGACCGCGCAACCGACGGGAGCATTCAAGGTCCGCGGCGGCGTCAACTGGATGAGCGCGTGCGGGTCGCGCTTTCGCGACCGCGGCGTGGTCACCGCCTCGACGGGCAATCACGGTCAGTCGATCGCGTACGCCGCGCGCCTCTTCAGCGTCCCGGCGGTGGTCTACGCGCCGCGTGAGGCCAACGCGTTCAAGGTCGGCGCCATGCGGGCCATGGGCGCCGAGGTCCGCTTGGAGGGGGAGGACTTCCAGGCGAGCGTCACGGCAGCCGAGGAAGCGGCACGCCGCGAGGGCATGCGCTTCATCTCTTCGGGCGACGAGCCGTTGTTGATCGCGGGCGTGGGCACGATGGCGCTCGAGGCGTTCGCGCGTCGCCCCTTCGACGTGGCGATCGTGCCCGTCGGCGGCGGCTCGAATGCCGCGGGAACGGCGCTGGTCGCCAAGGCCCTCTCGCCCGATACGCGCGTCATCGCCGTGTGCAGCGCGCAGGCTCCGGCGGCGCACGACGCGTGGCACCGGCGGACGCACGTGCGCTACGAGACGCAGTCGAGCGTGGCGGAAGGCTTGGCGACGCGCGAATCGTACGACCTGCCGCAGAGCGTGCTCGCGCGCCATCTTGACGAATTCGCGCTCGTGGACGATGCCGAGCTCGAGGATGCGTTGCGCTTTCTGGCGGAGCACGCTCATCAGCTCGCCGAGCCGGCCGCTGTCGCCGGCCTTGCTTACGCGCGCAGACATCGTGCCGAGTTGGCCGGCACGCGCGTGTTGTTGCCAATCACCGGCGCCAACGTCACCAGGGAGATGCTGGGCAGAATTCTCACCGCCGCGGAGTGATCCGCGTCGCCGCCGCGCAAGCGGGACACCCCGCAGCCGGGACGAATCCCTTCTCGCTTGGGCAACGCAGATGACCGCCGGGTGGACGGAGTGACGACGAGCGCCGCCGCACCGTGGCCACGCGCGGCCGTGCGCAGCGTCGCGATCTCCGTGCTCTACGTGACGGCGTGGCTCGCGCTGAGCGCCTTGACGCCGCGGGCAACGGAGGCGGCGCCGCCTCCGTGGTTCCTTCCGCCCGCGCTCACACTCTTCGTCCTGGTCACCTTCGGCGTGCGTTACGCGCCGCTCGTGGTCGTCGCGCACGTGCTGCGCTCCTTGCTCCACCCCGCCGCCTCCGCGGGCTTGCTCGGCGAAGTCCTCGAAGGCGTGGTGGCGATGGTCGCCTACGGCGGCGCCGCCGGGCTCCTGCGGGAGCGGTTCTCATACGATCCCGGGCGGCGGCGCATTCGCGACCTGAGCAGGGTTGTGGCCATCGCCGGACTCGCCGCACCTCTCGTGGTGGCCGCCGGCTACACGTCAATCGCGCTTGCCAACGCGACGATCTCCGCCGATCGCTTCGTGGCCACCCTCGTCGAGCTCTGGATCGGCCACGCGGTCGGCATCGTGGCGCTGCTCCCCGGACTGACCACGTTCGTGACGCCCGCCGCGCGGCGCATCGCCGGCCTGCCGGTGGCTCCGCGTCCGCCGCGCGTCCCCTCGCTGCCGCCTACCGGGCCGCTGGAGACGGCGGCGCAGATCGTGGCGCTGGCCGTCACGTTGACGGTGGGGTTCGGCACGGGCGGCCGGTCGGGGAGCTCGCCGGTGCTCTATCTCTACTTCCTGCCCCTGGCGTGGATCGTGCTGCGCCGCGGCCTCGCCGGCGCGATCATCGCCAACGCGGGAACCGACCTCACGGCGATGCTCCTGACGGGGGCGCTGGGCTACAGCGCGGCCGCGGAGCGCAATCTCCAGACGTTCATGCTCGCCGTGACGCTGACGAGCCTCCTGCTGGGCAGCGTCGTCAGCTCGCGTGCTCGCGCGGAGCGCAAGCTCGTGATCGCACGCGAGCAGCTCTCGCGCGCCGAGGAGGCATCGTCGACGATGATCCTCCACATATCGTTGGAAGGTATCTGCCTCAAGGTGCCGGCCACGTTCTGCGCGCTCCTCGGGTATCGATCCGAGGATCTGCAGCAGATGCGTTGCGCCGAGCTGGTCGCCGGCGAGGATCGCCCGGCGCTGGAGCTGGCGCTGCATCGGCTGGTCATGGGCGAGGCGCGATCCGTCGAGACGGAGGCGCGCTTCATCACGCGCTCCGGTCGGCTCGTCTGGATCTACCTCACGGCCTCGGCGGTCCCGGGCATCGGCGGTCATCCCGGCTTCCTGCTGGTCTTCGCCCACGACGTGACCGCGCAGCGGCAGCAGACCGAAGAGGTGGCCTACCTGGCTTACCACGACGCCCTGACGGGCCTGCCCAACCGGAGCATGCTGCAGGAGCACTTGAGCCCGGCGCTCGAGCGCGCCCGCCGCACGGGGCGCGGGGTGGCGGCGATCTTCGTCGACTTGGACGGATTCAAAGCCATCAACGATACGTTGGGCCATGCGGCGGGAGACGAGGTGCTCCGCCAGGTAGCCGGTCGCCTGAGACGCACCGCGCGCGCCACGGACCTGGTCGCGCGCCTCAGCGGGGATGAGTTCCTGGTGCTCATCACCGACATCGAGCGCGCCGCCGGAGAAGAGGAGCCCGCGGAATTCTCCCATGCGCCGCTGGCCGTGGCCGCGGGTGTGCACCGCGCGCTGGAGCCGCCCTTCATCCTGCCGGAGCACCGGGCGTCCTTGAGCGCGAGTCTGGGCATCAGCATCTTCCCCATCGATGCGAACGATGCACTCACGCTCGTGGAGCATGCCGACGCCGCGATGTACCGCGCGAAACGCTCGCACGCCGGCGAGACGTGCCTCTACGGCGGACCGGACCGCGTGGACGAACCCTCGCCGGTCCTGGAGGCGCGCCTTGCCAGGGCGGTCGAACGCCGCTCGTTGCGCGTCTGCTACCAGCCGATCGTCGAACTCTCGATGCCGTGGGGCGCTGCCGCACAGCCCGGCGACTTGGCTCGCGCTACCGTCGGCATCGAAGCGCAGCTCCGCTCGGAGGATCCCGGCGAATTGCCTTGGGGCGAGGCGCGTCTCTCGATGCTCGACTCCGCCGGTGTGCCAGGGGACGCGGGGGCGCTGCTGACCGAGGGGGCGCTGCGCGAAGCGGCGAGCTGGCCGGTCCACGGCCGCGCGGTTCCGCTCTGGCTGAAGCTCTCCACCTACCAGCTCCATCAACTCGATGCGGCGGAACGCCTGCTGGCGCGCATGGGTGAGACGCAGCTCGACCCCAAGCGCGTCGTCGTCGAGATCGCGGAGGCGATGGCCGCCGCCCATCCCGAGTCGGTCGCGCGCGTGGCCGCGGTCTTTCGCGCCGCCGGAGCGCGCGTCGCGATCGACGGCTTCGGCACGGTCGGCTCCTCTCTGGCCAACCTGCAGGCGCTCGACCTGGAGTCCCTGAAGGTCGATCGCTCGTGGATCGCGCGCGTGCCCGACGACGAGCGCGCCGTTGCGGTGGTGGCTGCCGCGCTGGCGATAGCTCGGAGCTTGAAGATGACGGCGGTGGCCGAAGGCGTCGAGAGCGAACGCCAGGCCGCGGCGCTCCTCGAGATGGGCTACGCGTTGGGGCAAGGCGAGTTCTTCTCTCCGACGCTCTCGGCGGACGAAGTCCGCAGCCTGCTCGCCGGCATCACGATGGTTTGATGGCGGCGTCGAAGAGCAACTCGTGGTGTCCGTCGCCCATGAGCACGATGCCGACGCGGTCGTAGCGCTGCGAGAGGTCGCCCGGGACCACGCAGACCATGGTGCCGTCGGGCAACGACATCAGCGCGGGACCCGCGCCGCCGTGCCCCGAGTGCTCGTACCACAGCCGGTACGACATACGGGCGGGAGCCGGAGGGAGGTGCGAGACGACGATCGCCGTCTTCATTCCCCCAGCCTCGCCCACCATGAGCATCGCGTGCGAGCTGCGCGCCGCGGGAGACATCGGCTGGAGCGCGAGCTCGCGCTGTGGCCGCGTGGCGATCATGCTGACCACCGTGCGTTCGGCGTCCGCCACGTTGCGGTCGCGCATGCCGGACAGCGCGAAGGAGCCGCCCCAGATCAGCGCGGCGATCGAGGCGGCGGCCAGAAGTCCCCAAATCCACCGAGTGCCCGGGCGCAGCGCCCGTGGCGAGTGACGGTCGGCCGAGCCAGGCTCGCCCAAGGCGTAGGGGAGCAGCGAAGCGACGCGGGCGAAGTGCTCCACCTCGCTCGCGCAGAGCGGGCAATCCGCCAGGTGGCGCGCGGCCGCCGCCATCTCCGAGGGCTCGAGTGCGCCTAGCGCGTACGCTTCGGGTTCGGGGATATGCTCGACGTCAGGCATGGAATCCCTCGGCCATCAACGGCTCCAGACGATCGCGCAGGTGCCGCATCGCCAAGCGCATGCGGCTCTTGACCGTGCCCAGCGGAGAGCGGGTCCGCTCCGCGATCTCCCGTTGGGTGAGCCCGGAGAAGTACGCCAGCTCAAGCGCCTCGCGCTGCTCCTCGCTCAGGTCGCGCAATGCGGCTTGCACGCGTCGCCCAATCTCTGCGCGGACGCTGGCTTCGGCAGGATCGTCGGCGACCTCGGCGAGCGGGACGGGCGCGCCGTCGAGTGACTCGGTTCGCGGGCGGACGTTGCGCCTGCGAAGGCGGTCGAGGGCGGAGTTGCGCGCGATCGCGACGATCCATGCCCGCGGACCGGCCCCGGTGGGCCGGTAGGAGTCGGCCCGCAGCCAGACGCGGGAGAAGGCCTCCTGGAGCGACTCCTCGGCATCCTCGACGTCGCCCAGGATGCGCAGGATCAGCAGCCGCGCCAGCCCGGCGTGGCGGCGGTAGAGCGTCTCGAAGGCGACTGCGTCCCGCCGCGCGACCAGCGCGAGGAGCGTCTCGTCCCCGTATCCCTCGTAGCGCATTCCCTGATCAGAACGCATCGGCGGCCCTTTCGGATCACCGCCGCTTCGAAACGCGAGGGGCGCGGACCCGCCGTGCGAGTCCACGCCCCGTCATCAGCCGACGGTTGTGGCGCCTATTTGACCACCTTGAAGGTGACGGCCATGTTCGCGTGGCCGGCGCCGCAGAAGATGGCGCAGTGCTCCACGAACGTTCCGGTCTTCTTCGGAGTCACCGTGACCGAGGTCGGCGTGCTGCCGATGGTCACGGTCTTGTCGAGCCCGATCTCGGGGGCGACCAGGCCGTGGACGCCCTGGGTCGAGACGAGCTTGAGCGTCACCGGCTGGCCTTCCTTGAGCGTGACCACGGCCGGCGTGAACGCGAAATCCTTCGCGGTGATCTGAACGGTCTTCGGGGCGGCCGCGGCGGCGACGCCGGAGATGCTCACGACGGCGACGGCCGTCAGCAGGGTCGTGCGGAGATTCACCATGGATCCTTTCACGAACGAGAACGGATGAATGTCCCGCACATTCTACGCGTTCGCCGGCGCGTCTTCACCGACAAACGTTGCAGAAGGAGGATGGCTGACGTCTACAGCGTGCCGGGCAGCGAGAGCGCCGACTCCGCGACGCTGTCGGCGTTCTCGACGTAGCGCCGGCCCTTGCCGCGCTCCCAGGGGCGAGCCGCCAGCAGCGCCGAGACCACGGCGCGCGTGGCCGGCGACTTGTTGAGCGTGTAGAAGTGGATCGCGGGGACGCCGCGCGCCAGCAGGTCGACGCACTGCCAGGTCGCGTAGGCGACGCCCAAGTCGAGCACGGCCTCGGGCTCGTCGCGCCGTGCCTCGAGCTCGGCCATCAGCGGAGCCGGGATGCCGGCGCCGCACATGCGCGTGAAGCGCTCGATCTGCGCGGCGTTGGTGATGGGCATGATGCCGGGAATGATCGGCACGTCGATGCCGGCGCGGCGTGCGCGCTCGACGAACGAGAAGTAGCGCTCGTTGTCGAAGAAAAGCTGCGTGATCAGGAACTCGGCGCCGGCCTCCACCTTGCCGCGCAGATGCCGCAGGTCGGTTGCCTCGTCCGGCGCCTCGAGGTGCCTCTCGGGATAGCACGCGCCGCCGACGCAGAAGTCCCCGCGCTCGCGTACCAGCCGCACCAGCTCGTCCGCGTGCGAGAATCCGCCCTCCACGGGAGTGAACGCGGACTCGCCTTGCGGCGGGTCGCCCCGCAGCGCGAGGACGTTCTCGATGCCTGCGGCGCGAAAGTCGTCAAGCGTGGCCCGCAGCTCGTCGGCGCTGGCGCCGACGCAGGTGAGGTGGGCCATCGCTTCGATGCCGAGATCGCGCTTGACGGCCTTGGTGACGTCGATCGTGCGCGCACGCGTGCTGCCGCCCGCGCCGTAGGTGACGGAGACGAATGCCGGATTGAGGGCCTTCAGGGCGGCTACCGTTTCCAGCAGCGCGGCCATGGCCTCCTCGTTCTTGGGTGGGAAGAACTCGAACGAGAACGCGGGGCGACGGCCGGCGAGGATCTCGGCGATTCTCATCGCGGGACACTACGCGCCGTGAGCGGCGATGGCCTCTCGCGCCCAAGCCGGAATCCGGCGCGAGGGGCGCGTATCACCGGTGACATGTCATCCGCGCTCTCGGTCCTCGTGCCCGTGCTCGTGGCCGGCCTCGCCTGGGGTCTCAACGCGCCGGCTTCCAAGCTGCTCTACGCCGCCGGCGACGGGCGTCTCTTCGACGGCGTGACATTGGCGGTCGCGCGCAGCGTCTGGTCGCTTCCCGTCTTCGTCGCCGCGGCCTTCCTCGTGCGCCCGCGCGGCCTGCGACTCCGCTCGGGCGACCTCGCTCGCTTCGCGTGGCTGGGCGTGCTCTTCGGGCCCGGACTCACGGGCGTCTTCGCGGTCGCCGCGCAGTGGACGAGCGCTGCGCACGTCGTGCTGATCACGGGGTTGACGCCGCCGGCGACGGCCCTGATCGAGTCGCTGATCCAGCGGCGTCGGTTGAGCGTCGGCGGCTGGGCGGCCATCGGTCTGGGCGTCGCCGGCGTGGCGCTCCTCTCGTTCACCCGATCGGCGACCGGCTCGACCCCACAGGGCGACCTGCTGATGCTGGTCTGGGTGGCCTCCTACGCGTGGTTCGTGCTGTTGACGCGTGCCCTCACGGAGCGCTATCCCGCGCCCTTTCTCTCCGTGCTGAGCACGGGCGGCGGAGCGCTGATCGTCGCGGTCGTGGGCATTGCCGCCGGTGCGGGGGGAGCCGTCGGGCATGCTTTCGCCTCGCCCGGCGTGGCGGCGTGGTTCTTCGGAGAGATCGTCGTGGCGCTGGGGTTGATCGGACCGATCGCCAACGTGGTCGCCATCCGCCGCTCGAGTGCGACGGTCGCCACCACCGGCGCGCTCTACGCGTCGGTGGCGGCCGGTCTGCTGGCCGCCGTGCTGCTCGTCCACGAGCGGCTGGCGCCGAGTGCCGTGGCCGCGGGCGTCTTGCTCTTGGCGAGCCTGGCGCTTACGTTCTCGCCGCGCGGTCCGCGGGTGGCCGCAGCGGCGACCTCCGCGGAGTAGCGGACCTCGCCCGCTAGACGGCGGCCGGAGACGGGGGCTGGGGCATCGCGGCCTCCGTCGCGGCGAAGCTGAGCACGGAGCGGTCGGTGTCGAAATCGACGCGCACCCGCTGGCCGTCGGTCACCTCGCCGGCGAGGATCTGGCGGCCGAGCGACGTCTCGAGCTCGCGCTGGATCGCGCGCTTGAGCGGGCGCGCGCCGTAAGTCGGGTCGTAGCCCACGCGCACCAGGTGGCTCTTTGCCGCCTCCGAGAGCTCGATCGTGATCCGGCGCTCCGCCAGGCGCGCGCGCAGCCGCGCAAGCTGGATGTCCACGATCTCGCCCAACTGTCGCTCGGTGAGCGCGTGGAAGACCACGATCTCGTCGACGCGGTTGAGGAACTCCGGCCGGAAGTGGAGGCGCAGCTCCTCCAGCACGGCGTCCTTCATCTGGTCGTAGTCGCGACCCTCGAAGGCGCCGCGGTACTCCAAGATGCGGTGGCTCCCCACGTTCGAGGTCATGATGACGATCGTGTTGCGGAAGTCGACCGTCCGTCCTTGGCCGTCGGTGAGACGCCCGTCGTCGAGCAGCTGCAGGAAGACGTTGAACACGTCGGGGTGCGCCTTTTCCACCTCGTCGAAGAGGATGACGGAGAACGGACGGCGCCGCACGGCCTCCGTGAGCTGGCCTCCCTCCTCGTATCCGACGTAGCCCGGAGGAGCGCCGATGAGCCGCGCCACCGTGTGCTTCTCCTGATACTCCGACATGTCGATGCGGATCATCGCCCGCTCGTCGTCGAAGAGGAACGCGGCGAGCGCGCGCGCCAGCTCCGTCTTGCCCACGCCCGTCGGGCCCAGGAAGATGAACGAGCCGATCGGGCGGTTGGGATCGGAGAGGCCGGAGCGCGCGCGCACCACCGCTTCCGCGACTGCGGTGACCGCCTCATCCTGACCGATGATGCGCCGGTGGAGCTCCTCGTCGAGGTGCAGCAGCTTCTGGATCTCGCCCTCGAGCAGCTTGGTCACGGGAATACCCGTCCAGCGGCTCACCACCTCGGCGATGTCCTCCTCGTCGACCTCTTCCTTGAGCAGGCGGCCGTGACCGTCGGCGGCGGTGGTCGCCTCGCGCAGACGACGCTCGAGGTCCGGGAGCTTGGAGTAGCGGAGCTCACCTGCCTTCGCCAAAGCGCCCCGGCGTTCGCTTTCGGACGTGGTGGTATCCGCGGCCCGCGTCTGCTGCTCGATCTCGAGCTTGGTCTGCTCGATCTGCTCGCGAATGACGCGCGCCTTGGAGACGTCGCCCTTCTCGTGCTCCCACTGCGTCTTGAGCGCGTCGCTCTGGGCGTGGAGCTCACGCAGCTCCTCCTCGATGCGCTCGAGGCGGCGCTTGCTGGCTTCGTCGATTTCCTTGCGCAGCGCCTCGCGCTCGATCTCGAGCTGCATGATGCGCCGTTGGCTCTCGTCGAGCTCTTGCGGCAGCGAGTCGATCTCGGTGCGCAGCTTCGCCGCTGCCTCGTCGACGAGATCGATCGCCTTGTCGGGCAGGAAGCGATCACTGATGTAGCGGTTGGAGAGCACGGCGGCGGCCACGAGCGCGGCATCCTTGATGCGCACGCCGTGGTGCACTTCGTAGCGCTCGCGCAGCCCGCGCAAGATGGAGATGGTGTCCTCCACCGTGGGCTGATCCACGAGCACCGGCTGGAAGCGGCGTTCCAGCGCGGCGTCCTTCTCGATGTACTTGCGGTACTCATCGAGCGTAGTGGCCCCGATCATGTGGAGCTCGCCGCGCGCGAGCATCGGCTTGAGCAGGTTGCCGGCGTCCATCGCGCCCTCGGCCTTGCCGGCGCCGACGACGGTGTGCAGCTCGTCGATGAAGAGCAGCACCTGCCCCTCCGAGCTCTGCACCTCCTTGAGAACGGACTTGAGGCGCTCCTCGAACTCGCCGCGATACTTGGCGCCCGCGACGAGCGCGCCCATGTCCAGCGAGACCACGCGCTTGTTCTTCAGGCCCTCCGGAACGTCGCCGCGCACGATGCGCTGCGCCAAGCCCTCGACGATCGCCGTCTTGCCGACCCCGGGCTCGCCGATGAGGACGGGATTGTTCTTGGTGCGGCGCGAGAGGACTTGGATGACGCGGCGGATCTCCTCGTCGCGCCCGATGACGGGATCGAGCTTGCCTTGAGCGGCGAGTTGCGTGAGATCGCGGCCGAAGCGCTCCAACGTCTGATAGGTGGCTTCGGGGTTTTGCGAAGTGACGCGCTGGTTGCCGCGCACGTCGCGCAAGGCTTGCAGCAGGCGCTCGCGCGTGAGCCCCAGCTCGCGGAAGATGCGCCCGACGGAACCGCCGTCGGCGGTCATCGCCAGCAGCAGGTGCTCCACGGAGACGTACTCGTCGGAGAGGCCCTTGGCCTCGTCCTCGGCCACGTTCAGCAAGCGGCTGAGGGCCGCCGAGAGGTAGACGCGGTCGGGCTGCGTGCCCACGACGCGCGGCAACTGGTCGAGCTCGCGCTCGACGCGTCGCTGCACCGTCTGCGGCTCGACGCCGGCCTTCCCGAGGATCGTCGGAACGATACCCTGGTCCTGCTCCAGAAGCGCGGCCAGGAGATGCTCGACGCCCACGTCGGTGTTCTGTCGGCGCACCGCCAGGGCGTGCGCGGCGTTCAGCCCTTGCTGAACGCGCTCCGTCATCTTCTCTACGTCCATCGTGAAGGTACTGTACCCCTACTCACTCTGCTCTCTTTACCGTTTCAGGACACAAAAACGAGGCCGCGCGTTGCAGCGCGGCCCAGGTGGAGGCGTGCCGGCGTCCCTTCAGCTCAAGGCCCGCACGAAGCGTTCCAGCCGGTCGAAGCCTTCGGCGAGGCTTGCCATGGAGGCCGCGTAGGAGATGCGCACGTACTCGGGGGCCCCGAAGCCGTCGCCCCCCACGATGGCCAGCCCCTCCCGCTCGAGCAGAAGCCGGGTCAGGGTCGCCGCCGAGTCGATGACGGTTCCTTGGTGGCTGCGCCCCAGCAGCCCGGAAACGTGGGGGAAGAAGTAGAAGGCCCCAACGGGCTTGGCGCAGCTGATGCCGGGGATGGCGTTGAGCCGCTCGATCCCGTAGTCGCGCCGCTTGTGGTACTCGGCCACCATCGCCTGCACGGGGGCGCGGTCCATGCGCAGCGCAGCCAGCGCGGCGCGCTGGGAGATCGCCGTCGCCCCGCTCGTGGTCTGTCCCTGCATCACGGCGATCGCTTTGGCCAGCCGCGTGTCGCAGGCGGTCCAGCCGATGCGCCAGCCGGTCATCGCGAACGACTTGCTCACGCCGTCGATGAGCACCGTTCGCCGAGCCGCCTCCGGCGAGATGGAGCCGAACGAGACCGCCTCGCCTTCGTACGTCAAGGCGGCGTAGATCTCGTCGGAGAGCACCCAGAGGTCGTGGCGGACCGCCAGTTCGGCCACCGCCTCGAGCGAGCCGCGGTCGTAGACCGCTCCCGTCGGGTTGCACGGCGAGTTGACGAAGATGGCCACGGTACGCGGGGTGACGGCGGCGGCCAGCAGCGCGGGGTCCAGCGCGAAGCCGTCGGCGGCGCGGGTCTCCACCACAACGGGGGTGCCGCCCACCAGCTTGACCTGGTCGACGTAGCTCACCCAATAGGGTGCCGGGACGATCACCTCGTCGCCCTGGTCGACCAGGGCCAACAGCGCGTTGGTGATCGCCTGCTTGGCGCCGCACGAGACGACCACGCCCTCGGGGTCGACGTGAAATCCCCGCGCCGCCGCCGCTTCCGCCACGGCCTGGCGCAGGTCGCCGTAGCCCGTCAGCGGCGGGTACTTCGTGTAACCGGCCTCGATGGCGTCGTGGGCGGCCTTGCGGATGGGCTCCGGGGTCGCAAAGTCCGGCTCGCCGGCGGTCAGGTTCACCACCGAGACGCCCTTCTCCGCAAGGGCGCGGGCGGCGGCGGCGGCGGCCATCGTGGAGGAAGGCGCCACCTGAGAGGCGCGCCGGGAGAGGCGAAGCTGCTCGATCATCTGGGGCTCTTTCGCCCTTTGGCGCGCGCCTTCTTGCGCCGCTCCTTCTCGCGCTCCCACAGGGGGATGTCGACGTTCTCGCAGCCGATGGGGCTGAATTCGCGGCAATCGTGCGGGCGTGCCTCGTAGATGCCGCAGGTGAAGCGTCCGGAGCGTCCACCCTCCAGGAAGACGCAGGGGTCGGAGAGCTCGGGGCCGGTCTTCTTGAGCCAGCCCACCGACGAGCCGTCGGCCGAGGGACGCTCGTTGACGTAGCGCCGCAGCGCCTCGCGATAGGCGATCCCGAAGTGGTCGGCGATGCGCTGGACGTCCTCGCGGGAGACGAAGGGCTCATAGCTCCGGCAACACTCGCCGCACCCCGGCGGACACGCCAGGTTCTCGGGCAAGTCGCGCAGGTGGTCGCGCACCAGTCCGACGACTTTGGCGATCGCGCTTACGAACGCGCGATCGTCGTTGTACTTGTACGACCATTCGCGGTGCGTGATCTCGCTGGCGTTGTAGAAACGCCGGACGCTCTCGTTGTAGGTCACCGTGACGTGCTCGGCGGTGATCTCGATCGAGGTGAACTGGCGTAACGGCTCCGGATCCAGGAGCGCGGGCTCGGTCGGCTGTCCGGTGGCGCGGGTGTAGGCGAGCAGCTCGGTGAGATCGATGGTGGTGGCGCGGCCGTTGGCGGTCATGGGTCATGCTTTCCGCGCCTCGCGCGCAACCCCTGGAGCAGGACGCGCTGTCCCAGGAGAAGAACCGCTCGCTCCCGATCACCGAGATCCATCGGCGACATAGCCAAGTGGTAAGGCAGAGCTCTGCAAAAGCTCGATCGTCGGTTCGACTCCGACTGTCGCCTCCATGTCACGCGACGGCCCGCCCCAGCGGCGGGCCGTCGTTCGTTCCGCCCCGGCGAAGAGGGCGCCCGCGCGAAGGCAAGCCTTTCCGTACGGGCGAAGCACCAGCCATGCTCGCCCGGCGCATCATCCCCTGTCTCGACGTCAAAGACGGCCGCGTGGTCAAAGGCGTCAACTTCGTCTCCCTCGTCGATGCCGGTGACCCGGTGGCGCTGGCCCGCGCCTACGAGGCGCAGGGGGCCGACGAGCTCGTCCTGCTGGACATCACCGCCACCATCGAGGGCCGGCGCGCGCTGCGGGACGTGGTGCGCGCCACCGCGCGCGAGCTGACGATGCCGTTCACCGTCGGCGGCGGCGTGCGCGGCGTGGACGACGTCGTCGACCTGCTGCGAGCGGGCTGCGACAAGGTCTCGATGAACAGCGCGGCCGTGCGCTCTCCCGAGGTGATCGACGAGGCGGCCCGCGTCGTCGGGGGTCAGTGCGTGGTCTTGGCGATCGACGCGAAGCGCACGGCCGAGGGCTGGGAGGTCTACGTGGACGGCGGACGGACGCCCACTGGGCGCGACGCGGTGGCGTGGGCCCGCGAGGTCGAGCGGCGGGGCGCCGGCGAGCTGCTGGTGACCAGCATCGACGCCGACGGCACCAAGAACGGCTACGACACCGCACTTCTGCGCGCCGTGCGTGAGGTGAGCTCGCTGCCGCTCATCGCCTCCGGCGGCGCGGGGCGCGTGGAGCATTTCGTCGAGGCGTTCGAGGCCGGCGCGGACGCCGCGCTCGCCGCGTCGCTCTTCCACTTCGGCGAGTTGCCGATTCCCGTGCTCAAGGAGGCGTTGCGCGAGCGCGGCGTCGCCGTGCGTCCGGCGCCGCTGGAGCGAGGAACGGCCGATGCCCGGTGAGGATCTGCGCTGGGGAGCCGACGGGCTGTTGCCCGTCGTCGTGCAAGACGTGCGAACGAAGGCCGTGCTGACGCTGGCGTTCGCCAACCGCGAGGCGCTGGAGCGCACGTTGGAGACGCGCAGCACGTGGCTGTGGAGCCGCTCGCGCGGGGCGCTCTGGAACAAGGGCGAGACCTCGGGCAACGTCCAGCGCGTCGTCGCCGTGCGCTACGACTGCGACGGCGATGCCCTGCTCTACGAGGTGGAGCCTGCCGGGCCGGCGTGCCACACCGGCGAGGAGACCTGCTTCTATCGAACGCTGCTCGCGGGCGAGGGCGCTCCGGCGGCGGATGGGGGGGCGGGCGCCTTCGTGCGGGCCGTCGAGCACCTCGAGCATGTAATCGAGGCACGGCGCAACGCCCCGGTCGATGCCTCGTACGTCGCCAAGCTGTTCCACGGCGGCGTCGACCGCATCGGCAAGAAGATCGGTGAGGAGGCCACGGAGGTGGTGATCGCCGCGAAGAACGGCGACCGCGCCGAGCTGACGTGGGAGGTCGGCGATCTGCTCTTCCATACCCTGGTGCTCATGCACGAGCAGGGCGTGACGATCGACGACGTGGGACGGGAGCTGCTGCGACGAGCGAAGCCGTGAGCCCCCCCGCCGCGCTCGACCCGCAGACTCCGTTGAAGGCGCTGTTGCCTGCGGCGACGGCCGCGGCCTTCGAGCGCGAGCTGGGGTTGCTCACCGCGTACGACCTGCTGACGTACTTTCCGTACCGCTACGAGGACCTGACGGCGCCGACGCCCTCCAACCTCTTGGGCGACGCCGAGGGGGAGGAGAACGCCGAGGGCGAGATCCTCTCCCTCAAGCATCAGTTTCTGCCCGGGCGCGCGCGCGCCAAGACCACCGCCGTGGTGCGCGACGGCGCCGGCGTCTTCACCGCCGTGTGGTTCGGACGCCCGTACTTGGGCAAGCAGCTCTTCGCCGGCATGCGCATCTTCGTGCGCGGCCGCGCGACCAAGACGTTCTCCGGTCCGCAGATCAACGTTTCCCTCCACCGCGCCGTGCGCGGCGACGAGCAGTTCGACGGCGAGGTCTTGCCGGTGTACGGGCAGACCAAGCGACTGGCGCTCAAGACGATCCGCTCGACCCTTCGCAAGCTCTTGCCCCGTTTGCTCCAGATCGAGCTCGAGGAGCTCCCCGAGGCGCTGGAGCGCAAGCACACGCTGATGCCCACGCGCGAGGCCTATCGCGCGATCCACGCGCCGGGCCGCATGTCGGAGGCGCTCGCGGCGCGCAAGCGCGTGATCTACGGCGAGTTCCTAGGATTGGCGATGGGGGCGGCGATCAAGCGCGCCCAACGGGCCTTCTCCGGCGGCGCTCTGCCGATGAGCCTCCCCGGCGACCTCATGGCCCAGCTCGAGGAGAACCTCCCCTTCGCACTCACGGGAGCGCAGCGGCGGGTCATTCGCGAGATCTGGGGCGACATGGCCCGCCCGCAGCCGATGAACCGGCTGCTCCAGGGCGACGTCGGCAGCGGCAAGACCTTGGTGGCGGCGGCGGCGGCGCTGCTGGCTCACCGTGCCGGCGCGCAGTGCGCCATCATGGCGCCCACGGAGATCCTGGCGCGCCAACACGCCGCCAAGCTCGCGACCTTGCTGATGCCCTTCGGCGTTCCGGTGGAAGTGGTGCTCGGCGGCCTGGGCGCCAAGTCCCGCCGCGAGGCCCTAGCCCGGATCGCGAGCGGCGGCGCATCGCTCGCCATCGGGACCCACGCCCTCCTGGAGGACGACGTCACGTTCGCGCGCTTGGGCTTGGCCGTCATCGACGAGCAGCACAAGTTCGGCGTCGGGCAGCGCATGCGGCTGCGCGCCAAGGGCTACGGCGGCCATCTTCCGCATACGCTGGTGATGACGGCGACGCCGATTCCGCGCACGCTCGCCCAGTCGCTCTATGCCGACCTCGACCTCTCCGTCATCGACGAGCTCCCTCCAGGGCGCTCTCCGATCCAGACGCGCTCGACCACCGAGTCGCGCAAGGGAGAGGTCTACGACTTCGTGCGCAAGCAAGTGCAGAAGGGACGCCAGGCCTACGTCGTGGCGCCCGCGATCGACGAGTCCGAGGCGGCCCTGACCTCCGCGATCGCCGAGGCGGAGCACATCAGGAGCGAGGTCTTCCCCGACTTGCGCGTGGGATTGCTGCACGGGCGCATGAGCCCGCGCGAGAAGGACGAGGTCATGGCCGCGTTCTCCGGCAACGAGGTCCAGGTCTTGGTCGCCACGACGGTGGTGGAGGTCGGCGTCGACGTCCCCAACGCCAGCGTGATGGTCGTCCTCGATGCCCACCGCTATGGGCTGGCACAGCTCCACCAGCTGCGCGGCCGCGTGGGTCGAGGCGCGGCGAGGTCGTTCTGCATCCTCGTGTCTCCCGACGACCAGCACGAGAGCGAACGGCTTCACATCCTGGAAGAGACGACCGATGGGTTCAAGATCGCCGAGGAGGACTTGCGTTTGCGCGGAACGGGCGACCTGCGCGGCATGGCGCAGTCGGGAGCGGCGAACTTCAAACTGGCGAACTTGGTGGCTGACTTTCATCTGTATGCCCGGGCGAAGGAGGACGCCGACGCGATCGTCGCGGCGGATCCGCGCTTGGAGCGGCCGGAGCACCGCGGACTGCGCCCGCTGCTGCGCGCGCAGGAGTCGCTCGGGGCTTTGATGGTCTCGAGCTGAAGGGAGAGGGAATGGTCTTGCGCGCATGGGCGGCGCGGTGTGCCGCCTGGATGTCGTTGGTGTCGATGCTGGCGGCTCTCGTGCCGACTCCCGCCGGAGCGCAGCAGCTCTCGGACGTCGACGTGCTGGCGCGGCTCGTGGCGGTGCCCGGCGTCTCGGGATCCGAGGGCCCGGTGCGCCGGGAGATCCGCTCCCTGCTGCCATCCTGGGCGCACCCCGTCACCGACGCGATGGGCAACCTCGTTCTCACCGTTGGGCACGGCGAGCCGCGCACGCTCTTCATCGCCCACATGGATGAGGTGGGCTTCGTGGTTTCCGGCATCACGCCCGACGGCTATCTGCGCCTGACGCCGGTGGGAGGCTTCTTTCCAGAGACCTTCGCCTCGCGGATCGTCAACATCGAGACGGCGCACGGCGTGGTGAAGGGCGTGGTGGCGACCAAGTCGATCCATCTCACGCACGGGGCGCCGCCGCCGCTGGACCAGCAGACGCTCTTCGTGGACGTCGGCGCCGACTCGGCCGCGCAGGTCGCCCGCATGGGCATCCGGATCTACGACACGGTCTCCTACGAGAAGCATCTGCAGCGCCTGGCGGGAACGCGCATCGCGGGGCGGTCGTTCGACGATCGCTTCGGAGATACGACGCTCGTGCAGGCCGTGCGCGCCATCGACCCCGCGCGGGTTCACGGCACCATCGTCTTCGCGTGGAGCGTGCAGGAGGAGGTGGGGACCCGCGGGGCCGCGGCCATCGCGCGCTCGCAGGTCTTCGACGACGTGATCCCCGTCGACATGTTCGTCACCAGCGACACGCCGCTCGAGTCGCGCGTCGAGGGATACGCGCCGCTGGGCAAGGGCTTCGTCATGCGAGCGTGGGACCAGTCGAACATCTCCGACATCGCGCTCGTGCGCAGGCTCGCCGCCTGGGCGCGCGCGCAGGGCATCGCCGTCCAGGAGGGCGTCACCGGCGGTGGAAACGACGGCTCGGAGTTCTGGAGCGAGCGGACCAAGGTGCTGCCGATCGGCATCCCGTTGCGTTACTCCCATGCCGTGGAGGTGGGCGATAGCCGCGACCTCCATGGCATCGTGCGCTACGTCGAGGCGCTCGCGACGCGGGGAGTCCCGGCGAGCCCCTGAGGATGCCGGTGCGACTGGCCGCGGGGATCGAGGTAGACGCCGTGGGCTTCGATCTCGATCACACGTTGGGCTTCGATGACGGACTCGAGCTGAGGCTGATGGTGCGGTATGCGCTGGCGACGCCGGGCGGCGCCGCGGAAGGCGAGCCTTCCCTCACCTCGCGGGCGGCCGCGCTGTTGGCGGAGGCGCGCGCCGGCCGCCGGACGATCGACGAGGCCGTGATCGCGCTCTTGGAGGCGCATCTCGGGCCGGAGCAGGCGCGGCTCGCGGCGGTGCGTTGGCGCGACGACGCGGTCGCCGCGGTACCCTCCGTCATGCGCGCCGCGCCGGGGATGCAGGGCTGCGTCGAGTGGCTGGAGCGTCACGGCATCTCGCTGGCCGTGCTCACCAACGGCTGGAGTCCGCTCCAGCAGACCAAGCTGCGGGCGCTGGGCCTAGAGCGTCTGCCGATCCTGGTCTCCGACGAGATCGGCGCTCGCAAGCCCGCGGCGAGCGCCTTCGCCTCGCTCGTGGATCTGCTGGGGGCGCGCGCCGAGCGCACGGCGTACGTCGGCGACGATCTGAGCGGCGACGCGCTGGGAGCCCATGCGGCCTCGCTCGCCGCGGTGTGGATCTCCCGGAGCGATCCCTCCCCCGAGGAGGTCGCCGCGCTTCCGTGCGAGGTGCTGACGATCCGCTCGCTCGACGCCCTGGTGCCCGAGGAGATGCGCCCATGAGCGACGAGAACCCGGCGGCCGAGGAGGAGCGTGCCACCGATCCGCTCGAGGCCTGGGCCGGCGAGCTGATCGAGCGTCGCGTGCGCGACTTCGAGGTGAAGCGTGCCGCCGTGCTGGAGCGCGCCGAGGACGCCGAGGCGCTGCACGACGTGCGCACCCGCGCGCGGCGCTTGCGCGCCGCGCTCGAGGACCTGCGCGAGCTGGTGCCCGAGGCGGAGGAGATGCTGGGTGCGCTCAAGCGGTTCAGCCGCCGGACCGGCGAGGCACGCGACAACGACGTCCTGCTCGCAAGGGTGGAGTGGTACGCCGAGCACGCCTTCGGCAGGGCACGCGCGCAATTCGAGCGGCTCGCCGGGCGGCTGCGCAAGCGGCGGGGCCACTCCCGCACGCGGGCGATGGACGGCGTGCGGGAGTGCCGGCTGCGCGGCTCCGCCGAAGGGGAGAGCCCGTGAAGGGGCGGCGCATCGCCTTTGCCGGGCCCGGCGTGCGCGACGCGGAGGCCGCGCGCCGCGAGATCGTGCGGGTCCGCCTGGCGGAGGCGCTGGTGCGCGCCGGCGCGCTCGAGCACGGCGGCGCGCGCGAGCTCCACGACCTGCGCATCGCCTGCAAGCGCCTGCGCTATGCGCTGGAGCTCCACCGCGACGCGCTCCCTGCCGCGGTGCAGGGCGCCGAGCGTCTGTTGGCCGGCCTGCAAGATCTGCTCGGCGAGCTTCACGACTGCGACGTGCTGCTCGCGCACGCGGAGAGGATCGACGTCACCATCGCGGCGCGGGTCATCGGCCGCGACCGGCGGTTGCTGCTCGGCCGCGCCCGGCGCCTCTGGCGCGAAGCGTTCGCCGAGCGCGGCGACCTGACCGGACTGGCCGCGTATGCGGGGTTCGGTTCTCCACAAGGTCCCGGCGGGTCTGCTCCATAAGCACCGTTCCTCAGGATGCGATTGACCGGCGGAACCCTCGGGGGGCGACGGATCGCGGGACCGGCGTCCCGCGGCGTGCGGCCGACGCCGGGCCGCGTGAAGGAGGCGCTCTTCTCGATGCTGGGAAGCCGGACCATCGGCGCTCGGTTCCTCGATCTCTACGCGGGCACGGGTGCGATCGGGTTCGAGGCGCTCTCGCGCGGCGCGAGCGAGGTCACCTTCGTCGAGGAGCGGCCGCGCGTCGCCAAGCAGATCGCGGTGACGGCGGCGGCACTGGGCTTCGGGCGGGACCGCGCTCACGTCGTCACGGCGCGCGCGGAGCGGGCCGTCGAGCGGCTTCAGGGGCGCTACGATCTCGTCTTCGCGGATCCGCCGTATGCCCTCGGGCTCCCCGAGCGGATCATTCGCCGTCTGCACGAGCGCGGGCTCGTCGACGAGAGGAGCCTGGTGATCTACGAGCACGCCAGCCGCGCGGAGGTCGGCGCCCCCGCGGGTTTCGCAGCGGAGCGGCACGCGGCGTACGGTGAGGTCGCGCTGACGTTCCTGCGGCCGGAGCCGGTCCCGTCGTGACGGGAATCCACGCCGTTTACCCCGGCAGCTTCGACCCCATCACCAATGGGCACATGGACATCGTCCACCGCGCGGCTCTCGTCTTTCCCAAGCTCACGGTGGCCGTGGTGGTCAACCCGCAGAAGCGCTCCCCCATGTTTACGCTCGAGGAGCGCGAGCAGATGATCCGCGAGTCGGTCGCCGGCCTCGCCAACGTGCGCGTCGACCACTTCCGTGGGCTTTTGGCGGAATACGTCAAGCACATCGAGGCCAACCTCATCGTCAAGGGCTTGCGGGTCGTCTCCGATTTCGAGTCGGAGATGTCCACGGCACTGATGAACCGCAGTCTCTCCAAGGACGTCGACACGGCCTTCATGATGGCCAGCGCGGAATTCTCGTTCGTGAGCTCCAGCCTGGTCAAGGAGGTCTTCTTCCTCGGCGGCGACGTCTCGCCATTCGTGCCGCAGCACGTCCTGCGCACGATGGAGATGCGCCGCCGCTCACTCACTCACGCCACGTAGGGGGGATTCGCAGCAGATGTCGATCTACCGCGTCATCGACAAACTCGAGGCATACGTGAAGGAGGGGGTCTGGCTTCCGTTCTCCTACCGCGTTCTCTCGGAGGAGCGACTGGTCGAGTTCATCGAGAAGATGCGCGCTTCGCTTCCGGAGGAAGTCGAGCGCGCCAGACAGATCTCCAAGGAGAAGGACCGCGTCCTGCGCGAGGCGCAGGAACGGGCGCAGAGCATCGTCGCCGTGGCAGCCAGTGAGCACGAGAACATGGTGGACAACGCCGTGGTGGTGCAGCAGGCGCGGGCGACGGCGAACGCGATCATGCGCGAAGCCGAGGCCAAGGCGGTCAAGATACGCGAAGGCGCCGATCAGTACGCAGCGCAAGTCCTGGCCGAGCTGCAGGGCCGCTTGAGCGCGGCGCTGGGCTCCGTGGAGAAGGGACAGGCGGCGCTCAGCGTGGAGCGCAAGCGCCAGGCTGCGGCGGAAGCACCCGCCGACAAGGAGAAGGAGAAGCCCAAGACCAAGGGCGGCTCTCCGGTCTCCGTGGCCGAAGACACCGCGAAGATGGAGTCGATTGAAGTCTAGCTCACCCTTTCGTGCCTGGCGTGCGGTGCTGTGGGGCGTGGCGATCGTCGCCGCGTTGCTCTACCTGCCCACGCCGTACCTCGTGATGGCTCCGGGGGACGCGGTCGACCTGCGGGACGCGGTGCGCGTCCAAGGCCACCCGGCCCCCACCCACCCGCTCTACCTCACCGACGTGCTCATCTACCGCGCGTCGCCGCTCGGGTTGCTCTCGAAGTTCGCGCCGGGCTACACGCTGTTGCCGAAGTCCGATTTCGCGCCGAGCGGGGTCTCGTACGAGCGCTATCAGCAGGTGCTCGAGCGCAGCATGACCGAGAGCCAGCAGGCCGCGGCCGTGGTGGCGGAGCGCGCCGCCGGCTATCGCGTGGTGACTCCGCCCTCGCGGGTGCGTGTGGTGGCGGTCACCTCCCGCAGCCGAGCCGAGAAGCTCCTCGAGCCGGGGGACATGGTCGTGGCCGCCGACGGCACGCCGATCGACTCACTGGCGCGGCTGATCTCCATCGTCAACCGCCACCCGGTCGGCGGCCCGCCGGTGCGCTTGCGCGTCGACCGCGGCGGCGCAGTGCGGGAGGTCTCGGTGCCCACGATCTTGACGCCGCAGGGGCCCCGGATCGGCGTGCTGATCGCCGCCGAGCCGGCGCATGCGGCTTTGCCCGTGCCGGTGGACTTTGGAGGCGAGCTGAGGCAAATCTCCGGCTCGAGCGGCGGCCTCATGATGGCGCTGGATATCTACAGCTCGCTCACCGGGCGCTCCCTGGCTGATGAGCCGGTGGCGGGGACGGGGACGATCGACTTCGACGGCAACGTGGGGCCGATCGACGGAGCTCCGCAGAAGGTGATCGCCGCCAAGCGCGCGGGTGCGCGGATCTTCCTCTGCCCGCGCGAGAACTACCAGGAGATCGCGAAGACGCCGGGCATCCGCGTGATCCCCGTCACCACATTCGCGCACGCGCTCCACGTGCTCACGCAACGAGCGCAACGCGCCGCCTGAGCGCCCCGGCGGGCTGCCTAGACGGCCGTGCCCTCGATGTTGTTGACGAAGCTCTCGAGGATCGCGCGGTCGAGCTTCTTGACGCGCCCGCGCTCCAGCTCCACGGCGCCGGCGTCCCGCAGGCGGATCAGCGCGCGGGCCGCCATGTCGCGCACGGTGCCCGCCGCGGCGGCGATCTGCGCCTGCGAGAGCTTCTCCACGCCCAGCAGGCCGGGCGTGAGCCCCTCGCCGGAACCCGTGTAGTTGAGGAGCCACTTCGCCACGCGCTGGAGCACGTGGGCGAACGAAAGGTCGGCGATCGTGCCGATCGAGCGCCGGCGCGCCTGACTCGACGCCACGAGGAAAGCCAGCGCCAGCTCGGCATCCTGGCGGCAGGCGCGCAGCACCTCCTCGCGGGGAATCAGCACCAGCGTCGAGTCGGCCATCGCCTCGCAGCGATAGACGGTGGCGCCCCCGTCGAAGACCGGCGTCTCGTTGACGGCGTCGCCGGGGAAGCGTTCGAGCAGGGTCTGCATCTTGCCGTCGCGCGAGAGCAGCGTGTAGACGACGCGGCCGGTCCGCACGAAGCCGAGGAACTCCCACTGCTCGCCCTCGTCGAAGATCGTCTCTCCCGCGCGATAGGCGCGTTCCGTGACCGTCTGCGCCACGTGCGTGATGACCGAGTGCTGCACCTCGGCGAACGGTGCGCAGCGCGAGAGGAAGTGCTCCAGATCCTCCACGCTCGCGTCCACCCGCTCGATGCGGATCACCCAGCGCTGCGTGCCCAGGTTGCGGGCGTCCCAAAGAAACTCGAGCGGGCGCCGGGCGCTGAGCTCGGCGCGCAGCGCCTTGTGGTCGTTGTCGCTGCTGACCTCCAGCACGCCGCCGACCGGGAGGCGGTCGAATGCGGCGACGACGGACGCATGACGCTGGGACATGGGGAGCGAGCGCATATCCAAGGAGGTCTGCACTTTGCCGACCGACGATGCCATGGACGCCTGTTCGACGGCGGAGGTCCGGAGGCCCGCTGGCCGCGAAGGCGTCGTCATGCAGTACCGCGACAACGACATCGTGATCCTTGCCGGGGCGCGCACGCCCTTCGGCAATTTCGGCGGGGTTCTGCGGGACCTGACGGCCACCGATCTGGGCGTCGCCGCCGCCAAGGGCGCCATCGCCCGCAGCGGCGTCCCCGCGGAAAAGATCGACGACGTGGTCTTCGGCAACGTGGTCCAGACCAGCGCCGACGCCATCTACCTGGCCCGTCACGTCGGCCTGCGGGCCGGCCTTCCGGTGGGCGTCCCGGCCCTCACGGTCAACCGGCTCTGCGGCAGCGGCCTCCAAGCCATCATCTCAGCGGCCCAGCACCTGCTGCTCGGAGAGGCCATGTACGTGCTGGCCGGCGGCACCGAGTCGATGAGCCAAGCCCCCCACGTGATTCGTGGCGCCCGCTGGGGGCTGGGTCTGGGCCAAGGCAAGCTGGAGGACGCGCTCTGGGAGGCGCTGACCGACTCCTATAACGCCATGTCGATGGCGATCACCGCGGAGAACCTCGCGGAGCGCTACCATCTCTCCCGCGAGGCCTCCGACGAGTTCGCGCTGCGCAGCCAGCAGAACGCCGTGGCCGCGCAGGATAGCGGATACTTCGCGGAGGAGATCGTCGCCGTCGAGGTGCCCGGGGCGAAAGGCGCCGTACAGGTCGTCGACCGCGACGAAGGCCCCCGCGATGGCCTCTCGATGGAGAGGCTCGCGAAGCTGCCCGCGCGCTTCAAGAAGGGCGGCGTGGTGACGCCCGGCAACGCCAGCGGCATCACCGACGGCGCCGCGGCCGTGGTGCTCACCACGGTGAAGCAGGCCAAGGCCGACGGTCTCTCTTGGATCGGGCGGCTGGTGTCGTGGAGCACGGTCGGAGTCGACCCCGACATCATGGGCATCGGTCCCGCGGTGGCGATCCCCAAGGCGCTCCAGCGGGCGGACGTGCAACTCCGCGACCTGCGCGTGATCGAGATCAACGAGGCGTTCGCGCCGCAGGTGCTGGCGTGCGCCACGGAGATCGGGCTTGACGGGGCGCGGCTCAATCCGCACGGTGGAGCGATCGCGCTCGGTCATCCGCTGGGAGCCAGCGGGGCGCGCATCGCCTACACCGCGCTGCACGATCTGCGGAGCTACGGCGGCGGCTACGGCGTGGCCAGCGCGTGCATCGGCGGCGGCCAAGGCATCGCGGCGGTGGTCGAGGCGGCCGAGTAGCGGCGCGCCGTCGTTCGGCCGCGAGGGGAGCGAGCGTACGCCAAGGCGAACCGGCAGGCGATCGTGCGCACCCTCTCGCGGCCCTATGCGCTGCTCCTGTTCTCCACGCTCTTCCTGGAACTCGCCGCCAACCTCCCCATCGGATCGTTGCCGCTTGCGCTCGCGCGTGACGGGGCTGATCACACGGCGATCGCGCTGGCGATGGGCGGAGGTCTCTTCGCCTCGATCTTCGGCAGCCTGCCCGTCGGAGCGATCGTCGATCGCGTGGGGCGGCTTGCGACAGTGCGCACGGTCGCCCTGCTGTGCGGGCTTTCGACGCTGGGCATGGGCTTCGTGCACGGCGCGCTCGGAGGGGGCCTTCTGATGGCGCTACGCGGCGTGGCGCTGATGGGATACATGACGGCCGCCTTCGCCTATGCCAGCGAGATCGTCCCGCGCGAGCGGATCGTCTCGGCGACGGCCACCCTCGGGATGATCGGAAACCTCTCGTTTGCCATCGGCCCGGCACTCGGGGTCTTCCTCTGGCAGCACGGCGTCGGGCGCTCGCAGTACCTGGCGGCCACGCTCTCCGCGGCGGCGGCATGGGGTGTGCTCCTGGCACTGCCCTCTCGTCACGACGTGCGCTCGCAGCAGGCGCACGGCGTCGTGATGCGCAGCGCATGGCTTCCGGCGATGGGATTTCTGGTCGGCGCGACGCTGCAGAGCGGCGTCAACACCGCACTCGCGGTGATTGCCTTTCACGACCGCGGCATCGTCAACGGAGCCCTCATCTTCACGGCGATGGCGCTCACCACGTTCGCACTGCGCTACCCCGCGGGCCGCTTCGTGGATCTGTACGGGCCGCGCGTCGTGGCCGTGCCCACCGCGATTGCACAAGCTCTGGCCTGCGTGCTCGCAGCGACCGCCTTCACGTGGTTCTGGGTGGTGGCCGCGGGCGTGCTCTTTGGCATCGCCTGGGCGGCGGTCGTGCCGGTGGGCGTGGGCCTCTTGTTCGAGCGAAGCACGCCGCGCACGCGCGGCGCCGCCATGGGAGCCTACAACCTGGCCTTCAGCATCGGAGCCGCGATCGGGGCATTGGTGGCGGCGCTCTCGGCGTGGCTCGGCTTGGGCTACGCAGCCGCCATCCTGATCAGCGGTCTCGCCCCGCTCGCGGCCTTGCCCTACCTGCTGACCTCGCCTCCACGGGCGCCCCGCGCGGCCAAACGCCCGGCCTGAGGTCAGGGAATCACGGCGCGACCTCGGTACCGTCGCCGTGCATCTCGAAGGCATGGCTCCCGAGGCTCGACGCGTGCAGCCGCTGGACGCGCCGCTGCTCGCGCATATAGGTGGGGCGCTCGCAGAGCTCGCAGCGCGTCATCGTCGAGCGCCGGTCGAGATAGGTGACCACCGTCGTCGCGAACTCGGCGTGGCTCCAGGTGAGTGGAGAGACGGAGAGCGGCCCGGCCGTCTCGGGATCGAGCTGTTCGGCGATGACGCCGCTGCGCGCGGCGTGAGCGACCACCCACTCCATGATCTCGCTGGCGGTCTCCATCCGCCGCTCGTCGCGCGCGCGGAGCAGCTCCCATTGTGCTCGCCAGAGCGAGCAGATGAACCACGGGTTGCCCGGAACGCTCTGCACGTCGCTGCTGCGGCGATGGTAGGTGTCCCCTTCGTACCGCGCGATGCCGCCCACGGGCGTACGCACCGTGAGGCGCTCGAAGGTGGCATCGAGCGTGGCCACCGCGCGCGGGTCGTCGCCGCCGACCAGGCCGAAGCGCACGATGCCGAAGATCGAGCAGTCGGGCGTGGCGTCGCGCAAGATCGTGCCGTCGGCGCGTGCGGCGATGGTGCGCGCGAAGCGCCCGGTCTCCTCGTCCCAGAAGGCGTCGATGGCGGCGCGGCGGATCTCCGCGGCCGCGTCCTCGTAGGCTCCGGCGTCCTCTCCGAAGGCCCGCGCCATCTGCGCGGCGGCGCGCAGCCCCGCGTAGACCGCGGCGACCGTCCAGGCGTGAACGCCGTAGCGTTCCTCCCAGATGTCCCACGAGGGCAGGGGCAGGCCGGTGCGCTCGTCCCGGTAGCGCAGCAGAAACTCGGCGGCGGGGCGCACGAGGTCCTCGTAGAGCTCGGCCAGCGCGTCGACGTTGCGCGAGAGAAAGAGATGCTGCCACAGGGCCCAGAGCACCAGGGCCGTCTCATCCTCCTGGATCGGCAGCGTTCGATCCGCCGCCGGATAGAACGGAAGCCACGACGAGGCCACCGACCCGTCGGGATTGTACTTGTGCTGGAGGTACCCGTCGCGCGAGAGCGCGCGCCGGCAGAAGTGGAAGAAGCGCAGCGTGGGCTCGTGGTGGCCGGCTTGATCGAGCGCGTACGCCACGAGCGCGCCGTCACGCGGCCACACGTAGCTGTAGGTGTCGCGGAACGCCGAGGTGATGTCGCTGTCGTTCGCGGCCACGATGGCGCCGTCGTGGTCGATCTGCGTGCGCATCACCAGCAGGCTCCGCCGGTACTCGTCGACCACGGCATCGGAGAGGCCCGCGAAGGCCGTGTCCTCCTTGGTGACCCAGGTCTGCCAGTAGTCGCGCGTGCGACGGCGCATCGTCGCCCAGCCGCCCGCGCCGATGCGCTCGTGGCGGTCGAGCACCTCCTCGAGCGAGAATCCCGCCGCCAGCCATGCCTGAACGGTTGTGCTCGCTCCGGGCTCAAGCGTCAAGTCGACGCCGCAGACGGAGTCGACGGCGCCCTGGGCGATAGGGTTGCCGGAGAGCTCCCCGTCCTCGGCATCGCGGAATGTGCCCTCGGTGCCGCCGCCGTGCTTGGCTCCCACGGCATACCGGTCCGGTCCTTCGCCGTTCTCGCGCCGCATCGCGGTGAGCAGGTAACGCTGCCCCTTGTAGTGCACCAGCGCGCGCGCGTCGGGGTGATAGAGGGCCGTGTCGCCGATCTCGGTGCCGTACAGGTAGAAGTTCTGCGCCAGGAAGAGGCGGATCTCGCGCTTGGGGCCCTCGCGCCGGTCGTCGTAGAGCGTGAAGCGGCGCAACAGCACCGGTTCACGGAGGTCGACCACGTCCGAGCAGAGGAGCGTGATGCCGAGGCGCGCATTGCGCAGCGAGACGGCGGTCTCGAGGGTGTTCTGACGGTAACGCAGGTCGCGTTGCCAGCCCTCGTGGTGGATCCAGGAGAAGGCGCCCTCGCACCATACCCCCACGCGGCACTTGTGGCCGCCGAGGTGGTTGTCTTGGCCGACGTGCGGGAAGTACAGGTCCCGCAGCGTGTACGTCCGGTCGAAGGCGACGAGGAGCGAACCGTTGCCCAGCGGCAGGTCTCGGGGCATGGCCGCTGGTTCGTAGAGGCGGGGGCCGCCGCCTGCGCGCTCCCCACATTCGCGCGCCGCCGTCCCAGAGACGGCGGCGCCGAAGGCACGAGCGACTCCTACCGTCCGCGAAACGCGGGCTGGCGCTTTTCGAGAAATGCGCTCGTGCCCGCCCCGCCTCGCAGGCTCGGCGGGGACCCCGAGGAGTTGAAAGCGACGCGCCGCCATCCCAGAGACGGCGGCGCCGAAGGCACGAGCGACTCCTACCGTCCGCGAAACGCGGGCTGGCGCTTTTCGAGAAATGCGCTCGTGCCTTCTTTGATATCCTCGGTGTCGACCAGCAGGCCGAAGTTGAGGGCCTCGACGGCCAGGCCCTCGGCGAGCGTGACGCCGATGCCCTCATTGATCGACTGCTTCGTGAGCTCGATGGCGAGCGGGGCCTTCGATGCGATGAGCGCGGCGATGCGCTTGGCTTCGGAGATCAGCTGGTCGGGAGGGACCACCTTCTCCACGAGGCCGATGCGCCACGCCTCCTGCGCGTCGATCATCTCGCCGGTGAGGCAGAGGTACATCCCCATGCCGCGGCCGACCAGGCGCGGAAGCCGCTGGGTGCCGCCGTAGCCGGGGCACAGGCCCAGGTTGACCTCGGGCTGTCCAAACTTTGCCTTCTCGGAGGCGATGCGGAAGTCGCCCGCCATGGCCAGCTCGCACCCGCCCCCCAGCGCGAAGCCGTTGACGGCCATGATGACCGGCTTGCGCATGCGCTCGATCTTCTTGGTCAGCGACTGCCCATAGCGGGCCTTGCGCATGCCTTCGACGGCGTTGGGCAACGCGTTCAGCTCCGCGATGTCGGCTCCCGCGACGAACGCCTTGCCGGACCCCGTGACGATGACGACGCGGACGTCGGCGTCGTTGTTGGCGTCGTCGAGCACCTCGGCGAGCTCTTTGAGCGTCTGCTCGTTGAGGGCGTTCATCTTGTCGGGGCGGTTGATCGTGATCAGCGCCACGGGGCCGTCCTGCTCGATCAGCAGGTTCTGGTACTCTTGTTGGATCAGCATCGCGTTCTCCCGTCTGCTGGAGCGACTCTCCCGGGTTCCGATGATGCGGCGGCGCCGCAGTTCTTACGAGGCGGGGTACTCGTAGAAGCCCTTGCCGTTCTTGCGGCCGTAGCGGCCGGCGAGCACCATGCGCTTGAGGAGCGGCGGCGGAGCGAACATCGGATCCTTGAACTCGTCGAACATGATCTCGGCGATGTAGTAGGTGGTGTCGAGGCCCACGAAATCGAGCAGGGTGAACGGGCCCATCGGGTAACCGCATCCGAGCTTCATGCCCTCGTCGATGTCCTCCATGCTGGCCAGGCCCTCGTCGTAGACGCGGATCGCGTAGAGCAGATAGGGCACCAGAAGACGGTTGACCACGAAGCCGGGCGTGTCCTTGGCGTGGACCGCGCGCTTGCCCAGGCGCTCCGCGAACGCCGTCAGCGAGGCGATCGTGGCGTCGGAGGTCTCGATCGTTCGAACGACCTCGACCAGCCGCATGATGGGCACGGGGTTGAAGAAGTGGAGTCCCGCCACGCGATCCACCCGCTTGGTCGCCGCCGCCATCTCGATGACGCAGAGGCTCGAGGTGTTCGAGCAGATGACGGCGTGAGGTGCCAGCAGCCCGTCGAGCCGTCCAAAGAGTGCGCGCTTGACGTCCATATTCTCGACGACGGCCTCGATGACCAGATCGCAGCCGGCGAGGTCCTCCAGCGCCGCGGACGGCTTCAGACGCGCGAGCGCGGCATCGCGATCGGCCGCGGCCAGCTTGCCCTTCTCGACGAACTTGTCGAGGGACGAGCGGATGCCCGCGAATCCCTTGTCGAGCGCCGCCCGGCTCACTTCGTAGACCGTGGTCTCAAAGCCGCTCGATGCGCATGCCTGCGCGATGCCGGACCCCATGAGCCCGGAGCCGCAGATGCCGACCTTCCGAATCTCCACCATACCTCCTCCGTAAACGCGGCGGGGTTCGTCGCCCTGGGGCTGGAACCTGCGGGCGTACCGTGATATAACCTATCACGAACGGATCCGGGTGCGGCGCCCGTGCGGGGTGCGACGAGGAGGTGGAGCGATGGCCCGAACGGCCTACCACGAGGCGCTGGAGCGCACGCGGCTGGACGTGTTGCGCATGGGTGCGTTGGCGGAGGAGGCCGTGAGGAACTCCATCGCCGCGATGGACCGGCGCGACACGGAGCTGGCTCGGCGCGTCATCGCCGGCGACGACACCCTCGACGACCTGCGTCGCAAGGTCGAGGCGGCCTGCATCGAGCTGTTGTGGCGCCAGCAGCCGCTGGCGAGCGAGCTGCGCACCATCGCGGCCATGCTGGAGACGATCGTCGACCTGGAACGCGTCGGTGACTACGGCGTGGAGATCGCCAAGCGCGCGATCGCGATCGCCGACATGCCGGTGCGCCCCGCCAACGTCGAGATCCTGAAGATGGGGACGATCGCCGCGGACATGCTCCACGACGTGGTGACCGCTTTCTCCGATCAGAACGTCGAGCTCTGCCAACTGGTGATCGACCGCGACGACGAGGTCGACATCCGCTATCACAACGGGATCCGCGCGCTCCAGGTGGCCATGGAAGAGGATTCGCGCATGGTGGCGGCGGCGACGCAGCTGCTCTTCACGCTCTCCTCGGTCGAGCGCATCGGCGACCGCGCGCAGAACATCGCCTGGCACGTCAAGGAGATGCTCGTCTAGCGAACCGCGGTCGAGTCAAACGCCGTGCGGGCCGCGCAGGAACCGCACGGGGTGGGCGTGGCGCTTCGTGCCGGGGTACGGCAGCGGCACGGCGTGCGGGTGGAGCTCGCTCTTGGGGATCACGCTGATGGAGCCGTCGATCTCCAGGACCGCGAGGCCGACTTCTCCGAGGTCGTGGATCCCGTGCTCTCGCATCGCCGTCTCGATCTCCTCCGGAGTGAGGAGCTCGCGCTTGCAGTTCTCGCGCAGGATGACGCCGTCGCGAACGACGATGGTGGGCTCGCCCTCCACCAGCTTGCGCGCGCTGCGGCTATAGAACGTGATGCGCGAGACGACGCCGTTGACCAGCAGCAGAACGGCGGCGGCCGTCACGCCGCCCGTCACCGAGTCGTCCGGCCCCGTCATGGCGTTCTGCACGGCGTTGCTCAGCATCAGCAAGAGCACGAGGTCGAAGAGCGTCATTTGGCCGATCTGACGCTTGCCGGTGATGCGCACGCCGATGAGCAGGACCAGATAGACGGCGGCGGTCCGCAGCGGGATCGACCACCACGGACCGGCGAGGGTCAGGATGTCGTGCCAGGGACTCGTCGTCATGCACCGTCGTCGCGCACGGAGCACGGGGCCATGATCGCGTCCGACATGCCGTGGATGAGGCGCTTGTCGGCTGGTGCCACCGTGGCCAGGATCCCGCCCAGTTTCGCCTCGTCGCCTGTCACGAAGTAGTAGGGCGAGAGGCGTACGCGGCCGTCCATGGTGCGCAGCTCGTCCGCGGCCGGATCCAGATAGTCGATCTTCACCCGGCGACCCTTGTGAAAGCGCTGGAGGATGTGAGGCGTCTCGTCGAAGGCGGCGAGGCCATGCTGCAGCGCCTGCTCCCACGCCTCGCGCGTGAGATCGTTGGCGACCACCACGCCGCGCGAGCCCCAGGCCATGGGATCGAAGCCCGACGGCTTGACGACGAAGTCGCGATCGCTCTTGCCCAGCGGAACGAGGTCCTCCCACGAGAACACGGCTCTGCCCGCGGCGGTGAGACCGGCGATGGTCGCCTGGGGCGGAAGCGGGCGCGGGTCGAGCACCCACGTCTCCGGGAAAAGCTTGGCGAGATTCGAGAACGCCGGCTCGCCCAACTCCGCCTTCCAGAATGCGGCCAGGCGGCCGTGATGAAGCAGCGCGAAGAGCAGCTTCTCCTCGAGATGGGCCTTCGGCGGCGGCGTCATCGCCGCGCGGCCGTGGCGCGCGGCGTAGAGGAGCAGCTCCTGCTTGGGAACGTTGAGCAGGTCGAAGAGCTCGAAGAAGCGGTAGACGACGTCGATGCGCTCCTCGCGGCCATCGGCCACGCGCAGGAAGAGGGCCTCTTCCGTGAAGACGACGTCGCGGGGGTGCACGCTGTACGCGTCGAGGTACCCGCCGTCGCGGAGCGCCTGCGCGAACCACTCCATCTCGCCGCGGTAGTCGCCCGACTCGTCGGAGATCACGATCGCCACCGTCGGGCGCTCGATGCCGGCGGTCGCGGCGATCATCGCCGCGAAGCGCTCGAGCATGCCGTCGGCTTCGCCCACCACCTCGTCGCCCAGCTCGCAATACGTCTGCGACATGGCCCCGACGAAGCCCATTCCGCCGGGGACGCTGTCGAGCTCGCTGGCGATGAAGCCGCCGTCGGTGAGGATCAAGTCGGGGCGGATGACCCCGGGAACGGCTTGCTTCCAGCGATTCTGACGCGCGAGCTTGATGACGTGCTCGGGCTTGCCGCGCTCGAGGTACTCGGCCACGAACGCGGGTGCCGTCCCCTTGACGCTCTGCAGGTAGAGTTTGTTCGCCGCGCGGTAGAACGCGAGCAGGTCGTTCCCCAGCCGCTCGATCCGGCCGAACGTCGCCGGAGAAAGCGCGAACGGCTCGGGGGAAAGGCGCCAGGCGACTCCCTCGTCTCCCCCGATGCCCCTGAAGAGGCCGGGTGCGAGGTTCTCGCGCAAGTAGGCGACGCGTTCGTGAGCCGTTCGAGTGAGCAGATTCGCGCTGCAGGACACAGGAAACACCCCTCCGTGACTAGCGACGACAGTCCGGGATCTTGCTGTTGCTGAAATAGATGTAGCGCCGACGCACCATATCGCTGCCTTGATACCCGCGGCTCCGGTGAAGGGTTGCGCCCCCTCGCCGGTACGGGCGATCGCTCCCGCTAGATGACGGGGACGCCCCCGGGGATGAGGAGGCCGCTTTCGGGGATGACGCCTCCGTTTCGAAACACGAAAGTTAGGTGGAGGGTCTTCTGGATCCCAAGCTGGGCGAGCGGGACGTCGTCGGAGAGACGCCCGTCGGAACCGGCCATGAGCACGTCCTTGCTGGTCGTCCGGGTGAGCGACCCGCCGGCGCCGACGAGTGTCTCGGTCATGGTCACGTGCGCGACCTCGCCCGCCCCCGTGCGCTCGCTGCGGACGGCCGTCACGCAAAACGTGGCGCGCACGCTGTGCCCCTCGATCGAGAGCGTCTGCGTGTGGCACGACCCGTTCGCCGCGCCGGCTGGAGCGGTCGCGAGGGCGCCGGCGAGCACGAGGGCCAGGGCGGCGGCGAGCGATCTCATCTCAACCATGAAACTCCCTGCGGCGGCAATTCGTCGCACCCGCCAGATGGTTCGCGAGACGTTCGCCAAACTCCGCGAGGCCCCGGCCTTCCATCTTGTGGGCCAGTTCCGCAGGGATCCCGCTGCGCCCCCACCAGGCGCCGGAGAGCGCCCCGCAGAGGCCTCCGCAGATTGGCCCCAGCCCCAGCCGCGCCGAGATCAGCAAGGCCTGCACCGCCTCATCGGCTTGGTAGAACGCCCAGACAGCGCCCGTCAGGGAGCGGAGCGGCTCGCTGCCCATGGAGAGACGGCTCGCGTCCTCGAGCGGGGCGGAGCGGATGGCGATCCCCACGGCCGCAGGGGCCGCCTCGGAGGCCTCGTCGAGCGCGGCCAGGCGGTCGCCGTCGAAGAGGGCGGCCAGGAGCAGGGCGAAGGCGATGGCCGCCTCGGCCGTCTCGCGAGGCCCTCGCGCGTAGAGGGCGGCGGCTCGCTCGCGCAGGTGGCCGGGATCGAAGGCCCCCGAGAGCGCAACCGGCAGGACCGGCAGCAGATCGAAGTGATCGCCGGTCCCATGCAGGCGCAACGGAGCGGGCAGGCGGTCGAGTCCGCCGCCGAGCACCCCTTCGCCCACGGCGAGGGCCGCGGTCACCCCGGGGCCGAGGCTCCAGCGGTCGGCTCGCAGACGCTGCTCCAGCGTGGCCGTGCCGGCGGCCGAGCCGTCGTCGCCCAGGCGGGAGAGCGCCTCTCCGAGCGCCGCTCCGATGAGGGCTCCTGTGAGGCGGTCGCGATCGTCGAGTCGTCCATCCGTCATCGCGGGTTTCTTCC
Organism: Candidatus Dormiibacterota bacterium; assembly: GCA_035533275.1. Classification (GTDB taxonomy): domain Bacteria; phylum Vulcanimicrobiota; class Vulcanimicrobiia; order Vulcanimicrobiales; family SCRA01; genus SCRA01. The sequence continues at coordinate 121,150 of DATLUD010000077.1, read as the reverse complement.
CTCCCGCGGCGCCCCCGGCCCTCCGGCGCGGAGGCGCGGCACCCATGCTCCGTTGCCTGGCGTGGTACGATAGGGACTGCGCTTTTATGACGAACCGTACGACCAGAACGACTAGAATCGACGTGGTGGCCCTCGATCTCGACGGCACCCTGCTCTCCACGGATGAAGAGATCAGCCCGCGCAACCGGCGCGCCATCGGCGCGTTGCTGCGCGCGGGCGTTCGCGTGGTGATCGTCACCGGGCGCGGGGTCGATACGCCGGCTCGCGTCGCCCGCGATCTGGGAATCGATCACTACCCGATGATCTGCTGTCACGGGGCGCTGACGCGCGACCTCGCCACGGGGACGACCCTCGGCCACGTTCCCGTCCCGCTGGTCCACGCAAAGCCGATCGTCGAGTTCGCCGAGGAGCGCGGCCTGCCCATCGCCGTCTACGCCGAGGACCATTTCTGGCGTCTGGAGGGGCAACGTCCGTTCATGAAGGACATGACCAGCCCCGCATGGCGGGAAACGCCCTCGTTCAAGCCGCTGCTCGGCCGGCCGCCGACGTTCATCCGCTTCTTGGGCGAAGACGGCGCCGGTGCCGTGCGCGAGCGCTTCGGCCATCTGCCGCTGAGCTTCCGCATCGAGCGCTGGCTCGACTTCGTGGAGTGTGTGGTGCTCGATCGCGACGCCGGCAAGAAGAAGGCGCTGGCGGATCTCTGCCGCGACTGGAAGGTTCCCGCGCGGCGCGTGCTGGCGATCGGCGACTCGCGGAACGACGTTCCCATGCTGCGTTGGGCCGGCATCGGGGTCGTGATGGGCAACGCCGCGCCCGACGTGCGCGCGATGGTGCCGCTGGTCACGGCGACCAACGACGAGGACGGCGTGGCCGAGGCGATCGATCGCTACGTCTTCGGCGGCGCTCTCGGCAACGCGAGGTCGGCATGACGATTCGCGTCTTGGCGTTCGCGCGCGCTCGCGAGCTCATGGGTAGCGGGGAGAGCACGATCGAGCTCCCGGAAGGCGCGACCGTCGCCCAACTGCGCGCGCACCTGAGCGAGCGGGTCCCCCAGCTCGCCGGACTCGGCGGGAGTCTGCGTTTCGCGCGAAACGGCGCGCTGGCGGCGGAGGACCAGTCGCTGCACGACGGCGACGAGGTCGCCCTGTTGCCGCCCGTGAGCGGCGGCTGACACGAAGGAGTCGAGCATGGCGGAGAGCGTGGTGATCGTCCTGGGTCCCGAGCCACTCGACGCGGGCGCGCTCGCGCAACGCGTGGTGGGCGACCTCTGCGGGGCGGTGGTGACGATGGTCGGCGTGGTACGGCGCCTCTCCGACGACGGGCGCTCCGTCACGGGAATGGCCTACGAGTCGTACGACTCGATGGCGCTGCGCGAGATGGGAGAGATCGCCGAGGAGGCGCGGTCGCGCTGGCCGGAATGCAACATCGCGATCGCCCACCGCGTGGGCAGCCTCGCCATCGGCGAGGCCAGCGTGGTGATCGCGGCGGCCTCGCCGCACCGGGCGGAGGCGTTCGACGCGTGCGAGTACTGCATCGACGAGGTGAAGGCCCGCGTCGAGGTATGGAAGCAAGAGCACTACGCCGACGCCGCCGAACCGCAATGGCTGGAGAACCGCCCGCACCCGCGATGAGGCTGACGCTGGAGTATCTGGACGCCGGGGCGTCGCACGTCGCCACGCTCCTCTACGAGCCGCCCGCGCCGAAGGGCGTGACGGTCGTGCTCGCTCACGGATACTCCAGCTCAAAGCAGAACCTCGACTTGCTTGCCGCCTTCGTGGCGCAGCACGGCTTCCGCATCGTCACGTTCGATTTTCCCGGGCACAAGCTCGGGGCGACCGGGGGGCGCCTAGCGTCGTTCGACACGTGCCTCGAGACCATGTCGCGCGTGGTCGATCACGTGCGCGAGCGCTTCGAGGGACCCGTCTACGTCGGCGGGCACTCGCTCGGGGCCGCCACGGCCCTGCGTGTCTGCGGCGCCGATCCGACGCTGGCGGGCTGCATCTCCATCGCCACGGGGCGCGACATCGCGCGCGGGCTCGAGCAGCTCAAGGCGCGCGGACCGCTGGCCTTTCGCGCGACCTACGTCGACGGCATCAGCCTGCCTGAGCTGCTCGAGCAGATGACGGTCGAGTCGCTCGACGCGGCGCTCGACGCCATCGCGGGACGGCCTCTGCTGGTCGTGGCGGCGGCCCACGATCTCATCGCGGCGCGCAGCCAGGTGGAGTCGCTCTTCGAGCGTGCCGCCGATCCGAAGACCCTGGCGGTGATTGAGAGCGACCACACGTTCGCCGCCTCCAATAGCAAGGCCGCGGTGCTGGCGTGGCTGCGCGCGCGAGCGGGCTGAAGCCCCGGCGCCTGGGCCTGGCGGCGGCCCTGCTCGCCGCCTTCCTCGCGTTGGGCGGGGCGGTCGACCGCTGGGGCCCCTGGGCGTGGGATCGCGGCGTGCAGTTCGGCGCGCCGTGGCTCGAGGCGTGGCGCGCCATCACGGCGCTGGGCTCCTTTACGTCGTACGTGCTGCTCGCGCTCGCCCTGTTGACCGTGGGAATCGCCGTGCCGCGCGTGCGCCGGGAGTCGGTCGTCACCGTCGCAGGCTTGGTGCTCCTCTGGGGGATCGGCGACGCGATGAAGCTCCTGTTCCACCGGGCGCGGCCGCCGGGTTGGCATGGCACGTTCGAGACCTCGTTCAGCTATCCCAGCGGCCATGCCGAGCTCTCGCTGTTCTTCTACGGGGCGATCGCGCTGTGGATGGTGTGGCCGTGGGCGCGGGGAGCGGCGCGGATCGCCGGGGTGACCGCGTGCGCGGCGGTGGCGCTGGCCATCGCCGTCAGCCGCGTCGCCCTCGGCGTGCACTATCTGACGGACGTCCTCGGGGGCTGGCTCATCGCGGCGGCGTGGCTTACGGCGGCGGGCGCGTTCGCACGCTCCCGGAGCGCTGCGGAGCGCGGCGCCTCGCGGACCTGAGGCGGCGATGGAGGAGTCGCTGCTGCTGCTCGGGCTGCTCGCGGCGATCGTCGCCTTGGCGCTGGTCGCGAAGCGGCTCATGTTGCCGTATCCGATCGTCTTCGTCGTCGGCGGCTCGCTGCTCGCCTTCATCCCCAATCTGCCGCCCATCGAGATCCGCCCCGAGACGATCTTTCTGGTCATCCTTCCGCCGCTGCTCTTCGGCGGCGGATGGCTCACCGATTGGCGCGAGTTTCGCGCGAACATCCGTCCGATCGTGCTCTTGGCCATCGGTCTGGTGGCCGCGACGACGGTGGTGGTGGCGGTCGTCGCCGAGCACGCGATGCCGGCGCTCGGGTGGGGAGCGGCCTTCGCGCTCGGGGCGATCATCTCGCCCCCGGACGCCGTCGCGGCGTCGGCGATCTTCGAGCGCTTTCGCGTCCCTCATCGCATCGTCGCGATCCTCGAGGGAGAAGGTCTCGTCAACGACGCATCGGCGCTGGTCATCTACCAATTCGCCATAGGGGCCGTGGTGACCGGCGCGTTCTCGCTCGGCCGCGCCCCCGCGGCATTCGTGGGCGTGGTCGCCGGGGGCATCGCGACGGGCTTGGCGGTGGCCCTCGCGATCGACGCCGTGTTCCGGTGGCTGGCCAAGTCCGGCCTCTCGGACTCCCTCCTCGACATCCTGCTCACGCTCGCGGCGCCGTATGCCGCCTACCTGCCCGCGGATGCGCTCCACGTCTCGGGGGTGCTGGCCGCGGTGACGGCGGGCGTCTACCTCGGGCGCCGCAGCACCGCATTCTCCCCGGAGTCGCGCCTCACCGGCTCCGCGGTGTGGGACCTGCTCACGTTCCTCTTCAACGGACTGGTCTTTCTGCTCATCGGGCTCGAGCTGCGGCAACTCGTGCGCAGCGGGACGTTCTCCGTTCACATCCTCGCGGCCGGGGCACTGATCAGCGCGATCGTGATCGTGGTGCGCGTCGCCTGGGTCTTCCCCGCCACCTATCTCCCGCGGCGATTGAGCGCTCGGGTGGCCGCGAGCGATCCGCCGCCGCCGTGGCGCTACGTCGCGATCATCGCGTGGTCGGGCATGCGCGGGATCGTCTCGCTGGCCGCGGCGCTCGCACTGCCGCTCGCCGACGATGCGGGGATGCCCTTCCCGGGACGCGCGGAGATCATCTTCGTGACGTACTGCGTCATCGTCTCGACGCTGGTGTTCCAAGGGCTCTCGCTCGCGCCGATCATCCGCCGCCTGGGCATCGGGGATGGGGAGGCGTATGCGCGGCGCGAGATCGAGGTGCGCATCGCCGCGCTGGAGGCGGGGCTGGCCCACCTGACCTCGCTGGAGCACCGGTTCATCACCACCGAGGAGTGGCTCGTGGCCGGCCGCCTCAAGGCCGAGTACGAGTATCGCATCGCCCATCTGCGCGGGCATCTGGAAGGACGCGCCGAGGAGTCGCCCGCGATGCGCGTCGATCATTGGCTCGAGGGGGAGGCCTTGGCCGCGGAGCGCTCGGCGATCGCGCGTCTGCGGGCCGCGGGAGAGATCCCCGACGAGATCTTCCGGAAGGTGCAGTACGACCTCGATCTCGCCGCGACGCGCCTGCGCTAACGTCGGCCGAGACCGAAGCGCGCCTCGAACGTGAGTCCGAAGGCGACGTTCCGGTCGGCGGCGTCGCCGGGGCGCGAGAAGTCGGCGGAGAAGTTGATCGATCGCACGCCCACGAGGTACTCGTTGCGCCCGCGGCGCACGCCGTACGCCGCCGACACGTCCGTCTCGGCGGCGTGCTCGTCCTTGTTGATCGGCGGATGCGTGGGGTCGTCGAAGAGGAAGTGGTCGGTTCCGAACATGCGCGGAATGACGCCGATCTCGAGCTCGACCACGTGCGCGTTGCGCGCCGGCAGGCGCGCGAGCAGCTCGTAGCGGCCGCCGGCCAGACGGGACTCGGCCGTGCGCTGCATCGCGGGCAGGGGCGTGCGCTGGTTGATGATGGTGGCGCCGGCGCCGATCCAGATCCGGCGGTGGCGATCGAGCGCGATGCGCCCGGTGGCGCTGAAGACGCCCAGTGCCGGCGCCGTGGCGCCGAACTCTTGGCTCGTGGCATGCGCCGTCGTCGTCACGACCGGAATGCCTTCGAGGTGCAGCTCGACGCGCGAGAAGCGCTGCGTGAACTCCAGGAGCGCGGCGATGCCGCTCCCGCTTTGGTCGTAGCCCGGCTCCCGGTGGAAGCCGGAGAGTGCCAGCGCCTGCACGCCGAGCGTCGTGCGCGGCGCGCCGTCGGCGCGCGCGGCGGCCGGGAGCGCGAGGCATGCGAGCAGCGATCCGGCGAGCGCGAGCCCGACGGCGAGGCGCGAGGTTGTCGCGGGGAGCATGTGCCCCGATTGTCGGGTAACGCGAGGTTTCCTGCAGCCGCGCGGTCACAGGGGCGGGGACGCCGTTCCCGAAGTCAAGCGGCATGGATCGTCCCATCGCCGGAAACGCCACGCGTTCGGTGGCCCTCTCGCGCCGCGGGATGGTGGCCTCCAGCCAATCGCTCGCGACGCTCGCCGGAGTCAACGCCTTGCGCGAAGGCGGCAACGCCGTCGACGCCGCCATCGCCGCCCATGCGGTGATGGGCGTGGTGGAGCCGCACTCGAGCACGATCGGAGGCGATGCCTTCGCGCTGATATGGGAGCCGCGCGAGGCGCGCGTCTTTGCGCTCAACGGCTCGGGTGCCGCCTCGATGCACGCCTCGAGCGACCGATTGCGCGGCGACGGCCATACGGCGATGCCCGAGCGCGGCGGCGCGGCGATCACCGTGCCCGGGGCCGCGCGCGCCTTCGAGGCGCTCGCCGCTCGCTTCGGACGGCGCACGCTGCGCGAGAATTTCGCGGAGGCCGTCGCCCACGCCGAGGAAGGCTTCCCCATCGCGGAAATCGCCGCGGCGGCGTGGTCGGCGAGCGCGCCCATCGTGGAGCGCCACACGGGCCCGGACGCGGCCTACGCGCGTCCGGTGCGAGCGGGCCAAGTGGTGCGCAACCCCGAGCTGGCGCGCACGCTGCGGGCGATCGCCGAGGATGGCGCTCAGGCCTTCTACGAAGGCGAGATCGCGGCGTCGATGGTCCGCGCGATCGTCGCTGCGGGGGGCACGATGACGCTCGATGACCTGAGCGCCTACCGCCCGCAGTGGGTCGAGCCGGTTTCCACGACGTATCGCGGCCATCGCGTCTTCGCGCCTCCGCCCAACGGCCAGGGTATCGCCGGATTGGAGATGCTCAACCTCCTGGAGGGCTTCGAGCTGCGCGCGCTCGGCCACAACACGGCCGACCACCTGCACGTGCTGATCGAGGCCAAACGTCTGGCCCATCGTGATCTCGACCGTCACTTGGCCGACCCGGATCATGCCGAGGTGCCGGTGGAGCGTCTGCTCGACAAGGCGTACGCGGCGGAGCTGCGCGCGCGGATTCGGCCGGATCGCGTCCTCGCGCTCGACGAGGCGGCGCCCCTGCGCGGCGGGACGGTCTACGCGACGGCCGTCGACGGGGAGGGGCGCTGCTGCTCGCTAATCAGCAGCGTCTACATGAATTTCGGCAGCGGCGTGGTCGACCGCGCGACGGGCGTGCTTTTCCAGAACCGGGGCGCGCTCTTCTCGCTCGACCCGGCGCACCCCAATGAGCTGGCGCCGGGCAAGCGCCCCTATCACACGATCGTTCCGTGGATGGTGCTGCGCGACAAGCGCCCGTGGCTCTCCTACGGCATCGTCGGTGGAGAGATGCAGCCGCAGGGCGCCGTGCAGATCCTCTGCAACCTGGTGGATTTCGGGATGGGCCTTCAAGAAGCGCTGGAGGGCGATCGCGTGCGTCACACGGACGACACGAGCGCATTGGAGTCCGGCATCGGAGCCGAGGTCCGGGCTGCGCTCGCCGCCAAGGGGCACCGCCTCGTCGGAGGCTTCGGCGCGTACTCCTACGGCGGCGCGCAGGCGATCGCGCTCGACGACGACGGCGGCGTGTTCAGCGGCGCCTCGGATCCGCGCAAAGACGGCATCGCGCTGGGGTACTAGTGAACGAAGGCTTCGCCCGCCGGTGACCAGATGAGCCAGGCACCGGCGGCATTCTTCTTCGACGACGGCGACGTGCTCTACGGCGTCTATTGCGCGACGCTGAACGTCATGCGTCCGGTCCTCTCGCCCGATCCCGATGCGCCGCTGATCTGGGCCGACATGACCCGCGAGCACGTGATGGCGCGCAAGTCGACCACGCTCTACGACGAGCTCGACGACGAGGTAGCCGCCTGCGCCCACGAGCGGGAGCACGTGGTGGCCGCGACGGCCCATCGCGGCGGCACGGCCTGGCACGGCGCGGCGTGCCGCGCGTGCCTGCTCTTCCTCGGCCCCTACGCGCCGCTCGAGGTCGACGCCGAGGAACTGCTCGACGTCAAGAGCGTCGGCGGCGTGGAGGCCCTCTGGCAGGCGGCCTCCGCGCGGCTCACCTGGTAGCGCCCTCGCCCAACACGGCCGCGAAGCGCTCGCGCAGATCGCGCTTGCGGAATTTGCCGACCCCCGTGCGCGGGATGGCGTCGATGAAGAGCACGCGATCGGGGACCCACCACTTGGCCACCCGCTCGCCGAGCCAGGCGCGCAACTCGTTCTCGGTCACGCTGGCGCCCTCGCGCAGGACCACGCACGCGACGGGGCGCTCGATCCACTTCTCGTGCGGTACGCCGATGACGGCCGCCTCCTTGACCGAGGGGTGGCCCATGAGAGCGTTCTCGAGATCGACGGAGCTGATCCACTCCCCGCCGGACTTCACGAGATCCTTGGCGCGGTCCACGATCTGCAGGTAGCCCAGCTCGTCGACGGCGCAGATGTCCCCGGTGCGGAACCAGCCGTCACGGAAGGCACTCTTGGTAGCCTCCTCGTTCTTGTAGTAGCCGGCGGCCACCCACGGCGAGCGGATCAGCAGCTCGCCCACGGACGTACCGTCGGCCGCCACGTCGCGCCCCTCGGCGTCGACCAGCCGCCACTGCATCCCCGCGACGAACGTGCCTTGCGAGAGGCGTGCGCGCTCGATGCGCTCGGGCGCGGCGCCTTCCAGCGCCGACTTCACGTGCGAGACGGTGCCGATGGGGCTCGACTCCGTCATGCCCCACGCGTGGACCGCGCGGATCCCCAACTCGTCGAAGTCGCGCATCAGGCCCGCCGGCAGGGCCGATCCGCCCACGATGAAGCGCGCGAGGCTGGGGAGCGTGGAGCCCGTGCGGCGCAGCTCGTCGCGAATGCCGAGCCACACGGTGGGCACGCCGGCGGAGCAGGTGACGCGCTCGTCGTTGATCAGCGAGATCAGGCTCTTCGCGTCCATCCCCGACCCGGGGAAGACGAGCTTGGCGCCGCACATCGGCGCGACGAACGGGATGCCCCAGGCGTTGACATGGAACATCGGCACGATCGGCAGCACCGCGTCCTGCTCACGCAGGCCGAGCGCGTCGGCCTGACTGCAGGCATAGGCGTGGATCACCGTCGAGCGGTGGGAGTACAGCACACCCTTGGGCTCGCCCGTGGTGGCCGAGGTGTAGCAGAGGATCGCCGCCTCCCACTCGTCCTCGACCGCGGGCTCGAAGGCGTCCTTCTCGGTTGCCAGCAGCTGCTCGTAGTCGAGGGCGCGCTCCAGGTCCGCCGCTGCGCCGCCCATGGCGACGAGCGTGCGGCCCGCCGAGTTGGGCGATGCGGCGAGGCCGGGAGCCAGTGCCCGCCCCAGCGAGGAGTCGAAGAAGACGGCCTTGTCCTCGGCGTGGTCGAGAACGTAACCGATCTGTTCCGGAAAGAGGCGAATGTTGACCGTGTGCAGCACGGCACCGATGGAAGGCACCGCGTAGTAGAGCTCCAGGTGACGGTGCGTGTTCCACGCGAACGAGGCGACGCGGTCGCCCTTGCCGACCCCCATCCGGCGCAGGGCGTTGGCCAGCCTGGCCACGCGCCGGCCGAACTCCGCGTACGTGAGGTGGTGGATGCCGTCGTCGGCGCGCGAAACGACCTCCCGCTCGCCGTGGTTCCTCACGGTGTGCGCGAGGATCGAAGGGATGGTCAACTGGACGTCCATCATCAGCCCGCGCATTGCGTCGTCCTCCTGGCAGAGCGTCTCGTGCGTGTGGGGAGCGAGAGTTCGGCGAGGAGCGCCCTCCACGCCTTGCGCTCGCGCGCTCGGCTCGCCAACGGCGCCGCCCGCCGGCACGCCCGCACCAGCCGAGCATAGAAGGACGGGTCGCCTTCCGCGCGCGCGAGCAGCGCGGCGAGTGCCTGCGTCCGACCCACGGGATAGAGGCCGGGATAGTCGCCTCCCAGGATCCCGCGCGTTCCCGCGATATCGGCGGCGAGGATGGGCACCCCGTCGACCAGCGCCTCGGAGATCACGTTGGCGCCCCCCTCGCTGCGCGAGGAGAGGACCAGGAGCCGGCTGGAGGCCAGCAGCCTTCGCGCCGCGGCGTGGTCGAGTTCGCCCATCCAGCGATAGCGCGGGTTGCGCGCGCCCTCGCGGCGCGCGAGCTCCGCATACCGCTCGTCGAGCGCGCGCCCGGCATGCACGACCCGCACGCGCGACTCGGGCGGCAGCAGGCGCGCCGCCATGGCCGTCCGCATCGGATCCTTGACGTGGCGCAGGTTTCCGAGGACGCAGACGGTGAACGCGCGTGCGTCGCGCCGCGGGGGGCGCGGCGTGGCCCGCGCCGACTGCTCGATGACGCGCGTCTTGGCGTGCAGCGCCGGGGGGAGCGAGTCGAGGCCCTCACGCTGAAGCAGCACTAAGCGGTCCGCGCTCTCCAGGCAGCGGCGCGCGGCGGCGCTGCGCCCGAGGTCGCCGTAGAGGTCGGTGCCGGCGAGTCCCACGATCACCGGCCGCTCGGGAAAGCGGAGCCGGAAGCGGGCCGCGGCCTCGGCGCTGCGCCGGGCGTGCAGGGCGATCAGCGCGTCGTATGGACGATCGTCGTACGCGCACAGCAGGCGGACGCCGCAACCCAGCTCGCGCAGGATCGACGCCCAGCGAGCGGCGGTGACGTGGTTCCCGGCGTTGCGCGTGGCGTTGACCGGGTAGACCAGCGCGATCTTTGGGGGAGGCCGTCGCGGCATGCGGCATGAACCATTCTGGCATCGAAGACGTGGTGGCTATGAAGACGATGGATGAGGATTCCAGCGGAGGGGCCGCGGCCCTGCGCGAGGCGCGCGGCCGCACGATGGCCCTGCTCGCCGACCTCCCGGACGAGCTGCTGACCGTGCCGTACCGCGAGAACGTCAATCCTCTGCTTTGGGAGGCCGGACACGTCGGCTGGTTCCAGGAGTATTGGATCGCGCGCCGGTTCCTCGGCGAGGCGCCGCTCGATCCCGCGAACGACGCTCTCTACGACTCCGCCAAGGTCGCCCACGCCGACCGTTGGCATCTGCCGCTCCCCGGCCGCAGCGGCACGACCGCGTATCTCGAGCGCACGCTGGAGCGCGCCCTCGCGGGGCTCGGGCGGCGGCCGCTCGGGGCCGGGGCGCGCTACTTCCACGCGCTCGCGCTCTTCCACGAGGACATGCACGACGAGGCGCTGCTCTATACCCGGCAGTTCCTCGCCTATCCGCCGCCGGCGTTCGCGCGGGCGTCCGGCGCCCCCGAGCAACGGGAGGGCATGGTCGAGCCGCTACTGGGCGACGCGGAGATCCCGGGCGGTGAGATGCGCTTGGGCGCGGCGCCCGGCGACGGCTTCGCCTTCGACAACGAGAAGTGGGGGCATCGCGTGACCGTGGCGCCGTTTCGTATCGCTCGCAGCGCGGTGAGGGCGGGCGAGTACCGGCGCTTCGTCGAGGGGGGCGGCTACCGGCGTCGCGAGCTCTGGAGCGCCGACGGCTGGGCGTGGCGCGTGGCGCACGGCGCGGAGCACCCCATCTACTGGCGGCGCGGGGCGCATGGATGGGAGCGGCGCCTCTTCGACCGCTGGGTGGCCGTGCGCGACATGGAGCCCGTGGTGCACGTCTGCTGGCACGAGGCCCAGGCATACTGCCGTTGGGCGGGCCGCCGGCTCCCGACGGAGGCGGAGTGGGAGTTCGCCGCGTCGATGACGCCGGACGGCGAGAAACGGCGCTATCCGTGGGGCGACCAGTTGCCCACGAGCGCGCACGCGAACCTCGATCAGCGCCGCGGCGACGTGATCCGGGCCGGAGAGCTTGCCGCGGGAGAGAGCCCGTGGGGCTGCCGGCAGATGATCGGCAACGTCTGGGAGTGGACGGCAGGCGCGTTTGAGCCGTATCCTGGCTACGTGACGGACGCGTACGCCGAGTACTCCAGGCCCTGGTTCGGCACGCACAAGGTGCTGCGCGGCGGCGCGTGGACCACGCGTGCGCGCCTGATCCGCAACACCTGGCGGAACTTCTATCTGCCGCACCGCGCTGACGTGGCGGCCGGCTTTCGCACCTGCGCGGCGGAGACGGAGGCGACGTAGCGCGCGGCGGCAGGGAGAGCGGGCTTCCGTGGCGACCCAAGAAGCCGCGTGGGATCTGCGACACCTCGACCAACGCGAGTGCGAGCCGATCGTCGGGCGGCCTGGTGGTTCGCGCTGGGGGCCATCTGCTCGGCGGGCGCCGGCGTGCTCTGGTTCGGAGGGCTGCCGGCCACGGCTCCGGCGGCGCGCCCCGCTCGCGCGGCGCAGGGAAGCCACCGCCGCATGCTCGCGCGGCGGCGCGCGCTGACGATCGACTTCGTCGGAGACGTGATGCTGGGCGGCGGCGTGGCGGACGTGGTGCGCGAGCGCGGCGCCGACGCGGTCTTCGCCGAGGTCCGTCCCTGGCTCGACTCGGCCGACGCCGTGGTGGGCAACCTCGAGTGCGTTCTCTCCGCGCGCGGAACGCCGACGCCCGCGAAGTCGGCGGCCGCCGTGGCGGACCACCGCGAATGGCTGCTGCGCGGAGATCCCCGCGGCGCGCCGGCTTTGGCGCGCGCGGGCTTTGCCGCGATGACGCTGGCGAACAACCACAGCCTCGACTACGGCCCGCAAGCCATGGACGACACGTTGGCCGCGTTGCGTGCCGCCGGAATCGCCGCCACGGGTGCCGGCGACGACCTCGCCCAAGCGCGGCGTCCCGCGGTCTTCATGCGCGACGGCATCCGCGTGGCGATCCTCGGCGTGAGCGAGATCCTGCCGCGCGGCGAGTGGGCGACGGCCACGCGCCCCGGCGTGGCTCCCGGGCGCGGCCTGGCCGTGACGTCGATCGGCCCGGGCTTCGTGCGCGAGATGGCCCGCCGGGTCCGAGCCGCCCGCGCGCGGGCCGACGTGGTGGTGGTCTTCGAGCACTGGGGCACGGAGCTGGTGTCGCGGCCGACGCCCGACCAGGTGCGCTTCGCCCACGCGATGATCGACGCCGGCGCGCAGCTCGTGGTGGGAGCGCACCCGCACGTGCTGGGGCCGCTCGAGCGCTACCGCGGCGGGCTGATCGCATATAGCCTGGGCAACTTCGTCTTCGACACCGAGCCGGGCGTGGCCGCGCGCAGCGCGGTCCTGCGGGTGCGCTTCGTCGGGGGCCGCCTCGTCGCGTGGGAGGCGCTCCCCGTCGTCATCGCGGGAGGGGCGCCGCATCCCGCCGGCGTCCCAGCGGCGCTCGACGTGGCCGGAGCGCTGGGTGCCGCGGCGCGCTGCGTCGACGGCTTGCGCATGCCGGGAGTCTGCGGGGGCGCGGCAGGGAGCCGGAGGACGGCGGTGCATCACCTGCCAGGCACATCGTCGTAGGAGGGGCGTTCATGTTCGAGACCACCATCGTGGGGAGTCTGCCCAAGCCGTTCTGGCTGGCCGAGACCAACCGCCTCTGGCCGCAATGGCGTTGGGAAGGTGATCAGCTGCGCAGGGCGCAGCGCGACGCCGTCACCGTGATGGTGGCGCTCCAGGAGCGCGCCGGGATCGACGTGGTGACCGACGGCGAGATGGGGCGCCGTCACTTCGTGCACGGCTTCCTCGAGCGCATCGAGGGCGTCGACTTCTCCCGGCTCGTGCGCGACTTCATCCGCGACGGCCGCTACCAGGCCGATCTGCCGACGGTGGTCGCCCCCGTCCGGCGCAGCGCCCCGGTGCACGTGGACGACGTCCGTCATCTGCGCGCCTCCACCCAGCGCCCGATCAAGCTGACCATTCCCGGCCCGATGACGATGGTGGACACGCTGCACGACGAGGCGTACGGCGACCGCCGGACGCTGGCGTTCGCGCTGGCGGAGATCGTGAACCAGGAGATCCTCGACCTGGTCGAGGCCGGTCTCGACGTGGTCCAGCTGGACGAGCCGGCGTTCAACGTCTACCTCGACGAGGTCGAGGAGTGGGGCATCGCGGCACTGGACCGCGCGTTGGCCGGCGTGCGCTGCCGCACGGCGGTACACGTCTGCTACGGCTACGGCATCGAGGCGAACATCGCGTGGAAGCAGTCGCTGGGCGCCGTCTGGGATCACTATCGCCGCGTGCTTCCGGCGCTGGAAAGCTCGCGCGTCGACGAGCTCTCCATCGAGTGCGCGGGATCGTGCGTCCCCATCGAGCTGCTGGGGCTGGTGAAGAAGAAGCGCGTCGCCGTGGGGGCGGTGGACGTGGCGAGCGATCGCGTGGAGACCCCGGAGGAGGTGGTCGACACGGTGCGCCGGGTGCTGGAGTACGTGCCGCGGGAGCGCATCGCGCTCTCCACCAACTGCGGGATGGCGCCGATGGAGCGCTCCCTCGCGGAGGCCAAGCTGGCCACGCTCGGGGCCGGCGCCGTGCTGGCGCGCGTGCGCTTCGACTAGCCGAGTCCGCGGCTAGAGGTCGGGGTGGCCCTCGAATGCCAAGAGCGTGCGCCGGCGCGCCGCATCGGGGGCGTCGCCCCGCACGTTGCCGTCGGCGCCGATCACGCGGTGCGCGGGGATGAACAGCGCCAAGGGCGTCTCGCGCATGGCGGCGGCCACGCCGCGGTGGGCCAGCGGCCGCCCCACCGCGCGCGCGACCTCGCCGTAGGAGACGAGTTCGCCGAACGCCAGACGCGCGACTGCTCGCCAGACGTCGAGTTGAAAGGGCGTGCCGCGCAGCGAGAGCGGCACCTCGAAGCGCAGCAGCCGCCGCTTGAAGTAGGCACGCGCCTGCGCGGCTGTCTCGCGGGCCGCCGCGCTGCGCGGGTCCAGCGTGCCGAAGCGCTCCTGCAACGCGCGCTTAGCCCGCGCGGCGTCGGCGACGAACTCGCTCCAGCAGCAGCCCTCGCCGTCGAGCGCGAAGCAGAGCTCCGGGCCGAAGGGCGTGGGAACCGCGCCGAAGGCGATCCGGCTCACCGTGCCGCCGCCGGGACCGCCTCCGCCGCGGCGCGGAGCGCCGCGATGCGCCGCTCGCCGACCAGCGCCGCGAGGCGGTCGTAGACCGGGCGAGCGGCCTCCACGAAGGCGCGGCGCTCCTCGGGGGTGAGCTCGTTGACTTCCATGCGGGAGCGAAGGTAGGCCAGCGCGTCGCGCTCCATCTCGCGAGCGCGCGCGCGGTGCCATGCGAGCGCCTCCGAGAGCGCGCCTTCGACGATGCCGCGGCGTTCGCCCAGACGCTCGAAGCTCTCGGCGTTGCCGAGCACGATCTGCGGGTCGTAGCTGTGGGCGCTCAGCGTGAGGTAGCGCTGCACGTCGTCGAGCTTGGAGGCGCGCGTGTTGGTGAGCGGGTTTTCCTGGCCGTCGGCCTCGCCGTTGCGCAGCGCCTCGTGGAGCCGCACGTAGGGGATGGGCTTCGCGAAGGCGCCCAGGGCGTCGGCCAGGTACAGGTAGACTGCGGCCTGTTGGACGCGCAGACGCATGCCGCGCAGATCGTCGGGGCGGCGAATCGGCCGTAGCGCGTTGCTGAAGTGGCGCATGCCGTTCTCGCAGTAGCCGAAGGCGGCGAGGCCGGCGCCGGCGGCCTGCTCGAGCACCTCGCGGCCGAAGGGGCCGTCGAGCACGGCGAACGCGTGGCGCGGCGAGTCGAAGAGGAACGGAAGCCCGAAGAGCTGCGCGTCCGGCAGGACGTTGCTGGCGACGGGGCACCCCACGGATGCGAGATCGAGCTCTCCGGAGGCGAGATCGAGCAGGGCCTGCGTCTCGCCTTTGCCCTTGCCGCGGTAGGGGATGTCCAACTCCACGTGCACCGCTCCGCCCGTGCGCTCCGCCACCAGCGCGCGGAAGCGCTCCAGGGCCTCGGCGGCCGGCGAGCCCATCAAGATGGTCGCCGCGCGCAGCATGCCGGTGCGGCGTGCGATCGCGTTGGGAGCCACGGCGGCGCTCAGCTCGGCGGTGTGGAAGTCGAGCACGCCGCCGGAGAGGTCGCTCTCCGCGGCATCGCTCTGATGGGCGCGGGCGGTGGTCAACAGGCTCTCCGCCGTGCGCCCCAACTCCTCCGAGCGCGCCGCCTGCGCCTGCATGGCGCGGTCGACGTGATCGAGCGCCCCCAGGACGCCGGCGACCGCTCCCGAGATCGCCTGCAGCGCGAGCGTTCCCGCGTCGGCGGCCGTGCTGCTCGCCTTGACCGCCTCGTCGCTGCGCACCGCGACGTCGCGGGTGGCGTCGGCGCGCTGGCGGATCTCGGCGAGCAAGGCGTTCATCTCGCGGGTGGTGGAGCGCGTGGAGTCGGCCAGCTTGCGCACCTCGGTGGCGACCACGGCGAAGCCGCGGCCGTGCTCCCCCGCGCGCGCCGCCTCGATGGCGGCGTTGAGCGCCAGCAGGTTGGTGCGCTCGGAGACGTCCTCCACGTAGGAGACCATGGTGGTGATGCGCTCGACCACCTCCAGCAGGCCCTGGATCGCCTCGAGGCCGGCGCGGCTGCTCGAGGCGAGCTCGCCGACGGCGTTCGAGAGGCGGGCGATCTGGTCGTCGGCGCTGACGACGGCCTCCTGCGCCCCGCCGACATCCGTGCGCGCCGTGCCGACCACGGCGATGGTCTCTCCGAGCTCGCGCGCGGCGCTCTGCGCCGTCGCGTGCATCTCGCGCAGGGCGTTGGTCTGGACGTCCGCGTTCCCGGCGATGCGGCGGTTGGCCGCGCGCACGCGCTCGACCGCGGCGGCGAAGCGCGCGGCGAGTCCGCCGAGACGCTTCGCGTCGCGATGGGGCCCCGAGGGGCCTTCCGGCAGTGGGATCGTCATGGGTGGATTATCGGATGTTGGAAGGCCCGGGGTGAGGCCGATGCTCGAACGCCAGGTGCAGGATCCACAGCGGACCCATGGTAGGATCCGTAGTCGTCGAAGTATGCGCGGACCATGGCGGATACCTCCGCGCGCCGAGTTCTTCGTGCCCGGAGGCGATCCCTCAACACCCGCGATGAGCGAGGGAGGCTTGCGCGTGCACGGATCCCATCCGGTCTACGGCCAGGAGACCCTCGCGATCGAGCCCCATGGCATCGAGCAGATCCAGCCGGCGGAGCGCCACGGGCGGGTGCGGAGCCTCTTCGGTCTCTGGTTCGGGGCCAACGCAGAGATCGCCACGTGGGCCCTGGGGACGCTGAGCGTGGCGCTCTACGGCACGAGCCTCAAGGGCGCGCTTCTGGGCCTCCTGATCGGCAACCTCGCGGGATGCGCCCTGCTGGGATACCTCTCCACGTACGGCGCGCGCACGGGCGTGCCGCAGATGCTCCAGTCGCGCTACGCGTTCGGCTTCTATGGCAACATGCTGCCCGCGGCCCTCACCTACCTCTCGGGCATCGGCTGGTTCGCGATCAACACCGTCTTCGGGACGTACGCGCTGGTGACGCTCACGCATCTGCCGTACGCGGCCGCCGTCGGGCTGATGCTGGCGGCTCAGGTGGTCATCGCCGTCTACGGCTACAACGCGATCCACGCGTTCGAGAAGGTGGCGTCGTACATCTTGGGGGCCAGCTTCGCCGTGCTGCTGGTCGTCACGATTCCGCGAACGAACTTCGCCGCGCCGTTCAACGCGCACGCTCCGCTGGCGTTCGGCGGCGAGGTGGCCGGCGTCATCCTCTCCGCGGCGCTCTCGTTCTCCTACGCGGCGGGCTGGATGCCGTTCGCCTCCGACTACTCGCGCTATCTCCCCGAGAGCAGCGATCCCAAGCGCATCTGGCTCCACGTCTTTCTCGGCGCGGCGATCCCGTGCGTCGTCCTGGAGTCGATGGGCGCGGCCGCGGTCACCGTGATCCACGGCACCGCGCTCGCCGATGCCAGCCCTACCGACGTGGTGCTCGCGCTGCTGGGATCCGGATGGCTGGCGTACCTTGGGCTGATCGCGGTGACGCTGGGCACGCTCACGGCCAACACGCTCAACGTCTACTCCGGAGCGATCGGGGGTCTGGTGGTGAAGGAGACGGGACGCTCGTGGGCCGCACCCTTGGCCCTTGCCGGGACGTTCGCGGGCCTCACGGGGCTGATGCTGCGCGTGGCCGCCGCCGGCGGCGGGGCGCACGTCGCGGGAACGGCGGTGGCGGCGTCGGCGACCATGGTGGGCATGGCCGTGTTGGTCGTCGCGCGCTTCGCGCTCAAGCGCTGGCAGGCGGCGTTGGTGGTCGGCGCGCTGGGCGGCATCCTCTCGATGGGAGGCTCCCATCCCGCGGAGACCGCCAAGCTCTACACCAACTTCCTGCTGGTGCTCTCGTACTGGACGGCGCCGTGGTGCGCCGTGGTGCTCTTCGCCTGGCTCACGGGGGGCAAGGAGAGCCCTCCGTCGCGCCTTTACCTCAAGCGCCCGGCCTTCGGCCCCGGCTTTGCGGCCTGGCTGGCGGGGCTCGTCGCCTCGTTGCCCTTCTGGAGCCAGGCCTGGTACGTCGGCCCCATCGCGGCCCGCTTCCCGCGCATCGGCGACCTCTCGTACGAGGTGGGGTTCCTCGTCGCGTCGGCCGTCTATCTGCTGCTCGCGCGCACCGCCTCCGCGCCGGAGGCCGAGCCTAGCGCGTCTTGAGTACGAGCACGCGCGGCTCGCTCATCTCGTCCATCGCGTAGCGCACGCCTTCGCGTCCGAGGCCGCTGTCCTTCACGCCGCCGTACGGGAAGTTGTCCACGCGCAGCGTGGAGTAGTCGTTGACCACGACGCCGCCGACCTCGAGCGTCTCGAACGCCTTCCATGCGCGGCGGATGTCGTTGGTGAAGATGCCGGCTTGGAGGCCGTAGCGCGAGTCGTTGATGCGCGCCAGCGCGTGGTCGAAGTCGTCCACGACGCTCAAGGTGGTGACGGGCCCGAAGATCTCTTCGCACTCGACCTTCATCTCGGGCGTGGTCTGGGCGAGCACAGTCGGGTAGATGAGGTTGCCCTCCCGCCGCCCGCCGCGCAGGACGCGCGCTCCGGCGGCCTTTGCCTCCTCGATCCACGCCATCACGCGATCGGCGTTGGCCGCGTCGATCATCGGCGAGACCATCGCGCTCTCGTCGCGCGGGTCTCCCACGCCCAGCGCGTCGGTCGCGGCGAGAAACTTGGCCTGGAAGGTCTCGGCGACGTCGCGCGCGACCAGGATGCGCTGCACCTTGATGCACACTTGGCCGCCCTGGCCGAAGGCGCCGATGGCGCAGCGCTGCGCGGCCCAGTCGAGATCGGCGTCGGACCAGACCAGCGCCCCAGCGTTGCCGCCTAGCTCCAAGAGCACGCGCTTCTTGCCCGCGATCGACTTCAGATGCCAGCCCACGCGCGCGGAGCCCGTGAAGCTCAAGACCTTGAACCGCTCGTCCGTGGCCAGCCGCTCCGCCACGTCGATCGGCGCATGCACCACGGAGAGCGCCTCGCGCGGGATGCCGGCCTCGTAGCAGATGTCGGCGAGCTCGAGCGCGCAGAGCGGGGCCTGCACCGGAGGCTTGAGGACCACCGGGCAGCCCACGGCGAAGGCGGGGCCGAGCTTGTGCGCGACCAGGTTGAGCGGAAAGTTGAAAGGGGCGATCGCCGCCACGGGGCCCGCCGGAAAGCGCTCCACGATGGCCTGATAGCCCTCGGTCGCGGGGCTGAGGTCGAGCGGGAGCACGTCCCCGCCGGTGCGCGTGGCCTCCTCGGCGGCGATGGAGAACGTGCTGATGGCGCGGTCGACTTCGATGACCGACCAGCGGCGCGGCTTGCCCGACTCGGCGATCATCAGCTCGACCAGCGCCTCCTTGCGGGCGCGCAGGCCGTCGACGACGGCGCGCAGCACGTCGCGGCGCTTGTGGCGCGGCCACCGCGAGAAGGCGGGGAAGACCTCGACCGCGGCGCGAATCGCGCGCTCCATGTCGTCGTGCCCGGCGACGGCGATCGTCGCCACCGTGGTGCCGTCGTACGGATTGGTGACGGCCTCGTGCCCGGTCCCCTCGCTACGGGCTCCGGCGATGGGCAGCGGATAATGCTTGACGTCGGTCAACATGGAAACGCGGTCACTCCATCTCGTCGCGGTGTTGGGACCCCGGGCGCGGTGTTGGGACCCCGGGCGCCGGGGGACCTTGTGGCGATTGCCCGTGGCGCCGGCCGGGTCCTCTCGGTACGGCCTCCATGCGGGAACGCGCAGCGGGCGCATGGTATGAGTGCTGCCTCGTGAGCGAACAAGAAGCCATGCGCCGCTTCCGCGCGGTGCGCGACGACGTTGCGGAGCGGCTCCGCCGCCTGGAGGGGCGGCTCGCCTCGCCGGACCTGCCGGCCTGGTTCGGGCGCGACGGCGACCGCCGCGTGCTCGGCGAGGCGCGCGAGCGTCTGGAGGACGCGCGCTTCGTGGTGGCCGTGGTCGGCGAGTTCTCCAGCGGCAAGTCCTTCCTGCTCAACGCGCTGCTCGGCAAGGTCTCCCTCGAGCGCGAGGAGGGCCTTCCGCCGCGGCTGCACGGCCTGCTGGCGACCGACATCAACCCCTCCACGGCGACCATCACGGAGCTGGAGTACGGCACGGAAGAGTCCGCGGCGGCGCTCTATCCGAGCGGGCGTGAGGAGCGCATTCCGCTGGACCGGCTCTCGCGCTTCGTCGCAGTCGGCTCCGAGGAGGGCGGCCCTCACGACGCCACAACGGACGCCGACGCGGCGCCGACGCACGTGCGCGTGCGGATCGACTCGCCGTTCCTCGCCGGAGGCTTCGTCGTCGCGGACACGCCGGGTCTGGCCTCCATCAATCCGGCGCATCGCCGGGCGACGCTGGCCTACCTGCCCGGAGCCGACGCCGTGCTCTATCTGATCGACACGCAGCAGCCGTTCACGGAGGGCGATGCGGCCTTCTTGGGCATCGTGCGCAGCCACATCGAGAGCCTCTTCATCGTGCAGACGAAGATCGACCTCTGGCGCGCTCTGGAGGGCGGCGAGGAAGAGGCGTGGCACGCCGCCTATCGGCGGATCGCGGCGCTGGCGGGGCAGCATGCCCCCGGAACGCCGACCTACCCGCTCTCCGCGAGGGAGTACGCCGAGGGCGCGCTGACGGGCGACGAGGCGCTGGTCGAGCAGAGTCGCTTTCCCGAGTTCCTGGCGGCCCTGGACCGGTCGCTGGTGGCGAGTGCCGGGCGCAACCGCCTGCGCCGCGCCCTGGCGGCTGCGCGGGCGGCCACGGCACGGGCGCTTCATCAGATCGACCTCGACGCGGCGGCACTCCCCAAAGACGAGCGCGAGCTGCGGGCTCTGCGCGAGTCGGTCCTGCCGCAGGTGGAGGCCGCGGAGCTGGCCGCCCGCGGGCGGCGCTCCCGCATCGCGCAGGGCGGCGCGGAGGCGCGCGAGCGCATCGGTGCCTTGGGCCGGGAGATGGCCGGCGACCTGGAGCGCGCCCTCTCGATCGCGCTCGACGCCGCCGCAATCAACCGTCTGCGCGACCGCGCGAAGCTGCACCAGCTGGTCGACGCCGCCGTTGCGCGCGTGGGCGGACAGTTCGCCCACGCAGTCGGCGCGGAGAGCACGCGGAAGCTGGAGGAGCTCGCGCGCGCCGGCGCCGGCACCGAGCCCGACGCCGTGGTGGCCGATCTGCTGGCGCGGCGTTTCGGCGCGGAGCCCGGAACGGGAGCATGGGCGCACGAGGCGTCGCGCGCCGTCGCGGGGAGCATCGTCCTGCGGGCCATCGGCGGGCCCTCCGTGGCGTTCGTCCACGCAGTCTCCACGCGCTTCGCGTCGGGCGGGCAGGGCAAGTACATGAAGCGGGAGCTGCTCCAGGATCTGCGGTCGTCGCTCTTTCCGGTCCTGCGCGGCGACGTGGTCGCCTTCACCGCGGAGATCGCCGAGGTGATCGCCGCCGCATACGACGACCTGGACGCGGCCGTCGCGCGAGAGGCCGAGCGCGCGCGCGACGAACGCTTGGGCACGCTCGACCGCGTCATCGCGCAGCACGCCGACGCGGCGCGGCGCGGCGCGCGCCTGGAGGAGCTGCAGCGGTTGCGCTCCGATCTCTCGGAGGATCTGCGCGCGATCGAGGAGGCCGTGGAGACGTTCTCCGTCGACGCCGAGCGCGCGCCGTTCGACGCGGCGGCATACCGCGCGGCCGTGGAGCGCGACGAGGAGCGCGCGCCGTTCGACGCGGAGGCGTACGGCTTGGGCCTGCGCCCGGAGCGCTGGCGCGTGGTGGTGCTGGGCGCCTTTCGCCGCGGAAAGTCGAGTCTGATCAACTGCGTGGCGGGGCGGCGGATCCTCGGCGACGAGGTCGCTGGCGAGGTCGCGGCGTTTCCCGTGCACGTGCGCTACGGTCCCGCGGAGCGCGCGAGCGCGCTCCAGGCCGACGGCACGTGGAAGGAAATCCCGTACGAGGAGGCCGTCGACCACGCGGCGCGCGCCCCGGTGCTGATCGAGGTTCCGTGGCGCATGCCCAAGCAGCTCGTGCTGGTCCATGCCCCGGCGTTCGATACGGGAGACGAGCGAGCCGAGGAGATGTGCCTGACGGCGGCGGCGGCGGCGAGCGAGGTGCTCTGCTTGTTCTCGCGTCAGCTCTCCGACCGCGAGCTCGAGCTCTACCAGCGCGTGGCCGAGCTGGGCAAGGAGTTGCTCTTCGTGCACACGATGGCCGACAACGAGCAATCGGGCGATCGCCGCAAGGTGGTCGAGCTGGCGGCACGGTATCTGCGCGAGCGCAACATCGCCGCCGGCAGGATCTTCACGATCTCCACGCGCGAGTACCGCTTGGCGCGCCGCGACGGGCGCGCGCCCGCGGGCTGGAACGAGGTGGACGCGCTGGTCACGACGCTCGAGTCGCACGCCGATGCGCACATGCGGCGCTTGGAGCGGGCGCGCCGGGAGCAGGAACGCGTGGAGGCGCAGACGGCAAAAAGCCCGGAAGAGGACGCGGCGCCGCGGGCGGGGGGCCTGGGCGCCGCCTTGCGCGGCCTCTTCAAGCGGCGCTGAGCGGGGCGCCGGTGAAACCCGGCGGGCGGGTCGAGCGTAGAAGGCCTCGATAGGAGGGTACCCGCGTATGTGGTTGACGCGCTTCGCCATTCAACGTCCCACGATCGTGACGCTGTTCTTCTTGGCGATCGCGCTGTTCGGGACGATCGGCTACTTCTCGATGGGCGAGAACATCATGCCGAACGTCGCCTTCCCGTTCGTCGGGATCTCCGCCGGGTACCCGGGCGCCAGCCCCGACGAGATGGAGCGGCTGGTCATCAAGCCGATCGAGGACGAGCTCCAAAACGTCCAGCACGTCTACCGCATCCGAGCCTTCGCGCAGGACGGCACGGCATTCGTGGGCGTCCAGTTCAAGCTGGGCACCGACATCAACGCTGCACAGACCGACGTGCAGAACGCCGTGGACTCGGCGCGCCCGAACCTCCCCTCGGATCTGGTTCCCCCCAGCGTCCAGAAATTCGACCCCTCCTCGCAGCCCATCCTGATCGAGTCGGTCACCTCCTCGGCCCTCTCCCCGGTGGAGCTGGGCAACGTGGTCGAGAACACGATCGTGCCCGACCTGCGGGGCGTCAAGGGCGTGGGCTCCATCAACGTGGGCGGCGCCTACACCCACCAGATCACGGTGGAGCCGAGTCCCGCCGCGCTGTTGGCGACCGGGGCCACGCTGGTGGACGTCGATCACGCCATCGCCGGGGGCAACGTGAGCCTCCCCGGCGGCCGGCTCGACCAGCCGTTCCGCGAGGCGACGATCGGCGTGCTCGCCGACATCACCTCGGCGCAGCAGATCGCGCAGCTGCCGTTGCCCGTACCCGGCGGGGCGCAGAGCATGCTGCGGGTGGGAGACGTGGCCAAGGTGGTCGACGGCTACGCGGACCAGCGCATTTTGCAGAGCGTCAACGGCAAGACCGCCGTCATCGTGCAGGTGGCGCGCGACTCCGACGCCGACACCGCCAATACCACCGATACGGTCCGCGGAGAGTTCAAGAAGCTCCGGCAAGAGTACCCGCAGTTGACGTTCAGGGAGCTGGGAGCCGACGCGGACTTCATGCACGAGTCGATCAACGGCGTGCTCCAGAACCTCATCGAGGGCATCGTCCTCACCGCGGTCGTGCTGCTCTTCTTCCTGCACGTCTGGCGCAGCGCCCTCGTCGTGATGATCGCGATCCCCAGCTCGCTGCTCGCGACCTTCTTCGTGATGTGGACGATGGGCTTCACGGTCGACGTGCTCTCCCTGATGGGGCTCTCGCTGACGATCGGCATCTTGGTCGACGACTCCATCGTGGTGATCGAGAACATCACCCGGCACAGGGACATGGGCAAGCCGCCCGGCCAGGCCGCCATCGACGGGCGCTCGGAGATCGGCGGCGCGGCCATCGCCATCACCCTGGTCGACGTGGTGGTCTTCAGCCCGATCGCCTTCATGTCGGGCATCATCGGCGAGTATATGCGCGAGTTCGGCCTGGTGGTGGTCTGCGCGACGCTCTTCTCGTTGCTGGTCTCCTTCACGCTCACCCCGCTCTTGGCGGCCAAGTGGGCCGTGGTGAAGAAGAGCCGCCTCGCCGAGCGCGGCGACGGCGCCGTCGCGCGCCCGAACCTGCTCGACCGCTTCACCGCGGGATTCGACGGCTGGCGCGCCTACTACCATGGCCGCGCCCTGCCGTGGGCGCTGCGCCATCCGTGGATGGTCGTGGTGGGATCGTTCGGCCTCGTGATCGCCTCGTTCGTTCCCGTGGCCATGCAGGTCGTGCCGCTCGAGTTTCAGCCTTCCACCGAGTGGGGGCAGGCGATCATCGGCTTGCAGTACCCGCCGGGCACGCCCATAGCCACCACCGAGGCCGGCGCCATGCGGCTCACCAACGCGTTCATGAAGATGGAGGGCGTGAAGTACGTCAATACCACCGTCGGCGAGTACTCCGATGGGTACCTCGACAAGCTGGGCGGCTACGTCGCCACCATCAACGTCATTCTCCACGCCAAGCAGCGCCATCAGGAGCACGTGATCGTGGAGCGGGCGAGCGCGCTGGGCTATCTGGTGCCCGGCGCGCAGATCACGGCAGGGGGTGCGCAGAACGGCGGCGGTTCCGCCATCACCTACGTGCTCACGGGCCCGCAGGCCGAGCTCGACGCCGGTGCCGACAAGCTGGCCGCGCTGATCGCCAAGAACCCCAACGCCACCGAGGTGCAGACCAGCAGCCAACAGGCTGGCCCGCGCCTGGAGATCCGGATCGACCGCGGCCGCGCGGCGATGCTCGGCGTCTCGCCCGACACGGCGGCGGAGACGGCGCGCGCCGCGGTGGGCGGCGTGATCGCCACCAAGGTGCGCATGCCCGACGGGCTGATCAACACCCTCGTCCAACTGCCCCCGAGCGTGCGGAACCACGAGCGCACGCTGCAGGGGTTGAACGTGCGTGCCTCCGGCGGGACGCTGGTGCCGCTCTCCGACGTGGCGAGCTTCGTGTGGACCACGGAGCCTCCGTTGATCGAGCGGCAGGACCGTCACCGCATCGTGCGCGTGACCGCGAACACCAAGGACAACGCCCCGATCGGGTTGGTGACGACGCAGGTCGACCATGCCCTGGCGACCCCCGGCTTCTTGCCCAAAGGCGTCTCGGTGACCACGATCGGTGACGCGCAGAACCTCTCCGACGCGGTCTCGAAGATCGGCCTGGCGCTCCTGACCTCGTTCATGCTGATTTATATGCTGCTCGTTGTCCTCTACGGCAGTTACCTCGAGCCGCTGGTGATCATGTTCAGCATCCCGGTGGCGATCGTCGGCGCGTTCGGCATCCTCACGTTCGCCAACCTCGCGCACGACGTGCTGCCGGGCGTCACCTTCTTTCAAGGGCAGACCCTCAACTTGTTCTCGATGCTCGGCATCGTGATGCTGATGGGCCTGGTGGCGAAGAACGGCATCCTGCTGGTGGACTACGCCGACACGCTGCGCAAGCGCGGCTACGTCCTGCGCGATGCCATCCGCGAGTCGGCGTCGGTCCGCTTTCGCCCCATCGTGATGACCACGGCGTCGATGATCGTGGGCATGCTGCCGCTGGCGCTGGGCTTCACCGAGGGCGCCGAGTTCCGCAAGTCGATGGGCACCGTGATCATCGGCGGACTCGTCTCCTCGCTCTTCCTCACGCTCTTCCTCGTCCCCGTGGTCTACTTGGCGCTGGTGGGCTTCGTCGAGCGCCGCCGCCAGCTCAAGGAGGGGCGCGCGCGCGCCGGGGTGCAGGGCGAGCCCGGCTTCGAGCTGCCAGGGGAGCTTGTGGGGCCGCAGGCGGAGGTCTAGCCGAGGCCCCGAGGAGCGGCGCCGAGAAGGCGTCGACGTGAATCTGGTGGAGCTGCGGCGCCGCCTCGACGAGGAGGCGTCGCGGTGCGGCATCGACCGCGTGCGCGTGGCACCGGCGGATCCCGATGCGATCGCGCGGGCGCGCCTGGCCGCCGCGTTCGCCCGCGGCGACTTCGCGACGTGGGGATACGACGACGAGCGTGCGCGCCTCGCCGCCGATCCGCAGGCGATTCTGCCGGGAGCCCGCGCCGTCGTCTGCGTTGCGGTGGGCTACGACACCGAGCCTCCCGAGGCGCGCGCGCCGCTCACCGGTCGGGTCTCGCGCTATGCGTGGAGCCTCGACTACCATCGCACGGTGCGCGAGGCGCTGACCCGGCTCGAGCGCGTGCTGGCGCCCCACGGACGCGTTCGCACCGTCTGCGACACGGCGCCGCTGGCCGAGCGCGCCTTCGCCGAGCGCGGCGGCTTGGGCTGGATCGGCCGGCATACGGGGCTGATCGTCCCCGGCCTCGGGGCGCTTGCGTTCCTCGGCGAGCTGGTGACGGACATCCCGCTGCCGCCGGACGAGCCCGTGCGCAAGACGTGCGGGTCGTGCCGGCGCTGCGTCGACGTCTGCCCCACCGGCGCGCTGCGCGGCGACTACACGATCGACGCCACGCGCTGCATCGCCGACCTCACCCAGCGCGTCGGCCCGATTCCGCGAGCCATGCGGCCCCTGGTCGGCGATTGGCTCTGGGGCTGCGATCTCTGCACCGTGGCTTGTCCTCCGAGCCGCGTTGCGCCCCACGCGGAGCGTCCGGCGTTCCGGCCCGCGGGCGGCACGGAGGCCTACCCGGACCTGCGCGCGGTGCTCCGCATGGGCAATGCAGCGTTCAAACGCATCTTCCGGGAGACGGCCATGGGATGGCGCGGGGCCGCCGTCTTGCGGCGGAACGCCGCCGTCTGCTTGGGCAACGCCGGCGATCGCGCGGCCGTCCCCGACCTCGAGCGGGCCTTGGCTGAGGATGCGCATCCCGTGGTGCGCGGCCATGCCGCCTGGGCGCTGGGGCGGCTGGGATCTCCGCGCGCGCTGGCCGCTCTGCGCGCTCGGCGGGCACGGGAGACCCCCGAGGTACGCGAAGAGATCGACGCTGCCCTCGCCCGGAACCATCCGCACCCGTAAAGGCGTTCGACCCAATATGCGACTGCGCGTTCCCATCGCATCCATCGCCGGTCCGTGCCTGGCGGCATGGCTTGCCTGTCCGGCTCTCGCTGCCGCCGGCCTTGACGCCACGGCCCCGCCGCCGGCGTCCTCGCCGGCCCCCTCCGCCGCACCGACGGCGGGCGCCGCGGGAGGGGTCGCGCCGCGGCCGGGCGAGGAGATCGATCCGCTGGGAGCCTTGCTCGCGAAGATGAGCGCCGTCAACCCCGGCGTGCGGAGCTACGAGGCCGCGATCACGGTCAACGTGGTGATGCGGACCTTTCCCTACCTCCGCCCCACGCTCACGGGGCACGTCTATTGGGAGCATCCCGACCGCTCCGCCGTGGTCTTCGACACGCTGCCGGGGTTGGCGGGCGAGTTCAAGAAGATCTACCCGCACATCGACGCGCCCTCGCGTTGGGAGTCGATCTACCGCGTGACGCTCTTGGCACCGTTTCAGGTCCGTCTGGTTCCGCGCAAGCACGGACGCGTCGACCACGCCGACGTGCGCGTCAACCCCGACGGCACGATCGCCTCGATGCACTGGTACTACAACGACGGTGGTGACGTCTCGATGCACCAGAGCTTCGCCACCATCGACGGGCACCGTCTGGTGAGCGGCCAGCGCATCCGAGTCGAGTTGCCCTCGTACAAGGGCGACATCCAGGCGGCGTTCTCCGACTACAAGGTCAACGTCTCGATCCCCGAGTCGGTCTTCACGCCCTCGTAGGGATCAGACGTCCTTGCGGAAGAACGCCAGCATCCGGTCGGCCTCGGGCATGATGCGAAACTCCTTGAACCCCCACTGCTTGGCCATCGTGATGCCCTTGGCGTCGTCGAGCGAGAGACAGAACGTAAGGGTGGTGACGGCCTTCTTGCGCGCGAGCAACTGGGCTTGCTGCAGCAGCTCGGTGCTCACGGCGGCCGGGGCGCGGCGCGCGGTGCGCAGGGTCTCGATCATCGCGATGTCGTGACCATTGGCCGCCTCCGGGTCGTGGTAACCCGGCGGGAACTTGAAGACGAGCTGGACCATCGCGACCAGCCCGGCGCGATCCTCGGCCACGAGGACCAAGCGTCTGCCGCTGCGCTGTTCGGCCAGCGAAAGGGTCAATCGCCGCTGCCACGCGGTGGACTCGCCTCCGGTGGGGACGACGCCGCCCGTGATGAGGCGAGGGATGTCGTCCTCGCGGGCGTAGCGCAAGAAGATCTTGCTCATGGACCAGGCAAGCATTCGTCCACGGTCGGGGTAAGCTCCTATCGGTGCGCATCTTATGGGAGGAGGCCCCATTTGCGCTTACGAAGGCGCCCGTCGATACTCCATGATGGATTCGTCGTTCGGGTGACAGATGAGAGGAGTGTTCCGGCTGTGAAGAAGTTGATGACCATCGCCGCGATGCTCGCGTTCGCGGGCATGGTGGCCACGGGTTGTTCCAAGGGGTCGCAGACGTCGTCCACCGGTGAGGCCACTGCGGCGGCATCACCCGCCGCCGAGGCCACGGCGGCCGCGGCGGCCGAGGCATCGCCCATGGCGGCCGAGGCATCGCCCATGGCGGCCGAGGCCTCACCCATGGCGGCCGAAGCCTCACCCGCGGCTGAAGCTTCATCGGCGGAGGTCGCCGCAGCCGGCGGCGCCAAGGCCGACGAGGAGCACGGCAAGACTCTGTACGGGGCGAACTGCGCCGCGTGCCACGGTGCCGACGGCAAGGGCGGGGTCGGCCCGGATCTCCATGGTCAGCTGAAGACGCCGATCATGTCGCGCACGGAGAGCGCGATCGTGGGGTGGATCAAAGACCCCAAGCCGCCGATGCCCAAGCTCTACCCGTCGCCGCTGAGCGACAAGGATGTCCAAGACGTGGCGGCCTATATCCTCGACGAGTTCAAGTAACCCGCGCAGCAGCATCTTTCGAGCGTAGATCGGGCGCTCGCCTCACGGCGCGCGCCCGTTCTCGTTTCCGGCCATGAGCGAACGAATCGTTTACCGCTTCCGACGCGACCTGCGTCTCGACGACCACCTGGGCCTCGCGCGCGCCGCCGCATACGGACGCGTCGTGCCGGTTTTGGTGCTCGACCGCGAGACCGTGCGGCGCGTCGGCGCCAACGCGCGGCGGGCCGCGTTCTTCTGTCAGGCCGTGGCGCAGCTTGACGAGCTGCTCCGCGCGCGCGGATCACGTCTGATCGTGCGCCGGGCGGCGCGCGCCGGGCGCGAGCTCGTGGCGGTGGCGCGCTCGGTGGGCGCGAGCGCCGTGGCGTGGGCATGGACGTACGACGGGCCCGGCATCGCCGACGATCGCGACGCGGTGCAAGACCTCGAGGAGGCCGGGATCCGCGCGCTGGTCGTTCACGACGCCCCCGTGGCGTCGCCCGAAGAGGTGGACCTCCAACGCCACGCGGGCGGCGAGGGGTACCGCTCGTTCGCCCCGTTTCACGCGGCCTGGCGCCGCGTCACCTTGACGCCTGCGGCCGCCGGGGGGCCCCGCCCCGAGGCGTTCCAGGAGACGGATGCGGAGAGCGGGGCGCTCCCCACGCCGGGCGACTTCGGCCAGCCGCACGTCGAGCCGCCGATGGCCGGCGGTGCGCCCGCCGCGCAGGCGCGGCTCGCGGAGTATCTGGCGGGACCGGCGCGCGAGTACGCGGCGGCGCGGCGGGTCTTCGGCGGGGCGCGGACCTCGCGTCTGGGGGGCGACTTGGCGCTCGGAACGCTCTCGGCACGCAGGACGGTGCGGGACCTGCGCGCGCTCGCGTCGCGACCGTTCGCCGTTGCGGAGGAGCGGCGGTCCTACGAGGAGTTGGAGCGCTCCCTCGCCATGCGCGACTTCTTTCTGCACCTGTCGTGGCATTGGCCGCGCACGCACGACCGCCCGCTGCAAGAGAAGGCCCTGGCGCTGCGCTTCGCTGACGACGCCCCCGGCGTGGCGGCGTGGGAGGCGGGAACCACAGGGTATCCGCTGGTCGACGCCGCGATGCGAGAGCTGCACGCGCTCGGCTGGATGCACCCCAAGGCCCGCGCCGTGGCCGCCTCGTTTCTCTGCTTCGATCTCGGCGTCTCGTGGCGGCGGGGCCGCGAGATCTTCGATCGCCACTTGATCGAGGACGACCTTGCGCTGGCGACGGGCAACTGGCAATGGGTAGCCGGCGTGGGAGCCGATATGGCGCAGTACCCGAGGATCTACAATCCGGTGCGCCAGGCGCGGACGTTTGATCCCGACGGCGCCTACGTGCGCCGCTGGATTCCGGAACTGGACGGCGTGCCGGCGGCGCGCATCCATGCGCCGTTCGCGGAGGGAGCGCGACCTCAGCTGGAGCTGCCGCTCTTCGGGGCGGAGCGCTACCCGCGCCCGGCCGTGGACCACGAGGCCGCGGCGCGCGAGTTCCTGCGGCGCTACCGCGCCGCCGTGCTGGCGCGCTGACCGCGGGGCGGCGTCACGACGCCGGCGCGATGCGGTCCACGTACTCCCCGATCACCGGAACGCGCACGTCGTCGCCGTTCCACGTCTTTACGGCGTAGACGAGGGAGGCGATCAGCCAGATGGGCAGCAAGAAGGGGAGCGTCCCCCAGAGCGTCCACCCGAGCAGCGGCACCAGGGCCACGGCGTGAAAGGCGATCCAGATCGCTGCCATCGCGAGGTTGAAGCCGATGGCTTGGAGACTCTGCCGGCGGACGTAGTGGTCGCGGCCGACGGGGGTGATCAGCGCCAAGACGGCCGCGGGCCAGAGGAACGGCACGAATCCGACCGCCGCCAGGGCGCGTCCCTCGGGAGAGCCGACCAGCGTCACGGACGCCTTCGCCGCCGATGGCGGCGGAGGCGGCGGGTTCCATCGCGCGGAGCCGGCAAGGCGCGGTTCACCGTCGCGCTCGATGCGCTGCGCGAGCCGGCAGCCGCCGCAGAGCGGCCCCTCGGCCAGGCACGTGGCGCAGAGCGGCTGATGGCAACCGCTGCACTCGCCGGCCGCCGGGACGGCGTTGTGGTAGTAGCATCCCATCATCGACAAACCTCCGACGCGCGGTGCGCGTCCTCATGCGGAGGTACCCTCCCGCCGCGAAAAGGTTTCGTCCGCGTCCCCCGGAAGCGTCAAGCCCCGTGGAGACCAGGGAGACCCTTCGGCGCCTCGGGTTCGAGGCGCGCCGGTACGCCGGGCGGCTCGGAACCGCGTTGTTCTTCGCCGTTCTGGCGGGGCTT
This sequence comes from Candidatus Dormiibacterota bacterium, assembly GCA_035533275.1. GTDB lineage: Bacteria > Vulcanimicrobiota > Vulcanimicrobiia > Vulcanimicrobiales > SCRA01 > SCRA01. Next base: position 90,357 of record DATLUD010000077.1, on the reverse strand, counting down.
GGGCCGCTCTCGTACGCCAAGGCGCTCAACCCGCTCTTCAACGACGTGCTGGGAGCGGCACACGGCACCCTCGGCGCGGCGGCTCGGCTGCGCGAGCTGTGGATCATCGTGGCGCTCCTGCTGGCGGCGAACGTGATCGCGGCAGGGGCGCAGTACGGCGCAAGCTATCTCACGGCCTGGAGCGGTCAGCGCCTGATCGCGGAGATGCGCGCGCGCCTGTTCGCCCGCATCGTCTACTTCCCGCTGGCGGAGTTCGACCGCTGGCGTCACGGCGAGCTGTTCGCGCGCTTCGAGCAAGACCTGCAGCTGATGACGGACGCGGTCTCGATCTCGCTGCCGCAGCTCACGCAGAACACGGTCACGTTCATCGGCGCCGTGATCGGCATGTTCGTGACGGACTGGAGGATGTCGCTTTTCCTGTTCATCTTCGTGCCGATGGTCTACCTCGCGGTGGCGCGCTTCTCGGCGCTGATCACCACGGGGACCCATCGGACGCAGGAGTCGATCGCCGACCTCTCCGCCAACCTGATCGAGGCCCTCAGCAGCCTGCGCACGATCAAGGCCTTCGGGCGCGAGCAGCACGAGATCGCGCGCTTCAGCAACAACAACGAGGCCTTCTTCGGCGCGTACATGAAGCTGACCCAGCTCCTGCTCACGCAGCCCGCGGTGGTCAGCGTGCTGATGCTGATCGCCTTTCTTACCATCGTGGTGGTCTCCGCGATGGAGGTGGTGGTCTTCCAGCGGCTCAACGTGGGGCAGGTCTTCCAGTTCTGGACGCTGGTGGTGCTGGCCAGCAACCCGCTCAACCGCGGCGCGAACTTCATCGGCGACCTGGCCAAGGCCACCGTGGGCGCCGGCCGCATCTTCACCATCCTCGACGCGCCCGTGGAGGACCCGGCGGCTCCGGGGGCGCAGCGCTTGCCCTCACCGCGCGGTGAGGTGCGCTTCGACGAGGTCTCCTTCACGTTTCCCGGCACCGAGGATCCCGCGCTCCGGGAGATCTCCTTCACGGCCGTCCCCGGCGAGACCCTCGCTTTGGTCGGTCCCAGCGGCGCCGGCAAGACGACGTTGGTGAACTTGATCTCGCGCTTCTACGAGCCGACGCGCGGGCGCGTGCTCATCGACGGCATCGACGCGCGCTCCCTCTCGCTGGCGGACTTGCGCTCGGCCATTGCCCTGGTGCCGCAAGAGCCGCAGCTCTTCGGAGACACGGTGGAGGAGAACATCCGCTACGGCCGCCTCGATGCGACGCCCGAGGAGATCCGGCGCGCGGCGGAGTTGGCCAACGTCACGGAGTACATCGACGAGCTGCCGGACGGCTTCGCCACCTACGTCGGCGAGCGCGGCGTGCGTCTCTCCGGCGGTCAGCGGCAACGCATCGCGATCGCACGGGCGATCTTGCGCGACCCGCGCATCCTCATCCTCGACGAGGCGACCAGTGCGCTCGACTCCCACTCGGAGCGTCTGATCGCCGAGGCGCTGGATCGCCTGCTGATCGGGCGCACCACGTTCATCATCGCGCACCGCCTCTCGACGATCCGTCGAGCGACGCGCATCCTCTACCTCGACGCGGGACGCCTGGTCGAGGAAGGCACGCACGAGGACTTGCTCGCCCGCGACGGCGCCTACGCGCGGCTGTACGCCGCTCAGTTCAGCGGCGCCTGACCGAATTCGCGCAGATTTCGTACGGAAGCTTTACGATCCCGGCGGAACGGCAGCTGCCGGCGGCCGTAAGCCTCCGCTATACTCGGGGTACCGTGAGTGCCAAGAGCTTCCCCCACTCGGCCAATCTCACGCGCGAAGACTCGCTGCGGATCTTCGTCTTCGATCGCATCGGCTGTGCGGCGAAGGGCTTCATCGAAGCGCGCGACGCATACGAGCGGGCAGTCAGAGTCCGCTGGCCCGGCATCGACCAGGGCCCCGTCTCCATCAAGCGCCGCATTCTGCGCTACGAGCTCGTCGGCGAAGCCCGGCGCGCCGCCGAGTGGCCCGGCGAGGTCGCCGGCTTCTCCGGAGCGCTCGCGCGCCTGACCTCCGCGGAGAGCGCGATGCGCGGATTCGCGCAGCAGGCGGCGGTCGACGGTCGCGGCGTCTTCGCCGACGTCGCGACGTTGGGGACGGGACTCGCCTCGCTCGTGCGGTCCGCGTTCAACTTCCGTCTGCCCAGCGGCCCGCGCTACGCCTTCCGAACGGCGTGCGACCCAGCGCTGGGACCCGTGGCATTAGGCATCCTCGTGCGCGAGGCGGTGGCCCTCAGCCCATCCTCCGCACTCATGGCCCGGACGCCGGAGGGAGAGGTCGAGATGCTCGTGACGCTCTCGACGCGCGTGGCGACCCAGGTGGCGCGCGAGCTTTCCGAGCTCGTCGCCACTCTCCACGGCGAGCTGCTCGCGCGGACGGACGAGTGCCGTTCGCTGATCAGCCAACTGGGCAGCGCGTGAGGGGCCCCTAGCGCCCCAGCGAGCGGCGCAGCTCGAGGGTGAGCTGCGAGGGCGCGGCCAGGCGATCGACGCTGGTCAGATAAGTCCGGTTCGTGAGATTGCTCGCCCGCAGCGTCAGCGTGGTTTCGCGGGCGATCGCCACGCCGAGGGCGGCCCCGACGACGAAGCCCGTGCCGAGCGGCTCTTGGTTCAGGTCGTCGGCGTACGTTTGCCCCAGCAGCGTCCCCGAAAACGAGAGGCTTCCGCCTCTGGGCAGATGCGTGACGGCGACGAGGCTCCCCTCGCGGTCCGGCACGAAGGGCAGACGCTTGCCGAGGTCCTGCGCGGGACCGCCCACCACGCGCGCATACTGCGAGACGTAGGTGGCACGCAGCGACCAGCGCCCGGCGAGGTCGCCTTGCCAGCCCAGCTCGTATCCGTCCGTGGCGGTGCGCTCGACGTTCTCCCGCGTGGCGGTGTCGGTCGCCGTGGTCACGAAGCCGATCGCGTCGTTCACGCGGGTGCCGGTGAGCTCGCCGAAGAGGCGCCCTTGCGGCACAAGGAGATCGAATCCCAGGTTGCGCGTCGTGCTGCGCTCCGGGGCCAGCAGCGGGTTGGGGAGGAACTGCTGCGCGCCGATTCGGTAGCCGCGATAGAGCTCGTTGAGGAACGGCGCGCGGAATCCCACGCCTTCCGACACGTGCACGGCGAGCTTGGGCGTGAGACTGTAGCGCACGGCGAGAAAGGGCGAGGCCGCGCCGAAGCGTTGCGACGGCGCCGCGCTGCTGGTGACGTACCCGGTGGTGGCGACCGTCTCGCCGCGCGCCGTGGCGATGGCGTCGAGGTGCCCGCGCTCGTATTCGTCGGAAAGCGTGAACGCCGCGCGGGTCTGGCGTCCGCCGCCGCGGCTCTGCAGAAAGCCGCTGGTCGGATTGATCTGCGTGTAGCTCCCGTTGACCACGCGGAGGTTCGTCTGAGCGCGCAGGATGTCGTGGCTCCAGGAGTGCGACCACGCCGCGATCAGGCCGTCGTCTGCGGTAGGTATCGTCTGCCGATAGAGCGGCGTGCCCGGATGGGACGGGAAGAGGTCCGCGTTGTTGACCAAGGTGCCGTCGCGCGCGAAGCCGGAGACCTGCCACGCCGTGCCGCCTCCGCTCGTGCGGTACGAGAGCGCCTCTTGCCACCCCGATTCCTCGTCGAAGTAGTTGGGCCGGCCCGTGTTCTGAAACGTGTCGTACGTTCGCAGCGAGATGCCCCACGAGCGGTCGGCGTGCGCGGAGGGAAAGCGCACGGCCACTCCCACGTTGTCGGTGCGGGCGGTGCTGAGTCCGTCGACGGTGCTCCGATAGGCGGGCGGCGCGGCCATATAGCCGCCGTCGAAGCGCTGGGATACGAAGACGCGGGTGGCGGCGCTGCCGAGGGCGCCGCCCAGCGAGAGGGTCTGGGCGCTTGCGCCGTTGGCACCGAGCGAGAGTTGCGCAAAGCCTTGCGGCGCTAGGGTCGGCTGCAGGGTCCGCAGATTGACGACGCCGCCGATGGCCCCCGAGCCGTAGAGCGCGGAGGCGGCGTCGCGCATCAGCTCGACGTTCGCGATGTCGAGAGGCGAGACGGCCGGCCACTCGATCCAGCCGCCGAAGCCGTTCTCCGCGGGAAGCCCGTCGACCAGCACCACGCCGCGGTCCTGGCCGGCGCCGCCCACCGAGGCCCGGAGCTGCGTGGGATTCGTGACGGCGCTGTTGCTGCGCGCCTCGTCGAAGCCCGGGAGGGCGCTGAGCAAGCCGTCGGCGGTTGAGGGGGAGAGCGCGCGAACCAGGGAGTGGTCCAACGCGAGCGCGGTCACCGGCAGGGTGTGGAGATCGCGCGGCGAGCCCGTGGCCACCGTGACCTTCTCGATCACCTTCAAGTCGGCCGCGAGCCGGACCACGGGCGTGCCGGCGGCCGCTAGATGGGCGGTGGCCGCGCGGTAGCCCGGCGCTGCGACCGCGGCGTCCTCCGGCGGAGGAAGACTCGAGACGGCGCGCCCGCGGCCGTCGGTGACGGCCGTTTCGGAACGGCCGTCGGCGGTAAAGACCACGCGTGCTCCGGCGATTGGCTCGCCGGTCTCTGTGAGGACGATCACGCCCGCGGACGTTTCGGCGGCTCGACTCAACGCTGGAGCCAGCGCCAGCGCGAGGATCGCGAGAACACCCAAGTACCGTCGCATGAGCGACGTTTCGCAGGCGAGCCAGCGGCGACCTGGACGCCTGCGCTCGCCGCGCGAAGTTGTCGCGCCTCGAAACCCGCAGTCGAGGGAACCCTCTGCGAATCAAGGAACGTCGGCTCCATCGTTGTTGCCTCAGGCAACCGATGCTCCTTGATTGTGCACATGGTCTATCGATCCGGTTCATCGCCGGACGCATCATGCAGGGTGAAAAGGAGTCATCATGATCAGATCCAACGGTTGGAAGCGCCTCCTCGCGGCGGCGGCGCTGCTCTCCCTCGCGTCCGCGGTCGCTCCCGCGACCGTTCGCGCCCAGGGATCCACGCCCACCGAGCAAGACTTCATGCATGCCTCGACGGACACGTCGAGCTGGATCCTTCCCGCTCACGACTATAGCGGCAACCGCTACGCCGCGCTCACGCAGATCACGCCGAAGAACGTCCTGGAGCTTAAGCGCGTCTGGAAGTATCAGCTCTCCGACGACGCACCGACGGAGACGGCGCCGATCGTCTGGAACGGCACGATCTACGTCACCTCCGCCCACGACCACGTCTACGCGCTCGATGCGCAGACCGGCAAGCTGAAGTGGGAGTACTCCGACAACCCGCACGTCATCGCGTTCGCCGCGAATCGCGGCATCGCGCTGACGGACGGCAACGTCTACATCGCCACCCTCGACGGCCATCTCGTCGCGCTCAACGCGGAGACGGGCAAGAAGGTCTGGGACAAGGTCGAGGTGGCCGACACCAGCAACTCGTTCTTCACGATGGCTCCCGTGCCGTACAAGGGCATGCTCTTGCTGGGCGTCTCCAACGGCGATTGGGGCGGGATCGGCAACATCTCGGCCTTCGATCCCAAGGATGGCCATCGCATCTGGCAGTGGAACACGGTGCCCGGTCCGGGAGAGCCCGGCCACGACACGTGGAGCGGCGACTCGTGGAAGCGCGGCGGCGCCGCCGTGTGGAGCGGCGTCGCCATCGACCCCGCGACGAACACCCTCTACATGAGCTTGGGCAATCCGCAGCCGGACTTCCTGGGCACGGTCCGCAAGGGCGCCAACCTCTACAGCAATTCCATGGTCGCGCTCGACATCTCGGGCGCCAAGCCCACGCTCAAGTGGCACTATCAGTTCATCCCGCACGATACCCACGACTGGGATCCCGCCATGCCCCCCGTGCTCTTCACGGGCAAGGTCAACGGCCATGAGGAGAAGCTCGTGGCGGCCGCCGACAAGGCGGGCAACTTCTGGATCCTCGACGCCGCCACGGGGCGGCTGGTCCACAAGGCCGTCGTGAGCTACCAGCAGGGCCAGGGCACCGAGCCCGACGCCGCGGGGAACATCGCCTGTCCGAACACCAACGGCGGCGTGGAATTCAACGGCGGCGCCTTCGATCCGCAGACGAACGTCTTCTACGTGCCGAGCGTCAGCGAGTGCGGGCTCTGGAAGTCGCCGGGACGCGTCACGTACATCGCCGGCCAGTTCTACCTTGGCGGCTCGTTCCCGAAGCTCGTGGGACCGAACACGGGCGACTTCAACGCGATCAACGTCTCCACGGGACGGTTCGCGTGGCGCTACAACTTCAATCTCCCGGCCGTGGGAGGCGCCTTGGTCACCTCGACGGGTCTCGTCTTCACGGGCGAGCTCAACGGTGACTTCGACGCCTTCGATGCCGAGAGCGGGCGCCTGATGTGGCGCTACGACACGGGCTCGACCATCGAGGCGCCGCCGTCGGCGTTCATGATGGGCGGCAAGGAGTACGTGGTGGTCGCCTCGGGACAGCCGGGGAACCAGATGGTGCCCGAGCTTTCGAAGAAGAACGACGGCTCCATGATCTCCGTCTTCGCGCTTCCGTAGGAGAGAGCATGCTCCGTACCCTCGCTCTCGTCGCCGCCGCCGGGCTTCTGCTCGGCGGCGCGGCGCCTGCTCCGGCCGCGTCCGGAAGCAGCGACCATGACACCGCGGCGGCCGCGCTCGCCGACGTCCGCGCGGCGATCACGACCATCGTCTCCGCCGAGAACTCGACCGCCACGAGCCCGGTCCCGTACCACCGCGCCGCGCGGCGGGCCATCGCCATCGTCGACGGCGGCGCGGTCGCGCGCGTGAACCATCTGTTGGACCGCCGGGCCACCGAGCCGTGGACGGCGACCCTCGAAGGGGCCAACGCCAACCTGCTGGGAGCCGTGGCCAGCCTCCGCCAAGCGCTCCGCGAGCGCCAGATGGAGGACTATCAACTCGATGTGACCACGGCGCTCGCGGATCTGGAGATGGCGCTCGGACGCACCTCGCAGACCGGCGTCCTGGGCGGCCTGCGGGGAGCCTTCTCCACGACCACGCTCGGCGTTCCGGACGGCGGGCGCGTCGTCTCCGCGTGCGGCCCTCCCTCCGCCGTGCCGGCGTACGGAACGATCGACGGCCGTCTCGCCTATCTCGCCCTGCCGCTGGGGCCTGCGCGCGTGACGGTGGGACCCGATTTCGGGGTCCAGCGGCTCGCCGTCGTCGGACACCGGCTCATGCTCTACACCGCCGCGGCGGATGAGAGCGCCGCGCTCTGCCGCAAGGTGGCCGCCGCGAGCGACCCGCCGCCGGCGGCCGCCGCCCTCTACACCCTGGCGCAAGCCAAGGCGGGCGAGGCCATCTTCGCCGACAAGTGCGTGGCCTGCCACGGCGTCAATCTCCAAGGAACCGCGGCTCCCGCCGTCGCGGGCACGGCCTTTCTGAGCGGGGCCAAGCAGAATACGTGGTCCCTGAGCGACCTGCGCGCGATCGTGGTGGACAACATGCCCTTCAGCGACCCGGGATCGCTGACGCCCAAGCAGTACGCCGAGGTGATGGCCTTCCTGCTGGCGTCCAACTGCTACCCGGCGGGCACGACGCCGTTCCCCGAGCACGGCCAAGCCTCGTTCGCGGCGATCGCGATCGCCCCGCCGCCGGGGGCCCATCCGGACAACGCGGCCCTGGGTACCTGCACGGTGCGCTGATCCCGGCTAAAGCGTGGGGCGCCGGGCGCCGATAGCCCTTGAGATGGCAGAGAGTCTCTTCGGCGTCGCCGTCCCCATGCTCGGGAACGCCCTCGAGGGCGCCTCCCAGGCCCAGACCGCGATCTCCAACAACCTCGCCAACGTGAACACTCCGGGCTATCAGCGCGCGGAGGTTTCGTTCAAGGATGCGTTGGCCAAGAGCATGGGCGCCCAGCCCGATCCGAACCAGCTGCCGTTGACCGTCGACAACCCGATGCAAATCGCGCTCGGCGGCTCTGCCCCGCCAGTTCCGTTCAAGCCGGACGTCATCGTCGATCGCAGCACCAAGATGCGGACCGACGGCTCCAACGTCGATCCCGACGAAGAGATGGCGAAGCTCACAGAGAACTCGATGTACAGCGGGGCCATCGCACAATACCTGCAGGCCGATTTCACGCACCTGCGGGAGGCCATCCAGGAGCGGTTCTAGCGCACGATGGGCTTCTACGACTCGATCGACATCAGCGCCAGCGGATTGACCGCCGAGCGCCTCGCGATGGACGTCATCGCCAACAACATCGCCAACGCGCAGACGACGCGCACGCCGCAAGGCGGGCCGTTCAAGCGCCAACTGGTCGTCTTCGCGCAGAAGCAGGCCACCGCTCAGGGCGGGGGCTTCGTTCCCGATCCCGTCCCCGCCGACCAGCAGGGGCAAGGCGGGAGCGCCGCCCTCGACGGCGTGCAGGCCGTGGGCATCGCGCAGGACAACAGCCCCGATCGCCTGGTCTACGAGCCAGGCAACCCGGACGCCGATGCGAACGGCTACGTCCACATGCCCAACGTCCAGGTGGTGAAGGAGATGGTGGACCTGATGGCCGCGAGCCGCGCCTACGAGGCCAACGTCACCGCCATCGAGCAAGCGAAGACCCTCGACACCAACGTCCTGAACGTGCTGCACGCATGAACCTGCCGTCGTTCTCCGACGCGATCCGTGCCGTCAAACCCGACACGTTCGTGCCCGACCTCCCCGTCGGGGCCGGCGCGGGCCTTCCGGCCGGCGTCGCGGGGACCGAGCCGGTACCGCAGAATCAGCCATCGTTCAAAGAGACGCTCGGCCAGGTGCTCAACGACGTCAACACGCGCATGGAGACGGCCAACGCCAACGTGCGCGACTATGCCGAGGGCAAGACCAAGGACGTGGTCAAGGTCACGACGAGCGTGGAGGAGGCCAGTCTCGCCTTCCAATTCACGCTGGCGATCCAGAACAAGCTGATCTCGGCGTACCAGTCGATCGAGAACATGCAGCTGTAGCCCCGCCCGCAGCTCGATTCGAGGCCGCATTCCGTTCGGCCGCGGCGCCCGCCGCGGTCGTTCCCATTCCTTCGGGCCAAGGAGCGAGCCACGGCAGCCCCCGCCCCCCGTCCCTGGTGCCACGCCGCTAAACAAGGCGGCTCCGCGGCCGATACCCCAGATGTACACGGCTGGACTGCCCCTGTGGCGGAAGCCGTTCGGAGCCCGATCGATTGAGGGTTCCGTTGTCTGGTGACTTTCGCGCAGGAGGGCGGCATCGCGTGATACGCGGGCTTTACTCGGCAGCCAGCGGCATGCTGGTGGCTCAATCGCTGGTGGACACCACCGCGAACAACCTCGCCAACGTCGACACGAACGGATTCAAGCGTGCCGTGCTCCAAGTGGAGTCTGCGCCGACGCTCGAGCTCTATCGTTTTCAGACCAACCCCGGGCAGACTGCCGCCCGGGCAACGCCCGGCGTTCCCACGCAGACGTCGATCGGCACGCTCGGGTTGGGGGCGCAGGTGTACGACACCCCGACTTCGTTCCAGCAGGGCTCGCTCCAGCAGACGGACGATCCGCTCGACCTGGCGCTGGTGGGACCGGGGTTCTTCAGCGTCCAGACGCCGGCGGGCGTTCGGTACACGCGCGACGGCAGTTTCGTGCGCAGCGCGCAGGGCGAGCTGGTGACGCAGTCGGGACAGCCCGTGCTCTCCACCACGGGGACACCGATCACGTTGGCTCAGGGCCCCTTCACGGTGGACACCGACGGAACCGTCCGTCAGCAGGGCGCGCCGGTCGCGCAGCTCGCCGTGGTGCGCTTCGCCAACCTTCGCAATCTGCGGCCCGAGGGCAATGACCTGTTCTTGAATGAAGGCGCGGGGCCGACGCAAGACAACACCACCACCAGCGTTCAGCAGGGCTACCTCGAGAAGTCGACGGTGAACGTCGTGCACTCGATGGTCGACCTCATCTCCGCCGAGCGATTCTTCGATGCGAACAGCAAGGCGGTGCAGATCGAGAATACGGCGCTGGGCCTGGCCGTGCAGACCGTCGGAGCCAATCACTAACACCGCGAGTCGGAAGCAGACGCCAGAGAGGAATCGTCAGCCACCATGATGCGAGCGCTCTACACGGCGGCCACCGGGATGATTGCCCAGCAATACAATATGGACACCATCTCGAACAACTTGGCCAACATCAACACCACGGGCTTCAAGGGAAACCAGGCGCGGTTCCAGGACCTGATCTACGAAACCCTGCGCGCGCCGGGATCGCCCGTCGGCGCCTCCGTGGTCCCGACGGGGCAGGACATCGGCCTGGGCGTGAAGATCGCCTCCTCCGAGAAGACGTTCACGCAAGGCTCGCTCCAGCAGACCAACAACCCGCTGGACATGGCGATCGAGGGTGACGGCTTCTTTCAAGTCACCATGCCGGACGGCACCTCCGCCTACACGCGCGACGGCTCGTTCAATCGCGACGCCAACGGCACCATGGTCACCTCCGACGGCTACATGCTCTCGCCGCAGATCACCATCCCCCAGAACGCGACGCAGGTGAGCATCGGTTCCGACGGCACCGTCACGGCGCTCATCCCCGGCTCGCAGCTGCCCCAGACGCTGGGACAGATCACGCTGGTGCGCTTCACCAATGCCGCCGGCCTCTCGCCGAACGGGAAGAACCTGTTCACGCAGACGGCGGCCTCGGGCGCGCCGGTCATCAGCCAACCCGGCATCAACGGGGCCGGGACGCTGCAGCAAGGGTTTCTCGAGAACTCCAACGTGCAGGTCGTCAACGAGATCGTGAACATGATCGTGGCGCAGCGCGCCTACGAGGCGAACTCGAAGTCCATCGCGACCAGCGACCAGATGCTCTCCAGCGCCCTGGCGATGGTCCAAGGCTAGGCTGCGATGCGCTGGGCTATCGCAGCGGTGCTGCTGCTCGCAATCGGGATGCTCCAGCCCCCCGCCTCGGCGATGGAGCTGCAGAATCTCGCGGGCTCGCGCATCTCCGCGTTCGCGACGCGCATCGCGCAGGCTGCCGCCGCCGGCCCCGACCGGCGGATCGACGAAGTTTCGGGGGTCCCCGACCTCGAGATTCCCGCGGGATCCGTCTCCCTGGCGCGCGGAGCCCTGCCCACCCCCACGGCCACGTACCTCTCCGTGCCCGTGGTGGTCTCGGTGGACGGCCGAGTGGTGCGGACCGTCTACGTGGGGTACCGGATCACGACCTACATCGCCGTACCGGTCGCGGCCCGCGCCCTTCCGGCGGGGACGGTGCTGAGCGCGAGCGATCTGGTGATGAAGCGGCTCCCCGCCCTAGGGCGCATCCCCGCAACGACCGATGAACTCATCGGGAGGCGGACGCTGGCGTCGGTCCAGGCAGGGACCCCCGTCTTCCCGGAGATGACGGCCTTGGTTCCCCTCGTGCGAGCCGGACAGCCGTGCATGCTGATGGTGACCGATGGCGGCGTCGTTCTCACGGCGGAGGCCATCTCGCGGCAGGACGGTGCGCTGGGTCAGACGGTGGCGGTCTACGTCGAGCAGACCAAGCATGCGATGACCGCGATCGTCAGCGGCCCGGGCCGCGTGGAGCTGGATTTGAGCCCGGACGGAGGTGGAGATGGTTCAGCGGGTTCGTGAGATTGCGGCGGCGGCGGCGATCGCCGTGTTGACGCTCCTCGCGTCGCCGGCGCACGCCGACACGCTCTACCCCGCAGGACCCCAGGCCGTGCCGGCGCGTCCGCTGGATCTCTTCGGCGATCACCGCGCCCACGCCGTGGGTGATCTGCTCACCGTCGTCTTCAACTTCGCCGTTTCCAACAACGCCACGGTCACCAACTCCGCGAAAAAGGACTTCAGCGCGAACGGCGGCCCCGGGAGCGGCCTGCTGGGGATCTGGCCGCTCAATCTGACGACATCGCTGAGCGGCGCCTCCAGCGCCGATAACTCGCAGGTGCGCTCGGGTCAGCAGTCGCTCAACGCGGTGATGGAGGCGACCGTCGTCAACGTGCTCCCCAACGGAAACCTGCAGATCGTGGGGCACCAAGGCGTGGAGGTCAACGGCCAGCCGCAGGTCCTCAAGATCACGGGTGTCGTGCGCCCGGAGGACATCGACAGCACCAATACCATCCCGAGCAGCCTGGTGGCCAACGTCAGCGCGACGTTCGTAGGGCAGCTCCAGCGCTCGCGGCCCGGGCTGATCAACCGGCTGCTGCACCTCCTGTTCTAAAGCATGGTGACGAGGATGCGAGAGGTACGGACGGTGGTCTTGAGGTTGGCGGCGATGCTCGCGGCGCTCGCCATGCTGGCATCGGCGGCGGTGCCGGCGCACGCCCAGACTGTGCGCGTCAAGGACGTGGCCAAGGTGGAGGGCGTTGCTTCCAACCAATTGGTCGGCTACGGCCTGGTGACGGGCCTGGCCGGGACCGGCGATTCCACCTCCGTGGTCTTCACCAGCAAGACGATCCAGAATCTGCTCCAGACCTTCGGCCTCTCCACCAGCTCCCAGGACGTCCGCACGCGCAACGTGGCCGCGGTCATCGTGACCGCCTCGCTTCCGCCGTTCGCCCATTCCGGGGACCGCATCGACGTGACGGTCAGCTCAATGGGGGACTCCGCCTCGCTGCAGGGCGGGACGCTCGTCCTCACCCAGTTGCGCGGTGCCAACGACCAGGTCTACGCCACGGCCCAGGGGGCCATCTCGGTCGGCGGTTACACGGCCTCGGACTTCGGCGCCGGGGCCAACTCGATCACGCAGAACCATCCCGCGGCCGGGCGTATTCCGGGCGGCGGCCTGGTCGCGCGCACGGTGACGACCCCCTTGCAGCAGAGCGACGGGACCTTCAACTACGTGCTCCGCCAGCCGGATTTCAATACGGCCGCGAACCTCGCGCGCGTCCTCAACCAGCGCTTCGGCCCCACGACCGCTCACGCGCTGGACGAGGGGACGGTGGCCGTTCGCCTGCCCGCCGGCTACCGCACCGACGAGGTCGACTTCCTGGCGCAGGCGGGCGACTTGGACCTCCACGCGGGCGAGGTGGCCAAGGTCATCCTCAACGAGCGGACGGGGACGGTGGTCATGGGCGGCGACATCACCCTGGCCCCCGTAGCCATCGCGCACGGCAACCTCTCGATCACCATCACCACGACCAACGTGGCCGTCCCTGCCGCGCCGTTCACGCGGGGCCAGGGGCAGACCCAAACCAACACGCGCATCGTCGCCAACGAGCAGAAGCGCAAGCTGGTCTACTTCTCGGGCGAGCCGACGCTGGCGCGCGTGGTGCAGGCCCTGAACACGCTCGGCGTCTCGCCGCGGGACCTGATCGCCATCCTCCAGGCCCTGCACGCCTCGGGGGCCCTCCAAGCCAAGATCGAGATCATCTGATGGACATCAAGAAGGTCGCCCAGCCCCCGGCCCCGCTCACGCCGGAGCAACAGCAAGCACTCGCTCGGTTGCGGCAAGCTGCCCAGGGGCTGGAGGGGGTATTCGTGGGGATGCTCATGAGGGAGATGCGCAAGACGGCGCCGGATGCCAGCATCTTCGGCAAGACCTCCGCCTCGGAGCAGGCCTTCTCCCAGATGTTGGATCAACAGCGCGCCGACCAGATCGCCAAGTCGGGGAGCTTCGGGATGGCGCGGATGATCGAGAGCGAGCTCCAGGCCTCGGTCCTGGCGGACGCCCGCCAGGAGGCGAAGGGCAAGCGCGTGGAGGGGGAATTCTAAATGAGCAGGATCACCCTTCCTAAACTGGACTCGGCGTGGAGCCGATTCACCGAGGTATGGGCAGGCGGTTCCGGAGAAGGGCGACGCAGCGATGAAGATCAGCGCAACCGAGCTGCAGAGCGTGATCGCGGTTTACCGGGCCGGCGGCCTCGCGCGATCCGGAGGGAGCGCCGCCGTCCTGGACGCTGCGGAGATCTCGTACTCCGGGGCGGCGCTCTCGGCGATACGCTTGGCGTACGACCGTCTACCCGACGTGCGCGAGGAGCGCGTACGCGATTTGCGGCGCCGCGTGCGCGAGGGCAAGTATTACGTGCCCACGGAGGAGATCGTCGAGAAAATCCTCGGACGACTCACCGTCGACTCGTTGTTTTGAGCCCAGCCGCCGCGCGTGGGGAGGATCGTCGATGAGCGATTCGTGGGAGGTCTTTGCCCAGACGCTCGACGACGAGGGCGCGGCGATGGAGAAGCTGGCGCAACGCGCGCGCAGGCTCACGGAAGCCCTGATCGACAGGGATCTCGAGCGGATCGAGGCCACCAGGCGCGATCTCGAAGAGGCCCGCATCGCGCATCAGAGCGCGTTGGGCAAGCGGCGTGCGATGCAGCAGCGCGGCTTCGGGCAGCGCACGCTGGCGCAAGTCGTCGGCTATGCGCCCCGGTCGCTGCGGCCGCGGCTGCGGCAGCGCGTCTCGGATCTCGCCGTCGGGGCGGCGGGTCTGGCCATCAGCAACAACAACAACAAGGCGCTGATCGCGCAGGGCATGCGCCGCCTGGTTCGCATCGCTCAGCTGGCGCAAGCGGCGCAGGAGCGAGAACTGGGCACCTACCAACGGCGTCGCCGGCGCGGAACCGGCGGCTCCTTCCTCGTCAGCAGCAAGGCGTGAGACATGAACGATTACGTCTTGCGTAATGGTGCCCCCGGAGGGGCTTCCAAGCAACAGGGCTCCCATGAGCGGAGCGGAGCGGAGCGAGCGGGATGAGTTTCTTCGGCATCGACCTCCTCGGCACTGCGCTCGCGAACGACCAAACCGCGGCGAACGTCACCTCGCAGGACATCAGCAATGTCAACACGCCGGGTGCCTCGCGGCAGGTCGTCAACTTGGTGGAGGCGACCCCCATCGCACAACCGGGATTCCCCAGCAACTTCGGCCCCGGCATGCTCGGCGAGGGCGTGACGATCCAGTCGATCCAGCGCGTGCACCAGGCTTCCTACGACACGCTCTACCGCAATTCGAACTCCGTCGCCGGCTTCTTCACGGCCGAGCAGGGGATCCTGAACGTCACGCAGACCAACTTCAGCGAGCCGGCCGGTAACGGCATCAACGCCGCATTCTCCGGCTTCATGACGTCGCTCCAGCAGCTCGCCTCTCAGCCCACGGCGCTGGCGCAGCGCTCCGGAGTTATGACGGCGGCCCAGACGCTGACGAACAGCTTGAACAGCGCATCGCAGTCGATCCTCACGCAGGAGACGCAGATCCAGTCTCAGGCGAGCGACGCCGTCACGCAGGTCAACACGATGCTCGATCAGATCGCCTCGCTGAACGGGCAGATCCGAGCGTCGACGGCCGTGGGGGACAATCCGAACCAGCTCCTCGACCAGCGCGACCAGCTGATCGACCAGCTCTCGGGCTATCTGAACGTGCAGACGTCGGTGCAGGCGAACGGCTCGACCCTGGTGAGCGTCGGCGGCCAGGCGTTGGTCAACGACACGGTGGCCTACCATCTCGCGGGGCCCGTGGTCGCCAAGCCCACGGCGCCCGGCACGCCGCCGCAGATGGTCATCGGCTTCGCCGGCAGTCCCACGCCGAACAATCCCTCGCCCGTGCCGATCACGGGCGGCTCGCTCGGCGGCATGCTCGATGCGTACAACGCCAAGCTCGTGCCCTACCTGCAGCAGTTGAACGACTTCGCCTCGGGATTGGCCAACGCCGCGAACCGGATCTCGGAGTCGTCGTACGACTCCAACGGCAACCAAGGCGCGGCCCTGTTCATCCCGAATGCGCCGGGCAATCCCATCACGGCAGCCTCCATTCGCGTCGGCTTGACGGACGCCGGACAGGTGCTGGGAGGCCTGGCCTCCACGGCGGCCGGCACGCTCGTAACGCCGCTGAACTCGGCCAACAACACGGTGGCGAGCTCGCAGTCGATCGAGGGGAACAGCACGTACGCAACCACGATGGGCGTAGGCACGTACTCCGGCAGCATGACCGTCAGCGTTGACGGGCAGACCGAGACGTACGGCTATACGGTCACCTCGTCGACCACGCTGGACCAGTTCATCGCGCAGTTCAACGAGGCCGGCCTCGGCGTGACGATGAGCTTCAATCCCAACGCGCAGTCGGTCGTCTTCCAGCGCGACCCGACGAATGAGAGCCTGGCGCTCGGCGGCACCTCGTCCTACGGGGCCACCGCCGATTTCACGATCCAGGACGCCATCGTGGCGGGGGGTCCGCCGCCGCCGTCGATCCTCTCGGTGCTGGGGGCCTCGGGCATCAACGGCGTCACGCAGAACGCGAGCAACGCGTTGGGGTCGGCGGACAATGCCGGGGTCAACGCCATGCTGCAGACGCTGCAAGGGCCGGTGGCGATCCCCTCGTTCACGCCGACCACGCTCGGCACGGCCGTCGCGGGTGCGGGGACGTTCTCCGTGACGCCGGGATCCCTCACGGGCATCGAGCAGGGGGCATCCGTCGTCGTCGACGCGGGGACGCCCAATCAGGAGACGGTGACCGTTCAGAGCGTCGATTACGCCACCGGGTCGTTCACGGCCACATTCACCAAGCCGCACGCCGCCACGGCGACGATCCAGCAAGGGGCGCAAGCGAGCCTCGGGAGCTACTACAGCGACTTGGTGACGAAGATCGGCTTCGATGCGCAGACGGCGATCAACGGCTCGCAGAGCCAGACGCAGGTGACGCAGCAGATCGACTCCGCTCGGCAGAGCGTCGACGGCATCAACATCGACGAGGAGACCCAGAACCTCATCAAGTTCCAGAATTCTTACCAGGCGGTAGCCAAGACGCTGAGCGTGATGGAGCAGATGCTCCAGACCATGCTCACGACGCTCTAGCGGCGCACGGAGGCGAACGAAGAAGATGCGGATTTCGACATCGGAGGTCTTCAACCAGCAGACGCAGGCGATCGACGACCTGGCCGCGCAGCAGATGCAATACGGCCAGCAGCTCTCGACCGGCAAGCAGCTGAACCTGCCCTCCGACGCTCCGGCGGAGATCGGCCAGGACCTCTTGGTGCGCGCCTCGCAGGCCTACGACCAAACGGTGAACTCGACGCTCACCACGGCCCAGTCTCAGCTCTCGACGCTTGACGGCGCGCTCTCCGGACTCACCAGTGTTCTGCAAAGCGTGCGGCAGATCGCCGTCCAAGGGGCGAGCGAGACGCTGAGCTCCTCGCAGCGCAACGATCTCGCGACCCAAGTCGACAACCTCCTCCAGCAGGCCATCGGGATCGGCAACACACAGGTGGGGGGCGTCTACGTGTTCGCTGGGACCAAACAGGGCGGCGCCCCGTTCCAGGCGGTCGGAAGTCCCGTCTCGTCGGTCACCTTCACCGGCAATCAGCAGACGGTCGACCAGATCTTCGTCAACGGGCAGTCGTATACGGTCGGCGTCTCCGCGCAGCAGACGTTCAACCTCTCTTCCACCGACGGCTCGCCCGACGTCTTTCAGACCCTGATCAACTTGCGCGACGCGCTGACCGGGCCCACGACCATCGACAAGAGCGCCGCGCAGCTCAACGTCGCCGGCTCCGTGATCAGCTCGGCCACCGGGATCTCGTCGGCGGCGTTCGCCACGCCGATCACCGCCGACTCAACCGGCAACGACTCGTTCCAGATCAACGGCGTGACCGTGACGGTGAACCAGGCGACGGCGACGGTAGGCTCGGTGCTGGCTTCCATCAACGCGGTCAGCGGCACGACGGGCGTCGTGGCGACGTTCGACTACAAGCAGGAGCGGTTGATCCTCAACTCCTCCAGCGGGCAGCCGTTCACCGTGACGGACGTGGCCTCCGCGGGGGCGACGGGCGCCGCCGGGGACTTTGTCAAGGCCATGGGACTGGCCCCGCAGGGGAGCGTCGGGACCGAGCTGAGCACCCAGATCGGCGACGTCGACCACGTCATGAACGCCATGCTCACGGGGCGGGCGGCCGTGGGGGCCACGCTCCAGGCGCTGGCTTCGGTGCAGACGGACAACAGCGCCACCATAGTTCAGAACACGCAAACCATCTCTCAGATCGAAGACGCCAACGTTGCAGCGGCCTCGACCCAGTTCGCCCAGGTGCAGGCCGCCCTTCAGGCCGCTTACGGAACGACGACGCGGCTCGAGCAGCACACGCTCTTCGACTACGTGCAATAGGACGTGCGAGGACTGTCCATCGTGCCACACGAGGTCGATCTCCCCCGCTTTGGGACGCTTACCTATGCCGACGACGACGTCATCGAGTTCCCGTGGGGGCTCCCGGGATTCGCCGACCACCGGCGCTTCCTCGTGCTGAGCCTCGACGGCCCGGGACCGTTCCTCTGGCTCCAGAGCTTGGACGACCTGAAGGTCGCTCTGCCGATCGCCAACCCGTGGGACGTCTTTCCGGACTACAAGCCGCCGATTCCGTACTACGCCCGCGTGGCGCTGGAGCTCGAGGAGCCGGCCGATTTCGTCCTCTATTGCGTGGTCATCTGCACGGCGGGCGCGACCGAGCTGACCATGAACCTGCTGGCACCCATCATCATCAACCTGAAGCGGCGCCGGGCTCGGCAGGTCATGCTGGAGAGCTCGCGGTACGCCGTTCGCCAGCCGATCCCGCGGACCGATGCCCTCAAGGAGGCTCTCCGCTCCTGACCGAACGCTCCCGCAACCGGCGGAAGGCTGCCGGGACACTGCCAGGGAGGGCCGCGGCATGCTCGTTCTGACGAGGAAGCCCAACCAAGCCATCATGATCGGCGACCAGGTGCGTATCGTGGTCGTCGCCATCGACGGCGAGCAAGTCAAGCTCGGGATCGAGGCGCCTCGCGAGATCCCCGTTCACCGCTCCGAGGTCTACGACGAGATCCAGCGAGCCAACCGCGCCGCCGCCGAGGAGTCGGTTCCCCCTGGATCCGCAGTGCCGCCCCAAGCGGCCGCGGTACGCTCCAAGGCCGTGCGCCCGGTCACACGCCCGGGCGACGTCAAGCGCCCCGACGCGCCTCGCTAAAGTCCCGGTCGCCTGCGCCGATGACTGGTCCATGGGGGGTAGGACAGGACGTCCGTTTCCCCTCCACACGTGTGCCAAAATCGATCACGGAGGATAGCACCACATGAGCATCTCGATCGCCAATAATCTGTTGGCGAATACCGCAAACCTCAACCTGAGCCGGAATCAGGACCTCCTCTCGCAGTCGGTCAACCGTCTGTCGAGCGGTTTGCGGATCAATACCGCCGCCGACGATCCGTCGGGCCTGGCCATCTCCGAGGCGCTGCAAGCGCAGGTCAACGGCTTCCAGCAGGCCGTGCAGAACGTGCAGAACGCGAACGACGCCGCGCAGGTGGCCGAGGGCGCGCTCCAGACCACGACCGACATCCTTCAGCGCATCCGCTCGCTGGCCGTCGAGGCCTCGAACGATACTTCCTCGCCCACCGACAAGCAGAACCTGCAGGTCGAAGTCTCGCAGTTGGTCCAGGAGGTCAACACGATCTCCGGCAACACGAACTTCAACGGCCAGCAGCTGCTCGATGGCTCGCACGCCGGCTTCCAGCCCGCGGTGCTCGCCAACGACACGGTCACGGCGAACGGCTATCTCAACCAGGGCGGTCAGCTGATCTCGGGCGTGACGATCGCGAACGCGGGAACGTCCACGGGCGTCGTCGACTCGACGATCGAGCTCCAGGTCGTGACCTTGGGTACCTCGACGAACGGCCAAGCGCTGGTCGGTCTGCAGGCCACGGAGTTCGACTCCTCGAGCAACACCGTCGTCAACCTCGGCATCATCGCCGGTGGCGCCGGCTCGACGAGCATCGCCGCCGGTTCGTACACGGTCGCCGGCGCGGGCGCGCAGGACACCGGCATCACCATCAGCTACGGCGCCATCAACAGCAACGACGTCGGGACGACGAGCTTCATCAAGGCTACGCAGTTCGTTGCCGCCTCCAGCTCGCCGGTCTTCAACTTCCAGTCCGGTGCCAACGAGGGCGACGTCGTCCAGCTCGGCATCCAGGCCACTAACGCTTCCACGCTCCGCATCGCCAACATCAACCTGGTGAGCGGCTCCACGACGAACCCGTCGATCGGCGCGGAAGACGCGATCGGGCAGGTCGACTTCGCGCTGAACTCGCTGCTCGCGCAGCGCGCGGCGCTCGGCGCGACCATCGTCCGCCTGAACGAGGATGCCAACAACGACCAGATCACCCAGACCAACCTCCAGGCCTCGGAGTCGTCGATCCGCGACGTGAACGTCGGTCAGGAGACCACGAACTTCACCCGCCTGCAGGTGCTCGTCCAGGTCGGTACCTCCGTCCTGGCGCAGGCGAACCAGATCCCGGGAACGGTGCTCAAGCTCCTCCCGTAATCGCCTCGACTCGGAAAGGGCATCGGAAGGGGGACCGCTACGGCGGCCCCCCTTTCGCATCTCTAAGCAGGAGCCGCTCGGCGGCCGATAGTGGAAGAGATGCCGATCCACATCGTCGGTTGGGGCGCGCTCGGCG
This sequence comes from Candidatus Dormiibacterota bacterium, assembly GCA_035533275.1. Lineage (GTDB taxonomy): Bacteria > Vulcanimicrobiota > Vulcanimicrobiia > Vulcanimicrobiales > SCRA01 > SCRA01. Next base: position 70,076 of record DATLUD010000077.1, on the reverse strand, counting down.
GCACCGGCACGCGAGAGAGGCCTACCCCCGGCCTCAGCCTCTGCATGATCGTCCGCGACGAAGAGGCCCTCCTCGACGCATGTCTGAGTAGCGCCTGCGCCGTCGCCGACGAGATCTGCATCGCCGACACGGGCTCGACGGACCGCACGCTCGAGATCGCGCGCGCCTACGGCGCGAAGATCCGGCAGATCCCCTGGACCGACGATTTCTCCGAAGCCCGCAACGCGTCGCTGGAGATGGCCACGCGCACGTGGGTTCTCTTCCTCGACGCCGACGAAGTGCTGGAGCCGCAGGGACACCAGCTGATCCGCGCGATCGCGGCCTCGGAGCCCGCGCGCATCGGCTTCAACTTGCGGTGCGTCAACGAGATCGACGAGCATCGCGGAGGCGGGGAGACCTCGCACCTCGTGCTGCGCCTCTTTCCGAACCATCCTGAGCTCCGCTTCGTCCAGCCGCTCCACGAGTACATCTTCGATCCGACGAGTCCCCTGGCCGGAGGGGTCATTCGCGGCACCACGATCGACGCCACCATTCGCCACCGCGGTTACTTGAAGCGCTTCGTCGAGGGGCGCAACAAGCGCGAGCGCAATCTCGCGATCGCGAGGGCGGCCGTGGAGCGCCACCCGGAGGATCCCTTTCACTGGTACGGCCTCGGGCAGTCGTACGGCTTTGCGGGGCGACGCGACGAGGCCGTGGAGCCGCTGGAGCGGATGCGCGAGTGCGCCGGCCCAGACGATCGCCGAGGCATCATCGCGCACGGACTGGCGTTGCTCGGGGAGATCTACGCAAATCAAGGCAAGCACCAGATCGCCGAGGAGCGGGCGCGCGATGCGCTGCGCCGGGCGCCGGGATATCCCAACGGCTCGTTCGCGTTGGCAATCGCGCTGCGCGGCATGGGACGCCAAGACGAGGCGGTCGAGGCGTATCGGGCGGCCTACCGAGGCGAGCAGGATCTCGCCAAGTTCGCCGTGGTCGACGATCAGATCTGCACCTGGAAGGCCCGCTGCGAGCTGGGCGTCTATCTGGCCGAGCTGGGGCGCCTGGACGAAGCCGTCGACGAGATGGCCGCCGGCGTGGCCCGCGCTCCGGAGGTCATGGCTGCCCGCATCAACTATGCGCACGTGCTCGAGAAGGCGGGGCGCCTGGAGCAGGCCGAGGGGACCTTCTCCGAGGCGTTCAAGCGGCATCCCGTCATCGACTCGGCGCTGCAGCACGTAAACTTCTTGCTGCGCCGCGGGCGGCGCGAGGAGGCCCTGCGCTTCGTCGAGTCGGCCATCGGCCGCGTCGCGACGGATCGCGAGCGGCACGGGCTGCACGAAGCTCGCGCCCAGCTCTGCGCGCTGGAAGCGGCCAGCGCGCTCGAGCGGCTGACGGCGGGCATCGCCGCGGCGGCGGCACCCCAGGGCGTCGCGGCGACGCAGGGCGCGCTCCCGGAGGGGCTGGTCGACGCGCTGCGCGAGGACCGCTGGGCCGATGCGGCAGACGTGCTGCTGCGCCAAGCGGCTGAGGGCATCGAGGAAGACCGCTTGCGCGTGCTCTGCGCCTATCGTCTCGGGGAGCGCGATATTCGTGCGAACGGCCTGCTGGCGGCGGTGAGCGCACGGCCCTCCGATCACGTGGTCCGCGTGGCGCAGGCCGTCTGCCGCGCGGAGCCCGCGGGTCCGCCCCCCGCGCACCTGCAGGCGGCGGTGGCCTTGCTGGCGACGCGGCTGTTGCTGCACGGCCGCAAGGATGAAGCGCGGCGCGTGGCGGACGCCGCCTTGGCGGTGCACGCGTGATTCCGCTGGTCAGCCTCGTCCTGTTGACCTGGAACGCGCTGGAGTACACGAAGACCACGCTGGAGAGCGTCCGGCGCTTCACGCAACTGCCGTGCGAGCTGGTGATCGTCGACAACGGCAGCGAGGCTCCGACCGTGGAGCACCTGCGCGGCCTCACCGACGCGACGGTCATCTACAACGGCGAGAACCGCGGCTTCGCCGGGGGCTGCAACCAGGGCATCGCCGCCAGTCGCGGACGCTACGTCATGCTGCTCAACAACGACGTGGTGGTGACCGAGCACTGGCTCGAGGACATGGTCGCCGCCGCGCAGCGGGACCTGGACATCGGCATCGTGGGTCCCCGCAGCAATCAGGTTGCCGGCGTCCAGCAGCTCGACGCCCCGTACCGGACGGTCGAGGAGATGCACGGCTTCGCCGCGCAGCGGCGCGCCGCGTTGCACGGAACCGGGGCGTACCTCGACCGCGTCATCGGGTTCTGCATGCTCATCGACCGCCGCGTGCTCGAGGCCGTCGGCGGTCTCGACGAGAGCTTCGGCACCGGAAACTTCGAAGACGACGACTACTGCGTTCGCGCGCGGCTGGCGGGCTATAAGATTTGGATGGCCGACGACGTCTTCATCCACCACTTCGGTCATCGCACGTTCGCTGCGCAGAAGATCGACTACGCCGCCACGATGAGCCGCAATTGGAGCATCTTCGCCGCCAAGTACGGCCTCGAGCCGGAGTACCGGGGAGGCTACGAGATGCGGCGGGTGCTGGATCGCCCCTTCGATCCCCAGCGCCATCGCGTGGCGCTCGACCGCTACGCGCGCCCCGAGTCGCTGGACGAGCTGCCGGCGCGCCGCAAGGGGCGTCTCCACGCCGTGGTCGACGGCGAAGCGGCGTGGCAGCCCCTGACGGCCTTTCTCCGCCGGTACGCGCGCGCGTTCACGCCCGAGGACCCCGTCGACGTCGTGGTGTGGGATCTCGCCGGCCTCGGCGCGGCGACCCTGCGGCGGCGGATCGAGCGGCTTGCCGAGCGCGAGGGGGTTGCCGTGGAGCGCCTCGCGGAGGTCTACGTTTCGGCCTCGGGCACGCCTCCCGTGGCCGGCCGGACCCCGCCGGAGGAGATCGTGGTGGGCGACGCCGCCGAAGGAGGAGGACTCCTGCGGGCATCCGGCTTGGAGCTCCGCCGGTGGCTGGCCGGCCTCAAAGACGGCCCTCGACCGGCCGATACTGTGGGGTAAGGAGTGAGCATCGTTGACATGGATGTACAAGCACTGCTCAACGCCGCAGCGTTCGATCGCAATACCAATCAAGCGTTCTTCCAGTCGCTCGCTGCGATATTGCCCGACGCGTCGTCCAACGGCTCCGGCGGCGCCGCGCAGCAGTCGGCGCAACTGACGCTTCCGGCGGCGTACGCGCAGATCTTCACCGGCAACGCGCAACCGATGCACGTGAGCGTGCAGCTCGTGCACAACCCCGACGAGGTGGTCTACGTCTTCACGGACGCGTCGACGGGGCAGGTGGTGTTCTCCGTGCCGCCGGAGATCGTCGTCAAGCTTGCCGAGATGTTCAATTCCACGCAAGGAATCTTGCTCGACGGGCACTCGTAACCACAGGCTTCACCGGAAGAGGACGCGGAATGTCAGGGATCAGCAGCACCAGCTCACAACCACCGATTCAGTTTTCCGGCATCTCCAGCGGCATCAACTGGCAGAGCATTCTGCAGGAGCTCACCAAGATCGCGCAGGCTCCGGCCGTGCAGATCCAAGGGCAGATCGCCTCGCTGACCGGCGAGAACACCTCGTACACGAGCCTGCTCAGCGACTTCCAGACGCTGCAGAGCTCGCTGACGGCCCTGGGCACCGCGTCGAACTACAGCGCGCAGAGCGCGGTGAGCTCGCAGCCGACCGTGCTCTCGGCGCAGCAGACCAGCGGACAGACGGCCCCTCCCGGGACAACGACGATCCAGAGCGTCCAGCTCGCCACGCCGACCTCCGCTGCCAGCGGCGGCACGCTCGGCACGTCCTTCGCGGCCTATTATGCGACGGCGCCGCTCTCGGCGCAGCCGACAGGCGTGACGGCCACCAATGGCACCAACGCGCAGGGGCTCCCAAACGCCACCGGCAGCGTCACGATCAACGGGGTCTCCGTCTCCTACGACGTGACCTCGCAGTCGATGTCGACCATCGTCAACAACATCAACACGGCGCTCCACGCCGCCGGCGACACGGGCTTCTCGCTGACCTACAACTCGACGACGGACGAGCTCACGATGACCGACAACAAGGCCATCACGCTCGGCAGCCCGTCGGACCAGGGGAACATCCTGCAGGTCATGCAGTTGACGAACTCCGCGATCACGAGCGGCGGCGGCAACTGGTCGCTCACCGGCACGCGCGTCGGCAGCCTGCAGCAAGACAAGGCCCTCAACCAGACCAACTTCGGCGGCGGGACGATCAACGGTGGCACGACGTTCTCGATCAACGGCGTTGCCATCACGATCAATCCGGCCTCGGACTCCGTCTCTGACGTCATCAACAAGATCAACCAGTCGAGTGCCGGCGTCATCGCAACCTACAATCCGACCAGCGACGCGATCTCGCTGACCTCGACCCAGCCAGGGCCGCAGAGCATCGTCCTGGGCTCACCCACCGACAGCAGCAACTTCCTCAGCCTGGTGAAGCTGACGCCCAGCACCGCGCAGATCACGGCTGGTCAACAGTCCGTGGTTCAGGTCAACGGCCAGTTCTACTACAACAACTCCAACACCGTCACGAACATCATCCCCGGCATCACGCTCAACCTCCTGGCGCCCTCGACGACTCCCACGACGGTGACGGTGAGCTCGGACCCACAGCCGGCGACCAGCGCGATCCAGAGCTTCGTCAGCGCCTTCAACCAGGTGATCAGCGACATCAACGCGGATACCGCGCCGGCCCAGTTCTCCACGGGCACCGCGCCGGGGAGTCAAGCGCAACAGACGAGCACCGGAGGCACCCTGGCCTCGAATTTCGGCATCGCGGACCTACGCGATCAGCTCGACCAGATCGTCTCGCAGTTCACCGGCAACGGAACCTTCCAGTCGCTTTCGGCGATCGGGATCTCGCTGGATTCCGCCCAATTATCGGCGTCCGGCGGCTCCTCGTCCAGCACCGTCACCGGCTCAAGCTCGTCGAGCTCCTCAAATACGACGGTCACGGGCACCACGGGTCAGCTGACCTTCGACGCCAACGCCTTCGCGACGGCCCTGCAGCAGAATCCGCAGGGGGTCAATCAACTGCTCAGCGGCGTCAACGGCATCGTCCAGCAATTGGCGTCGTTCACCCAGACGGTCACCGGCCTCCCGGCGAACCTGCCGATCGTGCCGGGGCAGCCGCTCTTGCCCCTGCCTCCCGCCGCCGGCATCCTGCAGAGCTACATCGACAACAACAACACGCAGGTCTCTTTCCTGAACCAGAACCTGGACATCGTCAACCAGTCGGTGGCCTTGCAGCAGCAAACGCTCCAATACGAGTTCAACCAGGCCGAGACGCAGATCTCGTTGCTGCAGTCCACCGGCAATGCGGCGATTGCCGCGCTCGGCGGCACGATCACCTCGCCGTCGTCGAGCTCGTCGAGCTCGAGCTCGAGCACGGGTGCCTAGAGGGGTTTTGTTCGTGAAGTCATCGAGCCGCGACGCTCAATACAAGTACCTCGAGACCTCGATCCTCTCCTCATCGCGCGAGGAGCTGATCGTCAAGTGCATGGACATCGCCATTCTCTTCGCCAAGAAGGGACTGGACAAGATCCGCTCCGGCGGAGACAGCTATGCGACGATGGACATCCACGGCATCAGCGATTCGCTGCAGCGTTCGCAACAGGCGCTGACGGTGTTGATGGGGTCGCTGAACTTCGAGATCGGCGGCGAGGTCGCGCGCAACCTGTTCCGGCTCTACGAGTGGTGGCATCACGAGCTGGTGATGGCTAACATGGAGAAGCAGGGCGACCGCATCGAGACGATCCTGCCGCACATGGTCACGATGCGCGAGACGTGGGCCGAAGCCGTGCGGAAGTTCAGGGCCGAGCGCCGCCAGCAGCCGGGCTCGATGGTCGCGGGCTTGAGCGCCTGACCGTGCTGGTTCCCGACGGGCTTGACAACCAGCTTGATGCGCTCGACGAGCTCGGACGTCTGAGTGAGGCCGCCATCGCGGAGCGCCGTAACGATGAGATCGGCGCGATCTTCGCAGATATCCGTCAGGTCCTCGCGGCCATCGCCTGGTCGCTCGAGGAAGTCGACGAGGCAGAGCGCATGACGGCGACGGAGCGGATTCTGGGGTTCGAGCGGGAGAATCTGCGCCGGCAGGAGATGCTCGTGGCGCGCCGCGACGCCCTGGGCCGCGAGATCGCTCAGGTCAAGCGGGTGCGGCGCCTGCTGGTCCAGCGTCTGCGCGAGCGCGGAACGCAATCGTCGATTCTCGATCTGCGGCGCTAGCCGGCTCCCCGGCCAAACGCCCGTCGCGGGCACGCGCCCCCGCCCAGAGGTATTCCACTCCGCAGCTCTCGCCGCGATCGTCGGCCTCGGGGAGCGATGCGTCGTACGGTACCAGAGCCACGCCGCCATCGGGGCGGAGCACGGCCATCCGCTCCACACCGGTGACCGCGGGCTCTTCCCAGCGCTCCGGATGAACGCGCCCGGTCGCGCGGTCGAAGTGACCGCAGCGCAGACCACCGTGGAGGAGCACCGTGGCCCCCTCGGCGCGCACGCGCTCGCAGAAGAGATAGTCCTCGTTGCAGAGCCGCACACGGCGCGCCTGTGCTTCGATGTAGACCTGCGCGCTGAAGAGCGGCGGTTCCAAGCGGCGCAGCCACGCCGTGGAGATGGCCACGCAGCCGAAGCCGACGCCGTCCACCGTCGTGGGCTCGGCGCCGAATGCGGGAACGCTGGCGGCGGTGGTGCGGCGGGAGTTCCAGCGTCCCACGGCCAGCGGCTTGACGCCGTCTCGCGTGTAGTAGAGCCCGCCGACCACCCCGACGCGAGGGTCGGAGGCGGTGCGGGTGAGCTCGATCAGGGCCTGCGGCGGCAGAACCATGTCGTCGTCGAAGAAGACGAGGAGCTCGCTCTGCGCCTCGAGGGCCATGCGAGCGAGCAATTCACGTTGGGCGGGGACGAAGTCGCCGGTGACGGTGGCGTGGGTGATCTCCCAGGCCGGTTCGGCTGCCACGCGCGCGAGACTCTCGAGAAAGGGTTGGGCCGGGTTGCCGCGCGAGGGAACGCCAATGAAGATCCTCATGCGGGGGGCTCGTCTCCGGCGAGGGCGAGCCGCAGAGCCTCGAGCAGCGCCTGCGCCGCCGCCTCGAGTGCGGGGTCGCGCATCGCGGTCGGCAGGAGCGACGGCTGCAGCCGCAACTGGACGAAGAAGCGGGTGATCGCCGCGAGGCTCGCCTTCGCGTAGGCCGCCAGCAGGGCGTCGAGGCGTCGGACCTCGCCGTGCGGACCGCGCGCGGCGCGCGGCAGCAATGCCGCGGTGACCTGGCGGTTCCGCACGAAGGGGGGTGTCTTCTCGGTCGCGGCGCTTCGGGCGAGAAACGTCAGCTCCGAGGGCTCGAGCGCCAGATAGAGCGTCAGCGAGCCGGGCGCGGGCGCTGGGACGGCCGCCGCGTCCGCGCCCGGCAACCGTTCGACCCGCGCGATGGCCTCGGTGGGGGGCGGGGTCGAGAAGCTCTCCAGCGAGACGGCGCGCTTCATACGCGCCTGGAGCATCAACCGGTTGAGCAGCCCCGCCTGCTCCGCGGCGAACTTCGCCAAGCCGAGCGTGTCGGCCGAAGCCTTCGGGAGATGGCGCACCATGAGGCCGTTGGCGACCAGGAAGTGCCCCAGGAGCCCGAGCGCGGATCCGTCCTGCAGGACGCGGCCGAGAAAGCGAATGCCGGCGGCGTCGATGGTGGCCGTGAGGAGGTATCGCGCCCCTGCCGCGCTCGCGGGCTCCGGCTCGGCCGGCGGCTCCGGCGCGGCGAACACGGGCGGCGCTGGCTCGGGGGCGACTGGCTCGGGGGCGACTGGCTCCGGCGCCGCTGGCGGGGCAGCGGCCGAGGAGAGCGCCGCGTTGGCGGCCTCGTAGACCAGCTCCTCCTCGGTCTCCAGCTCGTAAGCGGGCGGCTCGGGCTCCGCCTCCTGCGGAGCGGGCACCAGGCGCTCGGCCACCGCTTGAGCAAAGGCGCCGACAGCTCGGCTGCGCTCGACCTCCAAGGGCGGCACGCCCAAGGTGGGGGCGCCGCCGGCATCGAGCCTGGCGCTCACGCGGAACGGCTCGACGGAGGGGGCGAGCTTGGCCACCAGTGAGAGACGCCGCCGCTCGCCCGGGGCGATGCTCCCGAGGTCGGCCCCGGCGGGGGCGAGCGCGGTGCTCTGCTCCTCGGCGTCGGCCAGCGTCCGCTCGTCGAGCGTCGTCGTCCCCAGCCGGTAGGCCGCGTCGAGCGAGAGCATCAGTTGGGCCCGCACGGCCGCCGCGGCCCCGCCGGCATTCTCGACCACGAGCGTCACCGTCACCAGCGCCCCCGCGATCAACCCCCGCGATGGGGAGATGTGGAGCGAGCCGAACACCATCGCCTCGGCGAGCTGCGGAGTCTCCAGCTCCACGCGCGCGGCGCCGGAGAACGTCTCATCGAGCGATTCGGACGTCTGGGGCCACTTGCGCGGGCGCTCGGGCAAGTCGAGTCGACGGCGCTGCAGGTCCACCAGCCGCATGTCGGCGCTGCGGTCGTCGACCTCGCGACTCATCGCCGCTCGCCGGCCGTGCTGGGAAAGACGCGCTCGAGCATGCCCGACCACCAGCCGCGCGCGGGCAGCGGGGGCGGCTCCGCGGCCCCGCCCGTCTCCGGCGCTTGCGGGCCCGGTGCGGCGACGGCGACGGGCGGCTCGGCGACGATGAACGGGAGCGCGCTGCCGCCGGCCCGCCGCACGGCGTCGTCCACGTGCTCGCTGAAGACGCCGCCGGCACCCGTCTCGGCGGCGGCGACCATGGCGGCGTGAGCCACGATGATCGCGCGGCGGGGATATCCGCCGCTCGCCCGCACGACCGCCTCCAAGGCCTCTTCGCTGAAGATGCGCTGCCCCTCGGGGAGCCCGGCCCGGGTCAGGCGATGGCGCAGCAGCGCGGCCAGCTCGCCGGGATCCAGCGGAGCGAGCTCCACCCATTGGTCGACGCGATCGGCCACGTTCTGCCGCGCTCGAACCCGCTCGGCCAGCTCCGGCTGGCCGAAGAGCAGCACGTTGAGCAGTTTCTTCTCGGGAACCTGGTAGTTCAGCAAGAGCCGCAAGACTTCCAGGCCGAAGGGCTCCAGGAGCTGCGCCTCGTCGACGACGAGAACGATGGCTCGATCCTCGAGCACCCCGATGTCGAAGAAGAGGTTCTTCAGGGCGTTCTTGAGCGAGGCGCTGGAGCGCGGCGGCAGGCTGAGGCCAAAGACGCGGCCGATGGCGATGAGCATCTCGACCTCGTTGCCGAACGTGGGGTCGAGGATCTTGCCGAACGCGACGGACTCGTCCTTGAGGCACTCGAGCTCCAGCGCCGCCGAGAGCGAGGTTTTGCCCGCACCGACGGGGCCGGTGACCACCACGAGTCCGCGACCGTCGTTGACCGACGTTTGGAGGCGCGCCTTCGCCTCCTTGACGTGAGGCGTCTCGCAATAGAACTCGGGATCGGCCGTGTCGAGGAACGGATCCCGGACCAACCCGAAATGCGTGAAGTAGCGGCGCATCGTGTACGCTCTCGTTCGCTCCGACCCGGGCGATTCCCGTTTCGGCCGTTGGGCCGTTCGGCCAAGGTGACCACGGTTGCGGCGACCCCCGGCTCGCGCGGCGCCGCGCCACCGCGCGGTAAACCTTCGCCTCCGGCGGGCCGATACAACATGAGAGCATGGCCGTCGCCTCGATCGTCATCCCGCTGTACGGGCGCTGCGCCCTTACGAAGCAGTGCCTGGAATCCGTCGTCGCGACGTGCGAGGGCCTCGACTACGAGGTCATCCTCGTCGACAACGCGTCGCCCGACGAAACACCCGCGCTGCTCGATCGTCTTTCCGGCGACGTGACCGTGATTCGAAACCGGGAGAACCTCGGCTTCGCCAAGGCCTGCAATCAGGGTTGGCGCGCGGCGTCGGGTCAGTTCGTCGTCTTCCTCAACAACGATACCGTGGCGACGTCCGGCTGGCTGGAGGCCTTGCATCGCGGGTTGCTCGAGCCCGGCGTCGCCGTCGTCGGCGCGCGCCTGCTCTACCCGAGGACGGAAACCATTCAACATGCAGGGGTCGTCGCCGTGGGCGGCATGCCGATGCACCTGCACGCCAACGTGCCGAAGGACGACCCGCGGGTGACGACTCCGCGCGACTTCGACATGGTCACGGGGGCCTGCATGGCGCTTCCGCGTGCCGTGCTCACGGCGCTCGACGGGTTCGACGAGGCCTTCATCAACGGACTCGAGGACATCGATTTGTGCCTGAAGGTCCGTGCGCTCGGGGGGCGGGTACGCTACTGCGCCGACGCCGTGCTCTATCATTACGAGAGCCAGAGCGACGGCCGATTCGCATACGCCGCGCACAACGTCTCGATCTTCCTCAATCGTTGGGCCCGCTGCTTCAGCCCGCCGCTCACCGGCTACGGCACCAGTCAGGGAGCGAGCCGGTTCCTGCCCGAGTTCGCGGCATCGCTCCTGCGGGCTCGCCTCGAGACCGAGCCGAGCGCGGCAAGCTGAGATGACCGGGGTCTCCGTCGTCGTACCGGTCTACAACAGCCTCGCCGTCCTGGTGCCTTTGCTTGACTCGTTGATCGCGTACCGGAACCGAACGCGGATCGAGGTCATCTTCGTCGATAACGCCTCGACCGACGGAAGTCGATTCCTCGTGCACGGCTTCGCGCGGAGGCATCCCGAGTTCGACGTGCGCGTGGTCGAGAACTCGGTGAACGTCAACTTCGCCGGCGCCGTCAACCAGGGCTTCGCCTTGTCCAAGTATCCGCTCGTGCTATCTCTGAACGCCGACGCGGAGGCGCTCCACGACGGCTGGCTCGATACCATGGTGCGGACGATTGAGAGCGATCAACGCATCGCCTGCGTCGGAGCAAAGCTCGTCTACGAGTCGGGTGAGCTCCAGCACGCCGGCATGGTCTTCTCGCGTGGCCTGCCGCGCCATGCCGACCGGATGGCGCCGGCCAACGAGCCGCGAGCTAACGAGCGGCGCGACGTCGCCTGTCTGTCGGCGGCGTGTCTCCTGATCTCCAAGGCGGCGATCGAACGGGCCGGCGGGCTCGACGAGGGCTTCAAGAACGGATACGAGGACGTCGACTTCTCGCTGCGCCTCGCGGCCATGGGCTACCGGCTCGTCTACGAGCCCGGGGCCATGCTGATCCACCGCGAGGTCACGTCTCCCGGTCGCCACGCCTTCGAAGGGACGAACCTGGCGCTGCTCGCCGCGAAATGGGGCGGCGTGGCCGGCCTCTCCACCCGCAGCGACGCCGGCATCTACTACGGTGCGGCCGAGAATCGCCCCGTTTGCGAAGTGTACGGGCCGCCCGCCCACGAGGCTCGCGGGCGCCTCCTCTGTCTCATGGGAGCCGACGACCGGTGGGCGCACTACCGGCTCCGCGTTCCCTACGGCGAGCTGGCGAAGCGTGGATGGAGCGTGCTGCTCACGCCGTTCATCGATCAGTCGCAACTCGCGTCCGCCGACATCGTGGTGCTGCATCGCAGCGCGGGCGGGCAATACGAGGCCGTCCAAGCGGCCGTTGCCGCCTCCGGAAAGCGGACGATCTACGAGTTGGACGAGCTCGCCGTGCAAGCAGGGGCGAATGATGCCGCGCTGACGGCGGCGATCGAAAGGCTCGTGAGAAGAGCCGACGCGGTCACCGTCTCCAACCGGACGCTGCAGAGGATGACGCAGGCGCTCAACGCCGACGTCGTCGTCGTGCCGGACGCGTTCGACGCCGCCTCGATCGATTCGGTCGAGCTCGCCCCGACCGCGCTCCCGGTCCGCGTCGCAATCATCAGTGCCGCGCACGAGCGAGAGGAGTCGCAGGCGCTGGTCGACGCGCTGGCGCCGTTGCTCGAGAGCGACGCGCGCCTCACGTTCGTCTGCATCGGCGCCGACCTCCGGTCTCGATTGCTTGGGCTGCCGCCGAATCGGCTGGAGTGGTACGGCTCCACCGACGAGCACGAGCAGCCGGTGCCCGATCTCTATCGCCTGCTCGCCCGGCTGCGCCTCGACATCGGACTCGTGCCGGCTCCGGCGGGCCTGTGGGCGCACGCGCGCGGCGAGACGCGGGCGCTGGAGTTCGCGGGCTCGGGCATCCTGCCGATCGTCGGAGACGGTGCGGTCTTGGGGGAGATGGCCGCGAGCTCCGGTCTGGGCTTCGTGGCGCGCTCGCCGGGCGAATGGGCGTCGCATCTGCGCTCGCTGGCTGCCGACGCCGGGCATCTGAGCGCCGCTCGCGCGGCCGCGCGCGAGGAGGTCCGCTCATCGCGGAGCCCTCGAGCGGCGGCCGACGAGGTGGAACGTCTCTGCGAGCGCCTGTTGGCCGCGCCGGCGGCCGTGGCGGAAGAAGGCCGATGAGGGCGGACGCAGGGCGCTGGTACGCGGAAAAGTCCGTCGCCGTGCTCGGCGCGTCGGGGTTCCTGGGGGCGCATCTCGTATCGCGCCTGAGGCCGGCCTGCCGCGACGTGGTCGCCTTCGTGCATCCCGGGGCCGCGGTCTTCATCGAGGAGCTCGAGGGAGCGCAGCTCGTCTTCGGCGATGTCCGCTCCGCCGCGGACGTGCGGCGCGCCATCCACGGCGCCGACGTCGTCTTTCAGATGGCTGGACGCTCCGGCGCGGTGGCCAGCGAACGTGCGCCGTTCGACGATCTCGACGTCAACGTGCGTGGGATGTTGACCGTCTTGGAGGTGGCGCGGTCGCTTCCCGCGCCGCCGAGAGTCGTCTTTCCCGGATCACGGCTTCAGTACGGCTCCGTGGAGAGCAATCCGGTCGCAGAGGACGCGCCGATGCGCCCGCTGGTTCCCTATGGTCTCCACAAGCATCACTGCGAGCAGTTGCTGCAGCTCTACGCGCGCCGGCACGGCATCGGCTTCGCCGTCGCGCGCCTGACCAATCCTTTCGGCCCCTGGCCCACCAAGGTGCGCCGCGGCTACAACGTCCTCAACCTGATGATCGCGCGCGCCCTTGAAGGAGAGGCGATCGAGGTCTACGGTGACGGCGCGCAGCTGCGGGACTATCTCTATGTGGACGACGCCGTGGACGCGCTGTTGATGCTCGGCTCCGCGCCGGACGATCCGATCGTGAACGTCGGAAGCGGGACCGGCGTCTCAATGATCGAGGCGGCGCGCGCGATCGTCCGCCTCTGCGGCCGCGGCGATCTGCGGCACGTGCCCTGGCCGGAGGACGCGCTGGCCGTCGAGACGGGCGACTTCGTCGCCGACATTAGCGCGGTCCGCGCGCGCGGTTGGGAGCCGCGCACCTCGTTGGAGGAGGGGCTGCGCAAGACGATCGAGTGCCGCGCGGCGCCGGCGTGGAAGGGGTAGGGATGCCGCCTCGGTTTCACCGCCTCTACGAGCCGTGCGTGCCCCGGTCGCGCCCGCTCGGCGCGGTGCCGCGGATCTTCTCGTTGAAGCTGGAGCGGATCGCCTACGGCTCCGCGGTCCAGACCTTCGTCGACGCCGTCTTGCTCGACGGAGAGCGCGCACAGAGCATTCCGTTCGTGCGCATCGTGGGCGGCAATCCGATCTTCCATCGGCGGCACGAGCCGCTCGGGGCCGTGGTGCTGGAAGGCCTGGGGAAGGCCCTGGCGTCGTGGGCCGCGGGCAAGCCCGCCGGCGAATCGCTCGCCTTCGACGTGCTCACGCGCGACGCGGCGTTGGAGGCCCTGCTCGCCGACGAAGCGCCGGGCGCTCCGGTCGTGCCCGGACTCGCGGTCTATCAGCGCGTCTTCGACGTCGTCGACCGCTACGCGCACCTGGCGGGGCGGATCGGAGGCCGGGATGTGCTCGACCTCTGGCCGGGCTCCGGGCTGGGCGCCTCCGGCGTCGCCCATTTCGCTCGTTCGTACGCCGCGTGGGCGCGGGCGTCCCATGAAGCTGCCGCGCGGTTCGCGCTCCATGCGTTGGAGTCGAGCGAGCCTCGACGAACCTTCGACGTCGTCGCGGCGCTGGACGTGCCGCCGGGTGACCTTGCCGCCATCGTCGACCTTGCCCGCGGCAAGATCGCGCGCGATGGACGCATCCTCCTCAGCTCGCGCGGCGCCGCGGGCGCGGAGGCGCTGCGGGGGCTTGGGAGCTCCGTGCGTCCGCTCACGCGCCTGGGGGCCGAGGCACTTGGCCCGCTCGACGAGAGCATGACGTGGCTGGAGCCCTTGCCGCGCGTATACGCCGCACCCCCGCTTGCGGCCTCGCCGGTCAGCACGGCGCGGAGCCCACTGAAGATCCTCTTCGTGCTGCGCAGCAGCGCCCGGCGCGCCTTCGGGGGCGACGTCGTGCAGGTGCAGCGCACGGCGGAGTCCCTACGCGCGCGGGGTCACCGCGTGGAAGTGACGATGGAGCCCGGACCGGCAGCCGAAGGCTTCGACATCGTCCATCTCTCGAATCTCACCTCGCCGGACGAGACGCTGCAGCAGGCGCGCGGCGTCGCGCGGTTCCAGGGTCCGGTCGTCCTGATGCCGATCTTCACGGATCATAGCGACGAGACGGCTTGGGGGATGGCGGCCACGCAGGCCGTCTTTCTCTCTGCCGACGACGAGGCCGGCCTCAGCGCGCGGCTCGACGACGTCGCCGCCCGGAGAGTCTCGGTCAACGGGATGAATCCACCGCCTGCGCGGAACGACGTGATGCCGCAGTACACCGCGATGCAGATCGAGATCATGCGGCACGTCGACTTTCTGGTCGCCAACGCCTATAGCGAGGTGCATCGCATCTACCGCTACCTCGCGCCGGGCATCCCGTTCGCGATCGCGCCGTCGTGCGTGGACGCATCGACGTACGGCGCCCACGCGCGCGAGCGGTTCGTGGACACGTACGGACTGCGGGACTTCGTGCTCGTCACGGGAAGAATCGAGCCGCGCAAGAATCAGTTGATGGTGATGCATGCGATGCGCGACGAACCGCTGAAGTTGGTGTGCGTGGGAAGCAACGCGGAAGGGCTATACGGCGTCCTCGTGCGGATGCACCGGCAGGAGAAGGTGATCATTCTCGGCCACATGACCGAGGCCGAGCTTGCGGGCGCGTACGCCGCTGCGCGCGTCGTGGCCTTGCCGAGCTGGGACGAAGTGGTGAGCTTGAGCGCGCTCAATGCCGCCGTCAGCGGTCCCTCGCTCGTGCTCTCGCGCAACAGCTACGAGCACGAATACTTCCGGGACGATGCGGAGTACTGCGATCCGGGGAACGCCGCGGACATCGCGCGGGCGATCCGCCGCGCATGGGAGACGCACGACGTTCGAGCGGAGCGCAGGGCCGCGTTGGTGGAACGCGTCAAGTGCGAGTATGCCTGGGAGCGGGCCGCGGAAGCGACCGAGGCGGCATATTATCGGGTGCTCGCGCATAATCCGCGCGGACGCGAACGGCTCAGGTGCTTCGCGTAGGAGAGGGAGACGCGGCGGGAGCGCGTCGCGCCTCCTCCATGCGGCCGCGTCCCGTTCCGGTCCCCCCGTCGCTGGCGGCCCTCATGGAGCGGTATCCCCACGTCCAGCGGCTCTGGCTGACGCAAGCCTTGGCCTTGGCCGCAATGCCGGGACCGGCGCCGCAGGCGTGCGCGCTGGCGCTCCTCTGCTCGCTGCTGGACGAGGGCGCGCCGTTTCAGGAGGACGCGCGCCTGTTGGGTGCGCGGTTGGCGCTGGCGCTCCGCCTGCCGGCGTTGGGTTTGAGGATACTCGCGGGCGAGGCGCCGGCCAGCGTCTTCCACCGCGATGGCTTCGCCGCGGCGGCGCAAGCGCTGGCGGAGGTCGAGGAGCGCCCGCTCTCCGCATGGTTTCCGGGGGTCGCCTCCGTTGCGCGGGGGGTGCTCGGCGCGGTCTCCGGCGCCGCGGGCGGCATTCTGGCCATCGGACCGACGGCCGCTCTGGCTGCGTTGTACCAGCCCGCGCCTTGGCGCTTCTGGCTCGACGTCCCGCCGTCGGGCGCGCTGGCCAAGCGCTTTGGCCGAGCGATCCCCGCAACGTGCGTGCTGGCGGAGCCGCAGCTGCCCGGCCCGGTTATTCGCGGGCTGGTCGAGAGCTACGTGCCGCTGGGGTTCTCGCGGATCGTCGCCGTGGCCGCCGGCGAGGCGATCGGCGACCTGCCGGGCTTCGAGACGGAGGTCGCGGCGTTGGCGATTCCCCCCGGCGCTCCCGTGACGCTGGCGGATGCCCGCTGCTGGCAGGCCCCGGCGCTGGAGGCTCCGGTCCCAGCCGCGGCGCAAGGGGACGCCGCGATCCTCTCTGTGTGGCGGCGCCTCGGATGAAGATCGCGATCTCGGGCGGCCTCGGCTTCATCGGACTGCGGCTCGCCGAATCCCTCGTCGGAGCCGGGCACGCCGTCGCGATCTTGGACAACCTCCATCCGCAGATCCACGGCGACGAGCGCGCTCTCGTGCGAGCGCGCGCGTTCGCGGACGTGCAGATCGGCGACGTTCGCGACCCGGCCGCATGGGACGCCGTGCTCGACGGCGCGGAAGCGGTGCTGCACATGGCCGCGGAGACGGGAACCGGGCAATC
This sequence comes from Candidatus Dormiibacterota bacterium, assembly GCA_035533275.1. Classification (GTDB taxonomy): domain Bacteria; phylum Vulcanimicrobiota; class Vulcanimicrobiia; order Vulcanimicrobiales; family SCRA01; genus SCRA01. The sequence continues at coordinate 53,612 of DATLUD010000077.1, read as the reverse complement.
GATGGACGAGGTCGTGCGCTATGCCGACGTGAACGTTACGGGCACGGCCGCGCTCGCCGAGGCACTCGGGCGACGCCCCGCGGTTCGCTCCGTGTTCCTCCCCTCGTCGCGCGCGATCTACGGTGAAGGCGCCTACGCATGCGACGTCCACGGCGCCGTTCTGCCGGAGCGGCGCACCCGCGCCGCTCTGGAGCGCGGCGACTTCGCCCTGCGTTGTCCGGTCTGCCGTCAAGCGGCGCGGCCCATCGCGACGTCCGAGGACGTGATGCCGCGGCCCGCTTCGGTGTATGCGACCACGAAACTCGCGCAGGAGCTGATCCTCAAGCAGTACTGCGAGGCCAAGGGGGTCGACCTGCGGGTGGCGCGCTACCAGAACGTGTACGGCCCGGGCCAGGCGCTCGGCAACCCGTACACGGGTGTCCTCGTGATCTTCGCACAGCAGATCGACCGGGGAGAGGTGCTGAACATCTACGAGGACGGCCTGGTTGCGCGCGACTTCGTGCACGTCGACGACGTGGTGCGCGCCACCACGGCGATCATGGAGGCCCCGGAGAATCCGGGCCCCGTCAACGTCGGCGCCGGAAAGGCCGTCTCCCTGCTGGGCGTCGTCGCGGGCTTCGCCGAGGCCCTGGGGCGGGACGTGCCGTACCGGATCAGCGGTGACTTCCGCTTCGGCGACATTCGGCACGCGGTAGCGGACGTGACGAAGCTGCGAGCGTTGGGCGTGGAGCCGGGCGTCGATCTCGAGGACGGGATCGGCACCGTGATACGGTGGCTGAAGGAGACCCCATCATGCCGCGCGTGAGCGTCGTCCTGCCGAGCTACAATTACGCGAGGTATCTCGACGAGCGCATTCGCAGCCTGCTGGGGCAGTCGTATCGGGACTTCGAGCTCGTCATCGTGGACGACGCCTCGACCGACGAGAGTCTCGAGGTGATCGCTCGCTTTCGCGACCCGCGCATCAAGCTGCACGTCCGGACGGAGAACTCGGGAAAGGTCTACGCGAGCTGGAACGAGGGACTTGGGCTCTGTAGCGGGGAGCTCGTCCTCTTTGCCGGCGCCGACGACGTCGCCGAGGGCGTGATGCTGGAGCGTCTCGTCGAGCCGTTCGAGGGGCGCGAGCGCCTGGGCATGTCGCACTGCCGCTTCCTGTCCATCGACGGAGCGGGGCGCATCACGGGAACGCAGATGCCCTTGTCGCCGGCGGCCGCGTTCATCCTGGAAGACCTGCACCACGATTACCTCGCAGAGGCCCCCGTCGAATGGAGACGCCTCCTCGTCACGAACTTCATCTGGAATGCCTCGGGCGTGCTGTTGCGCCGTGAGGCGGTGGAGCGCGCCGGGGGGTTCGACGACCGGCTGCTGATCGCGGCCGACTGGCTCCTGTATCTCTCGGTGGCCCGTGAGTATGACGTGGCCTACCGTGCGGAGCCGCTCAACGCCTTTCGTCAACTGGACAAGAGCGTATCGAAGCGCATGCAAGGGGCGGTGCTCATGGGAGAAATCTACGACTGCATCACGCGTCAGGAACGTTACCTCCGCGCTCCGGAGGATCGCGCGTGCTTCGAGACGGGCCTGGCGGTGGCCGATGGCGGTCTCTCGTACTACGCGCAACTGAACCGCCAGCACGGGCAGCTCGACGAAGTGGCGCGGTTGACGAGTGTGGCGGAACGGTACGGCCGCGTGCTCGCGGCGGGGCTAGGCGGATGAACCTCACGGTGTTCAGCGCCGGAGCGAACGTTCGGCTCTCGCCCGGCGTCGAGATCACGGGGAGCCATCGCATCGCGCTCGAGGACGACGTGTTCATCGGGCGCGACGCGCAGGTGATGATCGCCCGCGACCGCCCGGAGCCGGGGGCGATGATCGTCTTTGGACGGGGCACCAGCATCAACCGGCGCGCGCTCATCGCGGCGGTCAACGAGATCGTCTTTGGGCAGTACGTGCTGACCGCACCGGGCATCTACGTGGCCGACGCGAGCCATGAGTACCGCGAGGTCGGCATCCCCGTCACGATGCAGGGCTTGCAGGAGAGCACCGGACGTCTGGAGGTCGGCTCGCACAGCTGGATCGGGATGAACGCGGCGCTGATCGGCAACATCCGCATCGGCATCGGCTCCGTGATCGGTTCGAATGCCGTGGTGAACCGCTCGATCCCGGACTATTGCGTGGCCGTGGGTCAGCCCGCGCGGGTCATCCGCGCATACGACTCGCGCACCCGGGACTGGGTGCGCGTGGAGAGTGAGGAGCACTTGCAGGAGGTCGTGACGAACGGGCGGGCGGAGATGTCACGCCCGCAGCAGCACGTTCCAAAGATCCCCATCTACGCCGGACCGACGGTCACGATCGGCTGATGCGCGATCCCATCGACCGCGCGGAGCTGGAGCGGCGCCTCCGGCTGCACGAAGACGTGTGGGCGGACGAGGTGCGCGACTTCGTGGCCGCCGGTTCCGAGGATTGCCGGCTCGCGCATTTCGCGCTCTTCAAGACGCTCCTGCGGGGTGCCGTCGAGGAGCTCGGCCTGTTGACGGCGTCCGAGGGGTATGCGAATCAGTCAACCGTAACGCTGCTCTCGCAGCTTGCGCCCGTGGCGGAGAACGAGCTGCCGCTGGTCGAGGCGCTCAAGCGGATCGGCCTGCGCTCGGCCGCCGCGGGGCAGCTGGAGCACGGTGCGCGCCATCTCGAGATGATGGCGAATCGCGCGGGGATGATCGGCCAGCGCCAGGACGCGCGCTCCCGCTCGGCGATGCGCTATCTCTACGATCACGAGGTGGACGCGGGATACGCCGCGTTGGCCGCACCGCTGCGGGGTCCGCGTGTTGCGGCGCCCGCCGTGGAGCCGCTGCGCTTTGCGCTCGTCGTCTCGGGCATCGTGGACGACAACAGCGGGTCGCGGGTTGCCGCAGCGATCGCAGAGGGGCTTCAAGCGCTCGGGCATCCCACGGTGGTGGTGTCGACGGGTCACGTGGGCGCCGCCGGAGCGCGCGCCGTGCAGCGGTTGACGGCGGCGGGCGTGGCATTCCGCGCCGTCGCCGGATCGTCGTACGAGGAGCGGATCCGCAGGCTGATCGAGCACTTCGAGGCGGAGCCGGTCCAAGCGGCTCTCTACCTGACCTTCCCGATGGATGCCGTCGCCAAGATCGCGGCGAGCGTGGGTCTGGCGCCGGCGCAGGTGCTCTTGAACACCTCGTACGAGCAATTCTGCGGCAGGTTCGACGCGATCTTGGAGACGGTCAGCGAGCAGCAGATCCGGCATTCAGTGAATCCGGCGATCGCGAAGTTCGTGGGAAGCGCCCTGGTCGCCGGAGCGGCGATCGATCGGGCGGTGGCGGCGCCGCGCGCGGCGCTTGGCGTCCCGGACGGAGCGACGCTCTTCGGAACGTTCGGCAGATTGCAGAAATGCTGCGAGCCCGGTTTCATGAAGGCGACCTCGAGGATCCTCGCCGAGGTGCCGCAGAGCGTCCTGCTCCTGGCGGGCCCCGCGTACGATCGCGAGGAGAGCACGCTGCGTGACCACTTCGCGGCGAACGGCGTGCTGGATCGCGTGCGCTTCCTCGGGGCAAGGGAAGACGACGTCCCGAGCCTGCTCAAGGCGTTGGACGTCTACGTGGACACGTTTCCCTTCCCGGGCGGGCAGAGCGTGCTTGAGGCGATGTGGGCCGGCCTGCCGGTGGTGGCCATGCGAACGGTCCCGGACCCCAACTTGGATCCCTCAGGGACGGGCCCGACTACGGCGGTGGCGGAACTCTTCCTGGGCGACGGGGTGCCGCTCGCGAAGCCCGGCGACGTCGAAGACTACGTCGCCCTGGCCAAGCGCTACGCGCAGGATCGGGATGAGGCCGCCCGCGCGGGCGAGCACCTCGCGCGGCGTGCCAGGGAGCATTACGCCTTGGACGCATTCGTCCGGCGAATCGAGGGAGCGATGGTCGAAGCAGCGCAATCGCATCGAGGAGTGGCCACGTGAGTCTACCGAGCCTGTTGCCCGGTCCTGCCGTCATCGGCCAGCCGCTCTTCCATGCCTACCTGCGGGAGATCTTGGGCAAGAGGACGTTCGGGCGCGTCCTCAACGTCGGCGCGGGGACCGCCTCCCGTCAGTACGCCTACGCCGAGCGCCTGAACAACGCGGAGTATCACACGCTCGAGATCTCGCCGGCGACGGGACCGACCTACGTCGGCGACGTCCGGTCGATGCCCCAGGTGCCATCCGAGCACTATGACTGGGTGCTCGCGATCGCGGTCCTCGAGCACGTGAGCGACATGCACGCGGCCGTCGAGGAGATCACCCGCGTGCTGAAGCCGGGCGGCTACGTGTACCTCTCGATCCCGCTGCACAACGAGATCCATTTCGGGGACGACTTCAACGACTATTGGCGCGTGACGCCCTTCGGGATGCACGAGCTCCTCGACGCCCGCTACGGCATCGTCGACGTCGAATACTGGGGAGAGAGCCTCATCGACCCGGTCTCGATTAGCGTCATCGCGCGCAAGGGCGCTGCGCCCTCGAAGGGGACTACGTATTTCTATCGCGTGGAGGGAGGCTTGGAGACGATCGACCGCTTCATCGACGGCTCTGCGCCTTTCATGTGGTCGTTACCGGTCTACCGCATGAAGCTCGACGGGATCGAGTACATTCGCCAAGTGCGCGCCTGGCGGGCGCAGTACTTCACCCAGACGGGCGCCTCCCTGACCAACAAGGACGCGGACCACGTCCTCTTTGCTCAAGGCAGCGTGCTCGAAGGGCACCTCACCGTGACCAACGACGGAGCCGAGTACCGCACAGCCGCGCCGGCGCCCTGAGGCGCGGCCGAGCGCCGCGAGCCGGGCTTTACTCGGCCGTGGCCCACGACGCGTCGCGACGCGATTGGGCGTTCGTCAGCGCCTTGCGGTAGTTGTGGCGCCAGGAGCGGTACTTCCAGTCGGGGCACTCCGCGCAGAGCGGAATGTCTCCGCCCTTGCCGGAGCGGTGCATCGTCCGCCACCACTCGAACATCGCGCCGCGCCAGATCTCGCGGATCGTCTGTTGCTTGAGGTTGCCCATGTTGGTGCGGCCGCCGATGTCGAAGCCGCAGACCTCGACCTTGCCGCGGCTGTCGACGTTGAGGCGGTGGAACGGGTACGGGCAGGGGATGGCGTTGTCGCGATCGAGATACGGCAGAGGGTCCGCGGAGGTGTTGGGGTCGATGTTCGTCGAGCTTCCCCACGTGAGGAACTTGCGGACGATGACGTTGTCGACTCCCAGGTCGTACCAGAAGCGCTCGATCTCCGGGATCCGCCCCGAGACGATCTCCTGGTTGATGACGCTCACCTCGATGGTGGTCAGGCTCCTGGTGGCGTTGCGCCGTTCGACCAGGCGGCTCACCGTCTGGAGCAGATGGTCCCAGCTGAGCCCCTTGCGGACGATAGCGTAGGTAACGCGGTCGCCCGCGTCGACGCTGATCTCGATGTTGTCGGTATGGCACTCCAGGAGGCGCTCGATGTCGTCGTCCTTGAAGAGCGAGCCGTTGCTGTTGAGGTAGACCCTGGCCCCGACGCCCTTGGCGTACGCGATCAGATTGGTCATGCCGTGGGGGTGGAGCATCGGCTCCCCGCCGCCGGTGATGCGCAGCATGGATCCGACCCCGCCCGGGAGCCAGCCCCGCCTTCCGGCCTCGCCGCATTCGTCGGCGATCTTCTCGAAGAGCTCCGGGGACATGAACGACGCGTCGCCGTACTTCAGTCGGATATCCGAGTTGCCGGGCGTGTACGGGCAGTTGGGGCAGTGGGCGTTGCAGGGATAGGCGACGGCCATGACCACCATGTCGGGAAACTCCCCGTACGTGGAGAGCTCCTCGTCGGTGGGCATCTCGACGTCGTACTCGGCCTCGCCGTCGGCCGATGCCGCGGAGAACGGCGTCGCCTTGCCGGCGAACGTCGGCTGTCCCTCGTGCAGGCGGGCGATGGCGCCGAGGCGGTTGAGCTCGTCGACCAGGCGCAGGCGCACCGTGCCGTCGAGCGTCTTGACGCGGATCTCCTTGGCCGCGTCGTCGACGAAGAGCACGCGGCCCGGCAGGTCGTCGTAGGCCGAGCCGCCGTCGGCCGCGAGCGCGAGGATGGGGAACTCGATGCCGCAGTAGTCGGTGTAGGCCCCCGGGTGGGGAGTCACGCCGCGGAAACGGTTGCGGACGCTCTCCGTGCTCTGATCGAACCGGATGTGTCCGTCCCGCTTGGTGACCGCGGGGAAGAAGGTGATCTCTTCACTCTGGGCGTGAGCGATCGGGGCCGCTCCGCCCTTGACGGCGGCGAGGACGACGTCCAGGGCCGAGATGATCGCGTCGCAGAGCTTCGTCCGCAGGGCGGCATCGTCGTCGTCGGCGGCGATGGCGACGGCGCGTTGGAGAATGACGTCTCCGGAGTCGGGCTGTCGGGCCAGCTTCGCGACCGTGATGCCGGTTTCGCGCTCTCCGTTGATCAGCGCCCAGTTGCTGGGGGAGGGGCCACGGTACTTCGGCAGCAGCGAGGCGTGCGCTTGAAGGGCGACGCGCGTCGCCTTGAAGAGATGGGTGCTGGTCTTTCCGCCGTAACCGGCGCAGAGCATGATCTCCGGGGCAGCGGATGCGATCCTGGCTGCAAGCGCGGAGTCGCGATGCGGATCGTCGGATCGGGCCGTCTCGATGCCGGACGCCGCGGCGACCGACTCCAGCGAGGGGCCGTATGCGCCGTTCGCGTCATCGCTGGAGACCACGACGAGCGGCACGGTCACGCCCGCTCGCTGCAGCGCCTGCAGCGCGGCGACTCCGTAGCAGCCTGAGCCCATGAGAAGTGCTTGCATCGTCTAGTGCCACTCGCGTCCGTTGACCGTGAGGATCTTGATTCGGCGCATCCACATCTGGTGACGCCAGAAGGAATCGTTTTCGCGATACCATTCGAAGGTGCGCGCGATGCCGTCTTCCAACGAGATCTCCGGCTGCCAGCCGAGGACCCTCCGAATCTTGTCGGTGGCCGCGCGGTGGAGCTCGACCTGTCCGGGACGGTCGCCGATGTACTCGACGTAGTCCTCGGAGAGCCCGGCGTAGCGCAGGACGTGCTTGGCGATCGACAGGACGTCGGTGGCCACCCCGGTGCCGAGATTGAAGACCTCGCCGATGACAGCCGATGCCGGCGCGTGAACGATCAGGTCGACGGCCCGGCAGGTATCCTCGACGTGCAGCCAGTCGCGGGCGCTCTGGCCGCGGCCGTGGACGGTCAACGGTTCCGCGAGCAGTGCTGAGGTGATGAAGCGCGGGACGACCTTCTCCAGGTGCTGCGAGGGGCCGTAGTTGTTGAACGGGCGAACGATGACGGCGGGGAGTCCGTACGTGCGCCAGTAGGAGTAGATGAGGCGGTCCGCGCCGACTTTTGCGCTGGCGTAGGGGCTGCACGGCTCGAGCGGATGCTTCTCGTCCATGGAGCCCTGACCGTCGCGGCAGGTTCCGTACACCTCGGAGGTCGAGATGTGGATGAAGCGCTCCAGCCGATCGGCATGGTGCACGGCGGCGCCGGCCAGGTTCGCCGTTCCAAGGACGTCGGTCTCGAAGAATGTGCGCCCGTCGAAGATCGAGCGCGTGACGTGCGTCTCCGCGGCGAAGTGGACCACGATGTCGGCGGTGCCTACGACCTCGGTGATCTGGGCTCCGTTGCAGATGTTGCCGTAGATGAACTCGAAGCGATCGGACTCGCGCATCTCCGCGGAGAAGTTCTCGACGCTGCCGGCGTACGTGAGGGCATCGTAGACGACGATGCGGTAGTGCGGGTATTTCGCGAACAGATAGCGCGCGAAGTTGCTGCCGATGAAGCCGGCGCCTCCCGTGATGAGGATGGTCTTCGTCGGATGGTGAGAGCGGCCGTTCACGGGCGGCGTGGCTGACGATGCGTCGGTGGGGGTGATGACGCTCGACACTATGCAACCTCCTGGGAGAGAACGTCCATGGGGCGGTACGTCTGACCGGCCGCGTAGTCGCGGTGCCAGAGCTGAAACATCAGCAGGGTCCAGATGCGATAGGTGTGGTTTGCCCCGGCGGCATGCTCGTCGAGCAGCCGCTGCACCGCTGCCGGGCGGAAGAGGCCGTGGTCGAGCGCCGGCTTCGAGAGCGTCTCGGCGAGCAGGGGACGCAGGCGGTCGTTGAGCCAGGCGTCGATCGGAAGCACGAAGCCTTCCTTCTTCCGGTCGACGATCTCGGCGGGAAGATAGCGCCGCGCGGCTAACTTGAGCACCGCCTTCGTCCGGTCGACGCCGACCTTCATGCTGCCGGGAAGGCTCCCCGCGAACTCCACGAGCTCGTGATCGAGGAAGGGCGCGCGCACTTCGAGCGAGTGAGCCATGGAAAGGCGGTCGACGTACGTGAGCACCTGATCCGGGAGGAGCGTCCGGCAGTCTACCTCCAAGGTGGCGTTGACCACGTCGTGGGGATCGGCGTCGCGATAGAACGGAGCCAGGAAGTCGGCGGATGACTCGAAGCCGGCGTCGCCGTCCGCGAGAAGCTCCCGCTTCTGCGCGTCGGTGAAGGCGGCGAAACGCGTCCGCCAGAGATGCTCCGGTTCGCGCATCGCCGTGAGGGCGAGGTCCCGCGCCTGGGCGAAGCTCCCGAAGTCGCCCGCGGCAGGCTCGGGAGTGGCGCGCAGGCGCGCGACGACCGCCGCCATCCGATGATTGGCGTAGGAGCCGAAGAGCTCGTCGGCACCGTCGCCCGAGAGCGCGACTTTCACGTGCGACGCGATTGCCCGGGAGAGCCAGAACGAGGAGATGGTCCCGGCGAAAGGCTCGTCGAAGGCGCGCACGACGGCCGGCAGCTCGGCGGCGATCTCGTCCGTGGAGACGATGATCTCGTGATGCTCGGTTCCCAGCCGACGGGCCATCATGCGGGCGTACTCGACGTCGCTCTTGTGGGCGACGCGGTCGGCATACCCGAGCGAGAAGGTCGCGAGCCGGGTGCCGCCGAGCTCGGCCATGAGAGCCACGATCAAGCTCGAGTCGATGCCGCCGCTCAGGTAGGCCCCGACGGGGACGTCGCTCGCGAGCACGCGCAGGCGAACCGCCTCGCGCAGGATCTCGAGGAGGCGCGCCGCGGCTTCCTCCTCGCCGAGCGCCGTCGTCCCCGTGAACGACGGACGCCAATACTCGCGGATCGCCAACTCGCCCTCGGAGAATACCGCCAGATGACCGGGCGGCAGCGTGCGGACGTCGGAGAAGATTGAGAGCGGTGCGGGCACGTTCTTGAAGGTCAGGTAATGCCAGAGTGCGCGGCGGTCGATCTCGCGCGAGACCGAGGGGTCGGCCAGCAGCGCCTTGAGCTCCGAGGCGAAGATCAGCCTCCCCGAGCGCAGGGCGTAGTACAAGGGCTTCTTGCCGACGCGGTCGCGGGCCAGGAGCAGACGCTGCTTGCGCTCGTCCCATACCGCGATGGCGAACATGCCCCGCAGGCGATCGACGACGCCGTCGCCGAAGGCCTCGTAGCCGTGAAGCACCACTTCGGTATCGCTGTGGGTTCGGAAGCGATGGCCGCGCGCCTCGAGCTCGCGGCGCAACTCGCGGTAGTTGTAGATCTCACCGTTGAGCGTAACCCAGCGGTCACCCGCCTCGTTGACCATGGGCTGACTGCCGGACGAGAGATCGATAATGGCCAGCCGCCGCATCCCGCAGACGCCCAGCGGCGACTCGCGCCGTCCGGTGTCGTCGGGGCCACGATGGCGCAGACGCTCGTCCATGGCGGCGGCGAGCGCGAGATCGGCGGCGTTCTGCCGGCCCGCTATCCCGTAGATCCCGCACATGCCACGCCTACCCCCTGGTGACTCCCCGCAATACGGCAGCGCGGGGCTCTGTTAGATATCGGAGCAGCGGTGGAATCCTTGAGCCAAGCGCGCGAAGCGCCAGACGTCCTCGAAGCGTCCGTCCCAGAACACCTCCTCGGTCAGACGGGCCTCCTCGCGAAAGCCGGACTTGAGGAACGCGCCGCGCGCGCGTGGGTTTCTGGCCATGACGTAGGCGAAGAGCTTGTGGAGTCCGAGCTTGCCGAACGCGTAATCGGAGAGGAGCTGCAGCGCCTCGGAGCCGACGCCGTGGCCCCACGCGGAGCGCTCTCCGATGATGATGCGAACCTCGGCGCGCCGGTGACGGTGGTCGATGCCCCACAGCCAGGCGTTTCCGAGGTACCCGGAGCCCTCGCTGCCCTCGATCGCGAACCAGACGGCATGCTCGTTGCCGACGACCCAGCGCTCGAAGAAGCTCTCGTGCTCCGGTGGGCTCACGGGGAGGACGCGGTCCACGAACGCGGCGATCTCAGGGTCGTTCACCCAACCCCGCCAACGCTCCAGGTCGCGCGGCTCCAACGCCCTCAGGCGTACGCGCTCTCCGGCCAACATGCTTCCTTAGGTATCGGCAGAGCGCATGGCGCCCTGCATCCGGGCCCTCAACTGGAGCCCCTCCGGGGCCGACAACCTTCGTAGCATGGCCTCGACGAGAACGGAGAAGCGCCTCGTGGTGCTGCAGCCGAGCTACCTGCCTTGGCTGGGCTACCTCGACCAGGTTGCTCGGGCCGACGTCTTCGTCTTCTACGACGACGTCCAGTTCGACCGTCACGGCTGGCGCAACCGTAACCGTATCCGGACCCCGGGCGAGCCGGGCTGGTCCTGGCTCACGATCCCGGTTCGCTTGGAGCGCGACTTCCCGAGCATCCTCGAGGTCCGCATCGACCCGCGGATGCCGTGGCGCCGCAAGCACCGCCGCGCCCTCGAGCTGGCATACGGCCGGGCCGGGCACCTGGAGCTGCTCGAGCGCTACTTCGGGGCGCTCTTCGACGGGCAGGAGGACCGCCTGGCGGAGGTGGCGATGGCCGGCGTCCGAGCCTCGGCCGCGGCATTCGGCATCGAGACCCCCGTGTTCCGGAGCTCGGAGCTGGGCATCGGCGGTGACCGGAACACCCGCCTCCTGGACCTCTGCCGGCACTTCGGCGCCACGCGGTATCTCAGCGGAGCGGCGGCGCGCGCCTATCTCGACGTCGAGCTCTTCACCCGCAACGGCATCGAGGTGGAGTGGCAAGAGTATGCGCACCCCACCTATCGCCAGTGCTTCGAGCCGTTCGTCTCGCACCTCTCGGCGGTGGACGCGCTCTTGAGCCTCGGGGCGGAAGAGGCGCGCGCGCTATTCTCGGGACCCGCCGCGGTCGCCCTCCCGGCATGACCGCCTCGAGCCGGAGCGGCGTGGTGATGGTCTACGACGGAGCCTGCGCCTTCTGCGTGCGGTCGCTGCGCCTCTTCCGGGCGTTCGACCTCTTTGGCCGGCTCCAGTTCTTCGACGGCTCCGACGCCCAGCGCGCGTTGGCGGCCTTCCCGGAGCTCGCTGGTGCGGATCTGGCCTCCGCCATGTACGCCGTGGCCGACGGCCGCAGCTACCGCGGGTTCGACGCGTTTCGCCGCGCCATGTGGGTCAGTCCGATCCTGGCCGCGCTCGCGCCGCTGATGTACCTCCCGGGGATCCGGCCTCTGGGGACGCGCATCTACGGCTGGGTCGCTCGTAACCGGCACGCCTTCGGGTGCTCCTCGGGAGCCTGCCGCCCGTGACCGAGATCTCCGCCTCGGCCGAGACCGCCCTGCGCGTGGCGTATGGCACGCTGTTGCTCGCCCAGCTCGTGTGGACCTTGCCCCACGCGCGCCGGTTCTTCTCGGCCGAGCGCTACGGGGGGTACGCGGATTCCGGGCCCGTGAGCGACGTCATCCAACACCCGGCGGCCGTGGCTCTTTGGATGGCCCTGTGGCTGGCCTCGGCGTGCGGCATCCTCTTCGGCGTCTGGACGCTCGCCGCGGCGGCGATGAACGTCGTGCTCTGCCGGTACTTCTTCCTGGCGACGCGCTGGAGGAGCATCCTGCGCGGGATGGGCGCGCCGGGCCACATGAACTACTGGCTGGCGGCGCTGACGTTCTGCCTTGCCCTCTCGCGCGCGTTCGACGTCCACGGCATCCTCAGGCATCTCACCGTGGTGACGTTCCGGGTCGACTTCGGCCTGATCATGGTCTCGGCGGGGATCTACAAGCTGACGGCGGGCTACACGCGCAACGAGGGTATGGAGCGCGGGTTGGTCAACCCGTATTGGGGATACTGGTCGGGGCTCTACGCGAAGCTCCCTCCGTACGACCGGACCTTCGCCCTCCTCAATCATCTGGCATACGCCATCGAGATCGTCGGCGGCGTGGCCATGCTCTTCCCCGCGACGATGCTGTGGGGCGCGGCGGCGATCGCCGCCAGCTTCGTCTTCATCGCCCTGAATATCCGCCTCACGTTTCTCGCGGAGATGATGGCCGCGTGCTGCCTTCTCTTCGTCAACCCGGGCGATGTGGCGGATCGCTTTCTCTCCCGCGTGATCCCGGCCGTCCCGAGCGTTCCCGCCTCGGACGGTCCGGGCGCTTGGCTGGCCGTGGCCGTGGCGGCCGTGCTGGCGGCGTATCTCGCCGCTCTGCCCTTGGCATACATCGGTATGTACCTCAACTTCTACGGCCGCCGCAGACTCCCGGGTGGGCTGCAGCGCCCGCTCGACGGGTGGACGAGGACGTTCGGGCTGATCATCTGGCGCGTCTTCACCATCGACGTCGTCAACTTCTACGTGCGCATCGACCGTGAAGACGCGGAGGGCTCCGGGCTTCGCCCGTACTTTCGCATGCGGCCGTACGACGTCTCGCGGGGTCTGCGCTACGGGCACGTCGCCGAGTTCATCTGCCTCGCGAGCATCTTCACCACCCTGAAGTACTACCCCGCGGATCGCGAGCTCTTCCGGCGCCGGTTGGTGCGCTACGCCCTCACGGTGCCGCACCGCCCCGGGGAACGCATCCGGTTCACGTACGTCGCGATCCTCAAGACGGAGCGCTACGAGCACCGCACGGTGCGCGAGTTCGTGGTCGACCCATCCGCAGCGGATTTCACCGAACGAGCCATCGACGGGAGCGTCGACGTTCGCGCGGCCGGCGCCGGCTCGCCGGTGCATGCGGGCTACGTGCCCGGCAGCTACGCGCCCCCCACCACCGATCAGCCGCTCGCGAGAGCGAGCGCGGCAAAGTAGGAGACGTCGTGACGCAATTCTTGCCATTCCACCGGCCCTGGTTCGGCGAAGAGGAGCTGCGTGAGCTTGCCGAGGCGCTCGAGTCCGGCTGGCTGACGCGTGGACCCAAGACCCAGCGTTTCGAGGACGCCTTTCGCGCGTACGTCGGGAGCAACGCGGCCGTCGGGGTCAACTCCGCGACCTCGGGCCTCCACCTGGCCCTGGTCTGTCTGGGCGTGGGCGCCGGCGACGAGGTGATCACGACGCCCATCACCTACTGCGCCACCGCCAACGAGATCGAGCACGCCGGCGCCACGCCGGTCTTCGCCGACGTCGATCCCGAGACGTATCTCATCGATCCGGCGGCGATCGAGGCGGCGATCACGCCGCGCACCAAGGCGCTGATGCCCGTACATCTCTACGGGCAGAGCTGCGACATGGATGCGATCGGCGCGATCGCGCGGCGCCATGGCTTGAAGATCGTCGAGGATGCGGCGCACGCCATCGAGACCACGTGGCGCGATCGCAAAGTGGGCACCATCGGCGACGTCACCGTCTTCAGCTTCTACCCCACCAAGAACATCAGCACCGGCGAGGGCGGGATGCTGACCACGATGGACGAGGAGCTCGGCGCCTACCTCATGCGGATGTCGATGCACGGCAACTCGAAAGACGCCTGGAAGCGCTACGGATCCAACGGCTTTGCCCATTACTCGCTCTTGGAGCGCGGCTACAAGTACCACATGTTCGATCTCCTCGCGGCGATCGGCCTGGCCCAGCTCCCCAAGCTCGAGGAGTGGTGGGAGCGGCGCCGCGCCATGTGGCAGCGGTACGACGAGGCCCTCCGCGAGATCCCGGGCGTGCGGCCGATTCCTCACGCCATGCCGGGTCGCCACGCCTACCATCTCTATGTGATCGAGCTCGACGAGGATCAGCTGGGCATCGCGCGCGACGAGGCGATGGACTATCTGCAGCGGCACGACGTCGGCGTGGGCATCCACTACTACGGCATGCATCTCCAGCCGTACTACGTGGAGCGCTACGCCCTGCGTCCCGAGCAGTATCCCAACGCCACGAAGGCCTCGCGCCGGATGTTGTCCCTGCCGCTTTATCCGCGGATGACCGACGGCGATCAGGAGCAGGTCTTGGAGGCGCTTCGCGCCATGGTCTCGGCCGGGGCTCCGCGCTAGGAGCCTTTCGGACTACGCTCCCATACGCCGCAGCCCGAAGGGTTGGCCACCAGGGACCCGCCGGCTGCGTTGCTCGTCGCTCAAATGACTCGTCATTCCACGCTCCTCGCGTCTTGCCGGCGGGTCTCTGGTGCCGACAACGCCATGCGGGAGCATCGTCCGACAGGCTCCTAGAGGGGCACGGCTGGCGGGGAGCCGCGTTCGCCCGCCGCTTGCCAAGGACGTGCGGCCTGCGGTAGAATTTGTCGGTTGATTTCCCATCTCGCCCCTTATGGATGGGGGGCGTATATGGCCCAAGACGGGGAGCCCACGAGGGGCGAACCAGGGTCCAGAAAGGCGTACCCATGCCCGCCAACGTTTCCATGAAGGCCTTGCTCGAGGCCGGCGTCCACTTCGGCCATCAGACGCGCCGGTGGAATCCGAAGATGAAGGCGTTCATCTTCCAAGAGCGCAACGGCATCCACATTCTCGACCTCGCCAAGACGGTGGTCATGCTCCGTCAGGTCTACGACGCCGTCTACCAGATGGCCGCGGCCGGTAAGGTCATCCTCTTCGTCGGCACCAAGAAGCAGGCCCAGGACGTGATCAAGGAGGAGGCGCTGCGCGCCGGGACCTTCTTCGTCAACCAGCGCTGGCTCGGCGGCACGCTGACCAACTTCTCGACCATGCAGAAGCGCATTGCGCGCCTGCGCGAGCTCGAGGGGATGAAGGAGCAAGGCACCTTCGACCTCCTGCCCAAGAAGGAAGTGGCCAAGCTCGAAGATGAGATGGAGCGGCTCGAGAAGTTCTTCGGCGGCATCAAGGACATGCACCGCCTGCCCGACGCGGTCTTCATCATCGATCCCAAGAAGGAGCGGATCGCCGTGATGGAGGCGCGCAAGCTCCACATCCCGATCGTCGCCGTCATCGACACGAACTGCGACCCGGACGAGATCGACTACCCTGTCCCGGGGAACGACGACGCGATCCGCTCGGTCCGCTACATGGGCGGCAAGATCGCCGACGCGATCATCGAGGGGAGGACGGAGGCCGAGAGCGCGTATGCGTACGCGGCGGGAGAAGGCCAGCACGAGGCGGAGTACGCCGAGGGGTATCCCGAGACCGCCGAGGGCGTGGGGGACTTCGCCTTCAGCGAACCGGCGCAGGCATAGCCGCCCCGGATCGCCAACCGAATCCACCGCACCAGAGAGGCTGACGCAGCCTCTCTTTCGTGCGGTCCGAGTTGGCAAGCAGGACAAGACTGAAGCAATCGTGTCTCGCGGCGAAGCGAGCGAGCGGGGAAAAAGATGAGCAGCCCAACCACCTACAAGCCCAGCGCCGAAGAGGTCAAGACCCTTCGCGAGGCCACCGAGGCCGGGATGATCGAGTGCCGCAACGCCTTGGTCGAGGTCGGCGGCGACTTCGAGAAGGCCAAGGCCAAGCTGGCGGCTTCCGGTGCCGAGAAGCTGGCCAAGAAGGCGGAGCGCACGGCCAACCAGGGCCTGGTCGAGGCGTACGTCCACGCCGGCGGCAAGATCGGCTCGCTGGTCGAGATCAACTGCGAGACCGACTTCGTGGCCCGCGGCGAGAAGTTCGTGGCGCTGGCTCGAGACGTTGCGATGCAGGTCGTCGCGATGAACCCGCTCTACGTCGACCGCAGCGCCATCCCGGCCGACGTGGTCGCGGCCAAGAAGGCGGAGTTCGAGGCTCAGGTGCCCGCCGGAAAGCCGCCCGAGGTGAAGGAGAAGATCATCACCGGGAAGCTGGAGAAATGGTACGGCGACGTCTGCCTGGTCGACCAGGCCTTCGTGAAGAGCGACTCGGGGCAGACCGTTGCGGAGCTGATCGGCGGCGTGGCCGGCGTGCTCGGGGAGAACATCAGGGTCAAGCGATTCGCGCGTTTCGCGCTCGGAGAGTAGGCAAGCAGGAGGCCGGGTGTCGTCGGCCAGGGAGTAGAGCGTGTCCGGTCCCAAGTATCGTCGCGTCCTGTTGAAACTCTCCGGCGAGGCGCTCGCCGGGAGCGGTCTGAACATCGACCCGTCGATCACCGCCTCGATCTCGCGCCAAGTGGCGCAGGTGCGCGACGACGGGGTCGCCGTTGCGATCGTGGTCGGGGGCGGCAACATCTGGCGCGGCAAGGAAGCCGAAGCCCACGACGGCATGGAGCGGGCCACGGCCGACTACATGGGGATGCTGGCGACGGTCATCAACGCGCTGGCGCTCCAAGATTCGCTCGAGCGGGTGGGGGTGCCGACGCGCGTCCAGACCGCCATAGAGATGCACCAGATCGCCGAGCCGTACATCCGCCGCCGGGCGGTGCGCCATCTGGAGAAGGGCCGCGTGGTGATCTTCGCGGCGGGCACCGGGAACCCGTACTTCACCACGGATACGACGGCGGCGCTGAGAGCGGTCGAGGTCGGCGCCGAAGCGATCTTCAAGGCCACCAAGGTCGACGGGGTCTATTCCGCCGACCCGCAGACGCACCCCGAGGCTACCCGTTACCGGACGCTGGATTATCTCGAGGTCCTGCAGAAGGGCCTCGCGGTCATGGACAACACCGCGCTCACGCTCTGCATGGACAACGCGCTCCCCATCATCGTCTTCGACCTCAGGCAGGAGGGGAACATCCGGCGCGTGATCTGGGGCGAGGAGATCGGCACCTACGTAGGGAGACGGCAGGATGCTGCAGCAAGTGTTTAAGGATGCCGAGGCCAAGATGGCCAAGGCCGTCGAGGCGACGCGCCAGGAGTTCGCCTCGATCCGTACCGGCCGCGCCTCGACGGCACTGCTCGACCGCCTAACCGTGGAGGCCTACGGGCAGGAGATGCCGCTCAAGCAGTTGGCGACGGTCACCACTCCCGATGTTCGCTCGTTGGTCATCCAGCCCTTCGACAAGAACACGGTGGGCGAGGTCCGCAAGGCCATCGAGAAGAGCGACCTCGGCCTCACGCCGAACGTCGACGGAGCGGTGATCCGCTTGGTCGTGCCGGCCCTCACGGAGGAACGGCGCAGGGACCTCGTCAAGGTGGTCCGCAAGAAGGGCGAAGAGGGGAAGGTGGCGGTCCGGAACATCCGCCACAAGGCGGTCGACGAGCTCAAGGCCCTCCTCAAGGATGGCCAGGTCACGGAGGACGATCAGAAGCGGGGGCAGGATCACGTCCAGAAGCTGACCGATAAGTACGCGAAAGACGTCGACGCGCTGGTGGCCCACAAAGAAAAAGAGATCATGGAAGTGTAGCCGGAGTGCACGATACGGCGATCGACGGGCAGTTGCTGCTCACCCCGCTGCGCGAGGCGCGCGGCGCCCTTGGCCCCATCGGCCGTCTCGTCGTGCTCGCTCCACCCCACCCGGCGGTGGGGATCGGTGAGCTGCGTGTCCTGCGGGTGGACCCTGCGGACGCCGAGGGGAGGTCTAGAGTGATCGTCTCCTACGAAGGCTACGAGCGTCTCGCGTGACCGTGCGAGCATCCGGCATGGCGACGACCGACGAACTCACGCGGAAGAACGTCGCCCAGGCCGGCTTCCGGCGGCGCGTCGTGGTGGGTATCGGCCTGGCGATGGTCGGCATCGGGTCGATCTTCTATCGGCCCGCGTTCGACGTGCTGGTCTACGTGATCGCGGTCGGCGCGCTCTGGGAGCTCCATAAGCTCGACGAGCGCAAGGGATCGCCCCTGCACTGGCCCGTCGCGTTCGCGGCCGTGACCGGCTACGTGGCCTTGGCGTCATTCGGCCAGCTCCAGCATTACGAGCGCGACCTCATCGGCCTCACGATCCTGGTCTCGTTCGTGTTCGGCCTCGTCCGCGCCGGGAGCGGCTACCTGCTGCGCACGGCCGTCACCGTCATCGCCGTCCTCTACATCGGCAAGCTCATCAGCTACTACATCATCCTGCGCAACATGGTGCCCAACGGCCTGGCGCTGACGGTCTACGTGGTGGTCCTCGTGGCGGTCACCGATACGGCGTGCATGTTGGTGGGGGTGCGTTTCGGCCGCCGCCGCCTCACGCCGGTCTCGCCGCGCAAGACCGTGGAAGGGGCCGCCGGGGGCTTCGCCGCGGCGGTGCTCGTCGGCGTCGTGGGCGGCACGCTCGCGCCGCTGCACTTCGCGCCGTGGCAGGCCGCGTTCATCTCCGGCGTGACCTCGTTGGCGGCGATCTTGGGCGATCTGGTGGAGTCGGCGCTCAAGCGCGATGCCCGCGTCAAGGACGCCGGCTCGGCGATCAGCGGTCACGGCGGGGTCCTCGACCGCTTCGACTCCTACCTGTTCAGCGGTATCGCCTACTATTGGGCCCTCCACCTCCTCCGCGGGATCCCCCTTGCACGGTAGGCGGCGCCGCTTGGAGCGGTTGCTCCCATGAAGCGCGTGGCGATCCTCGGCAGCACGGGATCGATCGGCACCCAAGCCCTCGACGTCATCGCCGCCAACCCCGGGCGCTTCCGGGTGGTGGCGCTCGCCGCCGGGCGCCGTACCGATCGCCTGATCGAGCAAGCGCGTGCCTTCGCGCCCGCCGTGATCTCCACGGCCGAGGCGGCCGACGCCGCTCGCGTGCGGGGCGCCGCTCCCGCCGCGCGCGTCGAGAGCGGCCGGCGCGGCCTGCTCGCCTGCGCCTTGGAGTCGGGGGCCGACATCGTCCTCGCCGCCACCGACGGGGCCGTGGCGATGGAGGCCGTCTTCGCCGCCGTGCGCGGCGGCATCGACGTGGCGCTGGCCAACAAGGAGGTCGTGGTCTCGCTCGGCGAGGCGCTCATGACCGAGGCGGCCGCCTCGGGGGCGCGGATCCTTCCCGTCGACTCCGAGCACAGCGCGATCTTCCAGTGCCTCTTGGGCGAGGACCGCGCCCGCCTGCACTCCATCGTCTTGACGGCTAGCGGCGGCCCATTTTGGGAATATGGCCCCGAAGAGCTGGCCGGGGTGACGGTGGCAGGCGCCCTGCGCCACCCCACCTGGCAGATGGGGACGAAGAACACGATCGACTCAGCGACGTTGATGAACAAAGGGCTGGAGGCGATCGAGGCTTGCCGGCTGTTTGCCCTGCCCCCCGAGCGAGTCCGCGTGCTGGTGCACCGCCAGAGCGTGGTGCACGGGTTGGCCATCTTTACCGACGGCAGCGTCAAGGCGCAACTCGCGGCCCCCGACATGCGGTTGCCGATCGGGTATGCACTGGCTTTCCCCGAGCGCCTCGAGACCTCGCCCCTCCCGCTGGAGCCGCTCGCGCTGCTGGGCGGAGGGGAGCACCCCGTCCTCACCTTCGAGGAGCCGGACCCGGAGCGCTTTCCATGTCTAGCCCTGGCCTATCGAGCCCTGCGTGCCGGCGGGACCGCTACCGCCGTGCTATCGGCGGCCAACGAGGTGGCCGTCCGGGCGTTCGTGGACGGCGAGATCGGCTTCACGGAGATACCGCGCTTGGTGGGAGCCGCCCTCGACGCGCACGAAGCCGAGGAGGCGACGCTGGAGACGGTGCGCCGGGCGGATGCCTGGGCCCGTTCCTTCGCCGAGCGGACCGCACGCCCACGCCACTCCTCGACGCAATAGAGAAGACGCATGCACGCTGACTTGGGCCTCATCTTTCGGATCGTTACGTTCCTGGTCACGCTGAGCGTGCTGATCGTGCTCCACGAGTGGGGGCACTTCATCGTCGCGAAGCTCTCCAAGGTGCGCGTGACGGACTTTGCCATCGGGTTCGGCCCGTCGCTCGTGACCATCCGCTTCAACGGGACGAACTACCGGATCAACCCGTTCCTGGTCGGCGGCTACTGCCTCATGCTCGGCGAAGACGGGCGCAAGGCGGAGCAGGCGGGCGTCACCGCAAGCACGGTCGACGTGGCCGCGGAGGAAGGCAAGTACGGCACCGACTTCCAGGGGAAGCCCGTGCTGGCGCGGCTGGCCATCGTGCTGGCCGGACCGCTCATGAACTTCGTGCTCGGGTTCGCGATCTTCGTCGCGGCGTTTGCCGGCATCGGCCGCCAGGTTCCCACCACCACCGTCGCCACCCTCACCTCACCGACGATGCCCGCGGCTCGCGCCGGGCTGCGGCCGGGAGACACGATCGTCGCGATCGACGGCTCCCCGGTCTCCGACGGCGCCGCGATGGTGCAGCGCATCTACCGCTCGCTGGGGGTGCCGTTGACGATGACCGTGCGGCGCGGCGCCGAGCAGCTGACGATCCGCGTCACCCCGACCGCGGGCGTGATCAACGGCAAGAAGGTCGGCCTCACCGGCTTTGCGCCGGCGTTCGCGAGCGTGCCGGAGCCGCTGGGGCAAGCGATTCCCGACGCCTTCGACCAGACCTCGCTCGTGCTCGCGTCGACGGTCGGCTCGCTGGTGCAGCTGGTGACGAACTTCACGCACACGGCGCCGCAGCTCTCGGGGATCATCGGGATCGGTGAGGTCGCCACGCAGGTGCAGCGGGAAGGCTGGGGCCCGTACCTCGTCTTCGCCGGGTCGATCTCCATCTTACTGGGGTTCTTCAACCTCCTCCCCTTGCCGGCGCTCGACGGCGGGCGGGCGGCATTCTTCATCGCCGAGATCCTGAGGGGAAAGCCGGTCGACCCCGAGAAGGAGGGGCTGGTGCATGTCGTCGGCTTCGTGGTGCTGATGGCGTTGATGGTGGTCGTCGCGCTGCACGATATCCAGCGTTTGCTGATGCACCAGAGCCTGATCTAGGGATGCCATGATCCATCTCCGCCGCAAGTCGAAGCCCGTCGTCCTCAAGAACCGCGCCGCATCGAGCGCTCCTTCCGTCACCATAGGCGGAGACGCACCGGTCGCCGTCCAGTCGATGACCACCACCGACACCGCCGACGTTGAGAAGACGCTGGAGCAGGTGTACGGCCTGGCGATGGCCGGCTGCGAGGTGGTGCGCTGCACCGTGCAGGATGCCAAGGACGCCGCGGGTTTGCCGGCCATCGTCGCGCGTTCGCCTGTGCCGATCGTCGCCGACGTGCACTTCGATCACCGCATGGCGCTCGCGGCCATCGAGGCGGGCGTGGCCAAGCTCCGTCTCAATCCGGGCAACATCCGCGACGAGCAGAAGATCCGCGAGGTCGTGAAGGCGGCGATCGAGGCCAAGTGCCCCATTCGCGTCGGGGTGAACATGGGCTCGCTGGCACCGGACCTCGAAGAGCGCCTTGGTCATACGGCGGAGGCGATGGTCGAGTCCGCGCTGCGCCATGTGGCGATCCTCGAGGAGCTCGGGCACACGGACGTCGTCATCTCGCTCAAAGCGCACGACGTGCGCACCACCGTCGAGGCGTATCGCCTGATCGCCAAGCGCGTCCCCTACGCTCTGCACCTGGGCGTGACCGAGGCGGGGCTTCCGCGCGAGGGAACGATCAAGTCCTCGATTGCGATCGGCATGCTCTTGAGCGAAGGCATCGGCGACACGGTGCGGGTCTCGTTAGCCGCCGATCCCGTGGAGGAGGTTCCCGTCGTCTGGGGCATCCTGCGCGCGCTCGGATTGCGCGAGAAGGGACTCGACATCACGGCATGCCCGTCGTGCGGGCGCGCGGAGATCGCCGTCGTGGAATTGGCCCGCGCCGTCGAGGCGATCGCCAAGGAGTACACGGCCCCCGTGAAGGTGGCGGTGATGGGCTGCGTGGTCAACGGCCCGGGCGAGAGCAAGATGGCCGACGTCGGCATCGCCGGCGGCAAGGGCAAGGGAGCGATCTACCGCAAGGGAGCGCTGGTCGGTACGTTCGCGGAGGACCAGCTGCTCGGGGCGCTGCGCCTGGAGATCGAGCGCGTGATCGACGAGCAGTACCCCGAGTACCGCCGCGAGCTGACGATGCTCACGCCGAGTACCGTGTAGCCATGGCGCTTCGTCTGCCGCCACAACGGTACGTTTGGATCACGCTGGTCGTGAGCTCGTTCCTCTCGGCGCTGTTGGCGCTGGCCCGTCCGGTCGAGATGACCGTCGACGGCCGCAACGTTCCTCTCGACGTGCCTCCCGTGACGGCGTGGCACGAGACCTTCGTTCCCGCACGTGCGTTGTTCGAGCAGCTCGGGGCGCGGATGAGCTTCGACGCGCACAAGCAGAGCTTCACCGCGGTGAGCCGCGACGACACGATCGTCTTCTGCGCGGGACTGCCGATCGCCAGGATCGACGGCAAGCGCGTGGGACTCACGCACGCTCCCTTCATCGAACGGGGCCGCATGATGATTCCCGTGAGCTTTGTGGAACGCGAACTGGGCGCGCGCGTTTCGTTCGACTCGCAACACTACCGGCTCGACTTCGCGGTGCCGGGCATGGTCGAGGCCGGAGCCCAGCGGCTCGATCGCTAGCATCAATAGTCTGTGGAGGCTCGCCCCGAGATGGTTGAGCGGGATCGTCGTGGCCGATGGACCACGGTGGAGCGAGAGCGGCTCTACCACAACGCGTGGGGGGCGCTCGAGCGGCATGCGGTGATTCGCCCCGACGGTTCGGCGGGGGAGCATCTCTTCGTCGATTTGCCGCCGGCCGTGGGCGTGCTCGCCGTGGATGGGCGCGACGTGCTCTTGGTCAGCCAGCCGCGCTACGGCATCGGCCGCGACGTGCTGGAGATCGTCAAGGGTGGACGCCACGACGGTGAGTCTCCGGAGGACGCGGCGCGCCGCGAGCTGCGCGAGGAAGCAGGCTTGGATGCCAAGCGTCTGCTGCCGCTTGGCGATCGCTTGGCGCTCCCCAGCATCACCAACGAGCGCGCCACGCTCTATGCCGCCACGGGACTAAAAGAGATCGAGGCGGAGCCCGACGGCACCGAGGCGATCGACGTCGTGCGCATGCCGCTCGACCAAGCCCTCGATCGCGCGTTCGAAGGGGCGATCGAGGATGCGGATACCATCGTCGCCCTCGCGCGCTACGCCTTCGCCATCGGCATCCTGCGCATCGAGTAATCGTTACGAGCGAGCGATCCCGGCGGAGTGTCCCCATGCTGGAGGGGCAGGGATGCCATCGCTCGGAACGCTCGTCGGCGCACATCCTGTGCGCCTCCTACTCGCGCCGCGTCCGCGCTCTCGCCCTCCTGGCTCCGCGCGGACGTCGGAGCGTCCTCGGCTGACATCCCTGACCCTCCCGCAGAGCGCGCGTGCACACGGCGTCTCGCGGCAACGGTGTAGCTACGATGGGATCTCGGGGGGCTCCGTCTTGGGGTTCCAGAGGTGCTCGGGCTCGCCGAGGTCGTGGTTGATCCAGCGTGCCCAGACGAAGAGCGCGTCGGAGAGGCGGTTGACGAATTTCAGCGGCAGCGGGTCGAGCTGATCCTCGCGCTGGAGTCTGGCGAGCAGGCGCTCGGCGCGTCGGCAGATCGTGCGCGCGACGTGGAGGAATCCGCCCGGGTACGATCCTCCCGGATGGATGAAGTTCGCGAGCGGCTCGAGATCCTGCTGGGCGCGGTCGATCGCGCGCTCCAAGAAGTCGATGTCGCGTTGTTGGACGAGGGGCATCCCTTCCCAGCGGTTCTCCTTGAGCGTCGCGAGGTCGGCGCCGAGATTGAAGAGCACGTCCTGCGTCCACGCGAGCCAGGCGTCCAGGGTGCGCGCGTGGCCGTGGCCTTCGCGCTCGGCCAGCGCGCGGCGCGCGAGGCCGATCGTCGACGAGCACTCGTCCACGGTGCCGTAGCACTCGATGCGCAGATGGTCCTTGGGGACGCGCTGTCCTCCGACCAGTCCGGTCGTTCCCGCATCGCCGGTGCGCGTGTAGATTCTTGTCAACTTGGGCATGCACAAGAATTCGCCAAGCTGATGCTCCGTTCATTGACAGGAACGCTCGGCTGGTGGTAACGTCCCTCATGAGGGTGTATGAAATGCAGTTCGTGTTCTGAAACGAGGCTATTGGCCGATGGCTAGACAGCCGAAGAAGGATCTGCTCGGCACCATCGTTCGAGGACTGCGCGCCCTCGATTACCTCGCGACCCAGCCGAACGGGGCCACGCCCAAGGAGCTGTCGCGAGCGTTGCGTTGGAACATCTCCACCTGTTACCACGTCTTGAACACGTTGGAAGCCGAGGGCTACGCCGTGCGCGACGCGGCGACCACGGCGTTCCGCCTCGGGCCGAGCGTGGGGCGTCTGGCGCAGGGATACTCGGCGCGCTTCGCCGTGCTCCCCGCGGTCCGTCCGGTGGTGGTCGAGCTTGCGCGGGTCACCTCCGAGAACGCGTACGTCGCGGTTCGTGAGGCGCGCGAGATCGTCATCGCGGACATCGTGGAGAGCACGCAGCGCGTCCGCGTGGAGAGACTCCACCCCGGCTACGGCGAGAACATCCACGCGCGCGCGCTCGGCAAGGCGGTGCTCGCTCACTTGCCGTGGAGCGAGGCGCGCTCGCAATTCCTCTCCGAGGAGTTGCCGAAGCTCACGCCGTCCACGAAGACCGATCTCGAGGCCATTCGCAGCGAGCTCGAGACCACGCGCGCCCGCGGGTATAGCCTCGATCTGGAGGAGTTCTGCGAAGGCGTCTGCTGCGTCGGCGCCCCGATCTTCGGGGCGCAGGGTGCGGTCGTCGGCGCGGTCTCCGTCTCCGTACCGACCTACCGATTCGAGCCGTCACAGGCAGCGCTGATTCGCGCCGTCCGAGACGCTGCCCGGCAAGCGACGCGGCAACTGGGAGGAGATCTTGCAGCACTCGCCCTCGCCTAACATTCCGTCGACCGCCGTCGACGTCGACCTCGGTCTCCGGCTGTTGCGCACGATGCGCCGCATCCGCGCGTTCGAAGAAGGGATCGAGGCTCTCTTTCTCGCGGGCCGCGTGCCGGGCTTCGTGCACCTCTCCATCGGTCAGGAGGCCGTTGCCGCCGGCGTCTGCGGGGTGCTCCGTCCCACCGATTACATCGCGAGTACCCACCGCGGCCACGGTCACACGCTGGCCAAGGGCTCGCCGATGGATCGCATGACCGCCGAGCTCATGGGCCGCTCCACGGGCCTCTGCAAGGGCAAGGGCGGCTCCATGCACGTCGCCGATTTCTCGTGCGGCATGCTGGGGGCCAACGGCGTGGTCGCCGGCGGCTTCGGCCTGGTGGCCGGGGCGGCGCTCTCCCAGAAGGTCCTGGGCAAGGACGGCGTCGCCGTCTGCTTCTTCGGCGACGGAGCCACCAACCGCGGACCGTTCCACGAGAATCTGAACTTGAGCGCCGTCTGGAACCTGCCCGCCATCTTCGTGCTGGAGGCCAACGCCTACGCCTCCACGACGCCCACACGCGAGACGACGAAGATCGAGCACCTCGCGGTGCGCGCCGATGCCTACGGCATTCCGTACGAGATCGCCGACGGCTTCGACGCCTTTGCGGTGCTGGCGGCCACGCAGCGTGCCGTGGAGCGTGCGCGCGCCGGCGGCGGACCGACGTTCCTGGAGTTCGATACCTACCGCATGCGCGGCCACTACGTGGGCGACCCCGAGCGCTACCGCGAGCGCGCCGAGGTCAACGCCCACAAGTCCGACGACCCGATCGTGCGCATGGAGGCGGTCCTTGCCGAGCACGGCGTCGACCGGGCGGCGCTGGAGCGCGTGGCGCTGGAGGCCGCCGAGGAATTCGAGGCCGCGGTCGCCTTCGCCGAAGCCTCTCCCTTCCCGGATCCGAGCGAGGCGCTGGTGGGCGCCCTCGCGCGCGACCGCGAGATTCCCAACGACCGAGGGTGGGACGCCTGATGCACACGATTTCGTTCGCCGAGGCGACGCTCGAAGCGATGCGCGAGGAGATGCGTCGCGACGCCGGCGTCTTCGTGATGGGTGAGGACATCGCCAAGCAAGGCGGCATCTTCGGCCAGTTCAAAGGATTGCCGGACGAGTTCGGTCTGCAGCGCGTGCTGGACACGCCGATCAGCGAGGCGGCCATCGTGGGGAGCGGCGTCGGTGCCGCGCTCACGGGGACGCGCCCGGTGGTGGACATGCACTTCGCCGACTTCATCACGTGCGCGATGGACGAGGTGGTGAATCAGGCGGCGAAGCTGCGATATATGTTCGGCGAGCAGTGCAGCGTGCCGCTGGTGGTGCGCGCCCCCGACGGCATCACCAAGTCCGCCGCGGCGCAGCACTCGCAGTCGCTCGAGGCGTGGTTTCTGCACACGCCGGGCCTCGAGGTGGTGATCCCCTCGAACCCGGCCGATGCCAAGGGGCTGCTCAAGGCGGCGATTCGCTCGAACGATCCCACGCTGTTCTTCGAGCACAAGGCGCTCTTCGCGACCAAGGGCGACGTCCCGGACGACGAGTACGTCATTCCCATCGGCAAGGCTCGCATCGCGCGCGAGGGCGACGACGTGACGATCGTCTCCTACGGCATCGCGGTCGGCCGCGCCTTGGAGGCGGCCGCGCAGCTGGAGAGCGAGGGGATCTCGGCCCACGTGCTCGACCTGCGCACCATCGCGCCGTTGGACTGGGACGCGATCGCAAATGCCGTCGCGCGGACGCACCGGCTCGTGATCGTGCACGAGGCCGTGCGCGTCGGCGGCGTCGGCGCCGAGATCGCGGCCATGGTGGCCCAGCGGCTCTTCGACGAGCTCGACGCGCCGATCGTGCGGTTGGGCGCGGCTCGCGTGCCGATGCCGTTCGCGCCGGTGCTTCAAGAGCACGTCTACCCGAAAGCCGGCGAGATCGCCGACGCCGCGCGGCGCTTGGTGCGCAAGCAGCTATGAGCAATTGCGTCTCGCGCAACAAAGTGCCCCGAATGGGGTTTCGCGCCCCCGGAGCGACCCTTGCAATCCGGCGCGAGTGCGCCGGAACCTTTGGAGCCACGGGGTCCCCGCGAGCGAAGCGTAGCGAAGCGAGTGGGGAACGAGTGGGATGAGCCGCGCGCTGCCGATGCCCAAGCTCGGGCTGACGATGACCAGCGGCGTGGTCGCGAAATGGCACAAAGCCGCCGGCGAGAGCGTCCGCAAGGGCGAGCCCCTGGTCGAGGTCTCCACGGACAAGATCGCCTTTGAGTACGAGTCGCCGTTCGAAGGCGTCCTCGAGCGGATCGAGGCCCCGGAGGGCAGCGAGTTGCCCCCCGGTGCGACGATCGCGTACTTCTCCGGAAGCGGGGAGGGCGAGGCGCCTGCCGCGGCGCCGGTCGCGGCGGCTGCTTCGGCGGTCGCGGCTCCGCCATCCGCCGCGGTGCCAGTAGCGGCGGCGCGCACCCCGGTGAACGGTGCCGCCGGAGCCCGCATCTTGGCCTCGCCGGTCGCGCGCCGCACGGCCCGCGAGCGTGGGATCGACCTGCGCGGCGTGCGCGGAACCGGCCCGCGCGGCAGGATCACGCTCGCCGACCTGGCGACGGCCGCCGGCGCCACGCGCCCCGCCGCGGCGACGCCCGGAGCCGAGATCCCGACGGGCGTGCGCGGGGCCATCTACCGCCACATGACCGAGATCGGCGCGCTCCCGATCGCCGACGTCTCCACCGAGGTCGACGCGACCGAGCTCGCGGCGCTGATCCGGCGACGGAAGGACGTCTCTTGGACCGCCGCGGCGGCGCTGGCCATCGCGCGCGCGTTGAGCGATCATCCAACAATCGCCGGCGGGGGCGGGAGCGACATCGGTATCGCCGTCGATACCGATGCGGGCTTGATGGTCCCCGTGGTCCGCGACTGCGCGGGGCGCGCTCTGCGCTCGATCACCGCCGAGATCAACCGTCTCGCCGCGCTGGCGCGGGAGGGGCGCCTGGGCCTCGACGACGTCGCGGGCGGTGTCATCTCCATCTCGAACGTGGGGCCGGCGCGGATTCCGCGCGTTCGCCCGTTGCCCAATGCGCCGCAACGGGTCATCCTGGGCATGGGCGCCGCCCTCGAGCGCCCGTGGGCGCGCAACGGAGAGCTGGTGGTGGCACCGGTGCTCCAATTGGTGCTCTCGTTCGACCACCGGTGGATCGACGGAGCCCCGGCGGCGCGCTTCCTGGCGCAGCTCGCCGGATATCTGGCGTCGCCTACGGAGATGCTGTAGTGGGTGCCGACGGCCGCGTGGCCGTGGTGACCGGAGCGGGCAGCGGCATCGGCGCGGCGGTGCTCGCCGGGCTCGCGCGCGAGGGCCTCCGCGTCGCGGCGCTCGATCTCGACGCGGCGCGCGCGGAGCAGACCGCGCGGGCGGCGGGACCGGAGCACGCGGCGTTCGGCGTCGACGTGGCAAACGAAGACGCCGTTCGGGAGGTCTTCGAGGCAATCGTCGGCCGAATGGGGCGCATCGACGCCTTGGCGACCTGCGCGGGCATCGTCGACGCCACGCCCTTCATGGAGGCCACGGCGGCGACGTTCCGCCGGGTCCACGAGGTCAACGCCGTGGGGACGTTTCTCTGCATGCGGGAAGCCGCGCGCCGCATGACGGCCGGCGGGCGGATCTGCACGGTGGCCAGCGTCGCCGGATTGCGGGGAGGAGGACTGCTCGGCACGGCGGCCTATTCCGCGAGCAAGGGCTCCGTGCTGGCGCTCTCAAAGAACGCTGCGCGGGCGTTGGCCGATCGCGGCATCGCCGTTAACTGCGTGGCGCCCGGCGCGACGCAGACGCGCATGACCGCCCAAGCCTTCGGCGACGAAGGGAACCGGCGGGCGCTGGAGAGCGCGATCCCCATGCACCGCGTGGGGACGCCGGAAGAGATCGCGGAGGGGATCGTGTGGCTCCTCTCGCCAGGTTCGGCCTACGTCAACGGCGAGACGCTCGTCGTCGACGGCGGCCTAATGATGCGCTGACGACACGGGGAGCGACATGAGGGAGGATGCGACCGCCGTTCGCACGGCGGTGGTGACGGGGGCTGCGAGCGGCGTCGGAGCGGCGACCGTGGCGGCCTTGGCACGGGACGGCTACCGCGTGGCATCGCTCGATCTCGACCAAGCGCGCGCGCAGCGCGTCGTCGACGGCATCGGTGACGGGCACCTCGCGCTCGGCCTCGACGTGGCCGACGAGAGCGCGGTGATCGCGGCCTTCGAGGAGATCGCGCGGCGGATGGGGCGCATCGACGCGTTGGCGACCTGCGCGGGCATCGCAGACACGACGCCCTTCCTCGAGACCACGGCCGAGGCGTTTCGGCGGCTCTACGACGTCAACGTGATCGGGACGTTCCTGTGCATGCGAGAGGCGGCTCGCCACATGCGTCCCGGGTCGCGGATCTGCACCGTCGCCAGCGTCTCGGGGATCCGCGGCGGAGGGCTCACGGGCACGGTCGCCTATGCTTCGAGCAAGGGCGGAGTGCTGGCGCTCACCAAGAACGCGGCACGCGCGCTGGTGGACAAGGGAATCGCCGTCAACGCCGTCGCGCCCGGCCCCGTGCTCACGCCGATGCTCGCGGGGCCGTTCGCTGACGTGGAACATCGCCGCAGGGTGGAAAGCCTGATACCGCTCGGCCGGTCCGCCGACGCGAGTGAGATCGCGGAGAGCATCGTATGGCTACTCTCGCCGCGGGCGTCGTACGTCCACGGCGAGACGCTGGTCGTCGATGGCGGACTCGTCATGCAATAATTCGAATGTTGCTCGACTTTGAGAGGAGAGACACTGGTGCAGAATATCTCACGCAAGAAGTTCGCCGCCGGAGCATCCGCGGCGTTCGCCTCCGTCGGCTTCGTCCGCTTCCGCGCGGACGCCGCCGAGTTCACCTACAAGTACGCGAACAACCTGCCCTTGACCCATCCGATGAACGTGCGTGCCCGCGAGGCCGCCGACAAGATCAAGCAAGAGTCGAACGGCCGCATCGAGATCCAGATCTTCCCGAACAACCAACTCGGCGGCGACACCAACATGCTCTCGCAGCTGCGCGCGGGAGCCATTCAGTTCTTCACCCTTTCTGGCTTGATTCTCGCCACGCTGGTGCCCGTGGCCTCGATCAACGGCATCGGCTTCGCCTTCGAGGACTACAAGGACGTCTGGGCGGCGATGGACGGCGAGCTGGGCGGATACGTGCGCGGAGCGGTCTCCAAGGCCGGGCTCTTCGCGTTCGACAAGATGTGGGACAACGGCTACCGCGAGATCACCAGCAGCTCGCACCCCATCGACAAGCCGGACGACCTCAAGGGCTTCAAGATCCGCGTGCCGATCAGCCCGCTGTGGACCTCCATGTTCAAGGCCTTCGGCGCCTCGCCCACCGGCATCAATTTCAACGAGGTCTACTCCGCGCTGCAGACCAAGGTGGTCGAGGGGCAGGAGAATCCGCTGGCGATCATCGAGACGGCGAAGCTCTACGAGGTGCAGAAGTACTGCTCCCTCACCAACCACATGTGGGACGGCTTCTGGTTCCTCGCGAATCCCGATGCGTGGAACAAGCTGCCGAAGAACCTCCAGGAGATCGTGATGCGCAACATGAACGACGCGGCCGTGATGGAGCGTGTCGACGTCAAGAAGCTCAACGACTCGCTGGAGTCAAAGCTCAAGTCGCAGGGCATGATCTTCAACAAGCCCGCGACGGCCCCGTTCCGCGAGGTGCTGAGCAAGGCCGGCTTCTACGAGCAGTGGAAGAAGACGTACGGCGAAGAGCCGTGGGGTCTGCTCGAGAAGTACGCCGGTAAACTGGGCTAACCGGTGGCGATCGGAGACGGCATCCTCGAGGAGCTGATCCCAAAGCGAGCGGCTCATCTTCCGCTCGCCGAGGCGATCCTGGCGTGGGTCACCGAGCTTCCCGCGGCCGCGCTCGTCGTGGTCGAGGTTGCGATCCTCCTCGCGGGCGTCGTCTCCCGATACGTCTTCAACAATCCGTTCGTGTGGACTGACGAGCTGGCCGAGACGCTCTTCATCTGGCTGGCCATGCTCGGATCGGTCGTCGCGCTGCGCCGCGGGGAGCATATGCGGCTCACCACGCTGGTGAAGCGCGCCTCCCCCGCGGTGCGGGCCTGGCTCGAGACCATGGCGAGCGTGGTGGTCGCGATCTTCCTCTTGGAGATCGTGGCGCCGGCCCAGGAGTACGTGGCGGAGCAGAACGCCATTCTCACGCCTGCGCTGCAGATGCACGACTCGTATCGCGTCGCCGCGCTCTTGGTCGGCTCGCTCTTGATGCTTGCCGTGGCCTTGCTGCGCCTGGCGGCGCGGGAGACGTGGAAGCAGGCGTTGGGAGCCCTGGGCATCGCGCTGATCGCCGGTGGTCTGCTCTGGATGGCCAAGCCGGCGCTGATCGCGATGGGGAACGCCAATCTCGTCGTCTTTTTCGTGGTCATCGTCGCGATCTGCGTGGCGATCGGGGTGCCGATCGCCTTCGCGTTCGGCGTCGCCACGCTCTCCTATCTCTCGCTCACCACTTCGATTCCGCTCTCCGTCGTGGTCGGGCGCATGAACGAGGGCATGTCCGGGCTCGTCCTGCTGGCCGTCCCGCTCTTCGTTCTGTTGGGCCTGCTGATCGAGATGACCGGGATCGCCCGCGTGATGGTCGACTTCATGGCCGCGATGGTGGGCCACATCCGCGGAGGACTCGGCTACGTCTTGCTGGGCGCGATGTATCTCGTCTCAGGAATCTCCGGGTCCAAGGCCGCCGACATGGCTGCGGTGGCTCCGGTGCTCTTCCCCGAGATGAAGAAGCGCGGGACGCCGCCGGGGGAGCTGATCGCGCTGCTCTCGTCGTCCGGGGCGATGGCCGAGACGATCCCGCCGAGCCTCGTGCTCATCATCATCGGCTCGGTGACCGGCGTTTCGATCGCCGCGCTCTTTACCGGCGGGCTGCTGCCGGCCGCAGTGGCCGCGCTCGCGCTGGTTGTCGTGGTCTATCTCCGCTCGCGCAACGACAAGACGGAGCTGGCCGCGCGCCCCTCGGCCGCCCACATCGCCAAGACTTTCGTGATCGCGCTGCCGGGGCTGGTGCTCCCGTTCCTGATCCGCGCCGTCGTGCTGGAAGGCATCGCCACGGCCACCGAGGTCTCGACGGTGGGCATCGTCTACGCGGTGCTGGTGGGGCTGGTGATCTACCGCCGGTTCGATTGGAAGCGCGTCCTGCCGATGCTGGTGGAGACGGCCTCGCTCTCCGGGGCGATCCTCCTGATCATCGGTACCGCCACGGCGATGGCGTGGGCGCTCACCCAGTCGGGGTTCTCGCAGCAGTTGGCCGCCTCGATGGCGCACGTGCCGGGCGGAAAGGGCGGCTTCTTCGCGATCTCCATCGTCGCGTTCGCGGTCCTCGGCAGCGTGCTCGAGGGTATTCCGGCCATCGTCTTGTTCGGCCCCTTGCTCTTCCCGATCGCGCGCGAACTGGGCGTCAACGAGGTCCACTATGCCATCGTCGTGATCCTCGCGATGGGGCTCGGACTCTTCGCTCCGCCGTTTGGCGTGGGCTTCTACGCGGCGTGCGCCGTCGGCAAGGTCTCCCCGGACGAGTCGATGGGCCGCATCGTGCCCTATCTCTTCGCCCTGCTGCTCGCGCTCATCGTGGTCGCCGCCGTCCCCTGGCTCACCACGGGCTTCATCCACACGCCCCATTAGCGCCGCCGCCGCCACGCATCGCGCCACGCCGACGACGTTGCGCTTCCGCCTGGGCGGCCGCGCGTCCCCGAGAGGGGGATGTCGCAAGGCCGCAGCCGGGAGTGTCGCAAGCCCCGCTTTCGGCTAGGAGATTTGGCGGGGCCTGCGAACCTAGGCGGGTCATGGCAGAGGAGACCAAGGTCCAGGCGTTCGACGAGCCGGAGGCCCTCGTCAAGGAGATCCCGCCCAAGGCGGCCGATCTCTCGAAGTGGTACACGGCGGCCTGCTGGAAAGCGGAGCTCTTCGACTATACGCCGGTGCGCGGATCGATCGCGCTGCGCCCGTACGGGTATGCGCTCTGGGAGAACCTGCAGCGCCAGATGGACGACCGCTTCAAGGCGACCGGCCACATGAACGCGTACTTCCCGCTCTTCATTCCGGAATCGCTGCTGATGCGCGAGGCCGCTCACGTCGAGGGATTCGCTCCCGAGGTGGCGTGGGTCACGCACGGCGGCAACGAGAAGCTGACGGAGCGCCTGGCGGTACGCCCGACCTCCGAGGTCATCATCGGCGTGATGTACGCGCGCTGGGTGCAAAGCTACCGCGACCTGCCGATCCTCATCAATTGCTGGAACAACGTGGTGCGCTGGGAGAAGGCCACGCGCCCGTTCCTGCGCACCATGGAGTTCCTCTGGCAGGAGGGCCACACGGCGCACGCCTCGCACGAGGAGTCCGCCGAGGAAGTGGCGCGCATGCTCGAGGTCTACCGCGAGGTCGCCGAAGACGTCTGCGCCGTGCCGGTGGTGACGGGCGAGAAGTCCGCCAGCGAGCGCTTCGCGGGGGCGCTGCATACCTTCTCGATCGAGGCGCTGATGCCGGACGGGAAGGCCCTCCAGGCCGGCACCTCCCACGATCTGGGGCAGAACTTCGCCAAGGCCTACGACATCCAGTTCGTGGACAAGGATCAGCAGATCAAGCATGCGTGGACGACGTCGTGGGGCGTCTCGTGGCGCATACTCGGCGGGATGATCATGGCGCACGGCGACGACCGCGGTCTGCGTCTGCCGCCGCTCCTCGCGCCGTTCCAAGTGGTGATCGTGCCGATTCCCAAGAAAGGCAGCGAAGAGCGGATCGCGTCGACGGCGCGTGAGGTGCGCGACCGTCTGGTGAAGGCGGGCGTGCGCGTCCGCCTGGATGACCGCGACGAGCACAAGCCCGGCTGGAAGTTCAGCGAGTGGGAGATGCGCGGCGTTCCGCTGCGCATCGAGCTGGGAGCGCGCGACCTCGAGGAGGGTCAGGTGACGATCGTGCGCCGCGATCGCGAGAAGGGCGACCCCGACGCGAAGGCGGCGCTCCCGCTCTCCGGCCTGGAGGGCGGCGTGCGCTCGCTCCTCGATGCCGTTCAGCGCGGTCTCTACGAGCAGGCGCGCGGCTTTCTCGACGCGCACCTCTTCGAGGCCCAGACGCGCGAGGAGTTCTTCGACCTCTTGCGCCGCCAGGCGGGCATGGTGCGCATCCCGTGGTGCAACGACGCGGGCTGCGAGGCGGAGGTCAAGGCGCAGACCTCGGCCACCACGCGCAATCTGATGCCGCTCGCCGAAGCCGGCGTCTCGTGCGTCGCATGCGGGAAGCCCGCGACGGCCGTCGCTTACTTTGCGCGCTCGTACTGATGCCGGCCGTCGTTCAGGCGGCCGTGGTCGGGCAGCCGCGCCGGGCGGGCGACCGTGCCGCTGAACCCCGTCGTCCTCTGCTGGGACCCGGACCGGCGGGCCAAGGCTTTCGGGACGGTTCCGCCGTAAGAGGGGCCTGATGTACGCGAAGACGACCTTGCCGAGCGGTCTGCGCATCGTGACGGAGCAGCTCTCGCATGTCCGCTCCGCCACGATCGGCGTGTGGGCCGACGTCGGATCCTCCGCAGAGCGCGCCGAGCAGCGAGGCATCTCGCACCTGATCGAGCACATGCTCTTCAAGGGCACCACCCGGCGCTCCACCAGGGAGATCGCCGAGACGATGGACGGCGTCGGCGCTCAGATGAACGCCTTCACCGACAAGGAGCAGACCTGCTACTACGCGCGCGTCATCGACACGCACGTCGAGCTGGCCATCGACGTCCTCGCCGACATGTATCAGCATCCCGTCTTCGAGCCCGATGACCTCGCTCGCGAGCAGTCGGTGGTACTCGAAGAGATCAAGATGTACGACGACTCGCCCGACGAGATGATCCACGACCTCTTCATCCAGACGATGTGGGAGGGATCGAATCTCGGCGCTCCCACGATCGGCTACGCCGAGACGGTGAGCGCTCAGAGCCCGGACGATCTTCGAGCGTACATGCGCGAGCGCTACGCGCCCAACACCACCCTGGTCGCCGTGGCCGGAAACGTCGAGCACGAGCGGATCGTGGAGCTGGTGGCGCGCCATTTCAGCGAGTTCTCCGGCAGCGTCACGCCGCCGGTTCCGGACGTCCCGGCTCTCCGGCCCGCGCAGGTGGTGCGGGCGAAGGACTCGGAGCAGGCGTACCTCTGTCTTGGCACGCGGGGCCTCGCGATGAACCACGATCGCAAGTATGCCCTGGCGATGCTCGACACGATCCTGGGCGGCGGAATGTCGAGCCGCCTCTTCCAGGAGATCCGCGAGAAGCGTGGTCTGGTCTACAGCGTCTACACGTTCCAGCAGGCGTACCGCGGTGCCGGGCTCTTCGGGGTGTACGCCGGCACGAGTCCGAAGAACGCTCCCGAGTGCATCAAGGTCGTCTGCGAAGAGCTCTCCAGCATGGCCTCGCGGGGGCCGACCGACGCCGAGCTGACGCTGGCCAAGGAGCACGTGAAGGGCTCGTTGACGCTCTCCTTGGAGTCGTCGTCGAATCGGATGATTCGCCTCGGACGGGACGAGTTCTCGCTGGGAAGGCGCGTGGATCCGCAGGAGATCATCGAATCCATCGACGCGGTTCAGAGAGAGGACGTCACGGCGCTCGCGCACGAGCTCTTCGCAACGGGGCAACTCGGGCTGTGCGTGCTGGGGCCGGTTGACGCCGACGACGTGCGCCTCGACCGGCCCGCGGCCGTCGCATAGGACCAAGGCATGACGCATCCGCTCGCCACACCGGCGCTTGCTTGTGCGGTTGGACCCCCGCTGCCGCTCTTTCCCTGGCAGCTTTGGGCGGCGCTCGCCCTCAACCTGGTCGTCTCCGCCGTGCAGCTGGGTGCCTACGGCGCGCGCCTGGCCGGCGTGATCACCGGACGCGTTGCCATCTCGATCAGTCTCTTCAACCTGTTCGTCACCGCCAGCCGCCTGGCGAGCCTCGTCTACACGCCGATGTTCGCCTCGCTGTCGGATCACGCGCGCTGCATCATGGAGCACGGATCGCCGGCCAGCCACGTGCAGGCGCTCGGCGTCTTCGCCGCGCAGTCGCGCATGATCTTGCTGGCGGCAACCGTAGGCGCCATGATCGGCACGGCGCTCTTGCCGGTCTTCATTCACCTCTACTTGCGCGGCATCGCCGTCTACGAACGGACCGGCTCCATCCCGCGCGGCCTCCTGCGGCTGATCGACCCCCGAGTGCTCGCCTCCATCGCGCGCAGCGCGAAGGCGCCTCGGCTCGACATCGCGCGCCGGTTCCATCTCAAGGCGGTTCCCGCCAAGCTGCTGATCTCCAACGTGCTGGTGACGGCAGTCTACACCGCCGGCGTCGTCTCCGCATACTACGCGGGCGTGATACGCCCCGGGGCGGCCGGGACGGCCTTCGGGCTCTCCGGCCTCATCAACGGCATCGGCACGGTCGCGTTCACGCTGGTCGTCGATCCGACGTCCGCGTTCATCGTCGACCAGGCCGTGAAGGGGGAGAGAAGCATCGACGACGTGAAATCGATGGTGCTCTGGCTATCCTTGACGATGGTGCTCGGGACGTTGCTCTCGCAACTGGTGCTTGCGCCCGGAGCGCACCTGATCGCCTACGTCGCCCATCTCTTGACGAGGTAGCGGTGATGCGTCCCTTGTTCGTCGGGGCCCTGGCGCTGTTGCTCCTTTCGTCCACGGGTTGTGCCTCCTCGATCCAGCATTGGGTGGTCGAGACGCGGCTCTCCCAAGGAGCGGCCTCGCTGACGGCCGGCAACCTGCCCGACGCCGCCCGTGAGTACGAGTTGGCGCTTCGCTTGTCGCCGGACGACCAACGGGCGAGGACGGGCCTGGCGCGCGTGCAGACCGACCTGGCGCAGCGCTTCTTCGAGGAGAGCCAGCTCGGCGAGGCGCTCCAGGCGCTCGAGGTTGCCCTGAAGGTCGATCCCGAGAGCGTACGGGCGCAGGAGCTCAAGCAGAAGATCGAGCAGGCCTCGATCCAAAAGCAGATCATCGCGACGAACTTTCCGACCTACGAGCAGGCTAGCACGCAGATCTTGCAGTCCTATCACGTGCAGGATCTGCTTATCAAGCAGATCCTGCAAGAGCTCCACACGTTCCGCTACGACTACGACACCGCCCACCTCGATAGCGCGATCCGAGACTCCTACGATCTGATCTCGGAGGCCACGCGCGGCACCAACCGGCTCGTCGCGTATCGCCAGGTCGTCGAGTCCGGCCTCCCGGAGACGAGCAGTGCCGCTCCATCCACGGGCGGCTCGCTGTTGCCGTTGCCGTGAATCGCGTGGCGCGCGGCGCCGTGCTCGCGGCGGCCGCGCTCGCGTTGCTGGTGATCCTCGCGGGCGGCGCATGGTTCGTTTCGTGGGGCGTGCTGGCGCCGCGCGCGCCGGTCTCCGGAGAGCTCTCGATCGCGGGACTCGAACATCCCGTCACCGTCGTGCGCGACGCGCGCGGGATCCCCTACGTTCGCGCGGCCTCGCTGCACGACGCGTTCGAGGCGCAGGGCTACCTCGAGGCGCAGAGCCGGCTCTTTCAGATGGACGTGGTGCGCCGATTCGTCGCGGGACGTCTGGCGGAGATTTTCGGGCCCGGCTTGCTGGCGATCGACGTGCGCCATCGCGAGATCGGCATGGAGGCGCTGGCGGACCGGATGTACGCCCGTGCCCGTCCCGACGAGCGGCTCGCCTTGGATGCCTACGCTCAGGGGGTCAACGCGGCCATCGCGCGCGGGCCGTTGCCGGTGGAGTTTCGCGTCTTGCTCTACCGCCCGCGGCCGTGGCGCCCCGAGGACTCCCTGCTCTGCGGCATGGCGACGGTGCTGGACCTGACCCATACGTGGAACCAGATCCTCCTGCGCACGCGCATCGACCGCGCGGTCGGCGGTGCGGTGGGCAGGGCCCTCTATGCGATCACGGATCCGCGCTACGACGCCCCGCTCTCAGGGCGCCCCGCCCCCGTGGCCACGATGCCGCCGCTCGCGCATCCGGCGACGATGGCTCTCGATGCGCAGGCCGCCGCGCTCTTGCCGCTGCGCCACGGCAATGCGGAGGCCAGCAACGAGTGGGCAGTCGGCGGCGCGCACACGCGCAGCGGCCTCGCCCTCCTCGCCAACGATCCGCATTTGGACTACACCGTGCCGCAGGTATGGTATGCCATCGGGCTTCGCGCTCCCGGGCTTGACGTCGTTGGAGCCTCACTGCCCGGCACGCCGGGTGTCGTCCTCGGGCACAATGCCCATCTTGCCTGGGGGGCGACCAACGGGACCGTCTCGACGGTCACGCTCTATCGAGAGCAGCTGCGCCGCCTCGCGGGCGGAGGGCTGGCCTACCTCGATCCCCGCACGCGGCGCTGGCTCCCGGCGACCGCGCGGCGGGAACGCATCGCGGTGCGCGGCGGGCGCACGCGCGTGATCGCGCGCTACCGGACGATCCACGGCTTCTTGCTGCTCACCCCCGACGGCCGGCCCACGCCGTATGCGGCGGCATGGGTGACGGCGCGCGATCCCCAGTCGCCGCTCGCGCCGTTCCTGGCCCTCGATCGCGCCGCCACCATGGGCGAGGCGCTCCGAGCCCTGGGATCGTATCCGGGCCCGCCGCAGAACTTCGTCCTTGCCGACGATCGCGGGCGCGTGGCCTATCACTTGGCGGGGGAGATTCCCATCGACGGGATCTGGGGCACAGGCGTCGTCGACGGGAGCCGCGTGGTGGATGCGTGGCGCGGCTTCGTCCCCTTCGGGGAGCTGCCCCACGTGGATCCCTCGCGCGACGCCGTGGTCTTCACGGCCAACGATCGTACCTACGGCGCGGGCTATCCCTACCGGCTGACCGATGCCTTCGCGCCGCCGTATCGCGCCTATCGCATCCGCTCGCAGCTGGTTGGCCGCGCGCGGTTGACGGTGCGCGAGATGGAGCGCCTCCAACTCGACGATCTCTCGCTCCCCGAGCGCGAGCTGGTCGACGACGCCTTGGCCGCGGCCCGGCGCCGCCCCGCTTTGGCCGGCGGCCCGCGAGGGCTCGCGCTCTTGCGTGCGTGGGACGGCCGGTTCGAGGGTGACTCGCGAGCAGCCACGCTGGCGATTGCCTTGCGCATGCAGGCGGAGCGTGCGTTCGCCGACCGCGTGCTCGGCGCGTCGCTTGGCGGGGCGTGGCTTGACGACGCCGGGACCGAGGCGCTCGTCCCACTGTTGCGCGCGCTCCGCGAGCGTCCGAAGGGCTGGTTCGCCGGGAACGGTGACGGAGACGCGCTGTTGCTGGGGGCGCTTCGCGCGGCGGAGCGCCAAACGGGAATGCCCCCGCGGCCGTGGCGTCTCGCCGGAGCCACGCGATTGCGCCATCCGCTCGCGAATCTGGGCATCACGCTCTTCGATCCGCCGTCCATCCCGGGCTGGGGCGACGCCTTCTCGGTGAAGGTCCAGACCCAGGCGTACGGACAAAGCTTTCGCGCGGTTTGGGAGGCCGGGCGTTGGAGCGAGGGCGGCATGTCGTTCCCGCTCGGCGAGAGCGGCCGTCCTCGAACCCCGCACTACGAGGATCAGTTTGCGACGTGGGCTCGAGGAACGATGACGCCCTTGCCCCTGAAGGAACGGTCGGGTGGCCGCGGGCTCGTCGTGCAGCAGCTCGCGCCCGAGAGGAGATGAGCGCGATGGCGTTGTCGAGCGAGATGCGGACCGCGCTGGCCGAGGAACTCTGGGATGCCGCTCGCGCGGGCGGAAAGACGATCGCTCCGAGCCGGCGCTTCGCGGACTTCACGATCGATGACGGCTACGCCGTGGGCACCATACTCGCCGAGCGCGGGACCCAGGCCGGCGGTCTGCGCGCCGGCTTGAAGGTCGGTTTCACCAATACGGCGGTCTGGAGCGGGCTCGGGTGGAGCCCCGGATCGAGCCGGAGATCGTCTTCGGCCTCGGCGCGGCGTCATCGACTGGTGGGCCCTGGGCTTCGAGATCGTGCAGTGCCACTATCCCGGATGGGAGCTGTCTCCCGCCGACGCGATCGCGGATTTCGGCTTGCACGGAGCGCTGATCGTGGGCGAGCCGCGCCTGTTCACGCCTCAGGCGGCGGCGACCTCGTCGAGCTTCTCGGTGGAGTTGGCGTGCGACGGCGTCGTCGCCGGTCGAGGCGAGGCACGCAACGTCCTGGGTGGGCCGTTGCGTTCACTGGAAGCGCTGGTCGAGCTGGCGGACCGCATCGGCATGGCGCCGCCCGCCCCGGGCGAGATCATCACCACGGGCTCGCTGACGGCGGCGCCATTCATCGCGCCGGGGGAGACGTGGGAGGCGCGGCTGGAGGGCGCGGGCCGGCCGAGCTTGCGGATCGCGTTCGCTTGAGCGCGGCCTCGCGCTCGCGCCTGCGGTAGGCCTCCCAGCGCGCCTCCGCGCCGGGAATCTGCACGGTGTAATCGGTGTGGTAGACCTTCCACTGCACGCCGGGCAGCGAGACGGCGGGGAAGCGCTGGAGCCAGTGATAGAGATCGGCATTGCGCCGCAAGCGCGCCGGCTCGACGTCGATGAAGTAGCGCGCGCCTTTCTTGATGGCGCTCTCTTCGTCGAACGGCGTCCAGACGAGCGGATCCTCTTCCCAGCCGTAGCGGTTGATGTAGTAGAGGATGGAGGGGTCGTAGTGCCCCATGACGACCAGGACGCCTTTGGGCAGCCCGTGATCCAGAGCGCGCGCCTGCTCGTACACGCCCGTGCGCCACGCGTAGTACGGCGCCACGCGGTGGCGATCGACGAGCGTCGACCCCGCCAACACGATCGCGCCGGCAACCAGCCATGCCGCGCGTTCAGGCGCGGTGGTCGGCTTTGCGCGCTCGTAGAGCCAGGCGACGGCACCGCCGCCCAAGAGCGCGGCGAGCGGGAGCACGGGATACAGGTAGTAGTCGACGGGCTCCACCGTGACGACGAGATAGCCGTAGACGGCCACCGCGGCCAGCCACGACCAGAGCACGACGCCACCGCGCATCGCGCGCATGGCCAGGAGAGCGAGTCCCGCCAGCGCCAAGAAGCAGCCGACGGGACCGAGCATCGTCTGCCAGAGGAAGTGCCACTCGCGGTAGAACGCGGTGAGCTTGGCGGCGAATGCGGCAGGCGAGCTCAACGCCTGGACGAGCGAGGGCACCACGTGCTTGCTGGTGATGCCGCTGGCCCAATGCCACTCGGCGATCGCGTGCTCGAACCGGAGATAGGCGGCCAAGGGCAGGACGGCGATGGCGGCATAGACCCACGTTGAGGCCCGCGAGAGCGTTGCCCGCGTCCCGTGGCGCGCGATTCCCATCGCGGCGATCGGGACGGCCGCCAACAGCGCGACGGGCTTGGCCAAGAATGCGGCCAGAGCCAGAACCGCCGGCTGCCAGACGCGGTCCAGCGCTCCGTCATGGTCTTCGAACCAACGCCACGTCGCGTAGAGCGCCGCCGAGAGAAAGAAGACCATGGTCGTATCGGGCATGAACGTGCGCCCGTAGTACATGCTGCCCGGCAGGATGGCGAAGATGAGGGCGGCGGCGGCTCCTGCCACGCCGCTGGCGAAGAGGCGCCGCGCGAAGAGGCCAACCGCCGCGACGGTCCCCAGCGAGAACGCGATCGTCAGCAGCCGCCCGAAGACCTCGTGGACGCCGAAGATCTTGTAGAGCGTCGCCGCCAGGAACGGGACGATCTGCAGCTCCAGCTCCACATAGTTCGGCGGCGGGCCGTCGTAGTTGGTTTGGGGAAAGAGCGGGTTGTAGCGCAGCGCGGCGAAGTTCCGCGCGATCGAAGCGGTGTCGCCTTGTCGCCACGACGGGTGATCGAGCAGCGGGTTGTGGATCCCGTGCAGGCGCAGCACCAGGCCCAAGAGGAGTGCGCCGGCCAGAGCGACCCGGAACGTCACGCCCGTTCCCTGAACGTCCAGTACTTGTTCACGAAGAAGTTGAGGAACATGCCGGAGACCGTTGCGGCGAACCAGACGCGGTGGTTGCCTTGCACGTTCATCGGACCCTTGAGGAACCACGAGACGGCATCGCCGAGCAGCAGCGCCATGAACGACACCGTGAGGAACTGCATGCCCTCACGCCCGGGGTGCCCGCTCGAGCGAAACGTCCACACGCGGTTCAGCGCGTAGTTCGAGACGCCGCCCAGCATGAAGCCGATGGAGAAGTCGAGCCAGAATGGGAAGTGCGTCCTGTTCTCCAGGATGGTGAAGACCACGAGGTTGACGAGGAAGCCGCTGGCTCCGACGAAGGCGAATTTGACGAACTGACGCACGCCCCGGCGCGATAGCGCCGCGGAGATGATGTTGCGGTGTGTCGACACTACGCGATCCAGTACCAATCGGCGAAGAGGACGGTGAAGAGACCCAAGAGCGGCAGGCTGAACGCCATGACGGCGTTGTTGATGGCGGGGCGCTTGCCCCAGATGGCCAAGAGCATGAAGATCGGAAAGAGCACCAGCGCAAAGCGCGGCATGCTCATCAGGCTCGAGGTGGAGAGCGGCACGACGGTCGAGAGCAGCATGTAGATCCAATAGGACGGCCGCAGCGCCTTGAAGCCGAGCACCAGCATCACGAGCATGAAGGCCGTGAAGACCAGCTCGATCGACTGGTAGGCGACCGTCTGCTGGAGATGTGCGTGGGTGACGAGGTGGATGCCGTTGAGGACGCTGACCCACGGCGGCGCAAGATGGCGGTTCCAGTGCCACTGCACGTGCGAGAAGTAGAGCGGATCGCCGACGAGGACCCACAGGTAGGCCATGTATGCCAGAAGGCCGCCCGGCACCAGGCAGATGCCCAGGAGGCTGCGCCACGAGAAGCTCTCGCCGTTGCGGTGGGCCGACCACCACTCCATGGCAAACGGCACGAACAGCAGGATGCCCTCGACGCGCGTCGCTGAGGCGAAGGCGCCGATCACGCCGGCGAGCAGCCACTTGCGCTCGCGAATGTAGTAGAACGAGGCGACCGTCAGCGCGAAGAAGAGCGACTCCGTGTAAACCGCCGAGAAGAAGATCGCCGTGGGGAAGACGGAGATGTAGAAGACGGCGCGATACGCCACGCGGCGGTCGCGCAGCTCGTGCTCCACGAGCTTGTAGAAGAACAGCAACCCCACGTAGAGCGCGACGTTCGAGACGATCAGGCCTGCCACGAGGTGGGAGCCGGTGACTTTGCCGATGATCGCCAGCAGCAGCGGATATAAGGGGAAAAAAGCCATGTTCGTGCCGCGGTAGCCGTGGGAGGCGATCTCGATGTAGTGCTGCGCGTCCCAGCGTCCCCAGACCGTCAGCAGCAGATCGTGCGAGGCGGACCAGTGCGTGCCCGCGCGCTGGCCGATCAGCGTCGCTCCGAGCAGAGCAATGATGATCAGCGGGATGCGGGTCACGAGGTAGGTGACCGTCACCTCGCGCACCGTCTGGTTGAAGCGGGAGGCGGCGGCCAGCTTGGCAGCGCACCAGATCGCGATGGTGGCGATGAGGACGGGGCCCTCGGAGATCGCCCGTACGGGCATCAGGGCCAAGGGAAGCCACAGCAGATAGAGCGGTACGAAGCTCCAGGCGTCCACGGCGAGCGCCGTGCGGTGCGAGATGCCGGCGCGCCCCGCGAAGTAGTGGGCGTACCATTGCCAAGCGGCCAAGGCGCCGACCATGCCGAGCGGGA
The DNA here is from genome assembly GCA_035533275.1 of Candidatus Dormiibacterota bacterium. GTDB lineage: Bacteria > Vulcanimicrobiota > Vulcanimicrobiia > Vulcanimicrobiales > SCRA01 > SCRA01. The sequence goes on along the minus strand of DATLUD010000077.1, from coordinate 10,135 downwards.
GCGCGAGCACGAGGATCGCGTCGGTGACGGCCAGCAGGGCCTGCACGTGCGAGACCAGCGCGAACCAGCCGAAGAAGCCGAGGGTAAGGCCCGCGCCCGCGACGGTGACAAGGGGCATCGTCCCCGCCGCATAAAGAAGCCCCTGGGAAAGGGGTCGGGAGCCGGTTCCGGGGGCATGTTCAGCCATGGGAACTCGACCCCAAGGTGCATAAAGGTCTCGCGTGATACGTGCGCTCCGTCATGGTCCGGGAGGCTTCTGGTCTCTCTTGCGGTGCCCCTGGCGACCCATGGCGGTGGGGTAATGGGTTCCAAGGGATTTCGCATCAATCTGCCAATTTTTTTCGTCTCGAACGGGACAACGATGGAGAGGAGCTCGCAGCCATGGCCACCTTGACACCGACACTGGCGCCGGAGAGCGTCGTGGATACGCTGGACTTCGTGAAGGTGACCGAGGCGGCTGCCCTGGCTGCCTCTCGGCTCATGGGCAAGGGGCAGCGCGACGAAGCCGACGCCTCAGCCGTCGAGACGATGCGCGAGACGCTCAACGAGATGAAGATCTCGGGGCGCGTGGTGATCGGCGAGGGCGAGCGGGACGAGGCACCGATGCTCTTCATCGGCGAGGAGGTCGGCGCCGGCGGGCCGCGCGTCGACATCGCCGTCGATCCGGTCGAGGGGACGAACCTCGTGGCCAACGGCTTGCCCAACTCGATCGCGGTGCTGGCGGTATCCGAGCGCGGCGGACTCCTCCACGCTCCCGATTCCTACATGCAGAAGCTGGCGGTGGGACCGAAGGCCGCGCCATACGTCCACATCGACGCGACCGTGAGGGACAACCTCGAGGCCGTTGCCAACGCGCTGGAGCGCGCCATCGGAGACGTCACCGTCGTGATCCTCGACCGGCCGCGCCATAAAGAGCTGATCGACGAGGTTCGCGCGGCTGGTGCGCGCATCAAGCTGATCTCCGACGGCGACGTGGACGCCTGCATCGCCACCGCCATCGAGGGCACCGGGATCCACGCGGCGATGGGCATCGGCGGCGCCCCCGAGGGCGTGCTCGCGGCCGCGGCGCTCAAGTGCCTGGGCGGCGGCTTCTTCGGGCGCCTGAAGCCTCGCAACGAGCAAGAGGCGGAGCGCGCCAAAGCCATGGGATTCGGCGACCTGGACCGCGTGCTCGCCATCGACGATCTCGTGATCGGCAAAGACGTGGTCTTCTGCGCCACGGGCATCACGGACGGCGATCTCTGCCGCGGCGTGCGTTTCTTCGGCAACGGCGCGAAGACGCACTCGATCATCATGCACGCGGCCACGGGCACCATCCGGTTCGTCGAGTCGACGCATCGCCTGGGTGCGCGCCCGTTCCGGCCCGGGGGAGCTCAGCTCGGCTAGCCGGCGCTCACGGTCAGGAGTGTTTTCGTTCCTTCGACCCGACGCGCAGGCTCAGACCCTCGCCGACGTCTCGATCGATGATCTGTGTGCCTCAGGCGCGCAGGGCGTGATCGTGGACCTCGACAACACGCTCGTCGGCTACCGTCAGATGCACCTGCCGCCCGATCACGAGGCGTGGCTGGAGCGCGCGCGTGAGCGGGGCTTGCGGCTGGTCCTCCTCTCGAACAACTTTCCCGAGCGGGTGGGGGCGGTGGCCCAAGCGGCAGGCATCGCCTGTGTCCCCAGCGCCCTCAAGCCCCTGCCCGGGGCGTTCCGGCGAGCGATGGCCCTGCTGGGGACGCCCCCTGCGCAAACCGTGGTGATTGGCGATCAGCTCTTCACCGACGTGCTTGGCGCGAAGCTGCTCGGCATGCGGACGATCCTCACCGAGCCGCTCGTCGAGGCGGACTTCGCGACCACGCGCATCCTGCGGTTCTTCGAGCGGATCGTGATGCCCGAACGGCGGCCGTGATGCGCCTCTGCGTGATCGGCGATCCGGTGGCGCACAGCCTGAGCCCGGCCATCCACCGCGCCGCGCTGCGCGCGGCGGGCATCGCGGGAGAGTACGAGGCGCTGCGGATTCCCGCCGGCACCCTGCGCGAGCGCCTGGACGGTCTGCGCGCGCGCTACCTCGGGTGCAACGTCACCACGCCGTTAAAAGAGGAGGCCGCCGCCCTCTGCGCCCGCCTGGACGATTTCGCGCGAGCCGTCGGCGCGGCCAACACGTTGCGGTTCGACGCCGAAGGCACCGCGGGTTGGAACACGGATGGAGAGGGGGCCGCGGTTGCGGCCGCCCGCGCAGCGGGGACGTCGAGCGTCGAGGGGGTGAGCGTGGCGGTGCTCGGCACCGGCCCCGCGGCGCGCGCGGCGGCGCTGGGGATCGCCCAGCGGGGCGGGCGCGTGGCCGTCTGGGGGCGGCGGGAGGAGGGCGTGCGCGGCGTCCTGGCCCTGGTGGCCGGCGCGCGGCCGTGGGGGTTCGAAAGCATAGACGTCGTCTTCTCGACCCTTCCGCCGGGGGTAGAGTTACCCCCGCTCTTGGCCGGCGCGCTGGTTGCCGCTCCCGCGGTGGTCGACGCAAACTACGGTCCCCGCGCGGACCTGGGTGCGCGCCTGGGGCGCCCCGTGGCCGACGGCTTGACCATGCTGGTGGCTCAAGCCGCGGCCTCGTTCCGGCTCTGGTTGGGGATCGAGCCCGATGTCACCGCGATGGAGCGGGCCGCAAAGCTTGAGGCCGCCGACAGAAGCGCTTAAAGACTTCTTCATGCTGGCGGGCGTACCCTGAAGTAGGAGATGCACATACTCCCGGACATCCCATCCTAGACTCGCGAATGAAGGCCGCTGCCCCACAGCGGCCTTCGAACATTCTCGAGGTAGGCGCGGAGGCGTCAGCCCGGCTCGTACTCGACGATGACGCCGCTCCGGTCGTCGCGAGCCCCCAGCTCCGCGAGGGCGACGGGGTCCTCCAGCCGCGAGAGATCGATCTCGAGGAGGGCGCGCTCGGCGGTGCTCGCCGATCGCTGGCGCAGGCGGCGGGCCCGCCCTTCGACTTCGAGCGCGTCGAGATAGGCAAGCACCTGGCGCGCCGCAGCCGGCCAGAGCACGCGGTCGAGGTCGGCGTAGATGCGGGCCACCATCTCGGGAATCGTGCGATCCCCCGCGGCGAGCGCCTCGAGGACCTGGTGCTCGCGGCGGGCGCGGTGCGCGACGTACTCTGCCAGCTTCGCGGGCGGGTCGCGGACCTCGGGCCCGTGGCCGCCGTAGATGCGCGCCGCGTCGGGATACCGCTCGCGCAAGGACTCGAGGGTGCGACGGTAGGTGGCCATCTCTCCCCCCGGCGGCGCCACCACCACCGTGCCCTCACCGACCACGACGTCGCCCGTGAAGATGGCGCGCTCCTCCGGCAGATAGAGCGCGACGTGGTCCACCGCGTGACCCGGCGCATCCAGGACCTGCAGTGTGACCTCGTCGAGGTCGACGCTCTTCTCGTGCCAGAGCGTCGCGGTATGCGGGAAGAGCGCGCGCGGGTGACCGTAGACCTGCGCGCCCGTGAGGGCCGCAAGGCGGGCCGCGCCGGGGGCGTGGTCGGGATGACCGTGCGTGACCAAGATTGCGGCGATGGTGCCGCCCAGGTCCGCCGCGGCCAGCGCCAGCGCCAGCGCATGCGCCTCGTGCGCGGGTCCGGGATCGATGGCGATGAAGCGATCGCGGCCGCCGTCTACGAGATAGCTGTTGGTCCCGGTGAACGTCATCGGCCCAGGGTTCGGGGCGCGGAGCCGAAAGACGCGCTCGCTCAAGCGTTCGGCGCCCATCTCACCAGCGCTCCAGCAGGTCGTCGGGGAGACGGAAGGCGGTCAGCTGCGCGTCGAGCGGATCGGGGCTCACCGCCACGATCTCCTTGCTGCGCGCGTGAGCGAAGAGCGATTCGAGCGAGGCATGGGCGGTCAGCCGCCGCAGATGGAGGCGCGTGGGATAGACGATGCGCATCTCGCCGCGATCGGCGCGCTCGAGCGCTTCTTGCGGCTCGATCCACACGGCGTGCGTGGTCTCCACCAGGTCGGCGGCGGCGGTCTGTTCCGGTGGCATCGCCGCGAGGAAGAAGTACGCGTCGAACCGGCGCGGCTCGCCCGGCGGCGTGATCCAGCGCGAGTAGGCTTCGACGGCGGAGAGGTCGATGACGGTCCGCAATCGGTTGATGAGTTCTCCGAACGTGATCTCGTTGCGCTGCAGCGCTGCTCGCGCCTCGGCCAGAAGCTGCGGCGGCGGCAGCGGCGGCACGGCGAGCAAGACGCCGGCTTCTTCGAAGAGCTCGCGCGCGCACGCCACCAGGAGCCCGTGCCGCTGGGAGCGGCTCAGCGTGACGGCCCACTCACGCGCATTGCCCAGAGGCTCGCTGCGGAACAAGTGCTCCATGCGGCCGTTTTCGAGGCCGATCACGCGCGCTGCATAGGACTCGTCGCAGTCGTGCTCCTCGAGGCCGCCGCCGGGGAAGACGTAGGCGTCGGGAACGAAGGCGCTCTGCGCGCTGCGGCGCAACATGAAGACTTGGAGGTTGCGCGCGTGCGGCCGTACCAGCATGATCGTCGCCGCCGGACGGGGCACGAGCGGTGGCTTGTCCATGCGCCTCCACTTCGGTGCGTGTGGGTCCCGCCCTTGGCCGCGGCGCTCGGCACGGCGCGAGCGCGTGAAGGAGCGCGGTCGGGGTCGCCGAAATGGAGGCCGTCCTGGCGCCCGTCCGCGCCCAGACGCCGTTGTAGCTCAGTGGTAGAGCACTTCCTTGGTAAGGAAGAGGTCACGGGTTCAATCCCCGTCAACGGCTCCAGATTCAACGCCTGATCTCGTCCGGGATCGGGCGTTTTCTCTGTGAACGTGACGCGTGACCTAACAGGGTGCGGAAAAACCCTTGCTAAGCGTCGATTACGACGAGTCGGGCGTGGAGTCTCGCTCGGCGGGCGCGGAGCGATAGGTCGCGACCAACGCGAAGTGGTACGCGAAGAGGCGTTCGGCGCTCGCGACGCGGAAGCCGTTGGCCTCGAGACGCGCGCGCGCCTCGACTGGGGCGTAGACGTGATCGCTCGGTGGTCCAACGGGACGATCCGCGTCGGCGTTCCAATCGATGAAGACCGCGCGCCCGGCGGGGGCGAGCAGCTCGCCGACGTGATGCAGGGCGTCGTCGCCGAGCTCGTGCAAGACGTTGATCGCAAGGATGCGCTGAGCGCAGCCGCGCAGGGTCGCAACGGCTTCGGGGCCGACGGGCTCCAGATTCCCCAAGCGCGCCGCGTCGGGCTTGGCGCGCAGCAGCGCGAGCATCTCTGGCTGTTCGTCGAGCGCCACGATCCGCAGGTCGGAACGCGCGCGAGCAATCGCGATCGCATAGACGCCGGTTCCCGTGCCGAAGTCGATCACGCACGCGTCGCGCGGTGCATCGAGGAGCTCGAGCACGTCCTCGACGGGGAGATACGTCAGGCGCTCGGGATCTTCAAGGCGCGCGGCGCGCGTCGGGTCGAAGCGCTCGGGTTGCTTGGCACCGTGGCGATCGCCGTGCCCATGATGGTGATGATGCTCGTGGCTCACGCCACAACGTTCGGTCGGAAGACGGCCGCATCCTTGAGCGTGCGCTTGCTGCGCCTCGCTCGTTCTCGGATACGTGTCCGATCAGTCCGGCATGACGGAAACAGCATCACGGTTGACCCTCGCTGTTGAGGCCCGTCAGCTTGGCGTCCGCTTGGATCGTGTATCCGCCCAGGGGCCGGCGTATTGTTCAAGATATGTCCATATCAAACATCGGACAAGAAATCCGTTGGGGGTGGTAGGCGCGCCGGGGCGGGGGAGAGAACAGCGACCGCCGTCGTGAAACCGCGCCTCCTCGTCGTCTCGGCGATCCCCGCCGAGTTGCCGCCGCCCGGTCCCGCCTTGACGCTGCTCGCGGCTGGCGTCGGTCCCGTCGAGGCGGCCTCCGCCGTGGCCGCCGCCTTGGCTCGCTGCGACTACGGCGCCGTCGTCTCGATCGGCATCGCCGGCTCGTTCGACGGTACGCTCCCACCCGGCGGCATCGCGATCGTGGAGGAAGAGGTGCTCGCCGAATTGGGCGTCGAGGGTGACGAGGAGATGACCTTGCCCGCCGGCGTCGCGCTGGTGGACCGTGCCTACGCCGATCCGGTGCTGGTGGAGGCCGCGCGGCGCGCCCTGCCGGAGGCGGTGGTGGGGCGGGGCATCACGGTGGCCACGGTGACGGGCAGCGACGCCCGCGCCGCCCAGTTGCGGCGGCGCTTCGATCCGCTGGTGGAGTCCATGGAAGGCTTCGCCGTGCTGCGGGCCGCGCAGCGCGCGGGCGTAAGGGCCGTGGAGGTGCGCGCGATCTCCAACCAGGTCGGCGAGCGGGACCGCGCCGCATGGGACGTGCGAGGCGCCTTGCGCGCCCTCCATGCCGCCTGCGCGCGACTCTGGGAGAGCCTGTTGTGAGGCTCGCGTATTCCCCGTGCCCCAACGACACGTACATCTTCGCCGCGCTGACGCACGGGCTGGTTCCCGGCGCCCCCTCCGTCGACGTGGCGCTCCACGACATTGAGGAGCTCAACGGGGCGGCCCGCGAGGGGCGGTACGAGCTCACCAAGATCTCGTACGGGGCGATCCCGCTCTTGCTGGATCGCTACCGCCTGCTCCGCTCCGGCGGCGCGCTCGGCCGCGGCTGCGGTCCGCTGATGGTGGCGCGCCCGGGGAACACGCTGGAGTCGATCCGCAGCGTGGCGATCCCCGGACCGATGACGACGGCCTATCTGCTGCTGCGCTTGCTGCTCGCCGATCGCGGCCTGCCGTTGCCGCAGATCCGCGAGCTTCGCTTCGACCGCATCATCGGCTCGGTCGAGCACGGCGAGGTCGATGCGGGGCTCATCATCCACGAGAGCCGCTTTACCTATCGGGATCACGGCCTGGAGTCGGTCGTCGATCTGGGGGACTGGTGGGAGAGCGCCACGGGACGCCCGATTCCCCTGGGAGGGATCTTGGCGCGGCGCGATCTCTCGCCGGCGGCGTGCCAGCGCATCGACGACGCCATCCGCGCGAGCCTCGCCCACGCGCGTGCGCGCGAAGGCGACGTGATCGATTACGTGCGCGCGCATGCGCAGGAGATGGACGAGAGCGTGATGCGCAGCCACATCGCGCTCTACGTCAACGAGTTCAGCGATGATCTCGGCGACGAAGGTGCGGAGGCCGTGCGCGTGCTGCTGCAGCGCGCCGCCGCGGCGGGATGGGCGCCCGCGGCCCCGGCAGATCTCTTCGCGTAGAGCTCAGAGCGAGGCGAGCAGCGCCGCCAAGAGCGCGGCGCGCCGAGGCATCTCGCTCGCCAGCGCGTGCTCGGTGAGCGCGTGAGCGCCGCCGCCCACCGCGCCCATGCCGTCAAGCACGGGGCGTCCCAGCGCGGCGCAGAAGTTGCCGTCGCTGCCTCCTCCGGTCGACGTCTCCTCGACGTTCACGCCCATCGCGGCACCCAGCCGCGCGGCGGTATCGTAGAGGAGAGCGGTGCCGGCGGCGCGCTCCATGGGCGGACGATTGGCGCCGCCGCTGATGCGCACGCGCGCTTCCGGTTGGTGCGGGCGCAACGCCAGGATATCGCGGGTCACCTGCTCCATCGACGCCGGGTCGGCGGCGCGCACGTCCACCCTGGCCTCCGCGTGGGCGGCGATGACGTTGCTGCGCGTCCCGCCTTGGATCACGCCGACATTGACCGTGGTTCCCGCGGCGGCGTCGGTCAGCGCATGCAGGTCGAGCGTCAAGCGCGCGATTTCGTCGATCGCGCTGACGCCGGCGAAGGGGTCGCGGCCGGCATGGGCGGCGCGCCCGTCGACCTCCACGTGGAACATGCCCACGCCCTTGCGCGCCGTGACCAGCGCGCCGCCAGCTCCGGAGCTGGGCTCGAGGACCAAGACGGCGGCGGCATCGTGGGCTTCGCGCTCGATCAGGGCGCGCGAGGTCTTGCTGCCGATCTCCTCGTCTGAGGTGCACAGGTACACGACGGGCCGCCGCAGGCCGCCGTGCTCGAGCAGCGCGCGCACGGCCCAGAAGCCTTGGAGCATGCCGCCCTTCATGTCGAAGACGCCGGGGCCGCGGATCACGCCGTCGACGATCGAGAAGGGCATCGTCGCCAGCGTGCCCGTGGGCCAGACCGTGTCGTAGTGCGCGAGCATCAGCACCGGCGCTTCGGCCGACGACCCGTTCCACCGAATGCGCAGATGGTCGCCGTGGTCCGCGACGGGCACCAGCTCGACCTCGGGGGCGCCGATCGCCGCGGCGTACTCCGCCAGATAGGCGGCGAACGCGTCGAGCAGCGGCTTCTCGGTCGACGGCGTCTCGCGCGTGACGAAGGCTTCGAGGTCGGCGAGCATCGCCTGCTCGCGCGGAACGAGGTAGGTGAGCAGGTCGGTCATCGGTCTCCTTGGCGGCACGCGTCAGCGCTACGGCTGCGGGCTTGCAGTTGGATCGGCACGCCCGGTGCTTGCGTCGACCGCCCGCGCGATCCTCCCGCGCGGGGGCGCGCGGATCGTCGCCGCCGGGGTGAGAGGACGGCCGGCGCGGAGACCGTAGTAGCGCCGTCGGAGGTGCGCCATGCGCCAATTGCACGAACGGCTGCAAGTCCTGGGCGAAGTCGGCCGCGAAGGAGAGGGCATCGTGCGTCCCCTCTGCTCCGCCGCGGAGCATCGCGCGCGCGAGCTCCTCGCGTCGTGGGCGCGGGACGCGGGCTTCTCCGTGGAGCAGGATGCCGTCGGCAACCTCTTCGTGCGCAAGCCGGGGTGCCGCGATCTTCCGCCCGTGCAGACCGGCTCGCATCTGGACACGGTCAAGGGCGGTGGACGCTACGACGGCGCGTACGGCGTGGTGGGAGGACTCTGCGCGCTCGAGGCGCTGGCCGAGCGCGGCATGGAGACCGCGCATCCCGTGGAGCTGGTGGCCTGGGCCGGTGAAGAGGGGAGCCGCTTTCCCGTGGGGTGTCTCGGCAGCTCGGTCTACGCCGGGCTGATCGGCGTCGAGGCGGCGCGGGCCCTGCGCGGCGACGACGGCACAACGTTCGCCGATGCGTTGCGCGGAACGTCGGGGTTGCTCGCGGGTGTCCCCGTGCGCGAGGGCTCCGCGACCCCGAGCGGATACGTGGAGCTGCACATCGAGCAGGGACCGATCCTCGAGCGAGCCGGTCTGCGGCTCGGCGTGGTCACGGCCATCGCCGGTCAGCGCCGCCTGCGCGTGGTGATCGATGGCGAGCCCGGCCACGCCGGGACCGTTCCCATGGCGTACCGCCACGACGCCTTCGCCGCGGCGGCGGAGCTGGCGCTGGGCGTGGAGCAGCGCGCGCGCCGGATCGGCGACTGCGTGGCCACGGTGGGCAGGGTGGTCGTGGAGCCGAACCAGACCAACGTCGTCCCGGGGCGCGTCGAGCTGAGGTTCGACGTGCGCTCCGTCGATGACGGACGCGTGGAAGCGGTGGTCGACGAGCTCGAGCGCCTCTCGCGGTCGATCGCCGGCATCCGCGGCGTGCGCATCGCCGTCGAGGCGCTGGAGGAGCGGGCGGCCACGCCCATGGACGCGCGGCTCCGCGGCGCCGTCGGCGCGGTGGTCGAAAGGCTCGGTCATCCGGCGTTCGACGTTCCCAGCGGTGCGGGGCACGACGCGATGTGCCTCGCCGCCGTCGCGCCCGTGGCGATGATCTTCGTCCCCAGCATCGGCGGGGTCAGCCATGTGGGCCACGAGCGCACGGCGCCCGAGGATCTCGCGCTTGGAGTCGAGGCGCTGGCCGCGGCGATCGCGGAGATCGACCGTCTGGTCTAGCGGGCGCGCGGGGTCAAGAGCCGCCTTTGGCGGCGTGATAGGCGCGCCAGCCGCCGAAAGCGGTGATCTCCCGCAACGCCGCGGGGTCGGCCCGGTCCGGCTCCAGGATCATGGCGTGCGCCGTGCTCCCGTCGCTGAGCTCGATGACGCCGGCGCGCAGCTCCGGAGGCTCAGCAGGGAGCAGCGATCCGTGCCAGACGCTCTCGTCCAGCTCATAGAGCTCGCCCTCGATGGAGGCCCCACCGTCCTCCACGGGGACCAGTCCGGGGAAGCGGTCGCCCACCGAGTAGAAGCGGTAGCGCGGCGCCGTCTTCGCCGCTCCCAGGAACGGCGCGCCCTTGAGGTTGCCGTGGTCGGCGCCGCCCAACATGGCCGTGCCGTTGAGAAAGACCCGCAC
>DATLUD010000076.1:0-2730 GCA_035533275.1 Candidatus Dormiibacterota bacterium | reverse complement strand
GGTTTGCGCCGGCAGCCCAGCGATGATGGGCGCGAGACCTTTGCCCTGGGCTCCCAACTCAGTGATCTGCGCCGCGTCGCCCGCGATGCGCGCGCGATACTGCGCGGCGGCTTGCTGCAAGGTCTGATAGACCGGATTGGGACCGATGACGACGCCGCCGTTGACGGAGCTGGGCAGCTGCTTGATCTGGCGCAACAGCGCCTCTCGCTGCTGCGTCAACGCGATGACCTCGGGATGCTGACTCGTGTAGCGCGCACGGGCGGCGGCGAGTTTGACGTTCACGTCGGCGAGCTGCTGCTGCAGCGCCATCAGCGCCGGATTGGCCGCGTCGCTCCGACTGTTGTCGATGGTCGCGGGGGTGCCGCCAAGCTGTTGGTTGACGCTCGCGAGCAGTGCCGTGGCCTCACGCTGGTCGAGCTGGGCGGCGTCGATCTTGGAGTCGACCGCGCCCTTGCGCGCAAGGATGTTCTGCGTCTGCGTGTTGATGTCGACGATGGCATGCTTCGACTGGTAGGAGGCCAACGCCGCCTCCGCCTCGTTCTTGCGCTTCTCGGCTGTCGGGAACTCGGCCTTGAGGAACGTCAGCGCGGCCGCCGCTTGCGAGCGCACCAAATCCCGCTCGCGCGCGACGAAGACGCTGGCGAAGTCATTCGTGATCTGCGCGGCAGCCTTGGGATCCTTCCACCCCACCGCGAGGTCGAGGATCATCGTGTTCACGACGGGCTTGACGTGCACCTGGTCGAGCAACGCCGTCGGCGAGATGTTGAGCGAGAGGTCCTTGATGACCTGAGCGGCCAGCCCTTCCTGCTGAAGCAAGGTGGCGTACGTCTCGGTCGTCTGGTCGCCGCCGGCCAGCAGCAGGGCATTGAGCACGGGAAGGCTGGTGTTCTGGTTGCCGTTGGCGGGATTGGGGCTGCCACCCACCAGCAGCTGGGCCGTCGTCGTGTACGTCTTGGGAACGAGGAGCGTCACGATGCCGACCACGGCGACGAATCCCACGACGACCGCGACGAACAGCTTCCAGCGCCGGACGATCGCGTTCCAGAACTCTCCGAGGTAGGCGGCCTCCTGGAGGCCGTCGTGGGGCGGGCGCGCCGTACGGCCGTTGCCGGACGGCAGAGCCGCATGCCCGTTCGAATTCGGTAGATGGCGCAAGGTATCGTTCATGGCCTCACATCAAGGGATGAGCGCATGCCCAAACGTGTAGAGGAGCGTTGACCAGAAGTTGTCGTGGTTGGTGTTCTTGGCCTGAGGGACGAAGACGACGTCGCCTTTCTTGAGGACCGGATCGGCCGTGAGATCGCCGCCGTTCAGCTCCTTGTAAAGATCGTACGTGCTCGTCGCGGTCTTACCGTCGGCGAGCTCGCTCGTCACCTTGACGTTGGAGAGATCCGCGTGCGCGGTGGTGCTGTTGCCGGCCTTGGCGATGGCGATCGACAAGCGGTCGCCCTCGCTGACCTCCACGTTGCCCGGCTTGTCCACGGCCCCCAGCACCTGCACCGTGATCGGCGTGGGGCCGGGAATGTAGACGACGGTGTGGGTGCCGAGCGGCACGTTGAGCGAGAGATTCCCCTCGCGCAGGAGCTTCTGCAGGGGGACGTCCACGATGTGGTCGCGGCTCGTCGCCACGCGCGCGACCGGAAACGCGCCGTTGGTGGGGCCGAGGCCCCCCGCGGCGGCAATGGCATCCGTCAGCTCGCTATTTCCCGGCAGCGTGTACTTGCCGGGGGTCTTCACGTTGCCCAGGACGAGCACGTCGTCGTTCCCCTCGCTGGTAATCGCGACGGACACCTGCGGATTCCTGACGTACTTGCTCAGGGCGACCCTGAGATCGCCTGCGGTCTGCGCCGTGGTCTTTCCACCGACCTGGACGTCGCCGATCAGCGGGTAGGCAATCGTCCCGTTGGGTGCCACCGTCACCGTCTGCGTGAGGCTCTGCTCACCGAAGACCGCGATCGCCAGCTGGTCGCCCGCATGAATGTGATACCCCGCGGCATTACCCGTCGCCGCGTTGGCCGTGTTCGCCTTGCCGGGCGGGGCGATTCCGGGGGCCGTGACGGTGTTCGGCGGCTGAGCGCCGCTGGTACCCTGAGCGCGAGCCGCCCCGGTTCCTGCGGCGGCGATGGCTATCGTTAGCAGAAGGACCGCCGAGGCGATCCGCACCGTTCCATTTCTCACAGTTGCAGTATATGCCGGCGCCGCAGTCCGCAACAGGGGCGGCGCTCCCGATTCGAGAGACTTATCGACCTGCTCGGGAATCGCGGCGTAGGACCTTTGGGGCAGCCCCATGAGCGTAGGGTAGGTTCACCGTGGCCTATTGAGGCTATCGTCCCTCAGCGTGCGCCTCGCCGAGCCATATAATCAACAAGCAGGCCGAGCTCGATCGGTCACCTTCCGTCGTCACAGGGTTCAGATGCAGGTACTGGAGAAGCCCGCCGACCTCTCGATACCGATCCCTCGCACGAAGACGCCTCCGCCGCCCTACTCCGCGGGGTGGGTGGCGGCCCTCGTCGTGACCGACGTCGCGATGTTCTGTCTCTCGAGCTACGTCGCCGCGCTCCTGGGCTTCAAACACTGGGATTGGCAGCCGGGCGTCGACCGCCTGGCTATCGTTCTGGTCATCTCGGTCGCGATGTGGATCATCATCTTCGAGCGGCTCGGCCTCTATCGGCGCACGAGCTCGCTCTCCGTCCGGGACGAGTTCTACTACACCGTCGCCGCGCTCTCGCT
>DATLUD010000075.1:0-3573 GCA_035533275.1 Candidatus Dormiibacterota bacterium | reverse complement strand
CTCAGGGATAGTTACCTCAAGAGCCGCCGGTCGTTCATCGCCACGTCGCTGCGGACCGAGCGGGCCATCAAGGCCTTGGGCTACGTGCCCGACCTGACGCTTCACGTCTTCGGAATGTCGTCCCCGGTGTGGAACGGCTTGGACATTCCGTACGCTTACTACCTCGACTACACGATGGCGCTGGCCAGGCGCCAGTGGGCGCGAGCCGCGCCCTTCTTCGACGACCGGGACTACCGCGACTGGATCGAATGCGAGCGCATCTCCTATGCGCGCGCCGAATACCTCTTCCCGATGAGCGAACTCGTCAAGCGCTCGCTGATCGACGACTACGGGATTGAGCCCTCGAAGATCACGGTCGTCGGATCCTCCGGCGACTTCATGGAGGCATACGACGGCCCCAAGACGTTCGGCACCAAACGGATCCTGTTCAACGGCTCGGCGTTCGAGCGCAAGGGCGGAGCGATCGCCCTCGAGGCCTTCGAGCTGGTGCGGCGGAGCATCCCGGAAGCGACGCTGACGTTCATCGGCAAGGCCATGGGGACGCTCGGCGAAGGCGTCACCAATCCCGGCTTCATCGCTTCCCGCGCGGACCTCGCGCAGCTCTTTCTCTCGTCCGACGTCGTGATCGCCCCCTCCCACTGCGACCCGTATCCCGGATTTCTCATCGAAGGCATGAACTTCGGCGTGCCCGGCATCGTCTTCCCTAACGACGGCATGGTCGAGATCGTCGACCACGACCGGACGGGCGTCGTGCTCGGCGAGCCTTCGGCCCGAGCCTTGGCCGATGCGATCACGGGCCTCTTGCACGACGAGCGGCGACTGGAGCGCTACTCGCAAGCCGGGCGCGAGAAGGTGCGCCGGCAGCTCAACTGGTCCACGATTGCCGAGAAGATCGTCGCCGCCGCCGACCGGTGAAGCGAGAAAGGCAGGCCGCATGCTCGCACGTCTCTTGGCCCTCCAGGTTGCGCTGCTTCCCTGGAGTCACGCCGCCGCTCCCGCGCCACTCTCGGGCTGTCCGCGCTTCGCGCCCAGCGGCGTCTACAACGAGCCCGTGACGAACGCCCCCGTCGATCCGCGCAGCGCGCAGTACGTCGCCTCCATGATCAGCGCGGGCAACGTCAAGGGCTTCAACGCATGGACGCCGGCCACGCTCGACGTGAACGTCGCAACGGACGCGACGCCGTTGCTGTCGGTCTATCCGAAGGTGCGATGGCACTCGTTCTCCACGCGCGTTCCCTGGAGCCCCGGATTTCGCATTCAACCGTTAGGCGACGCGCACGCGATCGTGCTGCAAAAGGACACCTGTCACCTCTACGAGCTCTACCAAGCGAGCTACTCCGCCGGCGTTCTCTCGGCCTACAGCGGCGCTGACTGGGATCTCGCCAAGCCCCTGACGGCGCTGCCTCCGGGCACATCCGGCTCCACGGCTTCCGGCCTGCCTCTCCTGGCCGGCGCCGTCACCTGGGGCGACATTGAAGCCGGCGTCATCGATCACGCGCTCGACTGGGGCGCTCCGGCCGGCAGCGTCGCTCAGTGGAGCTACGTCTCTCCCGCCAGCGACACCGATGGGATCGCTTACAAGGGCATCAGCCTCTTCCGGCTCCCTTACGGCGCCCACCTGCGACTCAAGGCCTCGTTCGACATCGCCGGATTTCCGCCGCAGGCCAGGATCATCGCACAGGCGATGAAGACCTACGGTGTCGTGCTCTACGATACGGGGTGCTGCAACGCCATCCCGCTCGTGATGCCGGAAGCCGGGAAGGATCCCTGGGACTCAGCCGATCTGGCCGCGCTCAATCGCCTTCGCATCTCGGACTTCGAGGTACTCCGGCTACCGCCGATCCAGCGCGTGCCTGGGCATTGAGACCGGCGCGTCGCGCCGGCGCAAGAGCTGCAGCTCGGAACCGTAGAATTGGACCTTGGACAGCGTCTGGTAGTTCTCTTTCACGTAGCGTTCCAGCACGCCGCACCCGTAATCCAGATTCAGCCAACTGCACTGCGCCCGGAACGCCAGCCAAATCGTCGGGTGAGCGCCCGGCACCCGCGCCAAAGCCGCGCTGATCTCCGCCCCGTTGTGGAGCACGAAGCGCGCCGAGTCGTACGTGTCGAATTGGACCGGAGCGGGAAGTGGGACGATGGGATTCGGGCCTCTGTAGAAATACGACAGCGGGAGCGAGCTCTCGGCCTCGAAGACCAGAATCGGCTGGCCGGGGCGCTCGTGCGCCTCGAGGTACGCGGCGACGCGACGCCAATCACCGAGCTGCGATCCGTGACGATAGGTCGCGGCCAACGTCACGGCACTCGAGCCGATGATCAGCAGCGCGAGGGCGATGGCTGCGCGCTCTCGGGCCGGCTCGCGCAGAGCGGTAGGGACGGCGAACGCGGCCAGCATCACCGGCACGAAAAGCATGGCCGCATGGCGCGTGGCGATCGGCGCCTTCGCCTCGTAGAGGGCCAGCGCGAAGAGCACGAAGCTGGCGGCGAAGATGCCCGCCGCAAGCGCTCCCCCGGGCCGCACCATGCGGCGGCGCGCGGCGATTCCGCCGATCACCGCGGCGAGCAGGATCGCGGCGTAGTACGCGAGCTCGTACCCGCGGTGCGAGAGGACTGCGTCCGGGAGTGGAAAGACGTATCGAATGAGGATGCGCCCCAGCGTACTCGACATCGCCAACGGCGACGCGGGCGGCGCGAACGCCGCGCGAAAGCTCGCCAGTTGATACGGAAGGACCAAGAGCATCGGGGCGAAGGCCAGCGCGGCCATCGCCCCGACCGCGACGTACCGGCCCATCGCGCCCCAGCGGCGCAGCCAGACGAGCGAGAGGCCCTGCGCGGCGACGATGAACAAGAGGAAGTACTGCGTGTATGCGCCGACGGCGCACAGCACGCCGTAGACCGCAAGGCTCCACCGGGACGGCCGCTCGGCGATGAACGCATCGTGGAACGCCAGCATCAGGAGCGCGGCGAGCAGCATCACCAGCGCATAGTCGCGAATGTCGAGCGCCGCCCAGATCAGCATGGGATTGACGGCGACCGCCAACGTCAGCCACCCGCGAGAGATGCGCGGAAGATACCGCTCCGAGAGGCGAGGCGTCACGTAGACCACGAGCGCGGCGCACGCCACCGAGAAGAGGCGCGCCCACACGTAGCCCCCGTTCACCAGGCGCCAGATGGCCATGACCACGAAGTAGAGCGGGGCGTTTTGCTCGAAGAAGATCGCCTGGTGAAAGGCGTAGGCGACGCCGTGGCCGCTGGTGTTCAGCGTGTACATGTCGTCGTTGCCGAGATCGAGGATGAAGGCCAGCGGCACGGTGATCGCCAGCTGCAGCAGGGTCGCCGCGTACGCCAGCCTCTGGCCGCGCGCGGCGGCGCCCGACGGCGCTTCTACGCGTACCGGCGACACGCGAGCTCCATTCACGGACAGGCTCCTCTTCTCACCTCACCTGTGATCTTACCAGGGATCCCGGCCGGAGCGTTGCCGCGACTCGGCCACGGACGACGGCGCAAAGGTCCCATCACGCTTGCCCGAAGGGCCTACGGATCGGCCGTCGCCCCCGCTCCCACAACGGTCAGCGC
>DATLUD010000074.1:0-2018 GCA_035533275.1 Candidatus Dormiibacterota bacterium | reverse complement strand
GGCCACGATTGCCGCCTCAAGGTCGATCTGTTTGGTGGTGCGCGAGCGCTCGAACTCGCGGGCGTAGTGCTTCCAGATCACGTCCGGCGAGTTCCCGGCGATCGCCGCGATGGTCACCGGCGACAGCCCCGCGTGGATCTGCACGCTGATGTAGGTCGTGCGGCCGGTGTACGGAACAGCCCACGGCACCCCGGCACGCTCCGCAGACGGGTTGAAGATCCGGGCGCGCCAGTTGTGCAGATTGATCGGCGTCCCGACGCGCTACGCGCAGACGAGGACATCATCGTGCTCGGGCTGGGACTCCTCGAGCCACTCGACGAGGTCTTGGGCCAGCGGAGCGATCACGGGCACGTCGCGGCCGCGCTTAGTCTTAGTCGTGTTGCGGAACTGATCCGCGGCGAACACGCGATCGATCTTAATCGTGCCGCCGGCGCGCGACAGATTGAGGATGTCCTACCAGCGGATCGCCAGTGCTTCCTCGGTGCGGAGGCCGGCGCAGTAGACGAGCCCTCAGAGCACACGATCCCGTTGTGAGGACATCTCGGCGCGGACGCGCTCGGCTTGGTCGGCTGACGGCGACTTGCGTGGCTCGCGAATGACAGGGATGCGCTTGACGCCCAGCAGTGGGTTGGACGGGATCTTCCCGTCGTCCACCGCGGCGCCCAGCGCCGAGGAGAGCGTCTTCATCACGTGCAAGCACGCGTGCGGACTCGCGCCGGCCATGACCATCTCATCGCGCCACTCCCGCAGACGCGCAGGTCCGAGATCGCGCAGCCGCACGTCGCCGATCATAGGCACGATCCATCGGTCGAGGTGGGACGCGCGCACCTTGCACGTCGACGGCGCCCAGACGGCCCTGTTCGTCTGTGCCCAGGTCCGTAGCCAATCGGCCAGCCGCTCCGATGATGCCGCGCTGGGCGCGTGCGCGCCGCGCCGAGCCGTTGCACGCGCCGGATCTCGGCCTCGAAGTCCTGCGCGTCCGCTTTCCTCGCGAACGATCGGCTGCGCATCCGGGAACCGCGGCCGCTCTCGCGCCAGCGCACCCGCCAACTGACCTTCCCTGCCCCGCTCACCCTCTTTTGAACGCTCATCGTCGGCGCTCGGGATAGGCCAACCACGCCTCGGCTCGGTCGAGGCTGGCAAACGTCGCCATCTTTGTGCCGCGTTCGTTCACGATGTAGATCTCGCCATAGTCCTGCGCCAGCGGATCGCGGCGCCGGCTCTTTTGGAGTTGCATGCCCTGGCGCTGTGCCATGCGGCGCAGACGGTTCTCGCGCACTCGGTCAACTTCTGACATCATCGGCCCCCCTGGTAGCTGATTGATGCAGCACGGTATGCCAGAAACGTAGCGGGACGCTATACCTGAAGTGGGTCTAGAGACTACGCGGCAAGTCATTTTCCCCCCAACATTCGGGCAAACTCGCCCGTCGAGAGCGCGGGCTTCCGACGCCGGCCCGAAGGCCGAGCGGGCGCCGCGGAGCGCTCGAGCATCGCTTCCAGTTCCGAACGCGAGACCATCGGCCGACGCGGGACGCCGTGGCGGACCAGCCGACCTTCGGTGAATCAGTTGTACACGGTCTTGACCTTGACGCCGGCCATGGTCGCAGCCGCGGCCGGGGTGATGAGGTAGCCCTGGGCGGCGACGTCAACCGGCGCCTGGTCGCGCAGCGCCTCGGCGACCCGCCGGTCGATGAGCTCGAGCAGCTGATCCTCGGTGAGCGTGATGAAGACGTTCAAGGCGTCACCCTCGCCGCCACCTCAAACTCCCGGCGCTTTTCGCACGCGTCGTGTGAGATGATCAGCGGGCCCGCTACCGCAGCGGTCGGGTAGTAGAAGTTATCGGCCACGTGCTCGCCGCGAAGGGCTTGATGCTGGCTGCGGACGGAGTCGCGACCCTCGAGGTTGCCCGCCAGTGCGGGGTCTCGCCCGACCGGGTGCGCCGTCGGCGGGCGCGCTTTGACGCCCAGGGGCTGGCCGGCATCCGGCAGATCGCGCCGACGGCTCGACGCACTGGAGCA
>DATLUD010000073.1:0-7536 GCA_035533275.1 Candidatus Dormiibacterota bacterium | reverse complement strand
ACCTCCCCAACGGCGACAGGGTCTACCAAGACGGACGCGTCGTCTCGCAGAACGGCCAGTCGTGGTATCCCGGCAACCAGGGCCAGTCCGTTCAGTGCAGAGGCCAGCGCTGCGCGATCGTCGCCGGCAATGGCAACGGCTTCTGGAATCATGGCTACCAGACCAACGGCTACGACAATAACGGCTACAACGGCTATGGGTCTGGCCGCACCGACCGCGGCCACCGCTGAGAGTAGGCCCGCCGTGAGCGAGCGCCTCTGGGTTTGGGGCGCTCGCTCCGGTCGCCGGCGCGCAGACATGCGGGTCAAGTCGGCACCTCCGGCTTCCGTGCCATGCGCCGCCTTACCGAGCAAACGCGTTCCCCTGCGGCAATGGCGGCCGCCGTGATCGTCACCGTCCTGTCCGCTGGGGAATTGAACGTGCGGGACGAATACGGAAGCAACGGCCGCGCGAGCGGCCAACTGCACGACGGTTTTCGGGATGATGTCAGCGAGATAATCGGTGCTCAAGAGCATGCGGCAGCAAACCAAGAACCGGGCGAGGAGGTACACCGCGTGATGAGACCGGGTGTTGAGCAGTTGCGCGCTCTCGCCATCTCGCGGTCCCTCTTTCGGCCGACCACCTTGAAGGCCGCGGTGAACCGCTTGGGATTCGTGCAGGCCGATCCCATTCGATCGCCGGCGCGGGCGCAGGATCTCATTCTGCGTCACCGCGCGAAAGAGTATCGCGCCGGCGATCTGGAGC
The DNA here is from genome assembly GCA_035533275.1 of Candidatus Dormiibacterota bacterium. GTDB lineage: Bacteria > Vulcanimicrobiota > Vulcanimicrobiia > Vulcanimicrobiales > SCRA01 > SCRA01. The sequence continues at coordinate 6,792 of DATLUD010000073.1, read as the reverse complement.
GGCGCTACCCTTCGCTCGACGTCGAAGAGGACGTCCTGTACGCGTATGGGTTTCTGCCGCACGGCATGTGGGATCTGCTGCACCCCAGACGCGCGGAGACGTTATCCGAGTTGGAAATGAAGGTTCTCGCCGTGGTTCGCACCTGCGGGACCGTGCACCCGAAGGAGTTGGAGGCGCACTTCGGGCGGGATCGGGTGGTCAACGGATGGGGCGGCTACTCCAAGGCCACCAAAAGCGCACTGGAGCGCCTGCACTACTGCGGCCTCACCAGGATCGCGCGGCGCGAGAACGGCATCCGGATCTATGAGGCGGCTCCGCCGCACACGAACGATCTGTCGAGCAACGCGCGTTTGACCAAACTGGTGTTGGCTGTCGCGACCCTCCTGGCGCCGGTCCCGGAGACCACGCTTCACGCGATCACCGCTCGCCTTCGGCGCGCGATCTCGGCCGTCGTGGATCACCGCAACGTGGTGCGAACGCTCGTGAAGGCCGGTGAGCTCGAACGGCAGCAGGTCGATGGGATCTCGTACCTCTGGACGGCCGCAAGGCGCAGCTGCGAGGAGCCGCCTCGAACCGTGAGGTTCCTCGCTCCGTTCGATCCGCTGGTGTGGGATCGCCGGCGATTTGAGCATCTCTGGCAATGGTCCTACCGGTTCGAAGCTTACACGCCTCCCGCCAAACGCATCCGCGGATACTATGCCTTGCCGCTGCTCTGGGGGGACGCCGTCATCGGCTGGGCCAACGTGGGGGCGGCTGAACCCCGCCTGAGCATCGAGCTCGGATTCGTGGAGCGGCAACCCAAGGGCCGTGATTTCCGCCGTGAACTGGATGTGGAGATCGAGCGCATGGAGGCCTTTCTCGTCCCCCGGCCGACGAGGGCCGGAACCGGACGGCCGACGGCAACATCCTCCAAGCGGAGGTGAAACCGATGGCAAGCCGAGGGCTCAACGGCACGTCTCGCCTCCTGTGGACCACGCGGAGCGCGGCCGTGGTGGGCTGGATCGCCTGCGGTGCCGTATGATCATGGCAAAGAACGCTCGTGCGTCTGGCGTGCGCCGTCCTCTTGGATGATGTGGCCGTCCTTTAGGCGATAGACGACGTCGAAGCCCACGATCATGCGCTCGTCGTGGGTCACCACGATGACCGCGGAGTGGCGCTCCAGCGCGATCCGCTTGAGGAGATCCATGACCTTCATCCCGCGCTCGGTGTCGAGGGAGGCGGTGGGCTCGTCGGCGAGGATCAGCGGCGGCTCGTTGGCCAGGGCGCGCGCGATGGCGACGCGCTGCTGCTCGCCCCCTGAGAGCTCCGCCGGCATGGCGCCGGCCCGGTGGCCGATCTCGAGATAGACCAACAGATCGCGTGCCCGCTTTCGGGCGTCGCGCGCAGGCACACCGTTCAGCGTCATCGCCAAGGCCACGTTCTCCACGGCGCTCAGGAATGGGATGAGATTCTTTGCCTGAAAGACGAAGCCGATGTTCTCGCGGCGAAAGCGGCGCGTGTCGATGCCGGTCCAGCCGTTGTCGTAGATGGTGGTGCCGTTGACGGTGACAGAGCCCGCGGTCGGTTCCAGAATGAGACTGATGCAGAGAAGTAACGTGCTCTTTCCGGAGCCGCTGGGCCCGAGCAACGCCACCAGCTCTCCCGTATGCGCGCGAAGCGAGACGTCTTCCAGCGCGGTCAGCGCAAGCGCGCCGCTGCCATAGACCTTCCTCACTCCCTCGACGCGCAGGACTTCCATCTCACCCCTCGAGCGCCAAGGACGGCGGCGTGCGCAGGGCGCGCCAGATGCCGAAGAGGCTGGCGACGACGCCACCGGCGAAGATCACGAAAAAGGTCACCAGCGTGTCGGACGGGAGAAGCACCAAGGTGCGCGGGAAGCGGCTCTGGGTCGCGATCACGAGCGCGTAGCCGATCGCGAAGCCCACCACCGCCAGGACGAGCGACTGCTCCATGATCAAGCGTACGATCACCCCGTTGGGCGCCCCCAGCAGCTTCAGCGTGGCGATCGACTTGATCTTCTCCATGGTCAGCACGTAGACGATCAGCGCGATGAGCACGATCGAGACGATGACCAACAGGGAGCGGAACAGACCGAGAATGGCGGTCATCCTGCTCAAGCGCCCTTGCAGCATGAGATTGCGCTCTTGGCCCTCGGTATAGACGTTGAGGTAGAGCCAGCGTTGGATATCCTGCGTCACCGCCTGCCGGTTGGCGCCGGGGGCGAGCGTGACGAGGATGGCGTTGACGTTCTGGGTGGGGCTGGAGACGAGGGGCAGAAGCCGTTCCGCCTGCGCGGGCGTGTTGCCGTTGGCCTCCAGCGTCTGCAGATCCGCGGCCCGGTCTCTGATGATGGCCTGTGGGTCCTCCTGATAGAGCACCTGCTGCGCGTCGGGGAGCGAGAGATAGAGCAGCGGATTGCCCCCCGAGTCGACCGTCCCTTTGGTGAGGCCCACGACGGTGTAGTCTTCGACGCCCAGATGAACTCTCTCGCCTAGTCGCAGGCCGAGCTTTTGGTCGGCAACCGCCTCGTAATGCGCCTGGCGAATGCCTCTACCGGCGACGATGAGCTGCGGGCCGCCGGCTCCGCCGAAGACATCGTAGCCGACGATGGTGAACTGCTGGCTCTTGCCCGCCACTTGGCGCTGCACGGCGTAGGCGATGAACGGGCTCGCCGATTGCACTCCGGGGACGGAGGTGACGCTATGGTAGAGACTCTGTGGAAGCGTCGACTGCTCGTTGAACGGCCCGCCGCGATCACGCTCGACCACCCAGAGTTCCGCCTTGGTGTGATTGATCATCCAGACGCCGTCGGCGATGTTCCCGCGGTAGATCCCGTTCATGATCAGCACGATGGCCAGCAGCAGCGCCACGCCGACGATGGTGGCGACGAACTTGCCCAGGTTGCGCTGGACGTCCTTAATCGCCAGATCCATGCTGAGCCACGGTCGCGGGCGTAGAGGAGGTGATCGGGCGAATCCGCTGGCCAGGCTTGATCGCCTGTGGATGCACGACGATCAGATCGCCGGTCGAGACGCCGCTGAGCAGCAGCGTCTGCCCGCCTGCGGCCAGGCCCGTGCGCACCGGCACCGGCGTGGCTCTCCCCGCTTTGGCAACGAGCACGGTCGCCGTTGCGCCGGTCCCGGGGATGACGGTCGATGAGGGCACAACCAGTCCCCGCGCCAGCGCTACCTGAATGCCGACGACCGTCTCCTCGTTCAGAGTGAAATGCCGCGGGACCGACTTGAAGCGCACGTCCACCTCCAGCTCGCGCGTCACCGGATCGGCTTGGCGGGTGACGCGCACCACCTGGCCTCTCTCGACCTGCCCGCTCCGCAAGCGAATCGCGGCGGGCTGGCCCACGTGCACCCGGCCGACGACGGTCTCGTCCACGAGCGCGGCTGCCCACACGTCCTGAGGTAACGCCATGACGAAGATCGGGCTTCCGGGAACCACGGTGCTGCCGGCCTCTAGGGAGCGCTCGATGATGACGCCATTCATCGGCGAGACGATGCGCGTGTAGGAGAACGATGCGCGCGCCGCTCCTAGGTTCTCTTCCGCCTGCTCCCTCTCCGAGCGCCGTATGGCGACGGTAGCTGCGGCATTGCGCTCGGCCGCCTGTGCGCCTGCCAAGCCTTGGCGCGCCGCGCTGAGCGTTGCGGAGGCAACCCCAACGCCCGCCGTTTGATCCTTCACGGCCGCGTCGTAGGCGTCCATGTCGCTGGCCGAGATGTAGCCCAGCCGGAAGAGCTGCGCGTTTCGCGTCTCGTTGCTCTGGCTGAGGGCTAGGTCGGCGCTAGCTTTGGCGACGCCGGCCTGGGCGACGGCAACGCTCTGTCCGGCCTGGGCGACGCCAGCCTGGGCTTGAGCATCCGCCTCGTTGGCGGCGGCCACACCGTTGCGCGCTGCGGCGGCGCCCGCCACGGCCGAGGCCGCCTGCGCGGCGAGATCGGCGCTCTCAAGGGTCGCGAGCAGCTGTCCTCGCCGAACGGCGTCGCCCTGATCGGCGAACGTGCGCTCGATCACCCCCGTGAGCTTGCTGCTCACGTTGACGGTGACGCGGTCCTGTACCGTCCCCTCGGCCGTCACGACGTCGCTGACGACGCCAGCGCGTACCGGCGCCACGGCGACGGCCGGCGCATACGACAGCAGCCGAAAGAGGACGAGGGCAAATGCCACGGTAAGCAAGACCATGAGTGCCGCGAGGCCTGCCGACAGGCGCCGCGGTCGCACGCCAGCCTGCCGTTCGCCCTGCGTCATGTTTGATCGCCCCCGAACGTGCTGTTGTATGCGACCACTATGGCTCGTGCATCGGTAGCCCTTAGGAAGGCTGCGAGAACGCTTCCGGAGCTGCGTCACGCCGCGTTCCTAGAAGCTTCCCATAACGCGATTATTCTGCACCTTGTGAGGCGGCTCTGCCGATCGATCTCTTGGTAACGCTAGGCGATCGAGGCCAAGCTGGATGGAGGCACGTCGTCGGCGATCCATGTCGAGATCGCGAGTAGCGTCGTGCTGTGCCCCGGGGCAGAACGCGTGGTGCAATGATGGCAGAGGAGCTCAATCGTCCGCGGCCGCGCGCTGGCCGGCGAGAGTGGTGGCAGAGCTGGAAGCTCTGGTTGGCGGTCGCGGTCGTGGCCGCGCTCGCCGCCACCATCGCGGTGACGATCGTCGGCCGGCGCAACGCGCCGCCGAACCTTCCGTACAGTGCGTTCCTGGATCAGCTCGAGGCAGGAAACGTCACGAGCGTCACCTTCCAAGGCCTCTCGTTCGACGCCACCCTCAAGCGGGCGGTGACCGGCCCCCTCGCACGCGGCGAAGGCGTGAGAGACCACGTTGCGAGTCGTATGCCCGACTTCGGTGACCCCTCGCTATTGCCCGAGCTGCGCAGAGAGCACGTCGTGATCGTCGTGAATGCGTCCTCCGCGGGGTCGTTGTGGAGCTCGCTGCTGGTCCGGATTCCTTGGACGCCGGTGCTTATCGGCCTGGTCGTCGTGGTCGGCGCCGGTTTCATGCGTCTGCGGCGCGGGGGCCAGACGCAACCGGGAGCCGGGCTCGGCGCGACGGCGCCGGGCTGGCTCGGGCTGCTTTCCGGGGCTTTCGGCAAGCCGCGCTCAGCGAATCCCCAACCGCGCGAAGGCGGCGATCTTGAGCGCGTCGACCGGGAGGAGCAACTCGGTCACGGCGACGAGCAGCCCCGCCAGGACCGGCAGCGATAGCGGGGCCATCAGGAGACCCTTGAGCGCAAGAATGGCTCGGCTTGCAGCTGCCGGCTCTCCGGACGTTGACGCTCGTAACACTGATCTTCACGGGACAAGCAACGGTCTATCTCGTGCGCGAGCGTGGTCCGTTCTGGAGATCGGTCCCCGGCCGGTGGGTCATCGTGAGCACGCGAGATCGAACGGGTCCTGTGTCGAGCGATCGCTGGCGAGTCCAGCCAGCATCAGTAACCGGCCTTCGGTGTACGGAGGATAAGCAGCGAGCTCCGCGATGCGTAGACGATTCTGCGTGAATGTCCCCGTCTTGTCGGTACAGAGCACGTCCATCCCTGCTGCGCTCTCGATGGCGGCAAGGCGTGTCGCCAGGACCTGGCGGTCGACGACTTGAGCGCCGCGAGCGCCGTTGTCACCGTGAACGCCGCGGGAAGCGCCACCGGCGCGGCGGTGACCAGCAGGATCGCCGGCCGCGCGGTCTACGGGCATCGATTCGCCGGTGAGCGTCGATTGATCGATCGAGAGGCTTCCCTCGAAGGACCGTAGATAGGCAGGAACGAGGTCGCCCACGCGAAGGTGGAGCACGTCACCGGGGACGATCGTCTGGGCGGGGAGGGTCTGCCAACTCCCGTCGCGCAGGACGCGCGCATCGACCTGCAGCCGCTGCCGCAGAAGCTCGAGCGCTACGCGTGCTCGGTGCTCCTGACGAAAGCTCAAGGCGGCGTTGAATACAAGCAGAGCGACGATGATGCCGCCTTCGATCCTCTTCCCCAGCGCGATCTCTTAAGAGGAGACTCGCCTCCAGCATCCAGGGCACCGGTCCCCGAAGTTGCTTGCCGAAGGTCGCGAGTGCGCTCGATTGGCGACGGCGCACGGCGTTCGGTCCATAGCGCTCTAGGCGCCGGCCCGCCTCAGAAGCGGTCAGGCCGCTCGCACTGCGCGAGCAGATCGAGGATCTCCAGGCGTCGAGGGCTGGCCAAGGCCCGCCGGCTGCCGGTCCGATTGACTATCATTCTAAAGAACGATAGAATATTGATACCATGAACACGAAGCCGCGTCCTTGCGATCCCCGCCGCTTCAAAGATCTCATTTACGAGCACTTCGCTCGCATTGGAAAGGCGACGGGCAATCCCAAGCGCCTCGAGATGCTCGACCTGCTGTGCCAAGGCGAGAAACCAGTCGAAGAGCTGGCGCGGCAGGCGCAGCTCGATGTCAAGAGCGTGAGCGCCCACCTCAAGGTCTTGCGCGCGACGAATCTGGTGACGGCTCGGCGCCAAGGCAAGTTCGTCTACTACAGCATCGCCGACGGCATGGTGGCCGACTACTGGCTCATGACGCGGTCGGTGGCCGAGCACCGCTTCGCCGAGATCGACCGCGCGGTCAAGAGCTACTTCAGCGAGCGCGGGCTGATGCTCCCGATGGATCGCCAAGTGCTCCTGGGCAAGGCTCGGCGTGGTGAAGTTGTGGTCCTCGACGTGCGGCCGGCCAGTGAGTACGAGGCCGGGCACCTCCCGCACGCCAGGTCGCTTCCGCTCTCCGAGCTGGAGCGCGAGCTCGCGACGCTGCCGCGCGACAAGACGATCGT
>DATLUD010000072.1:0-43812 GCA_035533275.1 Candidatus Dormiibacterota bacterium | reverse complement strand
AACGGGCTGCGTTGATGGAGTACCATTTTGCAGTAAGTCCTGAAGAGTGAGGACAACGTCGTTCCACCAAACGTTGCCCGGGCCACGGTTCTCCGGTGATTGCCCAGCCAGTATCTGCTGGATCGTTCCTTGCGCGGCTGTAGCTGTTGAGATGAAGTTCTGGTTTGGGCGACACGGCTTGTACTGGTTTGTGTACCAGGTCTCATCCACGATGATAGATAGAGGCGAGGCAACGGGGCATGGCTGACCGCTTGAGATATCCGTGTACCCCGGTTGATTGGGATCTGGACCAAGTATCGTCCCAGCAGGAAGAGCTGAGCAGACCGGAATCTTTCCGGGATCTACCGGCGCGGGCGTGAACGTGCCGACAACGATCGTGAACCCACTCGGTGCGACGCCGGGCAGCACATCGGCCGTGATGGCGTCATCGCTGGTCACCAGGTGCAGTTCGGTCACGGCGTTGCCGCCGGCGACGCCCGGATAGCCTAAGCGTTCCGTCACCGGCGCGCGTGCGTGCCCGGCGAAGATCGGCTCAGTGAACGCGTCGACGCGCAGCGTGGCGGCGGCGAACGAGGTGACGGCGGAGAGCGGCTCTCCGGACGGCGCGGCGAGGGCTCCCGGCGCCGCGTATGTGTATCGCTGCAGAACGTGCAGTGACGCATCGAAGCGATACGCCCAAAACAACGGTCGGTCCTGACCGTCGCGCGTGAAGAAGTCGACTTCGTGGCCATCCGCGTTGGCGCCGCCCAGCACGTCGGAGGCCGGGATGAAGACCGCGAACGCCGAGGCCGCCTCCGCTTGCCAACGGTCGCTCAGGTCCTCCGCCAGGGCGTACGCGTGGCGGTGGGCGGCCAGCGCCTCCGCTCCGAGGAAGGCTCGGTGCAGGAGCAAGACGAGGCCGGCGGTCACCGCGATGGAGATCCCTGCGGCGATCAGGAGTTCCACGAGCGTAAACGCCGAGGTGCGCTTCACGCGCGGGGAGTGCCCCGGCGGACCAGCCAGGCGACACGGCCGCAGGCCGGCGCGCGCCAGAACGATGGTTGACGCCCCGACGCCCGCCTGATAGTATGACGCTATCGGCACGATCGGCGTAACAATCGTCGAACGATTGCGCATCGGGGCCGGGGTTCCACGGTAGAAGGGGGAGTCAGCCATCTCGATCGCCGTCATCGGCGCCGGCACGATGGGCGTGGGCATCGCCGCATCCGCCGCCGCTGCCGGGTTCGACGTGTTCTTGGTCGAGCCGCAGGCACACGCTCGCGAACGTGCCGCCGCGCAGATCGAGAAGATGCTCTCGCGCCTTCTTCAGGAAGCCGACAAGGCTGCGCTGGCCGCAGCCCGCATTCACACCGTCTCGGCCATCGCCGAAGCGGGCGAGGCTGACCTCTACATCGAGGCCGTCCCCGAGAGCATCGAGCTCAAACGGACGGTCTTTGGCCAGATCGATCGCACGGCGCCCGCGGGCGCGCTGCTCGCCACCAATACCTCCTCGCTTTCCGTGACGGAGATCGCGCAGGCCACCTCGCGCCCCGAGAGCGTGGTGGGGATCCATTTCTTCAACCCGCCGGCCGTCATGAAGCTGGTCGAGGTGGTGCGCGCGGCGTCGAGCTCCGACGAGAGCATCCGTCGTGCCGTGGTGTTCGTGGAGCGCCTTGGCAAGATGCCGGTCGTGGTGCTGGACACCCCCGGCTTCGTGGTCAACCGCGTGGCGCGCCCATACTACTTGGAGGCGCTGCGCGCGATCGAGGCCGGCATCGCGGATGCGGAGACCATAGACGCCGTGCTCGAGGGACTCGGCTTCAAGATGGGCCCGTGCCGCTTGATGGACCTCATAGGCCTCGACGTCAATCTCGCCACGACGCGCAGCGTCTACGAGGCGACGGGGCTGGAGCGCCTTCGTCCCTCGCCGCTGCAGGAGCGGATGGTGGCGGAGGGCCGGCTGGGACGCAAGACGTCCCGCGGCTTCTACGAGTATGGCGGATAGGGGCGTCGTGGTCGTCTTCGGCGGCGGAACGCTGGCCGGGGATCTCTTCGACGCCGCCTCCGCCGCCGGCTATCGGGCCGTGATCGTGCAGGATCTCGACGGCGTGAGGCAAGACGGCGCGCAGGCGGATATCGCCATCGAGGCATGCGTCGCCGACCGTCATCACAAGCACGACGCCTTGGCGGCCTTCGGCAGCGTCCTCGGCCCCAACGCCGTCTTGCTGGCCGACGCGCTCCCGGACACCGTCGCCGAGTGCGCGGTCTGGTCCGGCCACGCGCGCCGCTGTGTCGGTTACGGCGTGGTCGGCCACCTGGACGATCAGCGCGTCGTGGAGATCGCCCGCGGCGCGCACACCGATGTCGACGCCGTCGAGCGTTCCGCCGCATTCTTCGCCGACCTCGGTCACGAAACGCGCGTGATCGGCGACCGGCCCGGCCTCATCTCCGGGCGCACCCTGGCGGCGCTCGCCAACGAGGCGGCGTGGGTCGTGGGCGCGGGCGTCGCCTCCGCTGAAGACGTCGACCGGGCGATGCGCCTGGGTACGAACTACCCGCGTGGACCGCTGGCCTGGGCCAGGGAGATCGGCGTCCGGCGCATCGTCGACATTCTCGAGAACGTGTGCCGCCACGAGGGCGCGGCCTACGCGCCGGCGCCGCTCCTGCTGGAGATGGCGGGACTGGCCTCCGGGGAGAATCTCACCTGAGCATCGTCACCAAGGAAAGGATGCGCCCATGACGACCACGGATGCGCAGCTCCGCACGACGCAGCTGCTCATCGGCGGCGCCTGGGTCGACGCCGAGGACGGCGCGACCTACCTCGACCGCAATCCGGCGACGGGTCAGCCGCTCGCCCAGATCGCCGCGGCATCGCGCGCCGACGTCGATCGCGCCATGGACGCCGCGCGCCGCGCCTTCGACGAAGGTCCGTGGCCGCGCATGCCTGCCGCCAAGCGCGCGCGCGTGATGATGAAGATGGCGCAGCTCCTCGGAGAGCGCCTGAGCGATTTGGCCGCGCTCGAAGTGGCCGACAACGGCAAGCCTCTGTGGACCGCCAAGGGCGAGCTGGGCGCAATGGTGGAGAACGTCGAGTTCTACGCGGGCGCCGCCACGAAGATCTACGGACGGACGATCCCCGGGCCATCGCCCGCCTACGTCAACTACACGCTCAAGGAGCCCGTCGGCGTGGTCGGGGCGATCGTGCCCTGGAACTTCCCGCTGCTGCTTGCGTCGTGGAAGGTGGCGCCGGCGCTGGCTGCCGGCTGTGCGGTGGTGCTCAAACCCGCCCCCGCCACGCCGCTCACCGCCATCGAGCTGGGCATGATCGCCCTCGAGGCGGGCCTTCCGGAAGGCGTGCTCAACATCGTCACGGGTCCGGGTCCCGAGACCGGCCAGGCCATCGTCCGCAGCCCGCTGGTCGACAAGATCGCGTTCACGGGATCCACGGCCACCGGGCGCTGGATCGCCGCGGAGGCCGCCAAGACCATCAAGCGAGTGACGTTGGAGCTCGGCGGCAAGTCGCCCTCGCTGGTCTTCGAGGACGCCGACGTCGATGCGGCGGTGGCCGCGGCGCTCTACGGCATCTTCTACAATGCGGGCCAAACGTGCGAGGCGCGTTCGCGCGTGCTGGTCCACGAGCGCATCTACGACGCGTTCTTGGAGAGTTTCGCCGCCAAGGCCGCCAAGCTCGTGGTCGGCAACCCGGCCGAGAAGGCCACGCACGTGGGCGCGATCACCCTGCCCGAGCAGTTCGCCAAGATCGAGCGCTACGTCTCGCAGGGCAAGAGCGAGGCGCGGTTGGTGATGGGAGGCGAGAAGCCGTCGGTCTCCGGCTGCGAAGGCGGCATGTTCTGGCAGCCCACGATCTTCGAAGCCGAGCCCTCGGCCACCATCGCGCGTGAGGAGATCTTCGGTCCCGTCGCCGTGGTGACGAAATTCTCGGGTGACGACGAGGCCGTGGCGCTTGCCAACGACACGGAGTACGGCCTGGCCGCCAGCGTGTGGACGAAAGACGTGGGACGCGCCGGGCGGATCGCGGGGCGCATCCGCAGCGGCACGGTAGCGATCAACACGCCGTTCAGCGTCTTTCCCGGCGTCCCGTTCGGCGGCTACAAGCAGTCGGGGTACGGGCGCGAGCTGGGCATCGAGACGCTCGACCTGTACACGGAGACCAAGTCGGTCATCACCTACGTCGGCGAGAAGCCCGTCGACGTCTTCCGCGTGTGAGCTGAAAACGGCACGTATCGTGGTCCGGTTCGGGTGACCCGGGGCGGGACGAGAAGCGAGGGAACATCATGGGACGCATCGCGACGTTTGACGAATGGATCGACCTGCTGCATGAGTGGCAGAAGGAGATCGGGCTCGACATGATCCTGGTCGACCGCTATCTTCCGGGATACAAGCTCGAGGAGAAGTTCGCCGAGCTGCCGACCCGGGAGATCACGTTCGGCGATTTCGCCGGCGACCGCAAATGGGAGCGCTTGACGCAGATTCCGGATCAGCGCATCCGCGACACCCTGCTCAGCATGATCATCTTTCAGGGCGATACCGAGTTCGCCTCCAACGAGCAGCAGCGCTTTCTGGTGCACAACGCCCCGTCCGAGTATGATCTGGCGGCGCTCGTCCGGATCATGATGGAGGAGACGCGCCACGGCTACCAGATGTGCTATCTGTTGGTGAAGCATTTCGGCGAAGACGGTAAGATCGAGGCGCAGAAGATGCTCGAGCGGCGCGCGTTTGGCCAGAAGAACCGCCTGCTCAACGCCTTCAACAACGACGTCACCCACTGGATGGACTTCTTCGCGTACACGAACTTCATGGATCGGGACGGCAAGTACCAGCTCACGATGCTCTCGCACTCGGGCTTCGCGCCGCTGGCCAGCTCCACGCGCGCGATGCTCCAGGAGGAGTCGTTCCACATGGGGACCGGCATCACGGGGCTCAAGCGGATCGCAGCCGCCGGGGTGATCCCCGTGCTGCTTCAGCAGAAGTACTACAACAAGTGGATTTCCGGGTCGCTCGACCTCTTCGGCACCGATCGCAGCTCGAGCGCCAGCTGGGCCTACGCCTACGGCATCAAGGGGCGGCCGGACGAGGACAAGACCGAGGACCCCGTCGACCGCGAGCACCTCAACGAGCGCGCCCGCGACCTCTACTACGAGGAGGTCAGCCGGACGGTCGACATGGTGAACCAGGTGGCGCAGGGGGAGAAGCCCCTCTACGTCCCGGATATCCGTTTCAATCGGCAGATCGGGGACTTCAAGGGGCAGCGGTGGTCGGTCGACGGCCGGCCGCTCTCCGAGGAGGAGTACGCGGCCCATCTGCGCGAGGTGCTCCCCACGGACGAGGACGAACGCATCCTGGCCGAGCTCTTCAAGAACCCGGAGTGGATCTTACCGAAGGGGCGAATCGCTCCGACCAACGCTTGACAGCCCGCGCAAGACGAGGATACCAAGAGAGATGGCAACCGAGGTGCAAGTCCAACAGACACCGTTCGGCCGCGAGGAGCGTCCGTTCGATGGCAAGCGCGTCATCAACCACAGCGTGGACGGCCACGTCGCGATCCTCGAGATGTGCGATCCGCCGGCCAACACGTATACGCACGAGATGATGCGTCAGCTCGACGAGGCGATCCTCAATGCTCGCTTCGACGACAAGGTGGAAGTCATCGTCATCACGGGCGCGGGCGAGAAGTTCTTCTCGGCGGGCGCCAACATCGCCATGCTCAACAGCGTGACGCCGGAGTTCAAGTACTACTTCTGTCTGCACGCCAACGAGACCCTGATCCGCCTGGAGCAGACGCCGAAGCTGGTGATCGCGGCCCTCAACGGCCACTGCGTGGGCGGCGGGCTCGAGATCGCGATGGCGTGTGATCTGCGCATCGCCCGCAAGGACTCGGGCAAGATCGGTTTGCCGGAAGTCGCCTTGGGCGTGCTTCCCGGCACGGGCGGCACCCAACGGCTCGCTCGCTTGGTGGGGAAGGCGCGGGCGCTGGAGCTGATGGTCTCCGGCCGTACGTTCAGCTTCGAGCAAGCGCAAGACTACGGGATGGTCACCGACATCTACGAAGGCGACGCCGCGTCCTTCCGGGAGCAGATCCTGGATTACGCCAAGCAGTTCACCTCCCCCAACAAGGCGCCGATGGCCGTGGGCCACATCAAGCGCTCCGTTCAGACGGGCGCGGAGATTCCGCTGGACACCGCTCTGGCGCTCGAGCGTGAGCTGCAGTCGGCGCTCTTCAAGAGCCAGGACGCGAAGGAAGGCCTCTGCGCCTACAACGAGAAGCGCCGCGCCAAGTTCATCGGCAAGTAAGCTCGCCTCTTTGGCCGCGCGACACGTCCAAAACGGCGACCTGAGTCACAGCCGGGGAACGCATCCTAGCGCAATCTATCCTTAGGACAAGGAAGCGGCCGGAAGATCGCGAGTTGCGAGACCGGGGCTCACCGACGCGAGGGGCGCTGGCATGGATTTCAATCAGGCGGTCCTGACCGTTTTCATCGTCGGAGCGGCGCTCATCGTCGCGGCCATGGCGGCGGTGGCGCTGACATCGGGCGGCGCCCCTCAGCCGCAGTCCGAGGTGCAGCCGCGGGGCTATGCGCTCAGGCGCAGGTGGTTCTGGGCGCTGGCGGCGGCGACGGTGCTGGCCTTGATCATCTCGTTGCCCCATCTGCCGTATCCGTCGGCGAGCGCCATGGCGGCGGACATGCACGTGACCGTCACGGCGCAGCAGTACGGCTTCACGCTGCCGGCCGAGCTCCCGCGCGGCCGCCCCATCATCTTCGATGTCACGTCGCGCGACGTGAACCATGGCTTCGGGATCTACGGGCCGGACGGTCGGTTGATCGGCCAAGTACAGGCGATGCCGGACTACGTGAACCATCTGCCGTTCACGTTCACCGTCCCGGGGCACTACACCATTCGCTGTCTGGAGTACTGCGGCGTCGGCCACGCCTATATGCAGGCTTCCTTCGAGGTGAAATGAGATGAACGCGCTGACGCTCGAGGAACGCGGCATCTCCTCCCGCGTGATGTGGCTCTACCTGGGAACGGGGCTGGCCGTCTTCGCTCTGATGGCGGTGTTAGGTCTGACCATGCGCATGGCCCAGGCGACGTGGATCTCGCTCGATCCCACCATGTTCTACGCGATCATGACCCTGCACGGAGCGGGAATGATCACGTCGATGGCGCTCTGCGGCATGGGCGGCCTGTGGTCGCTGATGTACCGCGAGCACCGCATGCGGCCCTCCGTCGCATACTGGGCCTACGGCCTGGTCGTGGCGGGCGTCGTCGCGGTGCTCCTGAGCGTCTTTCCCGGCAAGTTCGGCGCGGGCTGGACGTTCTTGTACCCTCTGCCCTTCATCGGGGCGACGTGGCCCAGCTGGGCCACGGGCCTGTTCCTCATCGGGATCGCGCTGGTGACGGCGGGCTGGATCGTCTGGTGCATCCAGATGTTCGGTTGCGTCGTCTCCGCGTACGGCGGGTTGCGAGGCGCGCTGGCCTGGGACCTCGTCTTCCATCCGAAGGAGTTCGCGGCGTCCGGCCGGGAGGCGCCGCCGCCGCAAGCCTTCGCCGCCCTCGTGGCGTCGGTCGATGGCCTGCTGGCGGGGGCCGCGGGGATGCTGATCGGCGTCGCGCTGATCGTGCGCTGGCTCTCGCCGTCCACGGTGCTCGACCCGTTGTGGGCGAAGAACCTGACGTTCTTCTTCGGACACACGTTCGCCAACCTGACGATCTACATGGCCATCGCCTTCGTCTACGTGGGGCTTCCCCGTTACGTCGATCGCGAGTGGCACACCTCGCAAGTGCTCGCCGTGGCGTGGTGGGGGACGCTGCTCTTCGTCGCGACGGCGTACTTCCACCACCTCTACATGGACTTCGTCCAACCGCGTTCCGTGCAGTACGTCGGCGAGGTGGCCTCGTATCTCGCGGCCTTCCCGCCGGCCATCGTCACCGTCTTCGGGGGGGTGCTGCTGGTCTACCGCTCCCGGATGCGCTGGACCTTGGGCTCGCTGTTCATGTACGCGGGCATGGCGGGCTGGATCGTCGGCGGCTTCGGCGCGGTGCTCGACGCGACCATCCCGATCAACTCGATCCTGCACAATACGCTGTGGGTGCCGGCGCACTTCCACACCTACCTTCTGGAGGGAGTGCTGCTCTTCGTGCTCGGGTGGGTCTTCCATAACCTCGAGGAACGCAGCGGCGCTGCGACGTCCGCGCTCGTGCGGTGGATCGCCGGGCTGGGCATCTTCGGGGGCGGGGCGATCTTCCTGTTGGGATTCTACGTCGGCGGAGCCGACGGTGTCCCGCGGCGCTACGCCATGCAGCCGCCGCCGGGGCCCGAGATCTCCGCGTGGGCGTCGACGGGGGCCATCATCCTGCTCGCCGGTCTCGTCGTGGTGCTCGTCGAGGGTATCCGGCTCGCGCGCAAGCGCGCGGCCAGCGCCGCATGATCGCGCGCCGCGAACGAGCCTGGCCGATCGTGCTGCTCGCCGGCGTGACGCTGGCCGTGGCGATGGCGCCGCCGATCCTCGAGCCGGCGGTACGCTTGGACGTTCGCGATCACCATATCGCCCACGCGATCGTCATGGCCTTCGGGGCGGCGCTCGGCCTCGCGCTCGCGGCGAGCGCACCGGGCAGCGGCGAGCGGCCGGCGTGGCTCGTGCCCGTCATCGTCGCGCCTCTGTTGGCGATGGCGCTGATGAACCCGGCGAGCTACGAGTTCATCGAGCTGCGTCCGGTGCTTCACGCAACGGATCATCTCGCTCTCGCGGCCCTCGCCGTGCTCACGTCGTACGGGGGGCAGCGCTATCAGCGCGGGGTCGGCTGGGCGGCGGCCGTCTTCCTCGAGCTGATGGCGCTCGGAGCGGCGTTCGGCTTCGGGGTCGCCCCGCCGGGCGCGGCCCGGTAGACGTCCTCGAAGAAACGCGTGGCGAGCGGCAGCAGCAGGCGGTAGTACTCGTTGAAGATGGCGACCGCCTCCGCGCGCGGCCACCCGGCGGGAAGCACCCGGTCGGGGAGCCCCGGATCGAGATAGAGGAACTTGCGGTAGTCGTGCACCAGCCACTCGCGCTCGACGAAGCAGGCGCTCTCGGCGGGCTCCCCGTGCGCGGCGCGCGCGCGCTCCAGGCGCGGGCGGTACTCCTCGATGAAGGCGCGGTAGGCGCGTTCGATGGCCGGGAGGTCCCAACACTTGGCCACGAGCGCGCGCTCGTCGTGCGGCCCGGCGTAATCGGCGACGAAGAGGTCGATGCGCTCGGCAACCCCCAGCGCTTCCGCCGCTTCGCGGAACTGCTCCGAGACGTCGTGCGGCGCCAGCCACACCGAAGGCGAGAGCATCGCGCATCCGAGAAAGACGAGCTCTTTGCGGCAGCGGTCGCGCAGCGTGCGCTGGCGCTCGGGAATGCTGTAGGTGAGGATGCGCCAGCGTCCGTCCCACGACGCGCTGCTGTCGTGGTAGATGCGGGGGCTGGCCTGATCGATGCGGCGCCGCCCCATCTCGGTGAGCGAGTAGTACGACTTGTTGCCGACCTTGCGCGCGCGCAGCCAGTTCTGGCGTGCCATGCGCGAGACGGCGGCGCGAACGGCCTGCTCGGAGAGACCGAACTCTCCCATCAGCCGGTTGAGGCTCCCGATCCAGATCTCTCCCCCATAGTGACGGATGACGTCGCCGAAGAGCGTGAAGATGAAGGATCGCGGCCGCGTGATCTGACGGAGTTTCATCGCTGCTGGCTAACTCTTCCCCGAAGATGAGCATGCTCCCGCCGCTCCCGCCGCGCCGGCCGCGCCTAGCGCGACGCCGCCGCGCCGAACCGCCCTCCCCGGGCCGTTTCTCCGAGCTTGGACGACCGCTGTCGCGCGTCGCCACGTGGGTTCTGCTGGCAGCGGTGATCGCCGTGGGCGTTGCGCTGGTCGTGGGCGACCCTTGGCGCGCGCGGCTGCTGGGGGCCGCCATCGCGGCGTTCGCGATCGTCGCTCTCGGCAGGCTGCGCGCGGGCTTTCCGCGCGACCGCGAGCGTTGATGCGCGGCCTGCTGCGCGCCGGGCTCGCCTTGTCGGTGCTGACGGCCCTCATGGCTGGCGCGGCTCTCCCCGGATCCGGCCAGGCCGCGCGGCCCGTGACCACCGCCGTCGTGGCGGCGGTGCGTGACGCCGAGAGCGATCCCGCTCTCGCGGGGGCTCACGTGGGCGTTGCGGTCGTGGACCCCACCGACGGGAGCGTGCTCTATGCGCACGACGCGGACGGCGCCTACTTGCCGGCCTCCACGCTGAAGCTGCTGACCACGGCCACCGCGCTTGCCGATCTCGGCCCCGCTTTCCGTCCGCGCACCGAACTGCGTGCCGACGGCCCAGCCGCCGGGGGCGTGCTGCGGGGAACGCTCTACCTGGTGGGAGGCGGCGATCCGCTCTTGAGTGGAGCCGATCTGGATGCCGCCGCCGCAGCCGTCAGAGCCGCCGGCGTCGTGGACGTCGAGCGCTTGGCGCTGGACCAATCGTATTTTCGCGGAACGCCGTACCCCGCGGGGTGGTCGTGGGACGATCTCGGAGCGTACTACGCGCCGCCGATCACCGCGCTCTCCGTGGATGAGAATGCGCTGGACGTCGATATCGCGCCGGGAGCCGGCGCCGGCGCCCCCGCGAACGTGCGGGTCGAGGAGAACGGCGGTGAGCCGTTCGTGAGCGACCGCGCGACCACGGCTCCCGCGGGCGGCGACCCGACCGCCGATTGCCATGTCGATCCGGCAAGCGGCTCCGTGGTCGTGAGCGGAACCGTGCCGGCGGGCGGGCAGCTGGTCCAACAGGGCTGCGCCGTGACCGATCCCTCCGCGTTCGCGGCCAACGTGCTCGTCGCGGCGCTGCAAGCCCATGGCGTGCGCGTGGAGTCGATCGTGGGAGCGGAGGAGGCGCCATCGCAGGCGCGCGTGCTCTGGTCGCACGACGGCGAGAGCGTCGCCGAGCTCCTGGCGAAGATGCTCCCGCCTTCGGACAACTTCATCGCCGAGACGCTCTGCCGTCAGATCGCTCGAGTCACCGATCCCGCCGGCTCTTTCGCGGCGTGCACCCGTGCCGAGACGGGGTACGCGGCCTCGATCGGCGTCGAGCCGCGGGCGCTCTCGCTTCACGACGGCAGCGGCCTCTCGCGGTACGATCTCGTCACGCCGCGCGCGCTCGCGCTCGTGCTCTCAGCCATCGCGCGCGGGCCGTACGCACGGCTCGTGCGCGGAGCGCTCCCGCGTCCCGGCGTCGACGGCACGCTCGACCACCGCTTCGTAGGGTCGCCGCTCGCGGGGCGCATCTTCGCCAAGACGGGGAGCATGATGCATGTGGACAACCTGGCCGGCTACGTGGAGAGCGACGATCGCGGCGAGCTGGCCTTCGCCGTCCTCATCAACGGCTTCGGCGGCGAGAAGGACCGTGCCGCCGCCCAGCGCGCGGAGGAGCGTATCGTCGAGGCGGCCGCCGGGCTGTAGACGAACGAGTGCGCGGGCGCTGCACGAAGAGTCGTCTCTAGCGGCGCGGAGCCTCGCAGACTCCGGTCCCGATCATCGAGTCGCGCGTCACGAGCTCCGCGAGCTCGCTCTCGGTCAAGGTCTCGGTGCCGGCGGGGCGCTGCGGGAGCACGATGTAGCGCAGCTCCGCGGTCGAGTCCCAAACGCGGATCTCGACGCCCGGGTCCAGATGGACGCCGAACTCTTCGAGGACGCCCCGCGGGTCGCGCACCACGCGCGAGCGGTAGGCCACGCTCTTGTACCAGGTCGGTGAGGGGCCCAGCAGGGAGAGCGGATAGCATGAGCAGAGCGTGCAGACGATGACGTTGTGCACGCGCGCCGTGTTCTCCACCGCGCGCAGCTTCACGTACGCCCAGTGGCTCATGTCGAAGCCCAGCTCCTCGATGGCGGCGTTGGCGTCCGCGAGGACGCGGCCCTTGAAGGCGGGATCGACCCAGGCGCGCGCCACCACGGCAGCCCCGTTGGCGGGCTTGCAGTGGGCGAGGAAACCCTCGACGGTGCGATCGAGCTGATCCGCGGTGACGATCCCCTTGCGCTCGAGCGCACCGACCAGCGTGGCGACGCGCTGGGCCATCGTCGCGCTGCCGGCGTGGTCGTGGGCGTGATCATGATCGTGGCCGTGATGGTGATGGGTCTCGCTCATCGAGAGATCTCCGGCTCCAGGTAGCCGTCCCAGAGGTCGGCGTGGATGGCGAAGGCCTCGCCGGCATCGGCACCCCAGACCTCTTCGGCTCGGAAGGCGACCGTGTAGAGCGCCTGGCGGGAGGCGTCCTCCACGCCGCGCGCGCGCTCGTCGGCAAGCGGAAAGAGACCGTGGACCGATTCGACGGTGCCCGGCTTGCCGCGCAAGTAGGCCGGCAGGCGCGTGTGTCCCGCGGGATTCATCACCCGTGCGCGTACCGCGTCGCCCACGTGAAAACGCTGCATCAGAGTACGCCCTTCTCGCCCAGCAGCCGCTCGATGCCCGCGAACCACTTTTCGTAGTAGGAGGACTCGAGGTACTCGGCCGGGTCCATTCGCTCGATCGCGTGGCGGAACTCGTCGAGGTTGTAGACCCCTGCGCGCAAGAGCAGGCGGTTGAGCGCGAAGACGCGCGCCTCCCACTCGTTGTGAAACGGCTCGTGGTCCTCGTGGCGATCGATCGGGTCGAAGCCGTGCATCCCGCCGACGTCGTGGATTCGCGTCACGCTCTCTCCTTCGTGCGGCTGTGGTTCCACGCGTGCCCGCGGCCCCCTCGCGCTAGAAGAGCGAGAGCTGCGCGTGCTCCTCCAGGAACTCGGCGTTCACGCCGCGGCGCCGCAGGTCGTGCAGAAAGCTGCGGAAGCCATGGTTGAGGAGCACTTTGGACGGCTGCGCCAGCTCGACGTAGCGGAGCAGGGCCGGGAAGTCGGCGTGATCGGAGAGCGCGAAGGCCGCGTCGACGCCATAGCGGTAGCGGGCGCTCGCGTCGACCGCCCAGCCGCTGAGCATCGCCGTGCGCGGCGCGGTCATCGGCGCGAGCGTGCGCTCGTTCGCGCTCCCCGGCGGCAGGATCACCACGCGGCCGGCGGTCTCGTCTGCCGCGTAGGGGACGTAGGGCGGCAAGTCCACGCCGTGCTCCCCGTAAATCCGCGCGATCTTGTCGATCGCGGCGTGAACCATCAGCGGCAGTCCCGCGCTGCCCAGGATCGCCATGGCCTCCTGCGCCTTGCCCAGGGAGTAGGCCAGCACCACCGGCGTGGCGCCTTGCTCGAGCGCGGTGCGCGCCCATGTCACCAGGGCGTCACAGACGTCCTCGCGCGGAGGGAAGACGTACTTCGGCTTCCCGAAGGTGCATTCCATCAGCACCACGTCGCAGCGCTCGACCTCCGCCGGTGCGCACGTGAGCGAGGGTCCGAGCTTGAAGTCGCCCGTGTAGACGAAGCGTCCGCGCTCCGACTCGATGAGCAGTTGGCTCGATCCGAGCACGTGGCCGGCGGAGAAGAGCGTGAGACGGGCCTCGCCGATCGAGAAGGGCTCGCCGTAGGCGTGCGTCTCGATGACGAGGTCCTCGCCCAGCCGGCTGCGGCAGATGGCCGCGCTCTCCGGCGTGGCGAGGATCTGATCGTGGCGCCGGGCATGGTCGCTGTGGCCGTGGGAGACGTAGCAGCGCTTGCGCCCCGCGGAGGCGTCGATCCAGAGGTCGAGGTCGGGGACGTACAGGGAGCGCTGCGCGATCGAGAACATGCGAACGTCCGTTCGATTGGCCGGCATGAGGTTCCCTCATGATACCTGACCGGGTGGGCTTGCCAATAATGAGTTCATTGATTATAGTAGTTCAGAATCAAGAGGAGGCTCCGATGGCACGCATTTACGACAACTTGGCCGACACGTTCGGCAACACGCCCCTGGTCCGGCTCGCGCGCTTGGGGGCGGGTCTCGGCGCCACCGTGTTGGTGAAAATGGAGTCGTTCAACCCCGGCGGGAGCGTGAAGGACCGCATCGGGATCGCCATGATCGAGGGCGCGGAGCGCGAGGGGCGCCTGCGCCCCGGCAGCGTCATCGTGGAGCCCACGAGCGGGAACACGGGCATCGCGATCTCCTTCGTGGCGGCCGCCAAGGGCTACGGGACCGTGCTGGTCATGCCCGACACCATGACGCTCGAGCGTCGGAACCTCTTGCGGGCTTACGGCGCGCAGCTCGTGCTGACGCCGGGTGCCGAGGGGATGCCGGGGGCGATCCGGCGCGCCGAGGAGATCGTCGCCGGCGATCCCAAGCGGTTCTTCATGCCCTCGCAGTTCGAGAACCCGGCCAATCCCGAGATCCACTATCGCACGACGGGTGAGGAGATCTGGCGCGACACCGACGGCGCCGTCGATGCGCTGGTCTCGATCGTGGGCACGGGAGGCACCATCACGGGCACGGGGCGTTTGCTGAAGGAGCGCAAGCCGTCGATCAAGGTGATCGCGGGCGAGCCGTCAGCCTCGCCCGTGCTCTCCGGCGGCAAGCCCGGCCCGCACAAGATCCAAGGCGCGGGAGCCGGCTTCATCCCAAAGGTGCTCGACACGTCGCTCTACGACGAGGTCGTCACCGTCACGAACGAGGATGCCATCGAGATCGCGCGGCGCGCCGCTCGCGACGAGGGGATGCTCGTCGGGATCAGCACCGGGGCGAACATTTGGATCGCGCTCCAGGTGGCCGCGCGCGCGGAGATGGCGGGCAAGACGATCGTGACGTTCGCCTGCGACACCGGCGAGCGCTATCTCTCGAATCCCGTATTCACGGAACAGGAAGAGCGCATCGTTCTCCCCGAGCTGGTCTCCGCGTAGCCGCAGGTCCTCCCATCGACGGCGCCAAATGCGTCGGGCGATGGCTGATCTGCGCGGCGTTCCCCTCGTCGACGTCACTCGCGGCCCGTTGGTGGAGTCGATCCACTACGTCGCGGCCGCCGTCTGCGATCCCGGCGGCGAAGTCACGCTCGCGCTGGGCGCCGTCGACGTTCCCGTCTACTTACGCAGTGCCGCCAAGCCGTTCATCACCACGGCGATCGTGCGCTCGGGAGCGGCGGACCGCTTCGCGTTGACCGACGTGGAGCTGGCGGTCATCACCGCTTCCCACAACGGCGAGGACTTCCACGTCGAGGCGGTGAGCGGCATCCTCGCCAAGATCGGCCTCGACGCCGGAGCGTTGCGCTGCGGTGTCCACGAGCCCTACCACGAGCCCGTCGCCGCGGCCATGCGGGAACGCGGAGAGCGGCCCTCCTCGCTTCACAGCAATTGCTCCGGCAAGCATGCCGGCATCCTTGCGCTCACCGTGCATCTCGGCGCGGATCCCGCGGGCTATCTCGATCCCGAGCACCCGGCCCAGCGGATCATCCTCGACCTCTGCGCCGCGTTCGTCGGCCAGCGTCGCGAGGAGCTGCCGCTCGGCGTCGACGGCTGCGGCATCCCCGTCTTCGCCACGCCACTGCGCAACGCGGCGACCGCCTTCGCGCGCTTCGCCACCGGACGAGGACTCGCGCCCGACGTGGCCGAGAGCGCCGCCCGGGTACGGAGCGCGATGACGGCGCATCCGGAGTACGTGGCCGGCACCACCCGCTTCGACACGGATCTCATGCGCGCGGCGGGCGGACGCATCGCGTGCAAAGGCGGCGCCGAGGGCGTCGAGTGCGCCGCGCACCCGGAGCGCGGCTTGGGCATGGCCTTGAAGGTGATCGACGGAGCGAAGCGCGCCGTCGCGCCGGCCGCGATGGCGATCCTGCGACGTGCGGACCTGCTCGAGGGCTGCGATACCGAGGCGCTGCGCTCGCACGAGCGTTCCGAGATCGCCAACGTGGCGGGGCGGGTCGTCGGCGCCATCGAGGCGAATCTCAGCCACCTTGGCCTGGAGACCTCGCTGCCGTAGCCCGGTTGGCCGCAGGGCGGGCTCCCGAGCCGACGGCTACGCATGGGGCGCGATGACCCGCCTCTGCCGTTCGAGGTGAGAACGTGGACCGCAACTACCTGGACGCGCTGCGCGAGCGCGTCGTGATCTTCGACGGCGCCATGGGCACCCAGCTCATGGACCGCAACCTCTCCCCGGAAGACTTCGGCGGCGAGCGCTACCAGGGATGCAACGAGGCGCTCGTGCTCTCGCGACCGGACGTGATCGAGGAGATCCACCGCGCCTACCTCGAGGCCGGGGCCGACGTGCTGGAGACGGACTCGTTCACGGCAAGCCGTTTGAAGCTGGACGAGTACGGCCTTGGGGAGCGCATCGTCGAGATCAACCGGGCCGCTGCGGCGATCGCTCGCCGCGCATGCGACGCCTTCGAGGCTCGCGACGGCCGCGCGCGCTACGTGGCCGGCTCGCTGGGGCCCACCGGCTTCCTCGTCTCCTCGAGCGATCCCGCGCTCTCGAAGATCACGTACGGCGAGCTGAAGGACGTCTACGGCGAGCAAGCCCGCGCCCTGGTGGAGGGGGGCGCCGATCTGCTGTTGATCGAGACGTCCCAGGACCTCCTCGAGGTCAAAGCGGCGATCGCCGGCATCGTGCGCGAGTTCGAGCGCGGCCTGCGCCGCGTGCCGATCCAGGCGCAGGTGACGCTGGACGTCACCGGGCGCATGCTGCTGGGCACGGACATCCGTGCCGTGCGGGCGACCTTGGAGGCCTTGCCGATCGACGTCATCGGCCTCAACTGCTCGACGGGTCCCACGCACATGCGCGACCCCGTGCGCTTTCTGGCGGAGAGCGCGCGGTGCTTCATCGCCGTGGTGCCCAACGCGGGGCTTCCGCGGATGGGGCCGCGCGGCGAGACGATCTATCCCGAGACGCCCGACGAGATGGCCGCCGAGCTTCGCGCCTTCGTGAGCGACTTCGGCGTCAACGCCGTCGGCGGCTGTTGCGGCACCACCCCGGCGCACATCCGCGCCATCCGGGCCGCCTGCGGCGACCTGCCGCCGGGGCGCCGCCAGCCGCCCGAGGAGGAGTTCGTCGCCAGCGCGATCACGGCGCTCTCGCTGGAA
Organism: Candidatus Dormiibacterota bacterium; assembly: GCA_035533275.1. Lineage (GTDB taxonomy): Bacteria > Vulcanimicrobiota > Vulcanimicrobiia > Vulcanimicrobiales > SCRA01 > SCRA01. The sequence continues at coordinate 26,865 of DATLUD010000072.1, read as the reverse complement.
CAGAACCCGCGGCCGCTGCTGGTCGGCGAGCGCCTCAACGCGCAGGGCTCGCGCAAGGTCAAGCGCCTCTTGCTGGCCGACGACTACGACGAGATGGTCAACGTGGCGCGCGGCCAGGTAGAGGGCGGGGCGCACGTGCTCGACATCTGCTGCGCGCTGACGGAGCGCGCCGACGAGGACGCGCAGATGGCCGTGCTCGTCAAACGCCTCCAGCAGTCGATCGAGGCGCCGCTGATGATCGACTCCACGGAGGCCAAGGTCATCGAGGCGGCTCTGCAGGCGTATCCCGGGCGAGCCATCATCAACTCCATCAATCTCGAGCGCGGGCGGGAGCGCATCGACCGCGTGCTGCCGATGGCCGTGGAGCACGGCGCCGCTCTGGTGGCGCTGACCATCGACGAGACGGGCATGGCCAAGACCCGCGAGCGCAAGCTCGAGGTCGCGGCGCGCATCTACGAGATCTGCACCCGCGAGTACGGCATTCCGCCGGGAGCCCTGATCTTCGACGCGCTCACCTTCACCCTGGCCACCGGAGAGGAAGAGTACCGGCGCAGCGCCGTCGAGACCATGGAGGGCATCCGCCTCATCAAGAAGCGCCTGCCGCATGCGCTGACGGTGCTGGGCGTCTCCAACGTCTCGTTCGGGTTGACCACGCACGCGCGTGCCGCCCTGAACTCCGTCTTCCTGTATCACGCCGTGCAGGCGGGACTCGATCTGGCCATCGTCAATCCCGCCGACCTGCGGCCGTACGCGGACGTGCCGCCGCAGGAGCGCGAGCTCTGCGAGGACGTGGTCTTCGATCGCCGGGAGGACGCGCTCGCGCGGCTGATCGCCCACTTCGAGGCGCTGGGGCCGCGCGCCGCGGCGCAGGACGAGGAGGGTCCCAGGCCGTGGGACGACCCCGCCCTGCCGATCGAGCAGCGGATCCACAACTCGATCCTGCACCGCCGCAAGGAGAACATCCAGCGGAAGCTCGACGAGGCACTGAGGTCGCGCACGCCGATCGACGTGCTCAACAACGTCTTGCTGCCCGCGATGAAGGACGTCGGCGACCGCTTTGGCGCGGGCGAGCTCATCTTGCCCTTCGTCCTGCAGTCGGCGGAGGTGATGAAGGCGGCCGTCTCCCATCTGGAGCAGTTCCTTGAAAAGAAGGAAGGCTACACCAAGGGCAAGGTGGTGATCGCGACCGTCTTCGGCGACGTGCACGACATCGGCAAGAACCTCGTGGGCACGATTCTCTCGAACAACGGCTACACGGTCTTCGACCTCGGAAAGCAAGTGCCGATCCAGACGATCGTCGAGAAGGCGCGCGAGGTGCAAGCCGATGCCATCGGGCTCTCGGCGCTCTTGGTCTCCACCTCCAAGCAGATGCCGGCCTGCGTCAAAGAGCTCGACGAGCAGGGACTGGACTTTCCGCTGGTGGTGGGGGGCGCGGCGATCAACCGCGACTTCGGCCGGCGCATTCTCTACCTGGACGACGAGGCTGCGCGCGAGTACGCGCCGGGCGTCTATTACGCCAAGGACGCCTTCGAGGGCTTGGATCTCGTCGACCGGCTCGTCGATCCCGAACGGAGGGGACCCCTGCGCGAGCAGATCTCCCAAGAAGCCCGCCGCGCGCGCGAGCGGCGGGCGGTGGGCGTTCCGCCCCCGAGCGGCAAGACGGCGCGCGACCATCTGCTCGTCGCGCCGGTCCCGGCGGTGCCGTTCTGGGGGCCGCGCACCCTCGAGGAGATCGACCTGGAGGACGTCTTCGCCTGTTTCGACCTTCGCTCGCTCTACCGGCTCTCGTGGGGCGGGGGAAATCTCAAGGGAGAGGCGTGGGAGCGGGTCGTGCGCGACGAGTTCGAGCCGCGCCTCGAGGCGTTCAAGGAACAAGCGCGCCGCACGGGCTTCGTTCGCCCGCGCGCCGTCTACGGGTATTTCCCGGCGGCGGGCGACGGCGATGCGGTCGTCGTCTACGACCCCGCCGACCCGGGGCGCGAGGTGTTCCGGCTGAGCTTTCCCCGCCAGCCCGGGGGCGAGCACCTGTGCTTGGCGGACTACCTGCGGCCGCCCGAGGGCGGGCGCGCGTCGGACGTCGTGGCCTTTCAGGTGGTGACCGTCGGCGACGGCGCCGGCGAGGCGTCCGCGCGGCTGCAACAGGAGCACCGGTACAGCGAGGCGCTCTTCCTCCACGGCTTCTCCGTGCAGGCCGCCGAGGCGACCGCGGAGTGGCTCCACCGGCGCATCCGGCGCGAGCTGGGCCTCGGCGAGGGAGCGGGGCAACGGTACTCCTGGGGCTACCCCGCCTGCCCGGACCACGCGCAGCACGCGCCCGTCTTTCGCCTGCTCCAGGCGCAGGAGCGGCTGGGCGTCTCGCTCACCGAGGGCTTTCAGATCGTGCCCGAGCAATCGACCGCCGCGCTGGTCCTCCACCACCCGCAGGCGAAGTACTTCGACGCTCGCGCGACGCGCGAGCTCGAGGCGGTGTAGCCTCCTCGGAGCCGCGCCTCCGTTCAGAATAGCGCGCTTGTGTCGGTGGTTCGTTCGGGCTTCACGGAGGAATTAGTCCCGCCTCAGCGCATTCGTTCGTCGCCATCGTGAGAGCGGGTTTTGCGAAGCGGTAGACTTTAGTGCAGGGGAAGCGAGCCGCGTCGCGTAGTCTCCGGCTCGGGAACGGGACAGTCACGGGTTACGTTCGTTGTACACCTGTAGAGAGGTACGACTTTCGTCGCACGGGAAGCTGGCCAAAACCCTGTTCATTGGGGACGCAAATCGACTCTCGCAGCGAAGTCTTTCATTGTCATTTTGGAGGGAGTACACGACAGCATGTCCAGACGTTCACTGGCACGGTTCGTTGCCTTAGCAGCGACCCTGTCCATGTTCGGCACCAGCGCCGCGTTCGCGCCCGCGCAGGCCGCCGACCAAGTCATCAAGATCGGTGTCGACCTTCCGGTTTCGGGTGCTGACGCTTCCGACGGCATCCCGACCCAGAACGGCGTCGCGCTGGCCATCGAAGAGGCCAACGCCCACGCGCCGGCGGGCTTCAAGTTCCAGATGGACGCGCTCGACGACGCCGTCGGCGGTGTTCACAATCCGCAACAGGGTGCGACCAACATCCGCAGCCTCGCGGCCGATCCCGAGGTGATGGGCGTCGTCGGCCCGTTCAACTCGAACGTGGCGGCGGCGGAGATCCCCGTCTCGAACGAAGCCGGCCTCCCGCTCATCTCGCCTTCGAACACCAACCCGACGCTGACGTCGGCCAAGTACCGCACCACGCATCCCAAGGAGATCACCTACTTCCGCGTCTGCGCGACGGACGATCTCCAGGGTAAGGCTGGCGCGGAGTTCGCCAAGGAGCTCGGCTTCAAGAAGGTCTACGTCGTCGACGACAACGAGACGTACGGCCTGGGCCTGGCCAACGTCTTCGAGAAGGAATTCAAGAGCATGGGCGGCACGGTGCTCGGTCACGATCACCTGACGGCCAACCAGCAAGACTTCAAGGCGCTGCTCACCAAGATCGCGGCCACGCACCCCGACGCCATCTACTACGGCGGCGTGACCTCGACCGGCGGCGGCCTCCTGCGCCAGCAGATGGCCGGCGCGGGCCTCAACCCCGCCAAGATCCCCTTCGAGGGCGGTGACGGCATCTCCGACGAGGCCTTCATCAAGATCGCGGGCCCGGCGGCGAACAACTCGTACTACACGGTCGCGGCGCCCAACGCTCAGAAGCTCGCCTCCGCGCAGGCCTTCATCAAGGCTTACAAGGCGAAGTACAAGAGCGACATCGGCGCCTACTCGGCCAACGCGTACGTGGCCGCAAACGTCATGATCGACGCGGTCGAGCGGGCCATCAAGGCGAACGGCGGCAAGATGCCGACGCGCGCCCAGGTGCTCAAGTCCCTGCAGGCGACCAAGGACTTCAAGTCGATCATCGGCACCTTCGGCTTCACGACGGACGGCAACACCAACAACCCGGTGATCTCGCTGTGGAAGGTCGCGAACGACAAGCAGGTCTTCCTGAAGCAGGCCCTCATCGCTCGCTAGACGACCCGGAGCGCAGTTCGGTTCGCGTTCCCGTTCGCTAGCGACGGCTGCCGGTTGGGGCGGGCTATACCGTATAGCCCGCCCCGGTCGTGCCTTCAGGAGAGAGACAACCTTGGAAACGTTCATTCAACAGGTGATCAACGGCATCTCGCTGGGGGGGATCTACGCGTTGATCGCGATCGGCTACACGATGGTCTACGGCATCATCGAGCTGATCAACTTCGCACACGGCGACGTCTACACGATGGGATCGTTCTTCTCGATCGCCGTCATCGGCTTATTGGATGCCAGCGGGCAGCTGAGCGGCTGGCCCCTCTTCGGCGTCATCACCCTCACCGTTGTCGCGGCGATGCTGCTGTGCGGTGTCGTCGGCATGCTCTTGGAGCGCTTGGCATACCGGCGCTTGCGGAACGCCCCGCGCCTGGCCCCGCTGATCACGGCCATCGGCGCATCGTTCATCCTCGAGAACGTGATGCAGCTCTGGCAAGGGCCCTCGCCCATCCCGTTCCCCTCGATCGTCCCCAACGTCACCTGGACGCTGGGCGGCATCATCGTCCAGTCGAACGAGCTGCTGGTCGTCGGGACCGCGATCACGATGATGGTCGTGCTGCAGACCTTCATCTACAATACGCGGCTCGGCAAGGCGATGCGGGCGACGGCGCAGGATCGTGACGCGGCGCAGCTCATGGGCATCAACATCAACATGACGATCGCGCTCACGTTCTTCATCGGCAGTGCCCTGGCAGGGGCCGGCGGCTTCGTCAGCGGCGTCTACTACGGCTCGACGTGGTTCTACAACGGATTCGAGGCAGGTCTCAAGGCCTTCACCGCAGCGGTGCTCGGCGGCATCGGAAACGTCGCGGGTGCCATGCTCGGCGGATTCGTCATCGGCATGGTGGAGTCGCTCACGGCGGGATTCATCTCCCAGCAATGGGCGACGGTCGCGGTGTTCTTGCTTCTGGTGCTCGTGCTGATCTTCCGTCCGTCTGGTCTGCTCGGGGAAGCACTCCCCGATAAGGTGTAGGCATGAACAAGAAGAAGAAGAAGTTGCGGCCGGCCGACATCGTCATGATCGCGCTCGCCGTGTTCATGCCGTTCCTCCCCTTGGTCGACCATAACGGCGGGCACATCACCGTCCTGGTCAATGCCGGCGTCTACATGATGCTGGCGATCGGCCTGAACATCGTCGTGGGATTCGCGGGTCTGCTCGACCTCGGGTACGCCGCGTTCTTCGCAATCGGCTCGTACACGTACGCCATGGTGGCCAGCCCGCAGTTCGGGCTGCACTTTTCCTTCTGGCCGATGATCTTCGTCAGCGCGGCCGTCGCGGCGCTGTTCGGCATCATCCTCGGCGCGCCGACCCTGAGGCTGCGCGGCGACTATCTGGCCATCGTGACCCTGGGCTTCGGAGAGATCGTTCCGCAGACGTTCCTGAATCTGCAGAAGATCACGGGCGGCCCCAACGGCATCAGCGCGATCGACCAGCCGAAGATCTTCGGCTATCACTTCGGGCTCAACCCGGTGCCGTACTACTACCTGGTGCTGGTGCTCGTTGCCCTCAGCCTGGTGTTCGCGAACAACCTGCGGACCAGCCGCCTGGGACGCGCCTGGATGGCGATTCGCGAGGACGAGATCGCAGCCGCGCACATGGGGGTGAACACGACGACGGCGAAGCTCGCGGCGTTCTCGCTGGGCGCCTCGTTCTCGGGGCTCTCCGGCGTGGTGAATGCCTCGCTGCTGACGCTGGTCTCGCCGGATCAGTTCAAGTTCAACGTCAGCATCACCGTGTTGTCGATGCTCGTTCTGGGAGGCATGGGGTCGCTTCCGGGGGTGGTCCTGGGCTCGGCGCTCTTGTCGCTGCTGAACTTCTTCATCTTGCCTCAGGCCGGCAACCTCGTGGCGATGGTGGGTCTGCACGTCGACTTCACCCAGTATCGCTTCATGCTCTACGGCATCATCCTCGTCTGCATCATGCTCTTCAAGCCGGAGGGTCTCTGGGGGGCGGAGCAGCGCAAGGCCGAGCTCAAGGAGCACGACGACAAGGCAGTCATTGCGGCGGAGAACGCCGAGTATGAAGACATGCCGCGGGAGAGCATGTGATGGCGTTCTTTGCGCTCAAGCAGGTGACCAAGGCTTTCGGCGGCTTGGTGGCGGTGAAAGAGGTCTCCTACGAGATCAACCAGGGGCAGATCGCGGCCATGATCGGCCCCAACGGTGCAGGCAAATCGACGGCGTTCAATCTGGTGACCGGATTGTACGTGCCGACCTCGGGCGGCATCGAGTTCGACGGCCTGGAGATCGCGGGCAAGAAGCCGGATTACGTCTGCAAGCTCGGCATCGCGCGGACGTTCCAGAACATCCGCCTCTTCGCGTTCATGAGCGCGCTGGAGAACGTGATGGCCGGACGCCACGTCCGAATGACCGCCATGCTCTGGGACAGCCTGCTCCACACGCCCAAGCAAAAGGCCGAGGAGAAACGGGTCCGCGAGCAGGCGATGGAGCTTCTGCGCTTCGTGGGCCTCGAGCGCCATGCGGACGACTTCGCGCACAACCTGCCGTACGGCTATCAGCGCCGGCTGGAGATCGCCAGAGCGCTGGCGAGTGAGCCGAAGCTGCTGCTGTTGGACGAGCCCGCGGCCGGCATGAATCCACGCGAGAAGGAGGGGCTGGTCGACTTGATCCGGGCCATCCGCGATCGTGGGACGACGGTCTTCCTGATCGAGCACGACATGGGGTTGGTCATGAACATCAGCGAGAGAATCGCGGTCCTCGATCACGGGGAGAAGATCGCCGAAGGCACGCCGGAGCAGATCCGGTCCGATGACAAAGTCATCGAGGCCTACCTGGGGACGAGCGCGTAATGGCCGCGGTCCTCGAGCTCACCCATATCGATGCGTTCTACGGGCGCATCCAGGCCCTGCACGGCGTCTCCCTGCACGTTGAGAAGGGCGAGATCGTCGCGCTCATCGGCAGCAACGGAGCGGGCAAGACCACCACGCTGCGCGTGATCAGCGGCCTGCTGCGCCCGGCCCGCGGGCACGTCTTGTACCAGGGCCAGGACATCACGCGCCTAAGCCCGGATCAGATCGTGCAGCGGCGCCTGATTCAGTCACCTGAAGGCCGGCGGATCTTCGCGCGGATGACGGTGCTGGAGAACCTTCAGCTGGGTGCCTTCACGCGCAGGAGCGCAACGGAGGTCTCCGAGACGATGGAGGAAGTCTTCAGCTTCTTCCCCCGCCTCAAGGAGCGCGTGCACCAGAAAGGCGGAACGCTCTCGGGCGGCGAGCAGCAGATGCTGGCGATCGGCCGGGCGCTCATGTCCCGCCCCGACGTGCTCCTGCTCGACGAGCCGTCGCTGGGCCTCTCCCCGTTGCTCGTGCAGACGATCTTCGGGATCATCCGCGACATCAACAAGCGCGGCGTGACGATCCTGCTGATCGAGCAGAACGCGCGCCAGGCGCTCCAGATCGCGCATCGGGGGTACGTTCTGGAGACGGGGAACATCACGATGCAGGACACCGCGGCAAACCTGCTCGCATCCGAAGAGGTCCGCGCCGCGTACCTCGGAGGAGGCGTGAAGGCCTCGTAGCGCTTCGTTTCTCCGCTGAACGACCCGGCGCGACCGCGGGCGTGCCCAGGCGCGTGCGGGCGGGGAGTATGTCGCGCCGGGGGACGCCCGTCGCAGCACCTCCTGTCTGCTCCTGCTGCCCTCGCGCTTCGCTCCCCCATCCTGGGTGCGCTCGCGCCTCGGAGCCCCCCTTGCGCGGCATGCTCCCCGCCCCCACAGCAGCGGCCTACGAGGTGGCGGTCTACGAGGCGGCGCGGGCGTGCAGGAACTCGGCTCCGTAGATGGGCGTGCCCGCGAGGAGCGTCGCGACCACGTGATGCTCGGCATCCCAGACGGCGAGGTCAGCGCGCCTGCCGGGCGCCAACAGGCCCATCTCGCGCTCCAGGCCCAACGTCCGGGCCGGAGCGGCGGTGGCCGCGACCACGGCGCGCTCGAAGGGGATGCGGGCGAAGGCCATGAGGTTGCGCACGCCTTGGTCGATGCGCAGGGCCGATCCGGCGATCGTGCCGTCGGCGGCGCGGACCACGCCGCCCTCCACGCGGTAGTCGGGGCCGGCCGGGGGCATGTTGTCGGTGGCCACCACGAGCTGGTCGCCGCACGCGCGGTAGAGGACGTTCACGACGGGCGGCGCCACGTGCTTGCCGTCGCAGATCAGTTGGATCGTGGTGCGAGGGTCCTCGATGAAGGCGGGCAGCAGCGAGGGATCGCGGTGGTCCAAGAGCCCCATGCCGTTGAAGGCGTGGGTCAACGTGCGGAAGCCCACACCGATTGCCAGCACCCCTTCGGCGTACTTCGCGGATGTGTGAGCCGCCGCGCAGACGATGCCCTGCGCGTGGAGCCAGCGAGCGGCGTCGGCGACGCCCTCAACCTCGGGCGCCATGGCCATCATCACGAGCGCGCCCCGACAGGCTTCGACGGCAGCCCGAACGCGGTCCATCGATGCGGGGAGGAGCCATTCGGCTCGATGGACGCGCCGGAACTTCGGGTTGAGGAACGGTCCCTCGAACTGGACTCCGAGGCAACGCGCCCCGAGGGGACCGGTCTCCTCCAGCTCATGGGCCGCCTCGGCGACCGAGTTGGCCGCATGCAGCATCGACTCCCACGGGGCGGTCATGATCGACGCCACAAAGCCCGTGGCGCCGCAGCGCGCGTAGAACGACGAGGCGACGCGCACCGCCGCCGCCTGATCGCGGTTGAACAGGTGATCGTCTGCGCCGTTCGTGTGGATGTCGATCAGGCCGGGCGAGATCGTTGCGCCGGCGGGGACGGGAACGTCGGTTGGCCCCGCTCCCTCCAAGACCTCGGCGATCTTGCCTGCCCTGATGACCAAGCGGCCGTGCATGCTTCCGCCGTCGCCCAGGGCCAACCGGGCAGGACCGATCGTCATCGTGTCGGACATCGCGTCTCTTTCGTTACCAGTCACCCAAGATCTCCTCGTCGACCTCCCCTTCGAAGGCGACGACGTCGGGTGGGAGGATCGCGGCGTGCAATGGGATGCCCTCGAACTGGGGCGAGCCGCCGTAGGCCCTCTCCGGGCTCCTCTCATAATATCGGCAGAAGCGCTCGAGCACGGCGGGCGCGCCAAAGATGATCTCCGGGCGGCGTCCGTAGAGCTCCACGAAGCGATGCAGCGCGCGTTCGAAATCCTCGACGCTCCACGCGTCCGGAAGGCGCACCTCACGGCGCACGCGCTCCATCGCCATCGCCGGCCGCTGCCGCCCTACGCTCGGATCAGCGCGAGCACGTCGTCGCGCTTGCGTTCCATCGTGGTGCGGTCGTCCGCCTCAAGGTTGAGGCGCAGCAAGGGCTCGGTGTTCGACGGGCGCACGTTGAACCACCAGTGATCGTACTGCACGGTGACGCCGTCCAGATGGTCGATCGCGCCGTCGGCATACGCTCGCTCGATCTCCGCCAGCTTGCCGGGGATGTCGGCGACGACGCTATTGATCTCGCCCGACTGCGAGCGCTGCTGCAACGGCGCCACCACCGCGCTGACGGGCTTGCCGGCATTGGAGAATACCTCCAGGCACTCGAGCAGCGCGATCATGCCGCTGTCTGCGTACCAATTGTCCCGGAAGTAGAAGTGCCCGGAATGCTCGCCGCCAAAGACCACGTCCTCTTTGCGCATGGTCGCCTTGATCAGCGAGTGCCCCACTTGCGAGCGCAACGGCACGCCGCCGTGACGCGCGATCCATTCCGGCACGCTGCGGCTGCAGATGAGGTTGTAGAGGATCTTCGCACCGGGGTGCTTGCGCAGCTCGTTCTCGGCCACGAGCGCGGTCACCGTTCCTCCGCCGATGAGCTCGCCCTTCTCGTCCACCACGAACATGCGATCGGCGTCGCCGTCGAACGCCACGCCCAGGTCGCAGCCGTGCTCGAGCACGGCGCGTTGGACGTCGACCATGTTCTCCGGCTCGATCGGACTCGGTGGGTGGTGCGGAAAGGAGCCGTCGAGCTCGAAGTACAGCGGGATCACCGTGCAGGGCAGATGCCGGAAGACGTAGGGAACGGTCTTTCCGCCCATGCCGTTGCCGCAGTCGATGGCGATCTTGAACGGCTTGATCTTGGAGGCGTCGACGAACGAGAGGCAGTGCGCCGCGAAGTCGTCGAGGATGTCGCGGCTCGAGACCGCCCCGGCGCGAGCCGGCGCCGGATAGACGCCGTGCTCGATCGTCGCGCGAATATCCTCGAGGCCTTCCTTGGACGAGAGCGCGATCGCCTCCTCGCGGCAGAGCTTGAAGCCGTTGTACTCCTTGGGGTTGTGGGATGCGGTGATCATCGCCCCGCCGTCGAGGCCGTATTTCCCCACCGCGAAGTAGATGGCGTCGGTCGAGACCTCGCCGACGTCGACCACGTCGACGCCCTGCTCCACCAGCCCTCGCGTGAACGCCTGCGAGAGCGCGGGTCCGCTGGTCCGCATGTCGCGGCCGACGGCGACGGTCAACGGGCGCGCCGCCTCGTTCCCCGCCAGCAGAAACGCCGCGAAGGCGCGGCCGAGCCGATACGCGAGCTCGTCGTTGAGCTGCGTCGGATAGATGCCCCGAATGTCGTAGCTCTTGAAGATCCCGAAGTCGAATTGCGTTTGCACGACTACTCCTGTACCCAGCTCACGCTCTGCTCCAAGCGTGCCGCCGCGATCGGGTGGTGCGAGGAGCTCCGGTGCTCCTCGAGCGAGCGGCTATAGCGAGCGAGAAAGAGGATGGCGAGAATCACGAGCGCCAGGAGCGCGAGCAACTGCCACGGCTTCATGGGAGTCATAGGCGGGGCGTGTTCGCTTGGCCGTCGTGGCGGCCCTCCGGAAGCCGGTGCGGCGCGGCGGTGCAGGAGGCGGACTCGGCCTCCGAAAAGTGCGGTTCAGCGTTTCCGACGACGAGGAGGGAGGTTCCGCCATGGAACGACCCAAGGCATTCGTTACGCGTGTGATTCCGGAGGCGGGCATCGAGCGCCTGGCGAGCGCGTACGACGTGGACGTCAACCGCGCCGACCGCCCGCTCTCCCCGACGGAGATCGCCGAGCGTGCCAAGGGGTGCATGGCGCTGGTGACGTTGCTCACCGACCGCGTGGACGGGGCGCTGCTCGACATCTGCCCCGACGTTCGCGTCGTGGCCAACGTGGCGGTGGGCTACGACAACGTCGACGTTCCGGCGGCCACGGAGCGCGGCGTCTGGGTCACCAACACCCCGGGCGTGTTGACGGAGACTACCGCCGACCTCGCGTGGACGCTGCTGATGGCGACGGCGAGGCGCATCGGCGAGGCCGAGCGCTACGTGCGCGCCGGCAAGTACCACGGCTGGGGAATCCTCATGTTGCTGGGCGGCGACGTCTACGGCAAGACGCTCGGGGTCGCCGGCTTCGGACGGATCGGCCAGGCCGTGGCCCGGCGTGCCCGCGGCTTCGACATGCGCATCCTCTACACCGACGCGCAGCGTGCTCCGGGAGAGGTGGAGGAGGCCTGCAACGCCGCCTTCGTCGACAAGGAGGCGCTCCTGCGCGAGAGCGACTTCCTCTCGTTGCACATGCCGCTCTTGGCCCAGACGCGGCACTGGCTCGGCGAGCGGGAGCTGCGCTCGATGAAGCGCACCGCGTACGTCGTGAACACCTCCCGCGGTCCGGTGATCGACGAGGCCTCTTTAGCCAGAGCGCTGCACGAGGGCTGGATCGCCGGCGCCGGACTCGACGTCTTCGAGGAGGAGCCGAAGATCCACCCCGATCTCCTGACGTGCGAGAACGCGGTGCTGGTGCCGCACATCGGCTCCGCCTCGGTGGAGACGCGCGACCGGATGGCCACCATCGCCGCGGAGAACTGCATCGCCATCGCGCGCGGCGAACGGCCGCCCACGGCCGTCAACGACCCGCGCGCCGGAACGCGCGCCTAGGCGGGTTCGGCTGCGGCCTCGACCGGCAGCTGCCGCGGCGGCGCGGAGGGCTGCGGGGTGGGGAGCGTGGCGGCGATGGCCCCGGCCACCGCGACCAGCACGACGATGGCGACCATCACGGTGGTGAGGCCGTGGGCGTCGGCGATCGCGCCGAGCACGGGAACGCCCATCCCTCCCAAGCTGATCGTCAAGCCGAGCGTCATTCCCGAAGCGGCGCCCAAGCGGTTGGGGAGGTACTCCTGGCCGAGCACGACGGCGGCGGTCATGGAGCCGAAGAGGGCGGCGCCGACGAGCGCGGCGAGCAGCGAAGCCGTGACCACGTTGGTTGCCACGATGAAGAACGGCAGGAGCGCCACCACGATGGCCATCGCGGTGACCAGCACCGCGCGGCGCCCGAAGCGGTCGGCAAGCCACCCGCTCGCGAGCGTGCCGGCTGCGGAGCCCGCGAGCAGGATGCTCAGCATCGCCCCGGCCGTCCCGGTGGAGACGCCATGGACCCTCATCTCATAGAGCGGGACGAACGTCATCAGCCCGAACGTGGTGAACGCGCGCACCGTCAGAAAGCACGTCAAGCGCACGAACGGCCACCAGGCGTCTTGACCGTGGCCGCCGGCCGCCGCGGTCTGCTTGGCGTAGACGCTGCGGAAGCGCGCGAGGCGCGGCAGCTCCCACGACAGGAGCACAGCGCCCAGGATGCCGGCGATCGCCGTCGGAACCGTGCCGATCATGCCGTAGTGCGCGAGGAGCGCGGTGGCTAGAGCCGGTCCCAGCGCGAAGCCCAGGTTGCCTCCGACCGTGAAGAGGCTCATGCCGCTTGCGCGCCGTCCCCCCGAGACGTAGTTCGCGAAGCGCGACCCCTCGGGGTGGAAGGCGGCGATGCCGACGCCGCTGAGCAGAAGGAGCCCGAAGATGGCGGCATAGCTGGGTGCCAGGCCGATGAGCGCGATCCCGAGGGCCCCCATGGTGATGCCGGCGGGCATGAGCCACGGCATGGGCCGGTGATCGGAGAGATGCCCGAAGAGCGGTTGGACGATCGCCGAGCTCAGATTGAACGCGAAGACGAGTCCCGCGACGGCCTCGTACGAGAGGCCCCGGTGCACGACCAGGAACGGGAGCAGGGCGGGGACGATGCCCTGGTAGATGTCGTTGAAAAAGTGGCTCAGCGAGAGGACGGAGATCGAGCGAACGTGGATGCCCTGGGACATACGGGCATTCTCCCATGCATCGTGCGATATGTCCAATATATAGTCTGTAGCCTTATGATAAGATACAGATATCATGGAGCTTCGCCACCTGCGCTATTTCCTCGCCGTCGCCCAGCAGCGGCACTTCACCCGGGCCGCTGAGCGGCTGGGCATCGCCCAGCCCGCGCTCTCGCAGCAGATCCGTCAGTTGGAGCGGGAGTTGGGCGTCCGCCTCTTCGACCGCGACAACCGCCGCGTCTCGGTCACGGCAGCCGGCCAGGCGTTTCTCGGGCACGCCCAGCCCATCGTCGATGCCGCGGACACGGCGCTCGCGGAGATGGAGGGATTCGCGGGCTCGCTGCGCGGCAGGGTGGTGGTGGGCACGCTGCAATCGCTCAGCGAGCTGAAGCTCCCGGGGATTCTCGCCCGCTACCACGAGCGTCATCCGCAGGTGGAGATCGCGCTCCAAGAAGAGACCAGCGATCGGATGCCCAGCCTGTTGGTGGACGGGGCTCTCGACATCGCGCTCCTGGACACCACGCGGCGCGCCATGCCGGCCGGAATCGCCGTCGAGAACGTCTATCAGGACGACCTCGTGGTGGTGGTCTCGCTGGCGCACGAGCTTGCCGGCCGAAAGCGCGTTCCGCTCGCGGCGCTTGCCGATTCGCCGTTCATCATGAACAAGCCGGGCTCCGGGTTGCGCCGCACCGTGGAGCAGGCATGCCGCGAGGCGGGCTTCACGCCGCGCGTCGCCTTCGAGAGCGGCGACGGGTCGGCGGTCTGCGCGCTCGCGGCTGAGGGATTGGGGGTGGCGATCCTGCCGCGCAGCGTGGCGGAGACCGCGCCGGCTCGCGTGCGCGCGCTCACCGTGGCGCCGCGCGGGTTGCGGCGCACGGTGGGCATCGCCTGGCGCCAGGGGCGCCACCTCTCGGGTGCCGCCAGCGCGCTGCTCGCGCTGCTGCGCGAATCGCTCAGGTCTTGAGCGTCACGGCGAAGAGCCGGGTCATCGGCCGCACCCCCGCCCGCCAGTCGCCGGCGCCGGCGAGATACGCGTGGATGCCGAAGGCGTCTTCGATGCTCCGCAGGAGCGAGTAGTGGTTGTACGGCGTCCGGTCCGTCATCTGACGCGGGCCGTGATTGGTGATCACGATCGTCGGAATCCGTCCGCCGCCCGCGTTGGCCGGCGTGGCCGGATCGGAGCCGCAGCAGCCCTGACGCCCCGAGGCGCGCGCCGCGCCGTCGTTCTCGTCGAAGGTGATGACGATGGCGACGTTCTCCGAGGACTTCCAGGTCGCGGAGGATCGAATCTCGTCGACGAGCCGCTTCACCGCGCGGTCGCCGCGCGCGATGCGCGGACCCGAGGGTCCCGAGCGGCAATCCGCCGGGACGCGGGGACCGGCCTTGATCCCGTGCATGTCGTCGCACTGGTCCGGCACGATGTAGGCGAAGTTCGGCAGGGTGCCCGCCGCCAAGTCGCGCGCGAGCTGAGCTTGCGGGAAGATGTGCCGCGGCAGTTCCTTGCGCAGGCCGGAGAAGTTCATGAAGGGGTTGTGCTTGGAGCCGTAGAGCGCGGCCGGCGCCGTGGCGCTCGCGCCGCTGAAGACGACGTCGGAGTGGCCGGGGTCGAAGGCGCCGAAGTAGCCGCGCCAGGTGAGGCCGGCGGCGTCGAGCTGCGAGGCGAGGTTCGGGGCGTCCACGGTGTGATCGACGAAGCCCGCCTTCGTGGACCCCTTGCAGTGCGGATCGTTCATGCCCGGCTTGCAGTAGTACGCGTCGTCGTCTTGGATGCCGAAGTCGCTCCCCCCGATCATCGCGACGTAGTTCGGCTCGCTGGGGTGCGTCTCGGCGTAGAACGCGGCGGCTTCGCCGTACTCCTTGCCCAGCGCCGTGATCGTGGGCGCGAGCGGGCTGTCGACGACGGCGCCGAAGCCCTCGTTCTCGTCGACGATCACGAGGATGTGCTGGTAGTGCGGGAAAGCGAGATCCGCGGGCGTCGGGTCGCGGACGACGGCGCTCGCGGCCGGCGCCGTCGCGCAGACCGCGAGCGCGAGGATCAAGGCGAGAGTGCGGTGGCTCGTCATGAGCGCATTCTACCGCGCTTGCGTTAAGGAGGCATTCAGGCCCGCGCCGATGCCTAGCAGGGGTTCTTCCTCACCCTGCTAGATCTCGTAGTACAGGAAGAACTCGTAGGGGTGGGGGCGGATCTCCACCGGACGCAGCTCGCGCTCCGTCTTGTACTCGATCCACTGCTCGATGAACTCCTCCGTGAAGACGCCGCCCTCGGTGAGGAAGGCGTGGTCCTTCTCGAGCGCGGCCAGCGACTGACGCAAGGAGCCCGGCACGCTGCGGATCTTCGCGGCCTTTTCCGGCGGGAGCTCGTAGATGTTGGTGTCGAGCCCGGCCATCAGCAGCGCAGCGAACGCGAGGTATGGGTTCGAGGTCGGGTCGGGCGGGCGAAACTCGAGGCGCTTGGCCTTGGGGTTCCCCTGATAGAACATGGGGATGCGCGCCGGGAGGCATTTGGACATTTCGATAGGGGCCGCGAGGGGGCGTTCGACGTTTGGCGCCCCCCGGTTCAGGCTATCGAGGCTGCGGCGCCTTGACGAACGGGCCGTGCACCACGCCGCGCGCGAAGAGGCGGCGGAGGGCGCGCTGCCCCTCGGCGGCCGGGCGGTCGGGGCGCAGGAAGCCGTCGGCGAGCGAGCGGGTGGCGATGCCCTCGGGCAGGCGCGCGATCGACGCGGCGCCGATCGTGGGCGCGGGGATCGTGTTGCCATTCGCGGCCTTCAGATCGACGGTGTACTGGGTAAGCGAGGGCGTGCTGCCGCCGGAGTTCGCCGGCGGGTTGCCCAACCCCACGGGGAAGACGACGCTGCTCGGCCCGGCTCCGGAGCCGTAGACGGTGCAGCCGACTTTGCTCGCGGCGGTCGAGCACTCGGCGGCGCTCGTGCTGGGCCCCGTCGTGTTCTGCGCGACGTACCCGCCGACGATCCCGCCCCCGCCCGTGGCGTCGGTGGCGCTGAAGCTCACTGACCCCAGTGGGGTGAGCGAGGCGATCGGGACGAAGTTCGCCGTCCCGGCGTAGAAGTGAACCGTCTCGGGCGTGACACCCAGTGGGCTCGCGAATTGCGTCGCCGCCGTCGGCGGCTGCGGACCCTTGAACGTGAACGTGGCGGTGTTGTTGGTGAGGTCGCAGGTGACGTTGGGCTCCGGATTGGGAACCTTGCACGGCGAGGGAATGGTGTAGGAGCGGTAGCTGTTGTCGAAGGCGTAGCTGTTATTTTGATTAGGGTCGACGGTGTACGCGAAGGGCCCCGTCGGGCTGTAGTGCTGCGAGGCGGCCAGGGCGATCGCGAAGTCGTCGAACACCGTGTTGAAGGTGGCGTACGTCCCGCCGAAGGCCGTCAGCGTCTCGGTCACGCCGTTGTTGACGGCGTTGCCGTTGGCGTCGGCCTGCCGGTCGTCGATGACCTGCTTCAGGATTCCCACGTTTTTTTGATCGACGGCCCAGCGCCAGAAGAGATAGGCGGCGCCGTAGTTGCCGGAGGTGTAGTTGTAGATCGACTTCGGGCAGTTGGTGCTTGTGGCCGTCGGCGAGCAGTCGTAGCCCTCGAACGAGGTCAGTGAGTAGCTGCTGGGGTCGCTCAAGTAGGCGAAGGCGTAGCGGATCGGGTCGCCGCTGGGGCCGCCGGTGGGGCTAGAAGCGAGCGACGGGAACGCCAGGTCCTCCGCCAGCATCGAGAAGCCCTCGTCGATCCACGACGGGTCGAAGACCTCGGTCCCGCTCTGCGCGAAGCCCACATAGGTCTTGTTGACGGAGTGGAGCAGGTGCTGGAACTCGTGGGCCTCGGTGCGCAGCGCGTCGCCGTAGAGGTAGAAGGGCACGGGCTCGCTGCCCTGCGAGGTGACGGGGCTCTCCGCAAAGATCACCTCGGCCTCGTTGGAGTAGGCGTTGGCGCAGAGCGCGGAGGCGTTGGCCACCAAGTTGATGGCCGAGAAGTAGCCGCCCTCGCCGCTTCCCAGCTTGTCGGTGATCACCAGGTCGATCTGCTGCCCGTAGCCGTTGTTGTCGACGGAGAAGTTCGGCTGCACCTCGTAGTTGGAGACGCTCGGGCCGTTGAGGGAGGTGCACTCGGCGAAGGTGTTCGGCGTCTGCGCCGTGCCGAGCTGCGGGAAGCGCGGACTGCCGAAGTCCGCGACGTCGGTCGTGTAAATCGAAACGAAGTCGTCGGCGACCTGCTGCCACTCGGATTGCGTGAGCTGTCCGACGTCGGCGTTGTCGACCCAGACGTTGAGGTAGGTGCTCTGCCCCTCGAGCGTCGTCGCCACGCCCTGGTAGGTCAGGTTGGAGGTGCCGATGGTCGCCACGGAGAGGCACCACGTGCGCGCCGCGCCAAGCTGATACGCCGTTCCCGTCCCGGGCGCCGGAGGCTGCGGGCACGTGCTCGCGACGGGAACGGTCGTGGACACGGGCGCGGGAACGGAGCTTCCTCCGCCTCCCCCGCCTCCGCCGCAGGCAGCCAACGCGAGCACGGTCGCGGCGAGGAGCGAGAGCGGGATCGGGCGGAGTGATGGTGAGCGCACGCAAGTCTCCCAAAGGTCGGTCGAAACCTGATGGACCCGTAACGTTCTGAAAGCAACGGACGGTCCCCCTGTCGAACGGGGCGCGATGACCTCGGCGGGGCACTCCACTTCGCGGCGCGTGGCGACGCTCTTCGGGCTCGCGTGCGGTTGCGCGGCGGCGTTGGCGGTGAGCGCCGGGGTCGGCGCCGTGGGCTATTCCGCCGGAGCGGTGGCCCGGGCCGTCCTTCACCCCTTCGGATCCAGCACCGCGGAGCAGGTCCTCTGGCTGCTGCGCTTCCCGCGCGTGCTGATCGCGGCGCTCGTGGGCGCCTCGCTCGCGCTGGCAGGAGCGCTCCTCCAAGGCATGCTGCGCAACCCGCTCGTGGACCCCTATCTCACGGGGGCGAGCGCGGGAGCGGCATGCGCCGTGGCCATCGCGCTGGTCCTGGGTTTCGCGCTGCCCGCGCTTCCGCTGGTGGCGTTCGCCGCGGCCCTCGTCACCGCGGCGTTCGTGGCCGCCCTCGCGCGCACGGGGAGCGGCATCTCGGCGGAGCGGCTCATCTTGGCGGGGATCTCCCTTTCCGCGCTCTTTGCCGGCGTGGTGACCCTGGTGCTGGTGATGGCGCCGCCGTCGAGCACCTCGGTGGGGATCCTCGCGTGGCTCGGAGGGAGCGTCGCGGGGCGCGGGTGGCACGAGCTCGCATGGGCGGCGCTCTATGCGGCGGTGGGGGCCGCGGTCGCGTTCGGGCTCGCCCCGTCGTTGAACGCCCTGCGTTTGGGCGACGAGCGCGCGCGCGCTCTGGGCATCGACGTCGACCGCGCGCACTGGGGCATCCTGGGGTCGGCCGCCCTGCTCACCGCCGCGGCCGTCAGCGTCTCGGGAATGGTCGGTTTCGTGGGATTGATCGTCCCGCACGTGGCCCGCAGGATGGTGGGCAGCGACGCGCGGTGGATGCTCCCCGCATGCGCCCTCACCGGGGCGATCTTGGTCGTCGCGGCCGATGCGCTCGCCCGCGGGCTGGTGCCGCCCCTCGAGTTGCCGCTGGGCGTGCTGCTCTCGCTGCTGGGCGTGCCGGCGTTCCTCTACCTGGCCTTCTACCGGAGAACGCCATGATCGAGGTCCGCGACGTCGCGCTCGCCTATGGAGGCCGCGTGTTCGTGAGCGGGATCACGTTCTCGCTGCGCGCCGGCGAGGTCATGGCGTTGGTGGGGCCCAACGGCGTGGGCAAGACCACCCTGCTGCGCGCGATGGCGGGACTCCATGCGCCCGCCGCCGGGGAGATCACGCTCGACGGGCGCTCGCTGGGCGAGCTGACGCCGGGCGTTCGGGCGCGGGAGATCGCGCTGGTCACGGCGGACGCGCCGATCGTCGACGGGGTGAGCGTGCGCGAGGTGGTGGCATCTGGACGTCTGCCGTACCGCCCGTGGTGGCGGTGGGCGGCGTTGCCCGACGACGACGCCGCCGTGCGGGAGGCGCTGGCGCGCACGGAGCTCGCGGAGCTGGCGGAGCGCCCGTACCAAGCCCTCTCGAGCGGCGAGCGCCAGCGCGTCTGGCTGGCGCTCGCGCTGGCGCAACGGGCGCGCACGCTGCTGCTCGACGAGCCCACCAGCCATCTCGACGTGCGCCATGCCTTCGAGGCGCTGCGCCTGCTGCGCGCCTTGGCCGCCGAGGGGCGCGCCGCGGTGGTGGTGCTTCACGATCTCAACCTGGCCGCGGCCTTCGCGGACCGCATCGCCCTCTTGGGCGCCGGTCGTCTGCTGCGCTGCGCCGGACCGGAGGAGGCGTTGGACGAAGGGCTCCTGCGGCGGGCCTACGGCGTGCGCATCGACGTCCAGCGGCGCGCGGACGGACGCGTGCTCGCCTTCGCCAATCCCGAGGCATGAGGTCACCCGCATGACGGCTGCCATCACGCGCGCTCGCGCCCAAGAGATGCTCGACGAGCTGCCGCTGGTGAAGCTCCTGGGGTTCGTCCTTGGGGAGCTGGGCGACGGCCGCTGCACGCTGACGGCGCCGTTTCACGAGATCACGCTCCGTCCGGGGGGACTCGTCGGTGGACCGGTCTACATGACGCTGGCCGACGTGGCGGTGTGGATCGCGCTGATGACGATCGTCGGCCCGAAGGCGATGGCCGTCACGAGCGAACTCACCACCAGCTTCCTGCGCGGCGCGGTGCGCGAGGACGTGATCTGCGAGGCGCGGATCGCGGGCATCGCCGGGGGTCTGGCGCATGCGCACGCCGAGTGCCGCAACGCGGCCGGCACGCTGTTGACGCGCCACATGGCTACGTACGTCCTTCCCGCCTAGCTCCCGCCGGGATCGGTGACGCGCACCGCGAAGTCGCAGCCCTCCCACGCCCCGCTCGCGGTCCATTGGAAGGTGAAGACGATCTCGTCGCCCGGCTCGAGGGTGCCGGTCGCGAGATCCACGAGGTGGATGCCCAGCCCCGTGTCGCGCGTGGCGACGTCCTGCCCGCTCGCCCATGCGTCCGTGGTGTATCGCACGGTCGCCGGCGCTTGGAGCTCGATGCGCAAGACCTTCCCGCGCTCCACGGACGACGTCTTGCAGTTGAAGCGCCACGTCTCGCGCGCGCTCGCCGGCGCCTCGCCGCCGTAACGCTCCCAGACCGCGGTGGGGCGGTCGAAGGCATGGCCCAGCGCGCAGCTCGCGCCGAGCTTGAGAAACTCGGCGTGGGCCCACACCAGCGGCATCGCGCTTCCGGTGGGTCGCCCGGGGTAGAGAAAGCGCTCGGGAATCGCCGGCTGATCCCACACCTGCTCGGGGATCATCCCGCCGCGGCTGGTCATCGCCGCCATGGCGCGCGCGTAGGGGATGGGGTCTTCGCCCGCGGCCAGGGCGTAGTGGCCGCGCTCGCCGGTGAGCAGCGGCCACGGGCGCCCGGTGCCCGTTCCGTCGAAGGCCGAGCCGTCCTCGTGCTCGCCGTAGCCGTCCCCGGGGTAGCGCCGCCACGCCGGCCCGGTCGGGAGATCGACGCGCAGCAGCGCGTCGGCGACGGTGACGCTGGACACGATGCGCGGATCGTCGGCCTTGCGCAAGCCCAGGCGTACCAGCTCGAGGAACTCCAGGCCCACGACTTCATCGGCCTCGGCGCTGTTCTCGCCGTCGGGACGGTTCTTGAGCGGCACGGTGGAGCAGAGCGCCGCGCGCGTGTCCAGCGCCTCGGGAGGCGCCGTTCGCACGTAGTAACCGTCCACGCCGAAGCGCTCCGCCAGCGGCGACTGCGTGACGTAGGTCCATTGCTCGATCTGGGCGTTCCAATGGTCGGCCAGCTCGAGCGCGTAGGTGTGCGCGGGATCGTCCAGGTACCGCGCCGCGCAGACCAGCGCGGCCACGCAGACAGCGAGCGTGAACGGATTGAGGCCCGCATCCTCCTCCCAGCGGTCCTGGCCCGTGACCGGCCCTTCGCGCGCGATGAACGAGGCCGCGCGCCGCACCATCTCGCCCACGGCCACGTCGCCCAGCGCGTTGCGCTCGCGCAGAGCCTCCGCCAGCAAGATCGGAAAGCCGGTCTCGTCGAGCTGAATGCCTTGCCAGTAGGGCGTGCCGTTGAGCCACTGGTTCTGGAACCAGTGGCCGTCGCTCTGCTGCGTCGCCACCAGATAGCGCAGGATGTCGCGCGCGTCCTCGCGCGCGCCGATGGCCAAGAGCGCCCCCGCCGTCTCGACCAGGTCGCGCGCCCAGACCAGATGGTAGCCGCCCCTGTCGTCGCGGTCTTGTCCCCAGGGAATCGAGAGGCTCGCCACGCTGGCTCCGGCGTAGACGGCGTCTTGATGGGCCTTGAGCACCATGCCGGAGATGGCGGCCTCGCGGCGCAGCGACTCCGGAAGCGCCTGCTCGGACGTGATCTGCGAGCGGCGCCACTCGTGCCAGCGGCGCCATTGATCGATGTGCCGCTGCCAGGTCTCCCCGAACGTGCCGACGAGGCTGCCGGCGCCGTGGACCATCGCGTCCTCCGCGGACTCGTTGAACGCCAGGGCCAGACGCGCGCGTCGCGGGAGCTCGCCCATCAGCGCCACGTTCCCCGGGCCGGCCTGTGGATAGGTCCACGTCATGGCGCCGTTGCGCGCGAAGTCCTGCCAGCCGTCGCTCACGCCAACGTAGCCGCAGCTCGTGCGCTGCCAGGCATCGCGCCCCTCGGGATCGACCGCCAGCAGCGTCATCGTGGTGGTGCCGCGCCGAGCGGCGAGGGCACGCCAGCGCGTCTGCGCGGCGATCCACGCCGTGTTGTCGTAGCCGGAGCCGTCCGCGTGTGGAGCCAGCAGCGCGTAGAGGCGCAAATCGTCGTCGCCCGTGAGCACCGCGTCGACGAGCAGCGCGTCGCGCTTGGGGTCGGGGCAGACGCGCAAGGCCAGGGAGAAGCGCGCGTGCGTGTGCGTGAGCGTGTATGCGGGTATGCCCGGGCCGGGCGTCTCCAGGGTGTACGAGGCCAGACGCTTGACCTCCACCCAGAAGCCCTTGCCGTCGGCGACGATGAAACCGAGGTCGCGGATCTGCGGGCGATCGACGTGGGGATAGTAGACCTCGTTCACGATTCCGAAGCCGAGCGTGAACCAGATGCGCGAGCTGCCGAGCGTCGATCCGACCGCGTCCTTCGCGCTGCTGCTCCACGTTGGCGGAATCCCGGGGTGGCCCGGGGCATCGCCGGGCGGCGCCGCTGAAGAAGAGGCCATGGATGCTTATCTCCCCGCGCGCGCGCAATCTTCCTGGTGAGAACGGGAAGCGAACCGGCTAGGCGCTCTCCGTGAAGGCCCGCACGCCGAAACGCCGCTCCAACTCGCGCGCCGCAACGAGCCACATCGCGGCGAGCGCGCGCTGCGCGTCGTCGCCGGAAGGCTCCACGAGATCGGCGTTCTCGTCGAGCAAGTCATGTAAGCGACGGAGCGCGGCGCGGTCGCCCGGGGGACTCAGCGGCTGCGCAAGGTCGATGAGCGCCGAGGCCTCGCGGACGAAGCCGTGGAGGCGGCCGAAGAATGCGTGCCACTCGTGTTGGCGGACGGCGGCGTCGCTCTCGGTGAGGAGATCGCTGCACGCGGCCGAGAGCGCGGAGGCTTCGCTCAGCAGCGCCATGGGGCTGGAGAGAGCGGCGTGCGCGCGGCACTCCTCGGCCCACGCGGCCACGGCGAAGAGGTCGCTCGCGAAGCGGCGGCCCGCGTCGCGCGCTCCGGAGACGGCATGGAGGGAAGCGGCTCTGCTCATCTCATCGTCCATCGTTGCGTCTTCCGTCCGGTAGGAGCTCGCGAGCCCCGCAAGGCCCACGTCCCGCGCCTCGAGAAATGATAGTGAGTGAGCGTTCACTCACTAGGAAAGTATAGGTCTGCGGGGCCCAGGGAGTCAAGCGGGTCGTCCGCGCTGAAGGAAGCAGATGATGCACGAGAACCTCGGCATGCGCGAGAGGATCCTCGCGGCGACGATCGCGATCTTGCGCAGCGAGGGGTTGAGCGGCGCCACCACGCGGGCGATCGCGCAGCGCGCGGGCGTCGCCGAGGGCTCGATCTATCGCCACTTCGAGGACAAGACCGATCTGGTCCAGACCGCCGTGCGCGAGCACGCGTTGCCCGCGGTGCTCGAGGCGGCCCAGAGCCTGTTGGCAAAGGCAGGGAGCGGTAGGGTTCGCGACCACGTCCGCGCTCTGCTCGAGACGCTCTACGCGTTCTATCGCGACGTGGTCCCGTTGATGGCCGCCGTTGCCGCCGAGCAGGAGACCCTCGAGAGCTTCCGCCGCGGCTTCGAGCGGCGCGCCGGCGGCCCTCAACGTGCCAGCGAGCCGATCGCGGCGTACCTGCGCACGGAGCAGGGCCTGGGGCGGGTCGCGCCAGAGATCGATCCCGACGCGACTGCCGTCATGCTCTTGGGAGCGTGCTTCTACCAGGCGTTCATGGAGCGGCTCTTGGGCACGGAGCGCGTCGCCGTGCAGACGCATCGGCTGCTGGGCGAGCTCGCCAAGATGGTCGAGCGCTGAGGCTCACGGCTACCGCGTCGCGATGTCGAGCGAGTACGTCCGTCCCGGCGCCGGATAGCCGTAGATGGGCGCGTATGCCGCGTTGCCCAGGTTGCGCGCGCGCAGGGTGAGCACGGCGCCGCCCGCGAGGCGCATTCGCACGTAGGCGTCCACCGTCGAGTACCCGTCGATCGCCGGTGTCGAGCCGTCGGCCGCCGTGTAGTAGTCCACGTGCGGCCCCACGATCTGCGCGCGCATGCCGAAGGCGGTGTTGCCGCCGGCGAACGGGCGCTCCACGCCGAGCGTGGCTTGCACGGTCGGCTCGAACCGCAGGCGCGCGTCGCCGGCACCCGGCGATGCGTCGAGGGCGCGGTAGAGATCGGTGACCCCGAGCGTCGCCACCATGCCGTCGAGCGGCCTTGTGGCCAGGGTCGCCGTGAGGCCGTGGATGGAGGCGCGCTGCGTGTTCTGCGGCACGAAGTTCTGGTCGAGCGCGATCAGATTGCTCGCCTCGCGTCCGAACCATCCGATCGAAGCGCCGCCCAGAAAGGCGGGGGCCTCCACGGTGAGGTCGGCGTTGCGCGACTTCTCCGGCTGAAGGTTGGGGTTGGAGTAGCCGGGGTAGTACAAGTCGATCAGCGTCGGAACGCGGAAGGCTTCGCCCAGATTGGCGGCGACGCGCAACCTTCCAAGCGGCACCACCGTCCCGACTTCCGGGGCGAGGATCGCGCCGTGCGGCGAGTCGTGCTCGGCGCGCGCTCCGACGAAGAGGCGCGAGCCCGCGCGCAGGCTCCAGCTCTGCTGGGCGTAGATCGCCGCCTGCGCCGCGCCGGCCGCGAACGCCGCGGGCGTGCCCGGTACCGCGTACGGCCCCAAGTCCACGAGATCGCTCTCGCGGGCGAGATCGACGCCGGCGATCAGCGTGGTGTGCTCCCCGTCGAGCACTTCTTTGACCGAGATCTGCGATCGCCCGTCGTAGGTGTCGCTCTCGCCGCCCGACGACGGATCGACGTACGGAAGCGCCTGGCGCGAGCCGGAGAGCGCGACGGAGAAGACCGAGCGGGTGCTCGTGCGGCGCAACTCGAGGTGTCCCTCGTCGAACGACGTCGACTGGCGCGCGTATGGCGTGGGGTACTGCAAGGAGCCCGGCACGGCGTTGGTCAGCGCGCTCGCCGAGACGGATCCGCGCACGCGCCATGCCCCGCGAGACGGCGAGGCGTAGGAGAGGCGAGCGGAGGTCGCCTGCGCTCCGGCGTTGGTGCGCGTTCCGGCCGGAGAGCCGTCGAAAGCAGGGTAGGGATAGTCGTTCGCGGCGACGTGGCGGTCGAACGCGACTCCCAGGCGGCCGTCACCGAGCGCCGCGCGCAGATCGCTCTCGCCGTAGGAGCCCGTGGAGGCGCTGAGGTAGGTGCCGCGCGGGACCGCGGTGATGACGTTGATGACGCCGCCCATGGCCGTGGTGCCGTAGAGCGTGGAGGCGCCGCCTTCCACCACCTCGATGCGCGAGACGCCGGCGGTCGAGAGCATGCCCAAGTCGATCTCGCCGTTTGAGCCCGTGGCGATCG
This sequence comes from Candidatus Dormiibacterota bacterium, assembly GCA_035533275.1. Classification (GTDB taxonomy): domain Bacteria; phylum Vulcanimicrobiota; class Vulcanimicrobiia; order Vulcanimicrobiales; family SCRA01; genus SCRA01. Next base: position 1,626 of record DATLUD010000072.1, on the reverse strand, counting down.
GCGTGCCGTCGAGCAGGACCAGCGTCTGCTGCATCGAGGCGCCGCGGATGCCCACGGAGGGCTGCGAGCCGAAGCCGCCGTAGGCCAGCTCCGTGACGCCGGGAACGCCGCGCAGCGCGCCGGCGACCGTGCGCGCTCCCCGTGCCTCGATCTGCGCGCGCGTGATCACGAACGTCGGTCGGCTGGTTTGGTCGATGGGCTCGGCGCGACGGTCGCTCGTGTAGATGGTCTCGATGACCTTGAGCGGCGTGGCGGACGGAGCGGGAGTGGGTGAGGGAGCCGCGGCGAGCGCCGCAGCCAAGACAAGCGGATGCATTCGTCCTTCCTTTGCGCGAGGAATCGGTGACGTGTCTGCTCCCGCGTGGTATCCTGACTCGCGGATCGGTGTCTTCTGCCGCTGCCTTCCCGCGCTCAACGAGCGCAGTGGCGATGCGGCGACTCCCCGCTTACAGTGGCGCGACCGTCTCGGACTTGCACCGAGTTCCCACGCTTCGAGCCGAACGCTGCTGTTCGCGCCGCAGGCGGCGCCTCCTCTCGCGTGCAAATCCAGCGGCGATGAAACGGACGGTGGCCGTCGCGGCCCTCCTGGTGGCCCTCGCGGGGTGTGCGAAGCACGCGCAAGCTCCCGACGTCTACGCGGCGGAGCAGCACAAGCGCATCGTCTCACTCGCCCCGTCGCTCACGGAGGACCTCTTCGCTCTTGGGGCCGGCGGGCAGGTGGTCGGCACCTCGGCGTACAGCTCCTTTCCGCCGGAAGCGCGCAAGCTGCCCGTGATCGATGCCGCCGGCTGGATCGACGCCGAGAAGATCCTGGCGCTGCGCCCCGACTTCGTGATCGGCTTGCCCTCCGATGCCGCCCGAACCACGAGCCTGCAGCGCGCCAAGGTGCCGGTCTTCCTGATGCGGGACGACTCGTACGACGACATCTTTCGCAACCTCGACGAGCTCGGCGTCCTCACGGGACGCCTCGACGCCGCGCAGGGCGTGGAGACGCGGGTTCGCTCGCGCGTGGAGGACCTGAAGAAGAAGGCCGCGGCCTTGCGCGTGCATCCACGGATCTTCTTCGTGCTCGACGTCGACCCGATCTACACCGCGGGCCGCGGCTCGTATCTCGACACGCTGCTCACGATGGCGGGTGGACGCAACGTGGTCGCGAGCTCCGTGGCCTATCCCAACTTCTCGGCGGAGCGGTTGTTGGCGGAGCAGCCGGACGCGCTGATCGTGGCGAGCGCGGTGAACTTGACGCCGCTCCTGAGCCGCGCGCCATGGAGCGACTTGCGCGCGGTTCGCGAGGGCCGCGTCTATCGCGTGCCGCCGAATTCCGCCCTCGAGATTCCGGGACCGCGCGTCGCGGACGGGCTCGCGTGGCTGGTCGGCGTCGTGGAGCGCCTGCAGCGATGAGGGTGGTGGTCGTGCGCCACGGCATGACCGCTTGGAACGCCGAGCGGCGCTTTCAAGGGCATACCGACGTCGAGCTCTCGCCCGTCGGCTTGGAACAGGCGCGCTCGGTGGGCCGGCGGCTGCGGGGCGACCGCTTCGCGGCGTGCGTGGCGAGCGATCTGCGGCGCACGTGCGCGACGGCCGAAGCGATCTTGGCGGAGATGGAGGCGCCGCCGGCGCTGCGCC
>DATLUD010000071.1:0-46511 GCA_035533275.1 Candidatus Dormiibacterota bacterium | reverse complement strand
CCCCGGCCGCCTAGCGCAGTTTGGGGTCGAGCGCGTCGCGCAGGCCGTCGCCGAACAGGTTGAAGGCCAGGACCGTGAGCGTGATCGCCACGCCGGGAAAGATCAGCGCCCACGGCGCGTTCAGCCAGTAGTCGCGCGCGTCGTTCAGCATCGCACCCCACTCGGGCGCCGGCGGCCGGGCGCCGAGTCCCAGGTACGAGAGGCCGGCTGACTCGAGTTCCGCGGTGGCGACGCCCAGCGTCGCCTGCACGATCAACGGGGCCAGGATGTTCGGCACGATGTGGCGCGCGATCAGGCGCGGCCCCCGCGCCCCCACCGCGCGCGCCGCCTCCACGAACTCCATCTCCTTCACCTGCAGCACGCTCGAACGGGCCAGGCGCGCGTACTGCGGCACGTAGACGATGCCGATCGCGATCATCAGGTTGTTCACGCTCGGGCCGAGCACCGTGGTGATGCCGATGGCCAGGATGATCGACGGAAAAGCCAGCATAAGGTCCATGAGGGCCATCAGCGCGGCGTCGACGGCGCCCCCGAGATACCCCGCCGCGGCGCCGGCCGCCGTACCCGCGGTGATCGCGATGCCCACCGCCACGAAGCCGATGCGAATCGAGATCCGGGCTCCGTAGACGATGCGGGCGAAGAGGTCGCGCCCCAGCTTGTCGGTGCCGAACCAATGCTGCGCCGAGGGCGGTGCCGCCCCCAGCGCCAGGTTCTGCGCCAGCGGGTCTTGGCGCGCCACGACCGGAGCGAAGATCGCCGCCAGCACCAGGAGCGCCACGACCGTCGCTCCCACGAGGGCGGCGGGATTGCGCCGGAAGCGCCGCCATACGTCGGCCGCGAACCCGCGCGAGGCGCGCTCGTCCAGTTCCCCGGCAGGGGCCAGCGCGTCCAACACCTCGGGCGTCAGACCTCCATGACCACCGGCACGATCACGGGGCGGCGCTTCGTGCGCTCGTAGACCAGGCGCGAGATCGTCTCGCGGATGCGCTCGCGCACCGTCTGCGCATCGGCTATCCCCTCCACGCTGCAGGCGGCCAGCGCGTCGTCGGCGGCACCGCGCAGATCGTCGAGCAGCTCGTCGGACTCCGGCACGTAGAAGACGCCCTTGGTCATCACGTCGGGGCCGGCCACCACGCGCGCGTCCTCGGCGTCGATGGAGACCACCACCATCACGATGCCGTCGCTGGAGAGCAGGCGCCGGTCGCGCAGCACCGCCGCCCCCACGTCGCCCACGCCAGACCCGTCGACGAGCACGTTGCCGCCGTACGTCTTGCCGATCTTGCCGGCCTCGCCGGCGGCGAACTCCACGACGTCGCCGTTCTCCACCACGAAGGCATTCTCCGGAGTGACGCCGGCGCGCTCGGCGAGCCGCGCGTGGCTGACGAGCATCCGATACTCGCCGTGAACGGGGATGAAGTACTTGGGGCGCACCAGGTTGAGCATCAGCAGCAGCTCCTCTTGCGAGCCGTGACCGCTGACGTGAGCGCCGGCGCCGTGGTAGACGTGCGCGCCCAGGCGATAGAGGTTGTTGATGGTCTTGGAGACGCTCTTCTCGTTGCCCGGGATCGGCGTGGCCGAGACCACCACCGTGTCGCCGGGTACGATCTTGGCCTTGGGGTGCTCGCGGACGCTCATGCGCGTGAGCGCAGACATCGGCTCGCCCTGCGAGCCGGTGGTCATGATGACGACCTGCTCCGGCGGGTAGGAGTCGACGTCCTCGATGCGGATGACGCGCTCCATGGGCAGACGCAGGTAACCGAGCTCCGTGGCGAAGTGCACCACGTTCTGCAGCGAACGCCCCAGGAAGGCGATCTTGCGGTCGAAGCGCACCGTGTGGTCGATGACCTGCTGAACCCGCGGCACGTTGGAGGCGAAGGAGGCCACGATGATGCGCCCCCTGGCGTGCGCGAAGATGTTGCTGAAGGCCTCGCCCACCGTGCGCTCGGAGAGCGTGTACCCCGCCCGCTCGGCATTGGTGGAGTCGGAGAGCAGACAGAGGACGCCCTCCGAGCCAAAGCGCGCGATCGCCGCGAAATCGGCGGGGCGGCCGTCCAGCGGCGTCTGGTCGAACTTGAAGTCGCCGGTGTGGAAGATCAGTCCCATCGGCGTGCGGATCGCCAGAGCGCACGCGCCCGCGAGGCTGTGGGTGGTGTGCACGAATTCCGTCTCGATCGCTCCGGACCGGACGAGCTCGCCGGGCTGCACGGCGCGCAGTTCGACGTCCCCGACCTTGTGCTCGCGGAACTTCGCCTTGACCAGCGCCAGGGAGAGCGGGGTGCCGATCACGGGCACCTGCGGAAACTCGCGCAGGAAATACGGGATGCCGCCGATGTGGTCTTCGTGGCCGTGGGTCACCAGCAGCGCCCGAACCTTCTCGGCCCGCTCGCGCAAGTAGGCGAAGTCGCTGATGACGATGTCGACCCCGTACATCTCCTCGTCGGGGAACATCAGACCGCAGTCGACCACGACGATGTCGTCGTTGGTCTCGATCACGGTCATGTTGCGGCCGATCTCCGAGCAGCCGCCCAGCGGGATGATCCGGAGGTAAGAGCCGGCCGGGGGCTCGGGGACGACGCGGACGTCGGGGAGGGGCTTGCCGTTCGTCGAGAGGGGCGTTGCGTTGGTAGTCAAGGTCTTGACGTTACTCTCCTGGTCGTGATTGTAGGGCGCCGGCACCTCGGCGGCGCCGGCAAGGAGGAACGAACACATGAGACCGGCCACGGCCTATGCGGCACTGGCGGCGGCCCTGCTCGTGGTACCCGGAGCGGCCACCGCCGGGCAAGTCAACGGCAAGCATACCACATCCGAGGCGGCTCGCCCCCCTTGCGCCGGCCAAGACCCGACGCTGCTCTCCCCGCGTGGCCGCCGGGCCGAGCTGGCCCTGCTGCGCGCGCGGCTGGCCCTGATCCGCGAGGAGGAGCTCGCCCGGCTGCGCTCGCGCCTCGAGGCCCGGCTGCGCGCGCGGGAGCGCGAGCTCGACGCCGGTGAGAGCGACCGAGCGCTAAATCTTCCCTGAAGGAACGCTAAAGCGGGCGATCTCGCCCCGCCAGGTGTGTAAGATAGGGACATGACGCAATCACGCTATGCTTCCGCACTCTTCGCCCTGGTCGGGGCGGTGATCGGCAGTCTGGCCATGCTTTTCTACGCCAGCACCCACATCGCCCAAATCCAGGCGGCTTCGACCGCCGGCGTCGCCTCGGCGGCCCCCCTGCAAGACAGCGGCTCGGACCAGTCCCACATCGTGGCGGCCGTCAAGCGAGCCGAGCCCTCCGTGGTGGCCCTCCAAGTGGTCATCAACGGCGTCCAGGTCAACCCCTTCAACGAACTCTTCGGCATGGGCCCCCCGGTCCAGAACTACCGTGAGCTCGCCTCCGGCTCGGGCTTCGTCTACGACCCGGCCAAGGGACTGATCCTGACCAACTCGCACGTGGTCCATGGGGCCTCGGCGATCACCGTGGTCTTCTCCAACAACCGGCGCGAGAAGGCCACCATCTACGCCGACAATCCCCAGATGGACTTGGCGCTCGTGAAGGTGCAGAACACCAAGAACCTGCCTCCGGCGCTCCCGCTGGGCGACAGCTCCACGCTCGAGCGCGGGCAGTGGGCGATCGCCATCGGCGAGCCGCTCGAGCTCCAGCAGTCGGTGACGGTGGGGGTGGTCTCCGGCTTCAACCGCCAGGAGACCGTCCAGGGTGAGAACGGCGGTCCCCCGCGGACCTTCAAGGGCCTCCTCCAGACCTCGGCGCCGATCAACCCGGGCAACTCCGGCGGCCCGCTTCTCGACATGGACGGCGACGTGATCGGGGTCAACCAGATCGTCGCCAGCCCTCAGGCCGGCGCCCAGGGCATCGGCTTCGCCATCCCGGTGAACGTGGTCAAGACGGTCGCCGCCGAGATGGTGAAGAACCCGCATGCGGTGGAGGCGACGACGAGCGCCGGGTTCATCGGCATCTACATGTCGAACCTGACCGACTCCGTCCGCAGCCAGCTCAACTACCACGGCCGCAACGGCGTGGTCGTCCAGGCGGTGCTCAACGGATCCCCGGCGGATCAGGCCGGCCTGGAGCCCGGGGACGTCATCCAGGAGGTCAACGGCAAGGCGGTCACCACCGTCGCCGATCTCCAGAAGACCATCCAGGGCACGGAGCCGGGCAAGTCGGTCTCGATGGTGATCTGGCGCTACGGCCAGAAAGTGCTGGCGAACGTCAAGGTCGGAAAGGCCCCGGCAGGGTTGAATCCAAACCCGTAAAAATCGGGTATCTATTCTTCAGAAGCCAGTCTCGTCGAGGGGCCGGTCCACCGTGGGCCGACCCCTCTGGGAGACGGGGCGCGAAATCAAATGTGGACGAGTCGCGCGGCCGGTAAGGCGCAAGGCCCGGGAGGCGTCGAAAGGCGCCCCGGGATGGTGCTCGGAGAAGCGACTCTGAGGAGGTTCTGGAATGGCCAAAGTGGTGGGTATCGACCTCGGTACCACCAATTCCGTGGTTGCCGTGATGGAGGGCTCGCAGCCCACGGTGATCACGAACAGCGAGGGCAGCCGGCTCACGCCGTCGGTCGTCGCGTTCACGAAGACCGGTGAGCGCCTCGTCGGCCAGCTGGCGAAGCGGCAGGCGATCACCAACCCCGACCGCACGATCATCTCGATCAAGCGCGAGATGGGGACGGACCACACCGTCAAGATCGACGGCAAGGAGTACACGCCGCAGGAGATCTCGGCGATGATCCTCCAGAAGCTGGTCAACGACGCGTCCACCTACCTCGGCGAGCGCGTGACGCAGGCCGTGATCACCGTCCCGGCCTACTTCAACGACGCCCAGCGTCAGGCCACCAAGGATGCCGGCCGCATCGCCGGCGTCGAGGTGCTGCGCATCATCAACGAGCCAACCGCGGCGGCGCTCGCCTACGGCCTAGACAAGAAGACCAACGAGACGATCCTGGTGTGGGACCTCGGCGGCGGAACCTTCGACGTCTCGGTCCTCGAAGTGGGCGACGGCGTCTTCGAAGTGAAGTCGACCTCGGGCGACACGCGCCTGGGCGGCGACGACTACGATCACCGCATCGTCGAGTTCTTGGTCTCGGAGTTCCGTAAGGAACAAGGCATCGACCTCAGCAACGACCGCCAGGCGATGCAGCGCCTCACCGAGGCCGCCGAGAAGGCGAAGATCGAGCTCTCCTCGATGGTGACGACCAACATCAACCTGCCGTTCATCACGGCGGATCAGAACGGGCCCAAGCACCTCGACGTGACGCTGGCGCGCGCGAAGTTCGAAGAGCTGACGAGCGATCTCACCGATCGGTGCGTCGGTCCCTTCCGCCAGGCGCTCACCGACGCCAAGCTCGACGTGAGCCAGATCGACGAAGTGGTGCTGGTCGGCGGATCGACGCGCATGCCCGTCATCCAGGAGCTGGTCAAGAAGCTCACCGGTAAGGATCCTCACCAGGGCGTCAACCCCGATGAAGTCGTGGCCGTGGGCGCAGCGATCCAAGGCGGCGTGCTCGCCGGCGAGGTGCGCGACGTGGTGCTCCTCGACGTGACTCCGCTCTCGCTGGGCTTGGAGACGCTGGGCGGCGTGCTGACCAAGCTCATCGAGCGCAACACGACGATCCCCACGCGCAAGACGCAGGTCTTCACGACGGCCGAAGACGGCCAGACGTCGGTGGACATCCACGTGCTCCAGGGCGAGCGCGAGATGGCGCACGACAACAAGACCCTCGGACGCTTCCGTCTGGAAGGGCTCCCGCCGGCTCCGCGCGGCGTGCCGCAGATCGAGGTGACGTTCGACATCGATGCCAACGGCATCGTGCACGTGGCGGCCAAGGACCTGGGGACCGGCAAGGAGCAGAAGATCCAGATCACCGCGTCGACCAACCTCTCGAAAGACGAGGTCGAGCGGATGGTCAAGGACTCGGAGCACTTCGCCGCCGAGGACCGCAAGCGCCGCGAGGAGATCGAGATCCGCAACCAGGCGGACAGCCTCACCTACTCGACGGAGAAGTCGCTGAAGGAAGTCGGGGACAAGCTCCCGGCGGACGACCGCAAGGCGACGGAGGACGCGCTCGAAGAGCTCAAGCGCGTCGCCAAGAACGGCACCGCCGACGAAGTGAAGAAGGCCGTCGAAGCGCTGCAGGAGGCGAGCTACAAGATGGCTCAGGTCCTCTACCAGCGCACGGGGGGTGCTGCCGCCGGCGACGGCGCAGCAGCGGGGGCTGCGGCCGGTGCGCAGGGCGACGGCGCAGCGCACGAAGCCTCCGAGGACGTCATCGACGCCGAGTTCAAGGAAGCCAAGTAACGCCGCGCCGCGCTGGAGGGCGGCGGCTCTCGCCGCCGCCCTCCGGCGCACGCCACCTGACGAGGCCCACCGCAAGAACGATGTCTGAGACGCACGACACCACGGTTCAATCTGCCCCCGACGCGACGGCTCTCGAGCGCGAGCTCGCGGCCGCTAAGGCGAAGGCGGACGAGAACTATCAGAAGTACCTCTACGCCGTGGCCGACCTCGAGAACTACAAGAAGCGCATCGAGCGCCAGTTCGCCGAGATCGCGCTCTCCGGCAAGAAGGCCTTTCTCGAGAGACTGCTGCCCATCGTCGACAACCTCGAACGGGCGCTGAAGGTCGCCGACAACGTCGAAGGCCTGCACTCCGGCGTGACCCAAACACTGCGCGGCTTCGAGTCCGTGCTCTCCCATGAAGGCGTCAAGGCGCTGGATCTGGTCGGCAAGCCCTTCGACCCGCGCTTCGCCGAAGCCGTCGGCACGGCCGATGGAGCGGGAGCCGGGGAAAACACGGTCGTCGAGGAGGTCCAAAAGGCGTACATGATCGGCGACGACGTCCTGCGCGAGGCAAAGGTCATCGTCGCCAAACCGGCGCACGGATGAACTATAAGGACTACTACAAGATCCTGGGCGTTCCTAAGGATGCCCCGGAGAAGGACATCAAATCGGCCTACCGGCGTCTGGCCCGCAAGTGGCATCCCGACGTCAACCCGGACAAGAAAGTCGAGGCCGAGGAGAAGTTCAAGGAGATCCAAGAGGCTTACGAGGTCCTCGGCGACGCCGAGAAGCGCCGCAAGTACGACGCGCTCGGCAGCGACTGGCAGCAAGCGGCCGCGCAAGCTGAGGCCCAGCGGCGCTATCGCCAACAGGCGGGCGGCAACTTCGAGCAGTTCGACTTTGGAGGCGGCAGCGGCGGCGGAGCCTCGGGCTTCTCGGACTTCTTCGAGGAGTTCTTCGGCCGCATGGGCGGCGGAGGGCGCCGCCGGACCGGCGGCTTCACGTTCGCGCAGAAGGGCCAGGACCTCGAGACCAGCGTCGAGCTGACCCTCAAAGAAGCATACGACGGCGGCAAGAAGCACGTCTCGCTGCAGGTGGAGGACGTCTGCGCCAAGTGCGGCGGCGCCGGGACCGAGCGCGGCCGCCTCTGCCCCAATTGCCACGGCACGGGGCGCATCATCAGCGTCCGCAAGTTCGAGATCACCATTCCTCGCGGCGTCAAAGACGGACAGCGCATTCGGCTGGCCGGCCAAGGCGGCGCCGGCACCGGCGGGGGGGCGAGCGGCGATCTCTATCTGGTGGTGCACCTGCACGGCGATCCCGGCTTCGAGCGCAAGGGCGACGACCTGCTGGTCGAGCTCCCCGTCTCGATCTACGATCTCGTGCTCGGCGGCGAGGTGCGCGTGCCGACGATGAGCGGCGAGGTCACCATGACTCTCCCCGCCGGAACGCAGAACGGGGCGCGCATGCGCCTGCACGGCAAAGGGATGCCCACCCGCGACGGCAAGTTCGGCGACGAGCTGGTCCGCGTGGTCGGCAAGTTGCCGACCAACCTCTCGCAGCCCGAGATCGAGTTGTTCAAGGAGCTGGCGGCGCTGCGCAACGGCAAGCATTAGCCGCAGCGAGCACCCGCATCCTCGCGACTGAGGAAGCGTCTTCCGGGGTACGCTATCGAGAACCATCTCACCGCACCCCCGCGCGAGGAAGACGTATGCAACGGAGTTCCTTCTTGATCGGTGGACTTGCCGCAGGCGGCCTCGTCGCGGCCTCCACGCCGATCCGCGCCCTTGCCGAGAACGCGGTTCAGTTGCCGTTCGCCAACGGATCCCGTCCGCTGGTGGCGTTCCCGCAGAAACGCCCGCTGATGTTGTTGACCTCGCGGCCGCCTCAGCTGGAAACGCCGTTAGCGATCTTCAACGAGAACGTCTTCACCCCCAACGATGCGTTCTTCGTGCGCTGGCATCTGGCCGGCATTCCCACCACCATCGACGGCAAGGCCTTCCGGATCAAGATTCACGGCCTGGTCGACAACCCCGTCGAACTGAGCGTCGACGAATTGCGGCGTAATTACGAAGCCGTCGACATCGCCGCGGTCTGTCAGTGCTCCGGCAACAGCCGCGGCTTCTTCGAACCGCGCGTGCCGGGCGGGCAATGGGGCAACGGCGCCATGGGGAACGCCCACTGGCGCGGCGCCCGGCTGCGCGACGTGCTCCACCACGCCGGCATCAAGGCGGGAGCCGTCCAGGTGCGCCTCAACGGCATGGAGCGCCCGGTGCTCCCCGCCACGCCCGATTTCATCAAGGCGCTGGACATGGACGTCGCCACGGCGCCCGATGTCATCATCGCCTACGAGATGAACGGCGCCGACCTTCCGCTACTCAACGGCTTTCCGGTGCGCCTGGTGGTCCCGGGGTACTTCGCCACCTACTGGACCAAGATGCTCGACGACGTCGAAGTGATCGGCGAGCCCGACGAGAACTTCTGGATGAAGACGGCCTACCGCATCCCGGCCGTCAAGGACGGCTGCATAAGCCCCGGCGAGAAGACGGAGACCAAGCCGATCGGCAAGATGCCGGTACGCTCCTTCTTCACGAGCCTCTCGGACGAGGAGAAGATCCCGGCCGGCCAAACGCGCGTCAAAGGCATCGCTTTCGACGGCGGCAGCGGGATCCGCCGGGTGGACTTCTCCACCGACGGCGGATCCACGTGGCAGGCGGCGAAGCTCAGCACCGACTACGGCAAGTACGGCTTCCGCCAGTGGGATGCGGCGTTCGACGCGCGCGCGGGCGAGACGTACCATCTCGCCGTGCGGGCCACCGCCAACGACGGCGCCGTCCAGCCGACGACCAAGTGCTGGAATCCAGGCGGCTATCTCATGAACATCATCGAGACGGTCACCGTGACCGCGAGCTAGGAGGACAGCGATGAGAAGCATCTCGATCCTCGGACTCGCCGCCTGCGTCGCGGTGCTGGCGGCCGGCCTGTTCACGTCGGCGGCACGCGGCGCGGCCGACGCCGCGCAACCCAATCCGAACGTCACCGTCTCCATCCAGTACCCGCCGGAGCCCCAGCTCTTCAAGGACGGCCCCGGCGCCGACCTGGCGCGGGCCAACTGCCAGATCTGCCACTCCTCGAGCTACGTCTACACCCAGCCCCACCTGACCAAGGAGCAATGGGCCGCCGAGGTTACCAAGATGAAGAGCGTCTACGGCGCCCCGGTTCCCGACAACGACATCGAGCCGATCGCGGCGTACCTCTTCGAGCAGAACGGCAAGAAATAGCCGCCCGCCGCCACCGGGAAACCGGCCGGGAGCCGCGGTAGTCTAGGGGGTATGTTCGGCGGCGGCTCGACCCCCATGCACATGATGTGGTCGTCGCAGTTCGACCCCAAGCGCCCCAAGGCGCCGAAGGTCGATCTGCGGCGCGTCTTGGGCTTCTTTGCACCCTATTGGCGCAAGGAAGCCCTCGTGTTGCTCTGCATCCTGGTCACCAGCGTGCTGGGACAGCTTCCGCCGCTCTTCACCAAGTGGATCATCGACGGCGCAATCGCCGGCCACGACATCCGGGGCCTGGGCTTCGACGTAGGGGGCATGGTCGTCTCGGCCATAGCCGCCAGCGCCATCGGAGCATGGCAAGGCTACCTCAACGCCTACGTGGGCGAGGGCATCATGCGCGACATGCGCGATCGCCTCGTCCAGCATCTCCACAAGATGTCGCTGGGGTTCTTCACGTCGACGAAAACCGGCGAGATCATGAACCGCGTCTCCAGCGACGTCGATGCCGTCGACAACGTGGTGACGGGCACGCTGGTCACCATCGCCACCAACGTGACCATCATCCTGACGACCCTGGTGGCGATCTTCTGGCTGGATTGGCGGCTGGCGCTGCTTTCGCTGGTTGTCGTGCCAGTCATGATCATCCCGCTACGCCCCGTGGGGCGCGCCATGTACGAGATCCGCAAGCGCACCCGCGAGCAGCGCGACCGGATCGAAGGCCTCATGCAGGAGACGCTCTCGCTCTCCGGGATCACGCTCATCAAGTCGTTTGTGCGCGAGCGCGAGGAGGCCGCGCGCTTCCACGACGCCGGTACTCAACTCATGGCCTTGGAGATCCGCCTCGCCATGGTGGGGCGCTGGTTCGTGACGTTGGTGGGAGCCATGGTGGTCATCGGCCCGGCGATCGTCTGGTTCGGCGGCGGCTGGCTAGCCATCAAGCAAGGTCTGGGCGTCGGCACGATCGTCGCATTCGTCGCGTACCTCAGCCGCCTCTACGGGCCTGCCTCCGCATTGGTGGGCGTGCAGGTGCAGCTCGTCGGCGCCCTCGCCGTCTTCGAGCGCATCTTCGAGTACCTCGACATGGAGCCGGAGGCCGCTCAGCGCGCCGATGCCGTGGAGCTGGGCTCCGCGCGCGGCGCCATCGCCTTCGAGCACGTGAGCTTCCGCTATACCTCCGACCGCTGGGCGCTGCGCGACCTCGACTTCCGCGTGGAGCCGGGGCAGCTGGCGGCGTTCGTGGGTCCCAGCGGCGCCGGCAAGACCACGATCATGCAGCTCGTCCCGCGCTTCTACGATCCGCAGGAGGGACGCGTTACCGTAGACGGTCACGACCTGCGCCACCTGCGTCTGGACTCGCTGCGCCGCAACATCGGCATCGTCACGCAGGAGACCTACCTCTTCCATGCGTCGATCGCGGAGAATCTCCGCTACGGCAAACCCGAGGCCGACGAGGCCGCGATGATCGCCGCATGCAAGGCCGCCAACATCTACGGCTTGATCGCGAGCCTCCCCGACGGCTTCGCCACCGTCGTCGGCGAGCGCGGCCACAAGCTCTCGGGCGGTGAGCGCCAGCGCCTGGCGATCGCGCGGGTCCTGCTCAAGGACCCGTGCATACTCATCCTCGACGAGGCCACCAGCTCGCTGGACTCTACCTCTGAGAAGCTGATCCAAGACGCGCTGGTGCCGCTGATGCACGGCCGCACCAGCCTGGTCATCGCCCACCGCCTCTCGACGATCCTGCAGGCCGACGTGATCTTCGTGGTCGACCGGGGCCGGATCGTTGAATCCGGAACCCACGCCGAGTTGCTCGCGCGCGAGGGGCTCTACGCCACCCTCTACCGGGAGCAGTTCCGCGAGCCCGAGGCCGCCGCCGCGGCCGAATGAAATACGGGCCGCGGCGCGAAAGTATCCGCCCCCCCCGATTTGTCAGACGTCACTGCAAGGAGGGCCCCATGGATCATCGTATCGTCGGGAGCACGCTCCCTGTCTTGGAAATCACGCTGCAGCCGGGAGAACGCGTGGTCGCGGAGCCGGGCGAGTTCTCGTGGATGAGCGCGAACATGCAGCTCAACACGACCACTCAGACAGCGGGTGCGCGCGGCCTCTTCGGCGCGCTCGCTCGCGCCTTCGCCGGCGGTGGCCTGTTCATGACGGAGTACACCCCGCAGGCCGGACCGGGCATGATCGCCTTCTCGGCCAAGGTCCCCGGCGCAATCGAGACACTCGACGTCCAGCCGGGCCGCGGCTACTTGATTCACCGGCAGGGCTTTCTCTGCGCCACCGAAGGCGTGGAGCTCTCCATCGGCTTCCAGCGGGCGCTCGGCGCCGGCATCTTCGGCGGCAACGGCTTCGTGCTTCAGCGCTTGGCGGGCACCTGCCAGGCGTGGGTGGAGCTGGGCGGGGAAATCGTGACGTACGATCTCCAACCCGGCCAGACGCTGCTGGTGCACCCGGGGCACGTGGGCATGTTCGACGAGAGCGTCCAGTTCGACATCAGCATGATCCCGGGCATCAAGAACGTGATCTTCGGCGGTGACGGCCTCTTCGTGGCGCGCCTCACGGGGCCGGGCAAAGTGTGGCTGCAATCGCTCACGCTGCCCAACCTCGCGCACGCCATCGAGCCGTACATCGGGCGCGACCAAACGCAATCGGCGGCGGCGGGCGGCGTGGCGGGCGTCGTCGCCAGCGACATGATCCGCGGCTTCTTCGGCCGCTAGACTCTGCCGCCGGGGACCTCAGGCGGCTTACGGCCGAAGATCGGCCGGCGGGAGACGAAGAGCCGCCACGTGAGCGGCAGCTCGGCGAGCGCGATCAACAGGCCCCACCACGCGGAGACGTGGAGGTTGGGCGCCGCCATGAGCGCCCACACCATGATCGTCAGGCCGCAGACGAAGTACATGACGTTCAGCCACTCGCCCGGCGCCAGCCGGCGCGGCTCGCGTGCCTTTGCCACGCGCGCTACGCCGCCATCTCCTTGAGAGCGGGTGCCTTGATCAACGTGGCCTCGGTGGCCGCCTGCACCTCGTCGAAGGTGAGACCCGGCGCTATCTCGGAGATCACGAGGCCCCGCGGCGTGACCTCGAAGTAGCCCAGCTCCGTGATGATCGCATCCACGACGCCCGTGCCCGTGAGCGGGAGCGTGCAGCGCTTGAGGACCTTCGACTTGCCGTCCTTGGAGCTGTGCTCCATGGTGACGATCAACTTCTTGGCCCCGGCGACGAGGTCCATCGCGCCGCCCATGCCTTTGATCATCTTGCCGGGGATCATCCAGTTGGCCAGGTCGCCGTTCTCGGCAACTTCCATCGCCCCCAGGATCGAGAGGTCGACGTGGCCGCCGCGAATCATCGCGAACGAGTCGGCGCTCGAGAAGAACGCCGTGCCGGGAATCTCCGTGACGGTCTCCTTGCCCGCGTTGATGAGGTCGGCATCGGCCTCCCCCTCCAGCGGATAGGGTCCGATGCCCAGCATCCCGTTCTCGCTCTGGAACATCACCTCCATCCCCGCGGGGACGAAGTTGGCCACCATCGTCGGCATGCCGATGCCCAGGTTGACGTAGAAGCCGTCGCGCAGCTCCTTGGCCGCGCGCCGAACGATCAGCTCTCGCTTGTCATCCCCACTCATTGCGCTCCGCCCCCCTATGCCTTGCGCGTGGTCAAGCGCTCGATGCGCTTGGGCGCCTTGCCGACGATGATCCGCTTCACGTAGACGCTCGGCGTGTGGATCAGGTCGGGATCCAGCTCGCCCGGCTCCACCAGCTCCTCGACCTCCGCGATCGTCACCTTGCCGGCGGTGGCGACCATCGGATTGAAGTTGCGCGCCGTCTTGCGATAGACCAGGTTGCCATGGCGGTCGCCCTTCCAGGCATGCACGAAGGCGAAGTCCGTCGTGATGCCGCGCTCCATCACGTACATGCGGCCCTCGAACTCGCGCGTCTCCTTGCCCTCGGCGATTACCGTTCCGTAACCGGTCGGCGTGAAGAACGCCGGGACGCCCGCTCCCCCGGCGCGCAAGCGCTCGGCGAGGGTGCCCTGCGGGTTGAACTCGAGGTCGAGCTTGCCTTCCAGGACCAGCTTCTCGAAGAACTTGTTCTCACCGACGTAGCTGGAGACCATCTTCTTCACCTGGCCCGCCTCGAGCATCAAGCCGATGCCCCAGCCGTCGACTCCCGCGTTGTTGGAGACGACCGTGTGATGCTTGGTTCCCTTACGGACCACGGCCTCGATCAGATCCTGAGGAATGCCACAGAGGCCGAAGCCGCCCATGGCGATCGTCGCGCCGTCGAAGAGGTCGGCCACCGCCTCGTCGGCGCTCTCCACCACTTTCTTCATGACCGGGATATTAGAGCAAGGGGCGTCCCGAGCCCTCCGCGAAGGCGAAACCGTTTACGACCTCAAGACCCTGATGACCGCAGGAGTGCGCCGAACCATGACCACCGCTTCCGTGCCGACCTCGCTCCTCGCCCCCCAAAGCGACGAAGAGGCGATGATGCTCGACATCGTCCGCAAGATCGTCGCCGAGAAGGTGGCGCCGCGGGCGGCCGAGATCGACGAGAAAGCCGAATACCCCGAGGACGTGAAGGCGGTCTTCGCCGAGAACGACCTGCTCGGCATTCCGATCCCCGCGGAGTACGGCGGCCTCGGCGGCAGCTTCCTCACCTACGTGAAGGTCGTCGAGGAGATCGCCAAGGCGTGCGCCTCCAGCTCGCTGATCGTCGCCGTCCAGGAACTGGGCATGCTCCCGGTCATGATCGGCGGCAGCGAAGCGCAGAAAAAGGCGTGGCTGCCGAAGTTCGCCTCGGGCGAGTGGGTGGCGGCCTACGCGCTGACCGAGCCCGGAAGCGGCTCCGACGCGGCCGGCTCCATGCGCATGCGCGCGGAGCGCGTCGACGGCGGCTACAAGCTCAACGGCACGAAGATATTCATCACGCACGGGAACGTGGCCGATGCCATCACGTTCTTCGCCGTGACCGACCCCACCGCGGGCCCCAACGGCATCACCGCCTTCCTCGTGGAGAAGGACTTCCCGGGCTTCACCGTCGGCAAACGCGAGCACAAGATGGGCATCAAGGGCTCCCCCACCGTCGAGCTGCTCTGCGAGGACTGCTTCGTCCCCGACTCGCACCGCATCGGCGCCGAGGGCGAGGGCTTCAAGATCGCGATGAAGGTGCTCGACAAGTCGCGCCCGGGTGTCGCGGCGCAGGCGCTTGGCATCGCCGAAGGCGCGCTCACGTTCGCCACCAACTACGCCAAGGAGCGCATGGCCTTCGGCAAGCCGATCTCGCAGCAGCAAGGCCTCCAGTTCATGCTCGCCGACATGCGCACCGAGGTCGAGTGCGCGCGCCTGATGCTCTACGAAGCGGCTCGCAAGTGCGACGAAGGGGCCCCCGACATCACGTACTGGGCCGCCATGGCCAAGCTCAAGTGCGGCGACGTCGCGATGAGCGTGACCACGGATGCGGTGCAGATTCTGGGCGGATACGGCTACTGCACGGAGTATCCCGTGGAGCGAATGATGCGCGACGCCAAGATCACCCAGATCTACGAGGGGACGCAGCAGATCCAGCGCCTGGTCATCGCGCGCAACCTGGTCGGCAAGTGGAAGCCCTCCGGGAACGGGAGCCGCCCATGAACCCCAATCCCATCGTCGACATGGCGATGCGGCTGCGCGCGCGCAAAGACCTCGACGAGGCCGTCGAGGCCTCGACCCGCCGCCCTGCCCCGCAACCCGGCGTCGACACGGAGGCGCGCTTGCGCGCCTTCGCCGATGGGCTGGCCGGAGGGATCAAGAAGCTCAACTCCATCCTGGGTCAACGCAACGGCGTGACGCTCGTGCGTTTGGAGCGCCCGTTCCGCGTGACGTTGCGCTTTCGCGAGAAGCGCGTCACCGTCAAGCTCGCGGACGACGGCGAGCATGTGCGCGTCTCGGGAGCCCAATGGGAGGGCGAGTACGCCTTCGAGCCCTCTACGAACGCCCTTTTCCCGAAGGCGTGGTTCGAGGCGTCTGCTTCGGTTTCGGAGCCGCCGCGCGGGCAGGACGACGAGCCGCTGACCCCGTCTTCGCTGCTGCGGGAGTTGACGCGCGACGCGATGCTCCCGCCGCCGGTGCCGCCTGGGCTCGGCCCGCTGCCGTTGTAGAGAGCAGCCCCAGGACCAGCGGGGCCGTGGGGCAGAGGTCCTGCACCACGCAGCGTCCGCACAGCGGCATCGGAGCCTTGCAGACTTGGCGCCCGTGGAGGATCAGCCAATGGTGCGCGTGGCGCCATTGCTCGCGCGGGAGCAACGCGGTGACGTCGCGCTCCACGTCCAAGGGTGTCTTCCCCGTCGTCAGGCCCATCCGGTGCGCCACGCGAAAGACGTGCGTGTCCACCGCGAAGGCCGCCTGCTCGAAGGCCACCGCCAGCACCACGCTCGCCGTCTTGCGCCCGACGCCGGGAAGCGCCTCCAATGCGGCGCGATCGGAGGGCACGCGGCCGCCGTGGCGCTCCACCAGCGCTTGGGCCGCCGTCACGATGTTGCGCGCCTTGGCGCGAAAGAAGCCGCACGACTTGATGATGCGCTCCACGTCGGCGAGCTTCGCCTTGGCGAGCGCCGCGGCGTCGGGATAGCGCGCGAAGAGCGCCGGCGTGGTCATGTTCACCCGCGCGTCGGTGCACTGCGCGCTCAGCGCCACGGCAACCAGCAGCTCGAACGGGTTGCGGTACTCCAACGCCGTCTCGGCGTGCGGATAGGCTTCCTCGAGCAACGCCAGGATGCGCTTGGCCTTGGCCCGCGGCACCGTCTTGGACGGAAACGGTATCTTCGCCATCGCCGCCTGCCTTGGCGCCCGCCCGCCGAACCCCTCTGCCGCCGTCGGCGGGGGATGCCTCCCTGGGGCCACTCGTCGGCGCACATCCTGTGCGCCTCCTGTTCGCGCCGCATCGGCCCGCTCGGCGTCCATGCCTCCGGGCCGATGTCGGAGCGCCCCTCGTGAGGCGTCCCCCGCCCGACGGCTCGCAACCAACGTCCGGCGTTTCAGCCATCCTGCCTCACCGAGCGCTCGTTCGTCATACCGCCGGCCGGCGTGTGCGCGCAGCCGCGGGGCGGGCGTGTCTCTCGCGGGGACTCTGAGGTCCGCGCGGAGCCAGGACGGCGAGAGCGCGGACGAAGGTAGCAGGAGCAGCACATGGATGTGCTGCGACGGGCGTCCCCAAGAGAGGCATACTCGCCCTGCGGCTGCGCGGCAAGAGGAATTCCGGCCTGCTCACGAACGAGCAACTATCTATGCCGTTTTTCAAGCAAAAGGACCCCACCGTGCCTCCGGGACAGACCGTGACCGAGGGCTTCCCCGTGCTCCACGTCGGCGACATCCCGACGTTCGACCGCGTGACGTGGCGCCTGGGCTTCTCCGGTCTTTGCGAGAGCCCGTTCGAGCTCTCGTGGGACCAGTTGCTCGCGATGCCCGCCACGGAGTGGCACGGCGACATCCACTGCGTGACGCGCTGGTCGAAAAAGGAGACGCACTGGAAGGGCGTGCTCTTCCGCACGCTGGTCGAGCGCGCGAAGCCGCTCCCGAGCGTGACCCATGTGCTCCAGCACGCCGACAACGACTACACCACAAACCTTCCGCTCGCGGCGATGCTCGGCGACGACTGCCTCGTGGCCTACGAGTTCGATGGCGCGCCGATCGAGCCGATCCACGGCGGCCCCGCGCGGATGCTGGTGCCCAAGCGCTACTTCTGGAAGAGCTCGAAGTGGCTCACGGGGTTGCAATTCCTGGATCGCGATGAGCCCGGGTTCTGGGAGGTTCGCGGATACCACAACGACGGCGATCCTTGGAAGGAAGAGCGGTACGCCGACCTGCCCGCATGGATGGGATGACGCCGAGCGCGCGCGAGGTGCACGCCGCGATCCGCCAGCGCCGCAGCGTGGGCAAGATGCTCGACGCGGCGCCTCCGCGCGAGGCCGTGGAACGCATCCTGGAAGCGGCCATGTGGGCGCCGTATCACAAATGCGAGGAGCCCTGGCGCTTCGTCGTGATCGCCGGCGAGGCGCGCAATCGCCTGGGCGAGATCGCGGCGCGCTCGCTCGATCTCTCGAGCGTGCCGGAGGGCGCGCGGGAAAACGTGCGGGCCAAGGAACGCGGGAAGTTCGCTCGCGCACCGGTCGTCGTGGCCGTCATCGCCGAAGGCAGCGAGAGTGCGGTCGATGCGGAGGAGAACTACGCGGCCGCAGCCGCGGCCACGCAGAACATGCTGCTCGCAGCCCACGTCGAGGGACTCTCCGGCTATTGGCGCACGGGACGCCTGGCACGTGAGGCCGAGATCCTCTCGGCGCTCGGCGTCGGTGCGGGGGACCGAATCGCCGCCTTCGTCTATCTCGGCTACGCGGCTATCGCCCCCGCCGCCGCAACGCGCTCCCCGCTGGCGGCCAAGGCGCGCTGGCTGGAGCGCTGACCTCGACCGCCGTTCGCCGATCGGCGCTACTTGCCGGGCGGGTACTCGCTATCGAAGAGACTGGAGATGTGCTGGAGCTCCTGCGTCCGATCCGCGATCAGCGCGCGAGCGCGATCCTGCGCGGGGCGGTCGCTGACGCTCAGCGTCGCCGATGCCATCGCGATCTCCATGGCGTCGCTCTGCATGAGGCGCAGCAGGAATCCGCGGTCCACGTCGCCGGTGGACGCGGTCGCCGGATTCCAGCCCATCATCACTTGGTACGTGTCCCCGAAGCCCATCATCGCCGGGCCGTAACCGGGGCCGTACGGCCGGCCCGCGCGGCCGTTGGGACCAGGGCCGTAGCCGCCACCCATCGTCCCGGGGCCGTAGCCGCCACCCATCATTCCGGGGCCGTAGCCGCCGCCCATCATCCCGGGGCCGTAGCCTGCGCCCGGCCCCGGCCATGCCGGAGGCTCGGCGCCGTACCGCGACCGATACGCGCCGCGCGCCTGGTCGATGTCACGATTTCTCGCGCGCAGGACGTTGCGCGCCAGGTCGCGGATGGGCGCGCTCTTGGCATGCTGCTCCGCGACTTGCGCGGCCGCTACGGCGGCTTCGTCGAAGTGCAGCATCATCAGCTCGAAGTGCTGCGCGTACGGATACTGCGCGCCGGTCCACGCCGGGTACGTCGCCCCCGGTTGCGGTGTCGGCGCCGCCTGTGCAGGCTGCGTCACTCCGATCGCGCAGACCAGCGCGACGGCTGCCAGCGATGTTCGCATGGGTACTCACCCTCCTTCGCGGTCGTTTCCGACCATGGAGAGATGCTACCCGCAGGCTGTGAACGCGCTGTGAATGCGGTGAGAATCCGCGCCGCGGCCCCCGCTGCTACGGAAGTCGCACGCGTTCGCCTTCCACGGCAGCCAAGCCGTCGCGCGCGAGACCTTCCACCAGAGCCAAGACATCCTCGCGACCTACGAGCGCGCCCAGCTCCATGACCGAGACGCTCTCGCCCTGCGGGAGAGCGCGCAAGCGGTCGACGATCCGGCCGCGGGCATAGCGCGTGGTCTCCTCGAACCTCAAGCGAGCCTGAGGACCACGCGCGGGGGCGCGAGCCCGCGCCGCCTTCCGCAGAGCCGCCGCGTCGATCGGGGCGGCGGCGCACCGCTCCCGCACGGGGCAGACCAGGCACTTCGGGGCGCGCGCGGTGCAGATCGTGGCACCAAGATCCATCATCGCCGAGCTCCAGGCGCGCCCATCGCCCGACGGCACCAGCTCCACGGCCACCCGCGCGAGCGTGCGCTCGTCGGTGCGCGGGGGATACTCGAGGCCAAATGCGATGCGATGGACCACGCGGCGCACGTTGGTGTCCACGGGCGCGTCGTCGGCGTTGAAGGCGAACGCGCGCAACGCCGCCGCCGTGTAGGCCCCGACGCCGGGTAACGCCAAGAGATCCTCGGCGCCGCGTGGGATCTCGCCTCCGTGGCGCTCGACGACGGCGCGCGCGATCGCGTGCAGGCGGACGGCACGCCGATTGTAGCCGAGCCCCTGCCAGAGGCGCACAGCCTCGGCGGCCGGCGCCGACGCCAGCGCCGTCAGCGTGGGAAACCGCGCGATGAACGCATCGAACTTGGGGATCACCCGCTCGACTTGGGTCTGCTGGAGCATCAGTTCGCTGACGAGGACCCGGTAGGGGTTGGCGAGCTCCCGCCACGGCAATCGGCGTCCGTGCTCGCGGTACCAGGCCAAGAGGCTCTTCTGCAGTTCGCCGATCGCCAACGACGGAGAAATATTGCGCCCTTTCCCGACGGATGTGCGAGCCTTTTTCACAGGACGCAGCACGGCAGGACGGTACCGGAAGCGGGCCAAAGGAGTGGCCGCCATCCGTCTCGTTGGAGGTCTCTTGTGGCCGCGCCGTTCAAACCGTTCACCGACACGCCGATCGGATACGTCGACAACGACGGAAACCCCGTCGCCAAGATGAAGACCACCCTCACCGAGGACCAGCTCGAGCGGCTGTACCGGCTGATGGCGCTCTGCCGCGCCATCGACGACCGCGGCTACATCTTGGTGCGCCAAGGGCGTGCCGGCTTCCTCGCGCAGACCGCGGGCCAGGAGGCGGCCCAGATCGGCAGCGCCTTCTTTCTGGAACCGCGCGACTGGGTTTTCCCTTCCCATCGCGAGCTGGGCGCGGCGCTCACCAAGGGCATGACGCCGGGCGAGCTGCTGGCGCACGTCCTCGGCAAGGATCTCGACCCCAGCAAGGGCCGCAACATGCCCAGCCACTACGGCTCCGGACCGCTGAACATCGTCCCCCCGTCCTCAACGGTCGGCAACAAGACGCCCGCCGCCGTCGGCGTGGCGATGGCCGCGCGCATCAAGCAGACCGGAGAAATCAGCATCTGCTACATCGGCGACGGCGCCACGTCGGAAGGCGACACGCTGGCGGCCTTCAATTTCGCCGGCGTCTTCAAGTCGCCGGTGATCTTCGCCGTGCAGAACAATCAGTATGCGATCTCGCTGGGCGTCAAGCAGCAGACCGCCAGCCGCACCTTCGCTGAAAAGGCGGCGGCATTCGGCTTCGACGGCTACCTGGTGGACGGCAACGACGTGATCGCCTGCGCCGAGGTGACCAAGCTCGCCATCCAGCGGGCGCGCGCCGGCGAGGGGCCCACGCTCATCGAGTTCCTCACCTACCGCTACGGCCCGCACTCTTCCGCGGACGACGACTCGCGGTATCGCAAGAAAGAGGAGCTGGAGCTCTGGCGCAACACGCGCGATCCGATCATGCGCATGAGGAAATACCTCACCAAACAGGGCCGCTGGGACGACGCGGCCGAGGCGAACATGCAGGCCGAGATCCGAGCCGCGGTCGAGAAGGGCCTGGCCGAGGCAGAAGCCTCGCCGCTTCCGGCGCCCGAGACGGTCTTCGACCACACCTATGCCGAGCTGCTACCGCACCAGATCGACGAGAAGATCGCACTGTTCGGTCACGCGTAGAGGAAAGCTGCAAGAGAACATGGCTACGGAAACCGCGACCAGAACGTTTACCATGGTGCAGGCCGTCCGCGAGGCCATGCTCGAGGAGATGCGCCTCGACGCGCGCGTCTGCGTGCTCGGCGAGGACGTGGGCCCGCGCGGCGGCGTCTTCCTGTGCACCGAAGGGCTCCACGCCGAGTTCGGCCCCGACCGCGTGATCGACACTCCGCTCTCGGAAGCCGCCATCCTGGGCGCCGGGCTCGGGATGGCGATGAACGGCCTGCGCCCCGTCGCGGAGATCCAGTTCATCGACTTCCTCTTCCCCGGCTACGACCAGGTCTACAGCGAGATCGCGAAGATCCGCTACCGCTCCGCCGGCGCCTTCAAGGCGCCGATGGTCATCCGCGGCCCGTACGGCGGCGGCGTGCGCGGCGGCCTCTACCACTCGCAATCACCGGAGGAGCTCTTCGCGCACGTCCCCGGCCTCAAAGTCGTGATCCCCTCGAACCCGTACGACGCCAAAGGCTTGCTGATCTCCGCCATCCGCGACGAGGACCCCGTGGTCTTTCTCGAACCCAAGCGCATCTACCGCAGCGTCAAGGGCGAGGTCCCCGCAGGCGCCTACACCGTGCCGATCGGCAAGGCGAGCGTGGTCCGCGAGGGCAACGACGCCACGCTGATCTCATACGGCGCGATGCTCCACGTGACGCTGGAGGCCGCCGATCGTCTGGCGGCGCAAGGCAAGAACGTCGAAGTGATCGATCTGCGCTCGATCGTCCCATACGACGGCGAGACCATCCTAGCCAGCGTCAAGAAGACCGGCCACGCGGTCGTGGTCGTCGAGGCGCCCAAGCTCGGCAGCTTCGCAAGCGAGATCAGCGCCTTCATCGCCGAGCACGCGATCGAGTATCTCGAAGGCCCCGTCATGCGCGTCGCCTCCATCGACACATCGATCCCGTACAACATCGAGAAGTACTACCTTCCGGACGCGGATCGCATCGTGAACGCCACTCGGAAGACGCTCGAGTTCTGAACGGGATTGCGGGGATACCGGAATGGCTGAAGTCTACGAGATGCCCGAGCTGGCGGAGAGCGTCGTCGAGGGCGAGGTGCTGCGCTGGATCAAGAAGGAGGGCGACCGCGTCGAGCGCGACGAGCCGTTCGTCGAGATCATGACGGAGAAGGTGACCGTGGAGGTCCCCGCACCGCACTCCGGCACGTTGATCAAGACGCTCGCCAAAGAGGGCCAGGTGCTCCCCGTCGGCGCGCCGCTGGCGGTCTTCGGTGAGCCCGGCGAGGACGTGGAGGCGGCGCTCAAGAGCTTTCATCCCGCTCACGGGCCGCATGCCGCGCACGGCGCCCTCACGCCGCTACCGGTGCAGGCCATCCCCGTCGCGCCGAAGCGCGAGGGGCGCCCTCTGGCGGCCCCCGCCGTGCGCCGGTATGCGCGCGAGCAGGGCGTCGACCTCGCCTTCGTCCCCGGCTCCGGCCCGGCCGGCCGCATCCAGCGAGCCGACGTCGACGGCTTCCTGGCCGGGGCGCCGGCCCCAGGCGTGCCGCCGGCAGGCGGCGCCGCCGCGCCCGCCGCCCCTGGAGCCATCTGGCGGGGAGCCTCCGACACCGTGGAGCCGCTCAAGGGCTTGCGGCGCGTGATCGCCCAGCGCATGCCGCTCTCCAAGCAGGTCTCGGCCCACACGCTCAATGTGGACGAGGCCGACATGACGGAGCTGGTCGCGCTGCGCGGGCGCCTCAAGCCCGCGGCCCAGGAGCGGGGCGTCAAGCTCACCTATCTAGCCTTCATCGTCAAGGCCGTCGTCGCCGCCCTCAAGAAGCACCCGTATGTCAATGCAAGCATCGACGAGGCGGCCCACGAGATCATCTTGCGCGGCGAGTTCAACATCGGCATCGCCGTCGACACCGAGCAGGGTCTCAGCGTCCCCGTGGTCCGCGGCGCCGACCACCGCTCGCTGCTCGACGTCGCGCGCGAGATCGCGCGCCTGGCCGAGGCGGCGCGCGCCGGAAAGCTCGCACCCGCGGACATGCAGCACGGCACCTTCACCATCAGCAATTCCGGGTCGATCGGCGGACTCTTCACCGCCCCGATCATCAATCAGCCCGAGGTCGCGATCCTGGGGGTCCATCCCATCAAGCAGCGCCCCGTCGTGCGCGACGGAGCGATCGTGGCGCGCGACATGACCTATTTCTCGCTCTCGTACGACCATCGGCTGGTGGACGGCGCGCTTGCCGTGCGCTTCCTCACCGATCTGATCCGTCTGGTCGAGAGTCCGGAGATGCTGCTCATCGAAGGGTAGCAGAGCGAATCCAACAGCGCATCTGATGAAGGAGCTTGAATCGTGGCTGAACAGCAGGTAGACGCAGTCGTCATCGGCGCCGGTCCGGGCGGATACCATGCGGCGATCCGTCTGGGACAACTCGGCAAGAAGGTGGTCTGCGTCGATCGCGACGCGGTGGGAGGCGTCTGCTTGAACTGGGGCTGCATCCCCACCAAGGCGCTCCTCCACGTCAGCGAGGTCGCGCGGCACGCCCGTCACGCCTCGGAGATCGGCATCGACATCCCGCAAGTCAACGTGAACGTGAGCGGCGTGCAGAAGTTCACGATGGACGTCGTGAACGCCAACGTCAAGGGCGTCGAGACGCTCTTCAAGGGCAACGGCGTGCAGTGGGCCATCGGCGAGGGCAGCTTCGTCGACAAGAACACGGTCAAGGTCACCAAGAAAGACGGTTCCACGGAGGTCTACAAGGCCAAGGACGTGGTGATCGCCACCGGCGGCGCCCCCGTCGACGTCAAGGCGTGGCCGCGCGACGGCAAGCTCATCATCAACTCCGACGACGCCGTGCGCCTGCCCAACGTGCCCAAGCGCATGCTGGTGATCGGCGGCGGCGTGATCGGCTTGGAGTTCGCCACGGTCTACAACCGCATGGGCTCCGAGGTCACCGTCGTCGAGATGATGCCCAACCTGTTGACCGGCAGCGATCTCGAGGTCTCCAAGACCATGGGCCGCATCCTCAAGAAGCAGAAGATCGAGATCCTGGTCAACACCAAGGTCGAGTCGCTCGAGAAGGGCGCCAAGACCGTGAAGGCCACCATCAATGGCGAAGGCACGGCTAACAAGTCGGAGACGCGCGAGTTCGATCAGGTGCTGGTGGCCGTGGGACGTCGCGCGGTGACCAACAACCTCAGCCTCGACGCGGCCGGCCTCAAGACCGACGAGAAGGGCTTCCTGCAGGTCGACGCCCAGCGGCGCACGAGCGTGCCCGGCATCTGGGCGATCGGCGACATCACGGGCGGCCCGCTCTTGGCCCACAAAGCCATGAAGGAAGGCGTCGTCTGCGCCGAGGCGATCGCCGGGCTCCCGGGCGTGGCGTACGATCCCGTGGCCGTCCCCAACTGCGTCTACACGGACCCCGAGATCGCCACGGTCGGTCTCTCGGAGGAGGAGGCGAAGGCCGCGGGCTACGAGCTGCGCATCGGCAAGTTCCCGCTGGCCGCCAGCGGACGCGCGCGCTCGATGAACGAGAGCGACGGCTTCATCAAGCTCGTCGGCGACAAGAAGACCGACGTGCTCTTGGGCATGCACATCATAGCGCCGCAGGCGGAGTCGCTGATCGGCGAAGGCGTGATCGCGCTGGAGATGGGGGCCACGCTCGAGGACATCGGTCTCTCGATCCACCCGCACCCCACGCTCACGGAGAGCATCATGGACGCCGCCGAGGCCGCCCACGGCAAGGCGATCCACATCATCAACCCCAAGCCAGCGCCGGCCACGCGCTAATACTGGTGGCGTGAATCAGGAACGAGGCAGCCAGGGAATTCACGGCATTCGCTCCGTGATCCGCGAGGTTCGGCTGGTGGACTTGGGGCGCATGCGCTACGCCCCGGCGCTGGAGCTGCAGCGCCGCCTCCACGCCGCCCGCGTGGCCGACGAGATCCCCGACACGTGGCTGCTGGTGGAGCATGAGCCCGTGATCACCCTCGGCCGTAACGCCGACGAAGGCAACGTGCTGTTGCCACGCCCGCTCCTCGAGCGCCGCGGCGTCGACGTCGCGGAGATCGAGCGCGGCGGCGACGTCACCTACCACGGACCGGGGCAGCTCGTCGTCTACCCCATCCGCAAGCTGGCCCGCTTCCGCGAGATCGTGCCGCTGGTGCGCTCGCTCGAGGAGGCCGTGATCCAATCCCTGGACACCCTCGGGATCTCGGCCCAGCGCTGGTCGGAGCATGCCGGCGTCTGGGTGGGCGACGAGCAGATCTGCGCCGTCGGCCTGGCCGTCCAGAAGATGGTCTCGCTCCACGGCATCGCCATCAACGTCAGCACCGACCTCTCCTACCCCGAACTCATCAACCCGTGCGGCCTTCCGGACCGCGGGGTAACCTCGATCTCGCGCGAGCTCGGGCGGACGGTGAGCCTCCAGGAAGCCAAGGAGGCGCTCCTTCCCGCCCTGGAGCGCACCTTCGAGGTAAGGTTTCTCCCCTCCGACGCGAAGAGCATCACGCTGTGATCACCGCCAAGCCCGACTGGCTCAAAGTCAAGCTCCCCACCGGGGACAACTACCTCACCGTGCGCGAGCGGGTGAAGGGCCTCAACCTCCACACGGTCTGCCAGGAAGCCCTCTGTCCCAACCTCGCCGAGTGCTGGGGGGCCAAGACGGCCACCATCATGATCCTCGGCGACGTCTGCACCCGCGGTTGCCGCTTCTGCGCCGTGAAGACGGGCAACCCGCGCAAGGTCGCCGACTGGGACGAGCCGCGCCGGGTGGGCGAGGCCTGTCAGGAGCTGGGCTGGCAGTATGTCGTCCTCACGGCCGTCGACCGCGACGATCTCCCCGACGGCGGCGCGGGCATCTTCGCGGAGACCGTGCGCCAGATCCACCAGCGTCTCCCCGAAACCAAGGTGGAGTGCCTCACCGGCGACTTCCGCGGCAACACGGATCAGGTGCAGATCGTTCTGGAGTCGGGCATGGACGTCTTTGCTCACAATCTCGAGACGGTGCGCCGGCTGACGCCTAGCGTGCGCGATCGCCGCGCCACCTTCGACCAATCCCTCGCCGTGCTGACGTACGCCAAGGCCTCGGCCAAGGCGCGGTTCGTGAAGACCTCGCTGATGCTCGGTCTCGGCGAGACGGAAGACGAGATCGAGGCGACGATGGACGAGGCGCGCGCCGCCGGCGTCGACATCTTCACGCTCGGTCAGTATCTCCAGCCCACGAAGAAGCACTTGCCGGTGGTCGAGTTCGTGCCGCCGGAGAAGTTCCAGCGCCTCAAGCGTCTCGGCCTCTCCAAGGGCTTCCGTCAGGTGGTGGCGGGGCCGCTCGTGCGCTCCTCGTACCACGCGGAGGAGGCGTTCCAGTAGACGCGCCCAGCCGCGCGCTGCGAGCGAGCCTCGCACTGCTCCTCATCGCGGCGGCCGCGCTGGGCGGTTGCGCAAGCACGGGGCGGGGTTCGCGGTCGGCCTCGGGCGGCGATTCCGCCGCCTGCGACAACCCCGGGCTCTTCCGCGCACAGCGGCAGCGGATCACCGACGTGGAAGTCGTGGCCTGCGGCCGCGTCGTCGAGGTGCGCCGCGCCCGGCGCACGCGCAGCGGCGTCCATGAGTACTTCTTCGTGCAAGCGGCTCCGGGCGATCGGATCGAGGTCTTCTCCAACGCCTCGGTGATGGGGGAGTTTCCCGTGCGCGTGGGCCAGCGGGCGCGGGTGAAGGGGCGCTACTTCCACGACCGCGACGGGCGCGAGGGCATCGACTGGACGCATCACGACGGGCCCGGCTCCCGTTGGCCTGCGGGCTACGTGACCCTGAACGGCGTCACGTACCGCTGACGCGCGAGAGCCGACCCCTCAGGCGTAGATGCCGCGGATCTTGAGCGACTTCACCACGCGGTCGATGGCCGTCATGTACGCGGCCGTGCGCAGCGAGACGTTGCGCGTCTTGGCCATCGCGTCGATCGCCGCAAAGTTCGTCTCCATGATGTCCTTCAGGCGCTCGTTGACCTCGGCTTCCTTCCAGAAGTACCCCGTGCGGTCCTGAACCCATTCGAAGTACGAGACGGTCACGCCGCCTGCGTTGGCGAGGATGTCCGGTACCACCGTGATGCCCCGAGACTGGAGCACGTGATCGGCCTCGGGCGTGGTGGGGCCGTTGGCGCCCTCGACGATCAGGCGCGCCTGGATGCGCGCGGCGTTCTCGCCCGTGATCTGCTTCTCGAGGGCCGCCGGCACGAGAATATCGCACGGAAGCTCGAGCGTCTGCGAGTTGCTGATGTGCTCGCCGCCGCGGAAGCCGTCGAGCGAGTGGTGCTCCTGGGCGTAGGCGATGGCCGACTTGACGCCGATGCCGTTCTCGTTGTGGTAGCCGCCCGTGACGTCGGAGATGCCGACCACGATGGCACCCTGCTGCTCCAGCAGCATCGCCGCGATCGAGCCGACGTTTCCGAAGCCCTGGACGACGACGCGCTCTCCCTTGAGCGTGCGGCCGAGTGTGGCGAGCTCCGCCGCCGCCACCAGCATCACGCCGCGCCCCGTCGCCTCGACGCGGCCGCGCGAGCCGCCGATCTCCAAGGGCTTGCCGGTCACGACGCCGGGCACCGACATGCGCACGTGCATCGAGTAGGTGTCCATGAACCACGCCATGATCTGCGGATTGGTCCCGACGTCGGGCGCCGGCACGTCTTTGTCCGGACCGACGATCTCCACCAGCTCCGCTGCGTAGCGGCGCGTGATGCGCTCCAGCTCGCCCTGCGAGAGCATCGTGGGGTCGCACGTGACCCCACCCTTGCCGCCGCCGAACGGAAGGTCGACCGCGGCGCACTTCCAGGTCATCCAGAAGGCGAGCGCCGTGACCTCGTCGAGCGTCACGCCGGGATGGTAACGGATCCCACCCTTGGCCGGCCCACGGGTGAAGTTGTACTGCACGCGGTAGCCCGTGTAGACCTCGAGCTCGCCGTTGTCGCGCTGAAACGGGATCGAGACGATCACCTGGCGCGACGGATGCGTCAGGATCCTGCGCATCCCTTCGTCGATCTCGAGGTTTGCGGCCGCTTCGTTGAAATATTGGATGGCGTCTCCGAAGACGGAGACCTCTCGGACGCTTGTGCTCATGATGGGATCGGACGAACCTCCCTCACCGCAAACGTTGAAACGCCTGCTATTGGTCAAAACGAAAGGCCGTTCGCTCGGGCCTGTGCCGCCCCCTGTTGACTCGTTCTCCCGCCGTCGAGTCTCTAGACGTTGAAGCGGAAGGTCACAACGTCGCCCTCCTGCATCACGTAATCCTTTCCTTCAGAGCGCAAGAGGCCCGCGGCGCGCACCGCCTCCAGGGTCCCGAGACGCACGATGTCGTCGAACGAGGCGACCTCCGCCCGGATGAAGCCGCGCTCGATGTCCGAGTGGATCACCCCGGCCGCCTGCGGCGCCTTGGTCCCCTTGCGGATCGGCCAGGCCCGAGTCTCCTTCTCGCCGGCGGTCAGGAACGTGGTCAGACCCAGCAGGTCGTAGGCCGCCACCGTCATTCGGTCCAAGCCGCTCTCGGCGGCCCCGAGCTCGGCGAGGAAGGCCTTCGCCTCCTCGGGAGCAAGGCCGGCCAGCTCCGCCTCGATCTTCCCCGAAAGGACGACCAAGGGGGCGTGCTCGCCCCGGGCGATCTCGCGTAGGACCTCCACCATCGGCCCCGGCGCGGCAAGCTGTCCCTCGTCGACGTTGGCGACGTACATGAGGGGCTTGGCCGTCAGCAAGCCGATCTCGCGGGCGACCTCGCGCTCGAGGCTGTCCTCGGGGAGGCGTCGCGCCGGCTCACCGCGCTCCAGAAGCTCCTGGAGACCCTTGGCCGCTTCCAGGCGCGGCGCGAGCTTCGGATCGGCGCGCACCAGGCGATCGAGCTTCGGCACGTGGCGCTCCAGCGTGGCAAGGTCGGCCAACGCCATCTCCAGCGAGATGATCTCCACGTCGCGCTTAGGGTCCGGTCCGCCCTCCACGTGCACCACGTCGCCGTCCTCGAAGCAGCGCACGACCATCGCGATGGCGTCGGTGTTGCGGATATGGCTCAGAAAGGCGTTGCCGAGACCCTCGCCCTTGCTCGCGCCGCGCACGAGACCCGCGATGTCGATGAACTCCGTGGTCGCCGCCACGATCTTCTGCGAGTGGAAGATCTCGGCGAGCACTTGCAGGCGCTCGTCGGGCACGGGCACCACGCCGACGTTCGGGTCGATCGTGCAGAATGGATAGTTGGCGGCGGCGGCCGCGGCCGTTCGCGTCAACGCGTTGAAGATGGTCGACTTCCCGACGTTGGGGAGACCGACGATGCCACAGGAAAGGCTCAAGCGGGAAACAGCTTCCAGCCGCGACTCTGGAGCGCGGCGACGAGAGTGAGACGAATCTCGGCCATGGCGGCCGGAGTGGGATGCGGGTATTCGAACTGCACGAAGATCCAGGCGTAGCCGCCCTCGACCTTCGTCAATTGGACGGATGCGCCGTCGAGACTCTGCTCGCCCGCGCACGCGCGCGCGTCCGCGCACAAGGCGGCGACGTCGGCGTCCTTGAGCGGCAACGATATCTCGACGCCGCCCATGGCGGCGCGCGTGTAGTTGGTCAGCAGGGCGATTTGCCCGTTGGGCACGGTCACCAGGCGCCCGCGAACGTCGCGCAGCCGCGTCGCGCGAAGGCCGATCGAGACGACGACCCCTTCGGCGCCCGCGAAGGCGACGTAGTCGCCGACGGCGATCTGGTTTTCCGCCAGCAGGAAGAAGCCGGCGAGCCAATCGCGGATCAGGGTCTGCGCCCCCAATGCCACGGCGATGCCGGCGATGCCCGCCGCCCCCAGCAATGCCGTCAGATCGATGCCCAGGGCGTTGAGGACGAGGCCCAAGCCGCTCAGCGCGATCGTGTAGGTCCAGACCGAGCTCGCCACCGCGGCCACGGTGGCGGCGCGCGGCACCAAGCGCTCCGCCAGGCGCTGCCTGAAGAGGCGGCCGAGGAGGAGCCCGCCGAGGCGCCCCACCAGGACCGTCGCGATGGCATAGACGCCGGCAAGGATCCAGCGTTCGCGTAGGACGTCGGCTATCAAAGCG
This sequence comes from Candidatus Dormiibacterota bacterium, assembly GCA_035533275.1. GTDB lineage: Bacteria > Vulcanimicrobiota > Vulcanimicrobiia > Vulcanimicrobiales > SCRA01 > SCRA01. Next base: position 16,501 of record DATLUD010000071.1, on the reverse strand, counting down.
AGGCCTCCGCTTCGGGGCCCTCGCGGGCCTTCCCTACGCGGGAAAAGAGATACAGGAATCGGCGCGGAAGCCAGGGGAAGAGACTGAACTATGCGGCAGATGAAAGTGGACAAGCTGGGCATCGATCTGCTCACGCACGACCCGGTCGTCATCCTGAAGGATCTCGAGGGCAAGCGCTATCTGCCGATCCTCATCGGTCCGTTCGAGGCCACTGCCATCGCCCTGGCGCTGGAAGGCACCCAGGCACCGCGTCCGCTCTCGCACGACTTGATGAAGACGATCCTCGATACCTTGGAGGCCAAGCTCACCCAAGTCGTGGTCCACGACATCAAGGACTCCACGTTCTACGCCCGCTTGGTCCTGGAGACCGACGGCGAGACCGAGGAGATCGACGCTCGCCCCTCCGACGCCATCGCCCTGGCGCTGCGCGCCGGAGCCCCGATCTACGTCTCCGACAAGATCGCGCTGGAGGAGACGGTCTACGACAAAAAGGCCGAGGCCGAGGAGAAGCAGCGGTTCAAGAAGTTCATCGAAGAGCTGAAGCCTTCGGACTTCCGCGATTGAGCGGAAGCTGTCGCACACACGCACTCACCCAGAGGAGAGATCGTTGACGAACGAGCGCGCCGATATCGGCGTCTTTGGCGGTTCCGGCTTCTATTCGCTGCTGGAGAACATCAAGGAAGTGGTCGTCGAGACCCCCTACGGCGCGCCGAGCGACGCGATCGCCATCGGCGAGGTGGCCGGAAAGCGCGTGGCTTTCCTGCCTCGCCACGGCAAGGATCACCGTTACCCTCCGCACATGATCAACTATCGCGCGAATCTCTGGGCGATGAAGGAGCTGGGCGTCACGCGCGTCATCGCGCCGTGCGCCGCCGGCTCGCTCGACGCCAAGTGCGCCCCCGGGCACTTCGTGGTGGCCGACCAGCTCGTCGACCGCACCAACGCCCGCAAGGACTCGTTCTACGACGGGCCGATCACCACGCACGTCTCGTTCGCCGACCCCTACTGCGCCCAGCTCCGGCCGCTCGCGGTCGGCGCGTGCAAGAACGTGGGGGTGACCACGCACGAGACAGGCACCATCGTGACGATCCAGGGTCCGCGCTTCTCCACCCGCGCCGAGTCGAAGTCGTATGCCTCGCAGGGCTGGCAGGTCATCAACATGACTCAGTATCCCGAGGCGTACCTGGCCCGCGAGCTGGAGATGTGCTACGTCAACATCTCGCTGATCACGGACTACGACGTGGGCCTCGCGGGCGCGTCCGGCGTCGAGCCGGTCACGCACGCCGCCGTCATCGAGATCTTCAACAAGAACAACGCCCTCGTGCGGGAGGCCATTCTGAAGATCATCGAGCGCATCCCGGCCGAACGCACGTGCTCGTGCGGATCCGCCTTGCAGGGCGCCCGCATCACGGCGCACTAAAGCCATGCAGAGATTGGATCTCGGCAGCTACGCGAAAGGCGTGGTGGTGCTGCTCACCAACCCGGTGGTGATCGTGCCGACGCTCGTGGCCGAGTTCACCGCCAAGCTTCTCAGCTTTGCGTTGCTGGGGGGACCCACGGGCATCTTCAGCTCGATCAGCGGCGGGCTGACGACGCTGTTGATCTTCATCATCGAATGCTTCGGCTTCGGCGTGGCGATGATCGCTGCGTCCGACGCCTGGCGCATGGGACGCGCGCGCATCGACGTCGCCTGGGACGATGCGCGCCGCAAGCTCGGCGACGTGGCGATGGCGGCTCTCGGCCTCAACTTCGCGCTGTGGATCGCCAGCATGATCGGCGGCTTCGTCTTCCCCGGCATCGGCGCGCTGGCGCTCACCGCCGTGGCGGCCTACTTCTTCATCTACACGCTGCCCGCGGCGGCGGTCGGCGGGACGCCCGGCTTCGCCGCCATGGGCAGCTCCGTCGATCGCGCCCGCGCCAACGTCCCCGCGACGCTCGTGCTGGCCGTGGTCACGGCGGCGCTGCTGATCTTGCCGCAGCGCTTTCTCTTCGGCTACTTCTTCCAGTACGGCATGCTCGCCGAGATGGCGTTCGAGACGGTGATCACCGCGGTGGTCTTCGCCTATCTCGCCGTCGTGACGGTGCGCGTCTTCGAGGACCTCGGCTACTCGTTCTGGCGCCGATTGTAACTCGGGAATCTCCGATCTACGCCAGCCGCACGCGCAGCCAATCCATCACGTAGCTCGGCGGGAGGTTGGTGGCGGCCATGGACTGCGCCTCTCCCACCGCTGCGATCGCCGACATGATGCCACGCTCGTCGCGGCGGGGCCACGCCGCCAGCCGCGGCACCTCGTCGGCCACCAGCGCGCGCTCCGGGTCACCCGCTACCCGGATGACCAACCAGTCGCGCAGCAGGCGCTTGATCTCGCGCAGCGCCCCGTCGAGCGTCTCGCGCGTCGCCCACTCGGCTTCCGCCTCGATGCCGCGAATCGCGGCATCGACCCACTCCGCGGCATCGCGCCGCAGATCGGCGAGCTCGCCCCCTTCCACGATGGCCAGAGCGCGCCCGAGGTCGCCTTGAGCGAGGGCCGCCGCGGTGCGCGCCCGCTTGGGTTCGATGCCGCGCCTCAGCAAGAACGCTTCGACCTCCGGGGCGGGGACCGCGCCGAAACGTACCTCCACGAGGCGCGAGCGAATCGTCTGCAGGAGCCGTTCCGGCGCGTCGGTGGTCAGGATCACCAGCACCTGCGCCGGGGGCTCCTCCAAGAACTTCAGGAGCGCGTTGGCGGCCTCGTGCGTGGCGAACTCGACGTCGCCGAGCACGACCACGCGCCACCCGCCCGCATAGGACCGCAGCGACATCTGGTGCACCAGGTCGCGCGCGGTCATCTCCTCGCGCTCGTGGAAGCCCGCGCCCCCCTCGCCCATCTTCACCACGCCGCTGGAGACGAAGAGGTCGGGGTGTGTTCCCGCCTCCACTTGGAGGCATGAGGTGCACCGTCCATCGTAGCCGAGGACGCCTTCCTTGGGCCCCGTGCAGAGCAGCGACTTGGCCAGCAGGCGTGCGAAGGTCTTCTTGCCGCCCCCTTGGGGACCCGTGAAGAGGTAGCCGTGCGCCAGCCGCTCGGGGCGCATTCGCGCGAAGAGCGCGCGGGGCCCCGCCTGACCCACCGCGTCGAAGGCCACGCTCATCGTGCGGCCCCCGGGAGGACGCCGCCGCGCCGCTCGATCGCCGCCACGGCCGCGCTGACCAGCGTCTCTGGCGCCTCGCGCGCGTCGAGCACGACGAAGCGTTCCGCGAAGCGCTCCGCCAAGGCCGCGTATCCCTCGGCCACGCGGCGGTGGAACGCCTCGGACTCCAACTCCATGCGGTCCAGGTCTCCGCTGCGAGCGCGCATCCGCCGCCGCGCCTCGTCCTCGGGCACCTCCAGCAAGAGCGTGAGGTCGGGGTTGATCCCTTCCGTCGCGATGCGGTTCAACTCGATGACCACGTCGGCCCCCAACCGGCGGCCGTAGCCCTGGTAGGCCACGCTGGCATCCCAAAAGCGGTCGCACAGCACCAGCGTCCCGCGCGCGAGCGCGGGGCGGATGACGGAGCGCACCAGTTGGGCGCGCGAGGCCGCCATGAGCAACGCCTCGGCCAGCGGGTCGATGGCAGCCTCCGGATCGAGGAAGAGCGCCCGGACCCGCTCGCCCAACGGGGTGCCGCCGGGCTCGCGGGTCACGACGGGATCCACCCCCCGGCGCCGCAGCGCGCTGGCCAAACCGGCGACGAGGGTGCTCTTGCCGGCACCCTCGACGCCCTCAACGGTCACGAACATGCGGGGTGCTTCGCCCTAGAAGCCCTCTCCCCCGCGAAAGATCTGGACCCGGCGGTTGGGCTCCGCCCCGGTGCTGCGCGACTGCAGGCGGTACTTCTCGGCCAGCTGGTGCTGCATGCGCCGGATGTACGAGGTCTGCGGCGAGAGCTCCACGGTCTGCGCGTTGAGCAGCACCTGATAGACCGCCTCCTCCGCCTCGCGCAGCGCGATCTCCTCGGCATCGATGCTGCCGAGGTTGAAGAGGTCCTTGAGCGAGTTCTGGATCTGCGCGGTGGTGTTGGTCTTGATCGAGTAGATCGGCACGTTCTCCGAGGCGATCTCCCGCAGGCGCGACGTTTCCTTGCGCTCGAGCGACTTGAGCGTGATGACCACGTCGGCGTCGTCCCACTTGCGCGCGATCGCGGCGTTGACGCGCAGGTTCTGGATGGCCCGCTCGATCTTGTTGCGCGAGACCCCGTAGGGAAAGATCATCTTGGGGCGCTCCGCCTCTTCCCGCTCTTCCTCCCAGCCGTCGCGCTCGCCGACGGCATGAAGATCCCTCATCGCCGGCTGGGTCTCGGCGACTTGCACCACTTCGACCGCGCCGCTGGCGCCGCGCTTGCGGATCTCCGGCTGCGGGAGATAGCCGCGCAGGAGCGAGTCCACCACCTCGGCCACGTTGTTGTGGATCGCCAGGCGGTCTCGCTCTTGGATCTCGATGAGCACGTCGAACGTCGGCGGCGCCTTGCGCTCGAGGACCGTCTTGCGGGTGCCGCGACGCCGCGCCTCCTCATCGGAGAGCGTGACCGCGCTAATGCCGCCCACCAGGTCGGAGAGCGTGGGGTTCATGAGCAAGTTCTCGAGCGACTGCCCGTGGGCCGTGCCGATCAGCTGGACCCCGCGCTCCGCGATGGTGCGCGCGGCCATCGCCTCGGCCTCGGTCCCGATCTCGTCGATGACGATCACTTCCGGCATGTGGTTCTCCACCGCCTCGATCATCACGGCGTGCTGCAGGGCGGGCTCGGCAACCTGCATGCGGCGCGCGTGGCCGATGCCGGGGTGCGGGATGTCCCCGTCGCCGCCGATCTCGTTCGAGCTGTCGACGATCACGACGCGCTTGCGGTCCTCCGCCAGCACCCGCGCGATCTCGCGCAGCATCGTCGTCTTGCCGACGCCGGGACGCCCCAGCAGGCAGATCGATTTGCCGCTGCGCACCACATCGAGGATCAAGTCGATGGTGCCGTAGACGGCGCGACCGACGCGGCACGTCAGGCCGACCACCTTGCCGGTGCGGTTGCGGATCGCCGAGATGCGGTGGAGGGTCATCTCGATGCCGGCGCGGTTGTCTTTGCCGAAGGGACCGAGACGTCCGATCACGTGCTCGAGGTCCTCCTGCGTCACCGGCTCGTTCGAGAGGTAGACGTAACTCCCGGCGAAGCGCGCCTCGGGAAGGCGCCCGAGGTCCAGCACGACTTCGATGATCGCTTCGAGGTCTGGGAGGCGAACCAACGCCTGCCGGATCGGGAGGGGAAAGATGTCGAGGAGCTGCTTCAGCTCCAGCGAGGGTGAAATGCTATCTGGTTGCACCGCCAACGTGTCGCCACCTCAGTTTCCGACGCGAGCGAGAAGCGGGAACATCGTGCCTTGACATCTACACGCCTGCTCAACCCCTCCTCTCTCCGCTCGGAACGCGGCGCCGGTGCCCGGTTAGCTTGGGACTTCGCGGGCCACGGAGCCCCCGCCTCCTCGCCGGAGGCGCGTACCCGCGCCCCGTTCAGGCCACGACGCGCACCGTCTTCAGCTCGGGATCGGCGGGCCCTTGCATGTGGACGCCCGCCTTGACTTCGAGCGACAAGTAGTCGATGACTTCCTTGGTGATGCGCTCGCCGGGCGCGATGATGGGAATGCCGGGAGGATACGGCGTGATCACCTCGGCGCAGATGCGCCCCGCGGACTGGCGGAAGCGCAGCTTCTCCGTCGGTGCGAGGAAGGCTTCGCGCGGCGTCATCGCCATCCCCGGGATGGGTGGGAAGTTGTAGGTTCCCGTCTTCAGCCGGCGCTCCAACACGCCGGATGGCGAGAAGATGTCGACGGGACGATCCTCGCGCGCGAGCTCGCGCACGCCGTGGACCAGCTTCTCCGCCGCGGCGGCGTCGGTGCCGATGGTGAAGAGCGCCAATACGTTGAAAAGGTCGGCCAGCTCACACTGCACGTTGTAGCGATAGCGCAGCACCTCGTTGGCCTCGTAACCCGTGTAGCCGAGCTTCTTCACCGTGATCGTGACCTTCGTCGGATCGAAGCCCGCGATCCCCGGGCGCCCCACGAGCTCGTCGCCGAAGCAGTAGACGTCCTTGATCTCGTTGAGGCGAGCGCGCGCCTGCGCGGCCAGCTCGATGGTGCGCGAGAGCAGCGCCGGCCCCTCCGTGGCCATCTGCATGCGCGCGACGTCGAGCGACGCCACCAGCACCAGGTTCGGCGAGGTGGAGAGGAACATCTTGAGCACCGCGCGCAGGCGGTCGTGATCGACGCGCGTCCCGACCTGATGCAGCATCGAGGCCTGGGACATGGCCGAGAGCATCTTGTGCGTCGAATTGACCACGATGTCGGCGCCGATCGACGTGGCCGAGGGCGGAAGCGCCGGGTGAAAGTGGAGGTGCGGTCCCCAGGCCTCGTCCACGAGCAGGATCTTGCCGCGGCCGTGGACGATGCGCTCGATGGCGACGAGATCGGCGGTGGCGCCGTAATATGTGGGGCTGACGATGAAGACGGCCTTGACGTCCGGGTGCTCGTCGAGCGTGCGCTCCACGGTCTCCGGCGTGACCGTGTGATCCATGTGGAGCGCCTCGTCCACTTGAGGCTTCATGTAGACGGGCACGCCGCCGCTCATCACGAGCGCGCCGACGCAGCTCTTGTGCGCGTTGCGGGGAATGGCGATCTTCTCGCCGGGATTGAGCGCGGCCATCATCATGGCCTGGTTGCCGCTGGTGGAGCCGTTGATCAGGAAGAACGTGTGGTCGGCGCCGTAGGCATCGGCGGCGAGCGCCTCGGCCTCCGCGATCGCGTCGCGCGGCTCCAGCAGATCGTCCAAACCCAGGATCTGCGTCAGATCGATGGAGAGCACATTGTCGCCGACGAACTCGCGCATCAGACGATGCATCCCCAGCCCCTGCTTGTGCCCGGGCGTGTGGAACGGCGTGGTGCCCGAGTCGACGTAGTCGAGCAGGGCTTGGAAGTACGGCGTCTTGGTCTGATCCACGGCGGGCGGCGCTTCGACGGAGGCGGGTGCCCGCCTGCAAGGGGCGAAGAACCGCCCATGGCCGAGGAAGCAGGCAGGTTCTGGGTGCGCCTGGACGACGTCCCGGAGCAAGGCACCGAGCCGCCCGAGGACAAGTCGGCGCCGGGGCGGCGGCGCGACCTCACGAGCATCCTGGCCGCGCGGACCTTCGGCCTCTCCGTCCACACGATCTGGCCCGGGCAATACAACGCCAAGTATCACCGCCACAGCCACCAAGTCGAGTTCTTCGCCGTCTTGGCCGGGCGCGGCCACGCCGTCATCGGCCAGGATTCGCACGCCGTGCGCGCCGGCGACTGCTACTATTGCCCGCCGGGGATCTCGCACGCGCTGCACAACACGAGCGAGCTCCCGCTCTCGGCCCTGATCTTCGGCACCAACGATCCGCAGGACGCCTGCGAGTACCCCCCGTTGCCGGCCACGCTCGCGGAGGCCCCCAGGCGTACCGCGCTGCTGACGCGGATCGACGACGTGGCCGAGGAGAACGCGCGCTTCGCGGGGCATCCGTTCGGCCCGCGCTACGTGCGCCCGCTGGGCAAAGCCCTCGGCGTACGCGGCTTCGAAGTCGACGCGCAAGACGTCGCCCCGAGCGCATACAACGCCAGCCGCCACCGCCACTCGGCGATGGAGGAGTTCTTCTTCGTGCTCTCGGGGAGCGTCGTCGTGCTCGACGAGGCTCGCGAGGTCGCGCTCGACCGCTGGAGCGCCTACTACGCCCCGCCCGGGCGGCTGCACGTCGTGCGCAACGCCGGGAGCAAGGACGCGCGCCTGCTGATCTTCTCCGACGTCACCTCGCCCAACGACAGCGTGGCCTACTTCGACCTGAAGGGCAACGAGCTGCCCAAGCCCGTGCCTCCCAGCTGACCCTCTCGGGGATCTCCGATCTACGCCGTTCATTCACCGCCGCGCGGCCGGCGCATGCCTCTCGAGGGGCGCTCCGACATCGGCCCGGAGCCTGGAGGGCGAGAGGGCCGATGCGGCGCGAGCAGGAGGCGCACAGGATGTGCGCCGACGAGCGGCCGCGAGGAAGGCATGCGCCGGTCGCGTGGCAACGAAGCAACCACGACGATCGGAGATTCCCTACCCTATCCGCTCCTCGACGGAGACGTTGTACAAGAAGAGGAACTTGTGCCACTCGCCGGGGAGCGTGTTGCGCTTGATGCGAATCCACGGGATGTAGCGCGGCTGCTTGGGCCGTCGCTTCAGCGCCATGTTCGCATCGTCCGGCGTGCGGTTGTTCTTGCGATTGTTGCAGCGCACGCAAGCGGCCACCAAGTTCTCCCACGTGGAGGGGCCGCCCTTGCTCTTGGGCACCACGTGGTCGACGGTCATCAGACGTTCGCCGCGCAGATTGCAGTACTGGCACGTGTAGTCGTCTCGCAGCAGCACGTTCTTCTTGGTCAGGGCCACCCGCTGCATCGGTCGCTTGATGTAATAGAGCATGCGGATGATCGAGGGCATGCGCAGCGTGATCGACGTGGAGTGGATCGCCGCGTCGCGCCCGTGGACCACCTCCGCCTTGCCGCTGAAGATCAGCTTCACCGCGCGCTGGAACGTGGTGATGTTCAGCGCCTCGTAGGTGAAGTTCAGCACCAGCACCTCACTCACGGCCGCTCCCTCGCGAACAGAAGAGAGGCGAGCATACGCCCGCCTCTCTGAACACACGTGCGGAAGGGTGGAGTGACGTTGCTTGGTTCGGCAGGCCTGCGCGCGCGCGACCTCGCCGGCCGGTCCTCGACCGACCTGACGGACCGCTGGCTGGTCACCGCGTGCAACATGACGCCGCTATTCTACCACGCGGGGGGCAGGGGTTTCCTTGTCAGGCGGCGTTCTTGACGCGCCCGCACCACTGCGCGAACCATGCGTGGATGCGCCCGTCGCGCGTGAGCTCGGGATGGAACGAGGTCCCGAGGATGTTCCCCTGGCGGACCATCACGCCTTTGCCCTCGAGGGAGCAGAGCACCTCCACGCCTTCGCCTGCGCGCTCCACCCATGGGGCGCGGATGAAGACGCCGGGGAATGCCTGGGGCCCCAGGGCCGCGATCCGCAACGGAACCTCCGCGCTCTCCACCTGACGGCCGAAGGCGTTGCGGCGCACGGTGACGTCGAGCACGCCCAGCGTGGGCTGATCCGGCAGCCCCACGACCTCCTTGGCGAGCACGATCATCCCCATGCACGTCCCCCAGGTGGGCATGCCGGCTCGAATGCGCTCGACGAGCGGCTCGCGCAGGCCGAAGCGCTCGAGCAGCTTGGCCACCGTGGTCGACTCTCCGCCCGGGATGATCAACCCGTCGACGCCCGCGAGGCCCTCGCGGGTCTTGACCTCAACGCCGCGCAGACCGTGGCGCCGCAGCGCCTCGAGATGCTCGCGGACATCGCCTTGCAGGGCGAGCACCCCGATCGTGACGGCCCCGCTCGCTCCGCTGCGCTTCACTCCGCTCACACGCCGCGAACGTTGAGCAGCTCGTCCTGCGGTATCTTGGAGATCTCGAGACCCGGCATCGCGGTACCCTCCAGCGAGCGGGACGCCTCGGCCACGGCCTTGGGATCGTTGAAGTAGGTGGTCGCCTCGACGATGGCTTTGGCGAACTTCGCGGGGTTGGACGATTTGAAGATGCCGCTGCCCACGAAGATGCCCTCCGCGCCCAACTGCATCATCAGCGCCGCGTCGGCCGGCGTGGAGACGCCGCCCGCGCAGAAGTTCACCACGGGGAGCCTCTTCGCGCGCGCGACTTCCTTCAGCAGCTCGACCGGCACGCCCAGATCGCGCGCTCGCGACACGAGTTCCTCGGCCGGCACGGCGGCGACGATCGCGATCTCGTCGCGGACGGTGCGCATGTGCTTGACCGCCTCGACGATGTTGCCCGAGCCGGCTTCGCCCTTGGTGCGGATCATGGCGGCTCCCTCGGCGATGCGACGCAGCGCCTCGCCCAAGTCGCGCGCGCCGCAGACGAACGGAACCTTGAAGGCGTGCTTGTCGACGTGGTACTTGTCGTCGGCCGGGGTCAGCACTTCCGACTCGTCGATGAAGTCGACGCCGATCTCCTCGAGCACCTGGGCCTCCGCGAAGTGGCCGATGCGCACCTTCGCCATCACCGGGATGGTGACCGCGTCCATGATCTTCTGGACGACTGAGAGGTCGCTCATGCGGGCCACGCCGCCGACGGCGCGGATGTCGGCGGGGATACGCTCGAGCGCCATGACCGCCACGGCCCCCGCCTCCTGGGCGATCACCGCCTGCTCGGGTGTGGTGACGTCCATGATGACGCCGCCCTTGAGCATCTGCGCGAGCCCGCGCTTGACCTTCTCAGTCCCCGTCGATCCCTTCGCAGCCACCTTTATCTCCTCCGGGCGGCACCGTGCCGCCTCCTCAGCGTCTCCATCGTAGCAACGAGAGACAATGCGTACATTAGAGACACTCGGGGCGGCTTCCCGGTTGCCGCGGGTAGGCGTTAGGGCCCGGCCGGGGTGGTCGGCGTCACCGCCGGCGGCGCGATCTCCCCTTCCGGCGCCGCGGTCGGAGGCGGCGGCGGCAGCGTCGCCGGGGGGGCGGTCCGGGCCGGAGGCCTCGTCGGACGTGGCGTGGGGGGCGGCGGCGGGGTCGAAGGCGTGATGCGCGGGTCCGGGAAGTGCGGATCAGGGGCGACGCGCACGATCTGGTCGGACTTCCAACTGCGCACGTGGATCGGCGGCAACGACGTCTCGGGCCGCGGCGTGTAGCGCACCGCGGGGAGGACGGGACTCTGCTCGACCGCCTTGGCCAGGATGCGATAGCCGAGCATCCGCCCAGCCTCGATGCTCGCCAGCAGCACGATCCCGGCCAGCAGGAGGTTGCGCGCCCACTGGGCGCGGCGGTCAGGCGACCGTCTCACGTAGGATCCTCGCCGCGTCCTCGGGCACGGTGGGGTTGATGTACATGCCGCTGCCCCACTCGAAGCCGGCGATCGACGTCAGACGCGGCACGATCTCGATGTGCCAGTGGAAATACGGCTCGCGCTCCTGCTCGAACACCAGCGGGGCGGTCTGCAGGAGGAAGTTGTAGGGCGGATCGCCCAGCGCTCCGTGCATCCGCCGCATCACGATCGAGAGCAGCGAGGCGAGCTGGGCGATCTCCGCCCGCTCGATCGTGGCGTAGGAGGCACGGTGGCTGCGAGGCATCACCCAGGTCTCGAAGGGGAAGCGCGACGCGAACGGCGCCAGCGCGACGAACTGCTCGTTCTCCCCCACGATGCGCGCGCCGTCCGCGCGGTCCTGAGCCACCACGTCGCACCAGACGCAGCGCTCGCGAAAGGCGTAATACGCCTTCGCGCCGTCGATCTTCTCCGCGACCGCGCGCGGCACGATCGGCGTGGCGATGAGCTGCGAGTGGGGATGCTCCAGCGTGGCCCCGGCGGCCCGCCCGTGGTTCTTGAAGATCAGCACGTAGCGTAGGGCCTCGGCGTCGGCCAGGCGCAGATGGCGGTCGCGGTAGGCCCAGAGGATCTCCTCGATCTGCTCCACGTCCAGGGTGGCCAAGTTGCCATCGTGGTCGGGCGACTCCACGATCACCTCGTGGCGCCCCACGCCGTTCATCGCGTCGTAGATGCCCACGCCGGAGCGTCCGGGACGCCCGCTGGCCAGCGCGGGAAACTTGTTGGGCACGCAGCGCACCCACCAGCCGGGCGCATTGGCCGAAGAGCCATGCTCGCGAAAGGCCAGCACCTCGGGCGGCGTCATCGCCTCGTTCCCCGGGCACAGCGGGCACGGATGCGTGCGCGGCAGCTCGCGTTCGACCGCGTAATCGGACGGGCGCGCCGCGCGCTCCGTGGCGATGATCACCCAGCGCGAGGTGATCGGGTCCTTTCTCAGCTCGGGCATGTGTCTGCCGCTCGCTTCTTCGACGGAGCCTCGCGTCCTTGGCCGGGGGCCCTCGTGGGCAGCAGCTTGGGCCTTCCGATGACCACGCGGCGGATGCCTCCCGCGTCGAGGTGCTCGCGATAGCGCTTGCCGCGGAAGAGGACGGCGGCGTCGCGCGGGGCGTCCTGGGGATTGAGCAGGAAGAGGCTGACGCCGCGCTCGGCCTCGAAGGCGACGACGCCGACCTCGATGGGCGTGACGGCCACCTCGTCCGAGACGTCGCGCCCCGCGTAGAACGCCTGAAGAGGCGGCTCCGCGCTGGCGTCCTCCACGTCGAAGTAGACCGCATTGCCGCGCACGTCGACCACGTAGCTGCACAGGCGCCCCCCGCGGTGGACGCGCCCCGCGGCAACCCATTGCCAATCCGGCGGGATGAGCGGCGCCACGTGCAGCCGCCCCGAGGTGCGGTAGCCGTCGAGGCCGCACAGCGTCTCGGCGACGGCCCAGAGATACTTGGCCCCCGTCCACGGCGAGAGGTACATCCCGCGGTTCGTCAGCGAGCCGCCGTCGAACCACTCCGCGAACTGGCCGGGCACGGTGTTGGTCCGGTTCCCCCGCTCCATCGTCGCGTAGACGCGCTCGAGCCACTCCGTGGCCTCGCTCACCATGCCGTTGCGCGCCAGAGCCACGGCGAACCAGAGCGTCAAGTCGGGCCAGACGCCGCCGAGCAGGCCGAAGCCGTGCGAGGGAAAGTACCACGAGTCGGCGATCGAGATGGTGCGCAGGCCGACCGCGGTGACGAAGTCGTCCTCTTGCAGCCGGCGCAGGATCGAGCGCCGCCGTTCCTCGTCGGCGACCTCGAAGAGCACCGGAAAGACCTCGTCGGCCGTGAAGTTGTCCTGGTAGTTGCCCGACTGGTCGTAGTTCAGCACGAAGCCGCCGGTGTCGTCGTTGAAGAGATGCGTCATGATGCGCTCGCGCAGGGCCGTGGCCGCGTCGGCGAAGCGTTTCCAGTCGTCTCCGATCCCCAGCACGGCCGCCATCCTGGCCACCGCCTCGAGCGCGAAGTACGCCTCGGCGTTGATCTCGGTCACCGCGCCGTCGAGGTTGTACTGGGGAATGATGTTGCGCCACGAGGAGATGCCGAAGAGCTCCACGCCTCCCGCCTTGCAGAAGAGCAGGCCGTTTGCGTCGCGCTGCGAGAGCATATACTCCGCGATCTTCCGGCAGAGCGGATAGACCTCGCGCAGCCAGGCGTCGTCGAGCGTGCAGTTGTAGTGGTGGAGGACGGCGATGACGTGCAGCGGCGTGTCGTCGTTGATGTTGAGCTCGTAGCTGGTCTTATAGCCCGTGACGCCGCGCACGTACTCCACGACCTGCCCGGTGGGCTCGAGCTCGCGGTTGAAGACTTCCAGCGCGTCGCGGCTGAACTGCGGCCACAGGTAGTCGTAGCCGTGGACGAACCACGACGTGTCCCGCGACACCAGGATGTCGGACGGCGGCGAGTTGGTCGAGCCCCAGCCCTTGGGGTACTCCTTGGCGACTCGGAGCATGTTGGTCTTCGCCCAGACCACGCCGCGGGCGATGGGCGGCGAAGGCACCATCAAGCGCGCCTGGGCGAGATGCTCGGCATAGTAGGCCGCGGTCTTGCGCTGCACCTGGCGATCGGAGAGCATCGCCTGTAAGCCCTCCTCGGCCGCCGCCACTCCGTCGCGATGGAAGCAGACCGCCATGCGCAGTTCCTCGCGCTCGCCGGGCGGCACGTCGAAGCGGTACTCGAAGGCGCCGAAGATGCGGTGGCTCACGAACTCCGCCAACGCGGGCGTGACCAGGTCGAGCCGGCAGCCCTCCAGCAAGTCGCCGCGCTCCATGCTCGAGAGGAGCACCTGCTCGCGCAGCGCCAGCATGCACTCGCCGGCGGTGCGGTCGCCGCCCCAGACGCGCGCTCCGCCCGTCTCCTGGTTGACCGCGCGCACGCGCTGGCCGTCACTCTGCGCGCGCACCTGGTGCTCGGCCTCCCCGTAGAAGCGCTGCCCCACCAGGAGCGCCCACGGAAAGACCTTGGCCCGCAGCGGCCGGTCGCTGCGGTTGTGCAGGATCACGTCCACCACGAAGGCCACGCGGCGTCCGTGCTCCTCGCCGTGGGGCACGAAGAACGTCTCCGTGACGTCGAGGCGCTCGCCGATGCGAAACTGCACGACCTGCGCGTACGGCAAGAACGTGAACGCGCGCACCAGCTGACGCGGAAAGATGGTCGACTCGCCCTCGACGCGGTAGGCGATCTGGTGCGATCCGAAGATGATCTGGTCGGTGTCGGCGTCCCACAGGCCGCGCACGTTCCCCTTGGGCGTGCACGAGGCGAACGTCTTGAAGTTGCCCAGCGTCGCCCCGAACGGGATCTCGGCCTCCTCCGCAACGTAGGCGCAGAACTCGTTGCGCTGGGCATCGTAGGTGTAGTCCATCCGCCTCCGTCTCTTCTCCCACGGGCTTCTTCGTACCCGACCTCCGGCCCGCCCGCAGGCACCGCACCTCGCTCGGCGAAGCCGACCGCTCGTGTTGCTCCGCGCCCCGGCCAAACTGAACTTGACGCTCGAGGTGCTCGATCGCCTCGACGACGGATACCACCGCGTCCGCAGCGTGATGGCGCCGATCGGCCTTTGGGACGAGCTGGAGATCGAGCCCGCGGACGGCGGCGGCGGCTTCCTCTGCGACCCCGCGGACCTGGGCGGCCCGTCGAACCTGGCGGTGCGCGCGCTGAAGGCCGCCGGCATCGACCCCTCGGCGCTGCACGTGCGCTTGCGCAAGGGCATTCCCGTCGGCGCCGGGCTCGGCGGCGGCTCCAGCGACGCCGCCGCCATCCTGGCGGCCGCGCGCGACGGGCGCTTGCCCGCCCGCGCGCCGCGGCCATGGCCCGAGATCGCGCGAGCGCTGGGCAGCGACGTGCCGTTCTTCCTGGCGGGGGGGCCGGCGCTGGTGGAGGGCACCGGCGAGCGCGTCACGCCCGCGGGCGCCGCGCCCCCATGGTGGGCCGTGGTCGCAATGCCGGACGCCACGGTGGCGACCGCGCAGGCATACCGGCTGCTCGACGCGGCCCGCGAAGGGCGCCCGCGCGAGCGGCGCTCGCGCCTCGAGAGCCGCTCGATCCGCGCCCTCGAGGCGCTGCAGCGGCGGGACTTCGCGAGCCTGCTCGAACTGTTGGAGAACGATTTCCAAGGCCCGGTCTCGCGAGCGTTTCCGGCGATCGCGCAAGCGCGGCTCGCCCTCGAGTCGGCCGCCGGCCGACGTGCAGTGCTCACTGGCAGCGGTGCCGCGGTCTACGCGCTCTTCGAGGACGAGGCCGGCGCCCGGAGCGCCGCGGAGCGCTGGGATCCGCGACAAGGAAGGATCCACGTGGCCCCATTCGTGGACGACGGGAGTTGGCGATGAGAGCGGTGGTCCTGGCCGGTGGCCCGGCCGACGATGAGGTGGCGCGACTCCAGCCCGGCGCCGCGAGCAAGGCGTTCGTGCGCGTGGCGGGTCTGCCGCTGGTGGAACGCGTGCTGCGCGGGCTGCGCGAGGCGCGCACCATCGACGCCATCCGCGTGGTGGCGCCCGTCGAGGCCTTTGGTGACTCCACGCTCTCCGGCGTGGAGCTGCGCGCGTCGGGAGAACGCATGGTCGACAGCATGCGCAGCGCGCTGGAAGGCCTCGATCCCGACATCGCCGTGCTTGCCGTGGCCAGCGACGTCGCGTTGCTCACCGGCGAGGTCGTCGACGCCTTCGTGCGCGATGCGCTGGCGCTCGACGCGGACCTGGTCTACGCCATGGTGCGCAAGGAGACGCACGTGGCGCGCTACCCGGAGCTGCCGCACACGTGGGCGCCGCTGCGCGAGGGAACGTTCTGCGGCGGAGGGTTCGTCACCATCAAGCCGCGCGCGCTCCCCAGCATCGTCGAAGCCATCGAGACCTTCGGCGCCGCGCGCAAAAGCCCGTTGAAGTTGGCGGGTCTCTTGGGGTGGGGAACGATCTGGCGCTTCGCGGCGCGCCGCCTGAGCGTGACGTACGTACAGGGACGCGTTCGCGCCCTGACCGGCATCGACGCGCGCGGCCTCGAAGCACGTCACGCCGAGGCCGCGGTGAACGTCGACCGTGCGAGCGACGTGGCGGCCGTCGAGCGACTCATCGCCGAAGGCCGCACGCCGGTTTCCTAGCCGCTAGGGAATCTGGCGGCGGCCGATCTTGTTGGCACCGGCCTCCGTGAACCAGAGGCCGTGATCCGTGCCGATCGCCGCCGAGGTGGGGTTGCTCGGCGTGGTCGGAATCGGATACTCGGTGATGGTCGGGGTGGCCGAAGGCGTGGGGTTGGGAACCACGTTGGCGATCTGGCTGGCCCCGAACTCGAGGACCCAAAGGGTGTTGTCGTTGGGCGGCACGGCGGCGACGATGCCGTCGGGGAGGCTCCCCGAGACCGTGGGCAGCGGATACTCCGTGATCGTTCCCGAGGTCGTGATCCGCGCGACGCGGCCGATGGAGTACTCGCTGAACCACAGCGTGTTCGATCCCGCCGGGCCCGACGCGATGAACGACGGTCCGCTGCCCAGCGTCGGCGTGGTGAACTCGTTGATCGTTCCCGTCGTGGGGTTGATCTGGCCGA
>DATLUD010000070.1:0-115090 GCA_035533275.1 Candidatus Dormiibacterota bacterium | reverse complement strand
GCCGGAGCTGCGCCTCGACCCGGAGTTGCGGGAGATGAACTTCGGCGCGTGGGAAGGCCTGACGTTCGAGGAGATCTCGCGGCGGTGGCCGGACGAAGCGGAGCGCTTTCGCCGCCGCGAGCCCGTGGCGCCACCGCGCGGCGAGACGTGGAGCGCCTTCGAAACCCGCGTGTGGGGCGGTTTCGAGCGTCATCGGGCCGCCGCCGCCGCCGGGGGCGACCTGTTGCTGGTGGTGCACGGCGGCGTGATCCACGCGCTCTTGGGGCGCGTGCTCCGCCTCGGCGGCGGACCGGTCCCGCTGCACCTCGATCCCGCGGCTGTCACGGAGCTGGAGTGCGAGGGCGATGCGCTCCGGGTGAGCATCTTGAACGACCGTCGCCATCTCGACGGCTTCCCGTAGGGGCCGCATGCCGCGCGCATGCGCGCGAAGATGACGAAATGATGACGAAATGATGACAAAATGACGAATGAGGCGCACTCTATCGATCGGCGAAACAGCGGGCGTGCGCGCGACGCTTTCGGCCGCCGATAGAAGGTCTAGGCGGCGGGGCGCCGCCTGAGGTGTGTTCGACGCACCTCGGCCACTCTCACGGAGGAAGATCTCTAGTGAACGTATCCGGAATCGGGTCCAACTCGCAAGCGGCTCAGTCCGTGACGCAGCAACTCACTACCACCCTCACCTCCGCGGCCGAAGCTCGGCAAGAGGCGGCTGCCGGAATCAAAGACGGCGACGAGCCCGGGGGCGGCGGTTCCATCGTCAACACCCTGGCATAGCGAACCCATCGGCGAAGATGGCGTGGAGGCCGCACTCAGGTGCGGCCTCCACGGTTTGCGCGCAAAGGGGCGCTTCCGGCGTGGGTAACGAACAAGGTGTTCGCGGAGACGCTGGAGGTCGGGCGGTTGAAGAAGTTCGTGTTGGTGCTCGGAGGCGCGCGCAGCGGCAAGAGCGAGTTCGCCGAGAAGCTTGCGGCCGCGATGGGGGGCAGCGTGGTCTTCGTGGCCACGGGCTCTCCCGTGGACGAAGCCCTGCGCCTGCGCATTCAGCGTAACCGCGAGCGCCGCCCGCGCGCATGGCGTACGCTCGAGATTGGGACCAGCCTGGGTCGCGCGCTGGGCAAGGACGCCCCCGCGGAGCCCATCGTGCTGGTCGACTCGCTCTCGGGCGCCATCGCCAACGTGGTCCTGCGCGCCCGCTCGCGCGAGAAGCTGGCCGAGCGCGCCGATCCCGACGTGGAGCAGAAGGTGGATGCCGAAGTGGCGGGCCTGCTGAACTGGTACGCGCGGAACGAGAAGACGCTGATCGTGGTCAGCGACGAGCTCTCGATGGGCGCCACCAACGCGCTGCCCGCGGTGGGCGCGTATGCGGAGCTGAACGGTCAGACCAACCGGCGGTTGGCCGAAGTGGCCGACGAGGTGTTTCTGATGATCGCCGGGATCCCGCTCAACCTCAAGGAGAAGCCGAAAGGCGTCCTGTGACCGACGCGCGCGAGCTACGCCCCTACTCCACCGAACCCACGCCGACGCGGGCTTTGGTGGTGGCCGTCGACCTCGATCTCCCGCACCGTCCCCTCGAGCCCGAGCTCCAGGAGTTCCTGGCGCTGATCGAGGCCGCCGGCGCCCAGGTGGCCGACGTGGTGGTCCAGCAGCGGCCGGCGGTGGACCCGGCCACGCTGGTGGGAGGCGGCAAGGCCCGCGAGCTCGCCGCGCTCGCGGAAGCGACCCGGGCGAGCGCCCTCTTCGTGTTCAACGAGATCCGTCCGCGCCAGCGCGCGAACTTGGAGAAGATCGTGCCGTTGCCAATCGTGGACCGCACGATGCTGATCCTCGACATCTTCGCCCAGCACGCCCGTAGCCGCGAAGGCAAGCTGCAGGTCGAGCTGGCGCAGCTGCGCCACCGCGCGGCCAACCTCGCGGGGCTGGGCACCACGCTCTCGCGTCTGGGCGGCGGCGTGGGGACGCGCGGGCCGGGAGAGACCAAGCTCGAGGTCGACCGGCGGCGCATCCGCACGCGCATCGCGGCGCTCGAGCGGGAGCTCGACGAGGTGCGGCGCCACCGGCGCACGCAGCGCTCCGGGCGGGCCGGCCTGCCGCTGGTGGCCTTGGTGGGGTACACGAACGCCGGAAAGTCCTCGCTGCTCAACCGGCTGGCCAAGTCCGAGAGCTATGTCGCCGATCAGCCGTTCGCCACGCTCGATACCACGTTGCGAAAGATCTTCTTGGCGCCGGGCAAGGCGGCGCTCTTGGCCGACACGGTCGGCTTCATCACCGATCTCCCCAAGGAGCTGGTGGCCGCGTTTCGCGCCACGCTCGAGGAGCTCTCAGAGGCCGACCTGCTGTTGGGGGTCTTCGATGCTTCGAGCCCGGACTGGCCGCGCCAAGAGGCCAGCGTGCGGGAGATCCTCGCCGATCTCGAGCTCGACCACACGCCTCTGATCCGCGTTGCCAACAAGGTCGATCGCCTCGACCCGGCGTCCAGGACGGCGCTGCCGCCCGGCGCCCTTGCCGTCTCGGCGGTCACCGGCGAGGGCATCGACCGCCTGCGGGCGCTCCTGGCCGAGCGGCTCTAGCCGCTCGAGCCGCCGGGCTGGACCGTCGCCGTGAGCTTGATCGTGCCGAGTTGCGTCGTGTTGCCTTGGGTGATGTCGATGCCCGAAATGGGATACGGCGCATAGCCGATGGCATTGACCGTGCAGTTCTGCACGCCCACGGGGATCTGCGAGACGGTGAAGGCTCCTTGCGAGTCGGGGTGGGTCGCCTGCCCAACGCAGAAGACGTTGACGCTCGGGCCGCCGACCGGCTGCTGCGTGGTCGAGTCGACGAGCCTGCCCGTGACGCTGCCGAACTGCTGGATCCCCACGGGGTAGTTGAAGTCCGTGCAGCCCGCCAGCCCGAGTATGAGTGCCAGCGCCGAGGCGACGGCAAGGTTCTTCACGTGAGTCTCCCTCATGACGAAATTCAGTTTCTCGTCGCATCGGTGCGCGAAAGAGAGGATGCGCCAGGGGCTTGTTCAACTTTTCACAAGGTATGACGCCCTACGCAGAAGTCGCGACATTCATCCTCGTCGCGCTCTTGCTCGCCTTGGTCCTCAACATCCTACCGGGATTGATGGCGCGGAACCGGTACCGGGCCACCCCCGCCAAGAACGAGGCCTACGAGTGCGGAGTTCCGCAGACGAGCTCGATCACCAGCCGTTTTCCCATTCGATTCTACCTGATCGCGATGCTCTTCGTGATCTTCGACGTCGAGGCCGCCTCGTTCTATCCGTGGGCGGTCCAGATGCACGCTCAGACCCTTGGGAACGCCCACCTCGACGAAGCGGCGTCGTACCTCTCGTGGGCGGCGCAGATGCGCGCCCTCCACATGTTCTTCCTGGGCGAGATGGTCGTCTTCATCGTGGTCCTGGCGATCGGCTACGCCTACGTTTGGAAGCGAGGTGGCTTCACGTGGAGATGAGCGCCAACCAGCTCTTCCTGGCCAAGCTCGACGAGGCGGCCCGCTGGGCGCAGAGCTCGAGCGTCTGGCCGTTGACGATGGGCCTGGCCTGCTGCGCCATCGAGATGATGGTCATTCCCGCGCCGCAGTACGACATCTCGCGCATCGGCTCCGAGGTCTTCCGGTCGTCGCCGCGGCAGGCGGACCTGATGATCGTCTCCGGGCGCGTCTCGCACAAGATGGCTCCGATCGTCCGCCGCCTCTACGAGCAGATGGCGGAGCCCAAGTGGGTGATCTCGATGGGCGCCTGCGCCAGCTCGGGAGGGGTGTTCGACAACTATGCCATCCTCCAGGGCGTGGACCAGGTCATCCCCGTCGACGTCTATGTGCCGGGTTGCCCACCCACGCCCGACGGACTGATCTACGCGATCAACCTGATCCAGCAGCAGATCCGCACCGGCGGCCGAGGCGGCATCCTCGCGCGCGCTTAGACGAGTAGGATTCTCATGGCAGATCGTTCCTTCCAGACCGTCTCGACGGCGGTCGATCCCACGGCCGTGCGCCAGCCGATCGACGACGTCGACGAGATCGTGCGTACCACGGCCGGCCAGCTGCTCGAGGTGCTCGCGCGGCTGAAGAGCCAAGGCTACGCCCAGCTCACGGACGTCGGCGGGGTAGACTACCTCGAGCGCTCGCCGCGCTTCGACGTGGTCTACCACCTGACGGCGCTGCCGACGCGCGCCTCCGGCGTGGCCGACGTGGGGCGCCCCAAGCGCGCCCGCGTGCTCTGCGGCGTCGACGACGGCGCGGCGGTGCCCAGCGCGGTGCGTCTCTGGCCGAACGCCGACTGGCCGGAACGCGAGGTCTTCGACCTCTTCGGGATCACCTTCGGCGACCACCCGGATCTACGCCGCATCCAGATGCCCGCGGACTGGGAGGGACATCCGTTGCGCAAGGACTACCCGCTGCGCGGTCCCGCGCGCGATCGCACCCCGCGCCCACCGTTCGCCAACAAGGAGAACGTGGGCTCGCGCGTTCCGCCCACGGGCGAGGTGGCCGAGCGCCTGCGTCAGGAGATCTTCGAGCGGATGCGGGGCGAGCGCTCCGGCGAGAGCGAGGCGACGTCGTGAGCAATCTGCCCGAGTGGATCGCCGGCGCCGGGAACCGGCCGGACCTCGATCCCACCGCCGTCTTGACGCCCGAGCCTCCTGAGGTGGTGGCCCGCGGCGACGACGAGATGGTCCTCTCGATGGGGCCCCAGCACCCCTCCACGCACGGCGTGCTCCAGGTGGTGCTGGGCATCGACGGCGAGGAAGTGGTGCGCGCGGAGCCCGAGATCGGCTACCTGCACACCGGCATCGAGAAGACGGCCGAGAACCTCTTCTGGAACCAGGCCCTGACGGTCATCGACCGCATGGACTACCTGGGGCCGCTCACCAACGACTTCGCCTTCTGCCTGGGCGTGGAGCGCCTGCTGCGCATCACCGACCGCATCCCGAGGCGGGCTCAGCAGATTCGCGTGATGTTCGCGGAGCTGACGCGCATCACGTCGCACTGCATCTGGCTGGGGACGCATGCGATCGATCTGGGGGCGATCTCGCCGTTCTTCTACGCGGTCGACCTCCGCGAGAACATCCTCGACCTGATCGAGGCCGCTTCCGGCGCGCGCATGAACATGACGTACTTCCGCGTCGGCGGCGTCAACGGCGATCTGCCCGACGGCTGGCTCGAGCGCCTGGACGCGCTGATCGCCAAGTTCCCGGGGCGCATGCGCGACCTGCGCGACCTGCTGCAGAAGAACCCGATTTGGACCGATCGCGAGATCGGCGTCGGCATCATCTCCGCGGCGGAGGCGGTGGCATGGGGGCTCACCGGTCCCGCCCTGCGCGCAAGCGGCGTGGCCTACGACCTGCGCAAGGCCTATCCGTACTCCACGTACGACGAATACGAGTTCGATGTCCCCACGCGCACCGAGGGCGATAGCTACGCGCGCTTCCTCGTTCGCCTCGACGAGATGGAAGAGGCGATGCGCATCGTGCAGCAGGTGCGCAAGAAGCTGGACCCGGGCCCCGTCATGGTGGACGATCCGACGATCTCGCTGCCGCCCAAGCCCTCGATCGGCATCTCGATGGAGTCGCTCATCTACCATTTCAAACTCGTCAGCGAGGGCTTCCGCGTGCCTCCGGGCGACGTCTACGCCGCCGTCGAGGGACCTCGCGGCGAGGTGGGCTACTACATCGTCAGCAACGGCGAGAACCGGCCCTGGCGCGTGCGCACGCGCCCGGCGTCGTTCTACAACCTGCAGGCGCTGAAGAAGATCGCCGCCGGCAACCTCATCGCCGACGTGGTGGTGATGATCGGCTCCCTGGATCCCGTGTTCGGCGAGGTGGATCGGTGATGGCTCTCGACTTCGAGGCGCTGCGGGCGAGGCTCCAACCGGAGATCGACCGCATCGTCGCCCAGTATCCGCAGCGCCGCAGCGCGCTGCTGCCGCTGGTCCATCTCTTCCAGGAGCAGATCGGCTTCGCCACGCCGGAAGCGGTGGACTTCGTCGCGCGGACCTGCGGCGTGACCCCGGCCCAGTGCGAGAGCGTGATCACGTTCTACACGCTCTTCTACCGGCGGCCGATCGGGAAGTACAACCTCCAGGTCTGCCGCAACCTCTCGTGCACGTTGCGCGGCGCCAAGGAGATCATGGAGCGTTTCCGTGAGCGCCTGGGCATCGGCCACTTGGAGACCACCGACGACGGGCTCTTCTCGTACGAGGAGGTGGAGTGCCTGGCCGCGTGCGACCGCGCGCCGTGCATGCAGGTCAACCTGCGCTTCGTCTACGACCTCACGCCGGAGATGGTCGACGAGATGATCGAGGCGATGCGCGCGGGCGCTTACGGCGTCGAGCCGCTGGCCCAGACGGAGCAGCCTCCGCGCGAGGTGCGCG
Organism: Candidatus Dormiibacterota bacterium; assembly: GCA_035533275.1. Classification (GTDB taxonomy): domain Bacteria; phylum Vulcanimicrobiota; class Vulcanimicrobiia; order Vulcanimicrobiales; family SCRA01; genus SCRA01. Next base: position 108,720 of record DATLUD010000070.1, on the reverse strand, counting down.
GCCCCGCCTGGCCGCGGGCGGCCCGCAAGAGCGCCGGAGCGGTGGGCGTGCCCAACCCCAACAATGCCGGCGGCGTGGGCGACGAGCCGGGGCGCATGGCAGCGGAGCGCTTCCGCGAGGAGGGCGTGCTCGCCGTCTCAGCTCCGGGACGCTTCGCCGACGCCGAGACGGTGGACGCGATGCTGCCGGCGCCGCACGACCAGACGGTCATGGAGGGCAATTACTGATGCCGACGTACGAGCCCGTCCTGACCAAGGGCATCGGGGAGCTGGATCTCACCGACATCGGCGTCTACCGCAAGCAGGGAGGCTACGAGCAGCTCCGGCGCGCGGTGCGCGAGATGGAGCCGGACGGCGTCGTCGACGCGGTGATGAAGTCGAACCTGCGCGGCCGCGGCGGCGCGGGCTTTCCCACCGGCCGCAAGTGGTCGTTCCTGCCCAAGGACGGCCGGCCGCGCTACCTGGTCTGCAACTGCGACGAGGCGGAGCCCGGCACGTTCAAGGACCGCATGCTGCTGGAGTTCACGCCCCATCAGATCATCGAGGGGATCATGGCCTCCGCCTATGCCATCCGCGCGGCCAGGGCGTTCATCTACATCCGCGGGGAGATGCTGGAAGGCTACGGGATCTTCACCCGATCCCTGGCGCAGGCGCGCGCCGCCGGCATGGTCGGCGAGAAGATCTGTGGCGGCGAGTGGTCGTGCGAGCTGGTGGTCCATCGCGGCGCGGGCGCTTACATCTGCGGCGAGGAGACGGGTCTGCTCAACTCGCTGGAGGGCAAGCGCGGCGAGCCGCGGCTCAAGCCTCCGTTTCCCGCCAATGCCGGCCTCTACGACATGCCCACCGTCGTCAACAACGTCGAGACGCTGGCGTTCGTGCCCCACATCTTGGCGCGCGGAGCGGAATGGTTCGCCTCGATCGGTCCGGTGAAGTCGCCGGGGCTGAAAATCGTCTCCATCTCCGGCCACGTGCGCAAGCCCGGCAACTACGAGGTTCCGCTGGGCGTGACGATCCGCGAGCTGATCTTCGAGCACGCGGGCGGCCTTTTCGACGGGCGCAAGGTCAAGGCGGTCCAGCCGGGCGGCGGATCGTCGGCGTGCCTCTTTGAGGAGCACCTCGATGTCGCGTACGACTTCGACTCGATTGCCGCGGCGGGCTCGATGCTGGGCTCGGGCGCGATGGTGGTGATGGACGACACCACGGACATGCTCGAGGCGGCGTTCGTTCTCCAGCGCTTCTACGCGCACGAGTCGTGCGGGCAGTGCACGCCGTGCCGCGAGGGCACGCATTGGAGCGAGGCGATGCTCGAGCGGCTCTTGGAAGGGCACGGGCGTAAGATCGACGTGGACCTCTTGACGACCGTCGGCGACAAGATCGCCGGCCACAGCCTCTGCGCGCTCGGCGACGCCAGCGTGCCCTTCCTTCAGAGCGCGATCAAGCGCTTTCCCGAGGAGTTTCTGAGGGGTGCCGAGCGCATCCCCGAGGTCTCGCTCCTGGGCACCACGGCCGCGAAGCTGGCGGCGGCGACGAGGTAACGAGCAGCGATGGCAAAGACCGTGACCGTCACGATCGACGGCATCAAGGTGAGCGCGCCCGATGGCGAGCTCTTGATCGAGACCGCCAAGCGCATCGGGCAGCACGTGCCGAACTTCTGCTACCACGCCAAGCTCGCGCCCGCGGGTCTCTGCCGCATGTGCCTGGTGCGCATCGAGGGGCAGCCGAAGCTGCAGATCGGCTGCAACACGCGCGTGACGGACGGCATGGTGGTCGACACCGTCTCGGAGCCGGTCGAGACGGGGCGCCGCGCGCAGCTGGAGTTCTTGCTGCTCAACCACCCGCTGGACTGCCCGATCTGCGACAAAGGCGGCGAGTGCGACCTGCAGGACTACACCGTCGCCTTCGGCCAGGACAGCTCGCGCAGCGGCATGGCGAAAATGAACAAGCCCAAGGCGGTCGATCTGGGACCGACCATCGTGCTCGACGAGCAGCGCTGCGTGCTCTGCCAGCGCTGCGTGCGCTTCGACGACGAGATCACGAGCGAGCGGCGCCTGGTGACGGCGGCCCGCGGCGTGCAGACGATCATCGCTACCGAGGACTCCCGCCCGTACGCCTCCTACTTCTCGGGGAACACCACCGAGCTCTGCCCGGTCGGCGCGCTGACGTCCAAGACGTACCGCTTCAAGGCGCGGCCGTGGGACGTCAAGCCGACGCTCACCACCTGCACGCAATGCCCCGTCGGCTGCTCCACCTTTGCCGACTCGCGCTTCGACGTGCTCCTGCGCACCCGCTACGATCACGTCTCGACGAACCCGCATCTCGATCCCGCCGGGGATTGGCTCTGCGACCGGGGGCGCTACAACATCGGCTTCCTCGCCGATCAGCGGCGCCTCTCCCAGCCCATGGTGCGCTCCGGCGAGGACCAATGGGTCGATCTGGCGTGGAGCGACGCCGCCGCGCTGGTGGCCAAGACGCTGAAGGACTCCGCCGAGCACTTCGGCCCCGAGTCCATCGGCGCCATCGGCGGCGGGCGGCTGACGAACGAGGAAGCCTATCTGCTGCAGTACCTGATGCGTGGCCTGGGCTCTCCCAACGTCGATCATCGCACCCACGGCGAGCTGACCGCGACGCCGGGGCGGCTGGCCGCGGGCGTCCGCGACCTCGACGACGCCGACGTCATTCTGGAAGTCGGCGCCGACACCGTGGAGCAGGCTCCGGTCCTGGAGCTGCGCGTGCGCTATGCCGTTCGCCGGCGCGGCGCGCGGCTAATCCACGTCGGCGACGCCAAGCCGAACCGGCCGCTGGAGACCCATCACTACGGCGCGGGCGATGCCGCCGCGCTGCTGAGCGAGGCTGCCGCCAACCTGCGTCACGCCGAGGACGTTCCCAAGCAGAGCGGCGCGCCGGATGCGGTGGCGCTGGCCCGGCTGCTGCGCGGCGGTGAGCGCATCGTCGTGATCTGGGACGGCAAGGGTGACGCCGCGGCCGCCGCGGTGGAGCGGTTGATCGACGTGCTGCGCGACGGCGACAAGCACGCCGCTCTGCTGGTCGTGGGCCACTCGCCAAACGCGCGCGGCGCCGAGGCGATGGGCATGCATCCCGCGTTCTTGCCGGGCTATCGCCCCGCCGAGCGCGCCGGCCTCTCCACCGAAGGGATGCTGCGGGCCGCGGCGCGCGGCGAGCTCAAGGCGCTGGTGATCTTCGGGGCCAACCCGCTCCTCTCGTATCCGGACGGTGCGCTCGTCCGCGCCGCGCTGGAGCGGGTGCCCTTCCTGGTGACCGCGGAGATCTTCATGACCGGCACGGCCGTGCGCAGCCACGTGGTGCTGCCGGTCCTCTCGTCCTACGAGAAGGCCGGCCACGTCACGGCGCTGGACGGCGAGACCAAGCGCGTCGCGGTCTCGTGCCGCCCGCACGGCGGCGAGCCGCTCGCGGACCGCGAGATCCTCTTCCTGCTCGCCGACGCGATCGGCTTGCCGGTGCCGGGAGAGGGCGAGCTCGAGGAAGCGGCGATCACGCTCCCCGCTGCCGAGACGCAGCGCGGCCTCGCGCCCGGCTCGGCGGCCGCTGCCGTCGGCATGGGGAACGCGACGGCCGGCGGTGACCTGACCGTGCTGACGCTGCCGCGGCTCTACGCCGGTGGCGGCACCAGTGCCAACGACCGCGCGCTGGAGGCGGAGCTGCGGCCGAGGCCGACGGCGTTCGTCAACGCCGCCGACGCCGGCCGTCTGGGTCTGGACGACGGCGACGTGGTGGACCTGCGCAACGCCGCCGGCGCGCTCGAGCACATGATGGTGGTCGTGAGCGACGACGTTCCCGCAGGCACCGTGGGCGTGATCGGCGCCTTGCCCGAAGCGCCGGCGAACGCCTTGGCAGACGGCGTTGGGCGAGTCGGCGCGACGCTGACATTGGTGAAGAAGGGCGAGCGCGCAGCCGCGCTCGCGGGGGCGCAGGGAGAATGATCGAGACGTTGCCCGTCTGGCTGCTGGTGGCGGTCAAGAGCTTGATCCTGCTGATCATCGTGGTCACGCTCTTCGCGTACACCATGCTGGCCGAGCGCAAGGTGCTGGCCTACATGCAGCTGCGCGTGGGCCCGAACAAGGTGGGACCCTGGGGACTGCTGCAGCCGGCGGCCGACGCCGTCAAGATGATCTTCAAGGAAGATCTGACCCCGAATACCGCCGACCCCGTGATCTACAAGCTGGCGCCCTTCATCGCGGTATTCTCCTCGCTGCTGGCGTACGCCGTGATCCCTTTCTCGTCGGGCGAGAACGGACCGTGGTCGATCGCCAACGTCGACGCGGGCATCCTCTTCGTCTTCGCGATCACCTCGATCGGCGTCTACGGCATCTCGCTGGCCGGATGGGCCTCGGGTTCGAAGTATCCGCTGCTGGGAAGCGTCCGCTCCACGGCGCAGATGATCAGCTACGAGCTGGCGATGACGATGTCCGTCATCGGCGTGGTGCTCCAGGCCAGCACGACCTCGCTCTCCGGAATCGTCGACGCGCAGAGCAGGCTCTGGTTCGTGGTGCCGCAGTTCCTGGGCTTCTGCATCTACGCGATCACGGCCGTCGCCGAGACCAACCGCGTGCCGTTCGACCTGGTGGAGGCGGAGTCGGAGCTGGTTGCCGGGTTCCACACCGAATACTCGGGCCTGCGCTTCGGTCTCTTCTTCATCGCCGAGTACATCAACATGATCACGGTCTCGTGTCTGGCGACCCTGCTCTTCCTGGGCGGGTGGAACGGCCCGGGCGCGGCGGGGAATCCCTGGCTCGGCCTGCTCTACTTCGTGATCAAGGTCTTCGCGTTTCTGTTCTTCTACATCTGGCTGCGCGGGACGCTGCCGCGTTTGCGCTACGACCGGTTGATGGCCTTCGGTTGGAAGGTGCTGCTGCCGCTCGCCACGCTCAACTTGCTGGTCACGGCGATCGTCGTGGCGGTCTGGTACTAGAGTCGGGAAGGCTGAGAGATGAATATCGCCGCGATCTTCAAGGGGATGGCCACCACGTTCGGCTTCCTGTTTCGCCGCAAGGCGACGATCGACTATCCCTTCGTCAAGCGTGCTCACGCCCCGCGCTTCCACGGCCTCCACGAGCTGCGGCGCTACGCCGACGGCAAGGAGCGCTGCATCGGCTGCGAGCTCTGCCAGATCGCCTGCCCGGCCAACGCGATCACCGTGGTCGGCGCGGAGAACACGCCCGAGGACCGGCGCTCCCCGGGTGAGCGCTACGCGTTCCGCTACGAGATCGACGAGCTGCGGTGCATCTTCTGCGGGATGTGCGAGGAAGCATGTCCGACGGACGCCATCACGTTGACGCCTCGCTTCGAGATGGCGGATTACCGGCGCAGCGCCTTCATCTACGACAAGACGCGCCTGCTGGTGCCCGTGGACGCCGGCGTCGGCGAAGCGCCGGACGAGCGCCCCGGCGGGATTCCTGGGGACTTGGGCGAGGTCGCGCGGCAGAAGTCGACCGTCGATCCCGAACGCGGCTATGCGGCCACGTGGCGCGGCTCCGTGATCCTGGATTCCAAGGGGAAGACCTACATGCCCACCTCCGCCGGCGGAGAGCTCCTGCCGGAGCACCGCGGCGTGAAGGGAGGCAAATAGCGTGCTCGTCTTCGTGATCCTGGCCGTCGCCCTGATCGCCTCGGCCCTGATCGTGGTGACCGCGAAGAACCCCGTTCACAGCGTGGTGGCCCTCCTGGCGAACTTCGCCGCCCTGGCGGTGTTCTATCTGAGCCTGTCGGCGGAGTTCGTGGCGATGATCCAGATCATCGTCTACTCCGGCGCCATCCTCATCCTGTTCGTCTTCGTGATCGCGCTGCTGGGCGCAGGCACGACGGTGACCGATCTCGGCGCCAACCGGCTCGCGCGCATCGTCACGCCCACGGTGATCGTCGGCGTGCTGGCGCTGGTGGTGCTGGGTCTTTCGCTGCTCCACGCGCCCTCGCCGCAGGGCGGCGGGATGCTGGGGGCGGCAACGGTGCTGCCGGGTGGCGAGAACCAGATCGCGGCGATCACCATCACGCCCGGCGCGCCGGGCGCCTTCGGCAGCATCGCCGACTTCGGCCGCGCGCTCTTCACCACGTACCTCTTGCCCTTCGAGCTCACGGCCTTCGTGCTGCTGATCGCGGTGATCGGCGTGGTGGTCCTGGCGGGCGGCTCGGTGCAAGAGCGCCGCGGCAAGGCCGCCGCGCGCGAGCCGATCGCCAAGCCCGAGCGCACGATGGAGCCGACGCGATGATCCCGGTGCAGATGCCGGTGCCGCCGAATCTCTACGCGCTGGTGGCGGGCGCCATGTTCTTCATCGGGGTGGCAGGGGTGGTGCTGCGGCGCAACCCGCTGATCATGCTGATGTCCATCGAGCTGATGTGGAACGCGGCCAACCTGACGTTCATGGCCTACGCGCGCGCGTGGCTGAACAACGCGGGGCACATCTTCGCCTTCTTGGTCATCACCGTGGCCGCCGCGGAGGCGGCGATCGGTCTGGCCATCGTGGTCATGCTCTTCCGTCCGCGTCCGCAGTCCAACGTGGACGACATCGCGCTGTTGAAGGGGTAGTCGCACTGTGGAGTCGAGCCTCAACACCTGGCCGCTGATCGTCTGGATCCTGCCGTTTGCGGGAGCGGTCTTCCTCTGGGCGTTCGGCCCGCAGCTCAAGCGCTTGGCGGGGCCGTTGGCCACGGCGGTGCTGGGGGCCGCGTTCGTCGCCACGCTGGCCCTCTGGCCGGCCGTCGCCGCGCAGCCGGGCGGCGTGCACGTCGCCCTCTGGGAGTGGGCGCCGGGCATCTCCCTGGGTCTGCTGGTCGACCGGCTCGCCTTCATCTGGCTCTCGATCATCACGGGCGTCGGCTTTCTGATCCACCTCTACTCGATCGGCTACCTCGCCGGCGACCGGGCCGAGGCGCGCTTCTTCTCGTATCTCAACTTCTTCATCTTCGCGATGCTGACGCTGGTGCTCGCGGACAACTTCGTCTTCTTGCTGGTGGGCTGGGGACTGGTGGGCCTGGCCTCGTTCTGGCTCATCGGCTTCTGGACGGAGCGCCCCTCGGCGGTCGAGGCGGCCCGCAAGGCGTTCGTCATGAACGTGGTCGGCGACGTTGGCATCCTGCTCGCGATCTTCGCGATCTACGGCACCTTCGGCTCGCTCTCGTACGCCGACGTCTTCGCCAAGGCGGCGCAGGGGCCGCCGGCGATCATGACGCTGATCGCGCTGGGCCTGCTGGTCGGCGCCGCGGCGAAGTCGGCGCAGGTGCCGCTGCATACGTGGTTGGCCGACGCGATGGAAGGGCCCACTCCCGTCTCGGCGCTCATCCACGCCGCCACGATGGTCACGGCCGGCGTCTACCTGGTGGCGCGCTGCTGGCCGATCTACCAGCACGCGCCCGGTGCCATGGAGACCGTCGGCGTGGTCGGCGCGGTCACGGCGCTGGCCGGGGCCCTGCTGGGCGTGGTGCAGTGGGACATCAAGCGAATCCTGGCCTACTCGACCATGTCGCAGATCGGCTACATGATCATGGGCGTGGGCGTGGGCGCCTACAGCGCGGGCGTGCTGCACTTCTACACGCATGCCTTCTTCAAGGCGTGCCTCTTCCTGGCGTCCGGCATCATCATCCACAACTTGGCGGGCGAGCAGGACGTGCGCAAGATGGGCGGTCTGGCGAAGAAGATGCCGGTCGCCTTCTGGAGCATGCTGGCCGCGACGTGCGCCATCACCGGCGTGCCGCTCTTCAGCGGCTGGGTCTCCAAGGACGCCGTCGTCTACCAGACGCTGGCACTGGGCCACCCGATCCTCTGGGCGCTGGGCGTGCTGGCCGCGGCGCTCACCGCGTACTACATGTCGCGCATGATGTGGATCACCTTCGCGGGCGAGTACCGCGGCGATCCCCATGCCGGCGAACACGGTCACGGGCCGCACGTCCCCGCATGGGTCATGGGGCTTCCGGTGGCCGTGCTCGGTGTGGGCTCGGTGGTGATCGGCTGGCTCAACTGGCCGGTCGAGAGCTTCGCGCGGTTCCTGGCGCCCGTCTTCAACGGCGCGCCGGAGGTGCCCGTCGGGGCGTGGGGCGGCGAGTTCCTTTCCACCCAGCTGCCGCTGCTGGCGGCACTGATCGTCGGAGCGGGATTGGCCTACCTGCAGTACGGCACGGCGGCGGCGCTGGCCGACGCTCCCGACCGCCTGGAGCGCGAGGCGAAGACGCAGCCGGCGTTCCTGGTGAAGCTGTTCTACTGGAACGAGCTGCTCGACGCGCTCTTCACGGTGCCCGCGCGGGCGATCGGAACGTGGTTCGCGCGCGTGCTCGATCCCAAGGTGATCGACGCCGTGCTGGTGCGAGACGTGGCGACCGACGCGGGCATCCTGGGCCTGCTCTTCCGCCGCTGGCAGAGCGGACTCGTGCGCACTTACGCGTTGACGCTGCTCTGCGGAGCCGCGGCAATGATCGTGTACTTCGCGGTGGTGAGGTAGAAGTGGCGGATTCGCTGATCTGGGTGGTGCTGCTGCCCATCGCGCTGGGCTTCGCGGCCTTCGCGCTGCCCAAGGGGAACGACTCGCTCGCGCGGGGCTACGGCGTCGTGGCGAGCCTGCTGGCGGCGGGCTTGGTGGCCGCGCAGTACGGCGACGTCGGCGGGCAGGTCAGCCTGCCGTGGTTCACCTTGCCCTGGAAGGCGGCGTTCCACTTCGGCTCCTCCCAACTCTCGCTGTTGTTCTGCGTGCTCCTCGCGGTGATCACGGTCGCCGCGGCCATCGCCACCAAGGTTCCGCGGCGACGGGACTTCGTGGCCCAGCTGCTGCTGCTGGAAGGGACCATGATGGGTCTCTTCCTGGCGCGCGATCTGCTCGTCTTCGCGCTCTTCTGGGACGCGATGCTGGTGCCGGTCTTCCTGATGCTCGTCAATTGGGGAGAGTCGACCTCGGCCGCGTGGCGCTTTCTGATCTACAACGGCGCCGCCGGCCTCGGGCTGCTCTTGGCCACGGCCGCCTATGGCATTCTCGCGGGCAGCACCGACGTGATCGGCGGGGCCCAAGCGCCCGCGGCGCTCTCCGGCCAGGCGACGTGGTGGATCTTCGCGGGCTTCGCGCTGGCCTACGCGGTCAAGACGCCGCTCTTCCCGTTCCACACCTGGATGCCGGAGACGTATGCGGCTAGCCCCTCGCCCTTGGCCGCGGTGATCTCGTCGGTCCAATCGAAGAGCGGGATCTACGGGTTCCTGGTGGTGGGTCTGGGCCTCTTCCCCCAGGAGATGCACCGCTGGGCTCCGCTGCTCTCGCTGCTCGGACTGGCCGGCATGCTCTACGGCGCCTTCGTGGCGCTCTGGCACAACGACGCAAAGCGCGTGCTGGCGTACTCCTCGCTCTCGCACCTGGGCCTGCTGTTCCTGGGGATCTTCAGCTTCAGCCCCCTGGCGATCGTGGGCGTGATCGTCTACGCGCTGGCGCACGGCTTCTTCAACGCGATGATGTTCCTGGTCGTCGGCTACGTCGAGGCGCGCGAGGACACGCGCATGCTGAACCGCCTGGGTGGTCTGGGCATCCGCAACCCCAAGCTGGCGGGCGCGATGACGATCGGCTCGATGGCGCTGCTGGGGCTGCCGGGCATGGCGGGCTTTGCCGGGGAGCTGCTGGTGCTCACCGGGGTCTGGGGCGCGGGAGAGCGCTGGTACGCCGCGATCGCGCTCCTTCCGATCGTGCTCGCGGCCGTCTACGTGCTGCGGGTCATGCTCAAGGTGATCTGGGGGCCGCAGGTTCCCGATCTGCCGCTCCGCCCCGATCTCTCCTGGTGGGAGATCGTCGCCGTGGCGCCGCTGGCGGCGGGATTGCTGCTCTTCGGTCTCTGGCCGGGGCTCGTCGTACCGGCGGCCCATGAGATCGCGGGCGGCGCGCCGGCGGCGTCCGCCACGCTCGCTCCCGCCCACGTCGCCTCGGAGGCAACGACCCGATGAACGGCTACGTCCAGCTCGTCACGATGCTCGACTATCAGGCGCTCTTGCCGACGATCATCATCGGCGGCGCCGGGCTCTTGGCGGTCTTCGCCGATCTGGTCCTTCCGCGGCGCGTGGCCAACGCGACCGCTCTGCTCGTCGGCGTGATCGCGACGGTGCTTGCCGGGCTCTACGCCTACGGCTCCTACGGGGTGCATTACCTGGCCTTCGGCGGCGGCTTCGTGCTCGACAACCTCAGCATCGCGTTTCAGGAGATCGTGCTGCTCTCGACCGTGGTGACGCTGCTGCTCTTCAGCCGGCGCGGCGACGCCGACGACCGCCCCGCGTATGTGGCGTTGGTGCTCTGGTCCGCCACCGGTGCGATGATCATGTCGGGCGCCGGCACCTTGATGACGCTCTTTCTGGGCATCGAGATCCTCTCGCTCGCGCTCTACTGCCTCTGCGCCATCCAGCGCGACAACGATCGAGCGAAGGAGGCCGGTCTCAAGTATCTGATCCTCTCGTCGACGGCCTCGGGCTTTCTGCTTTACGGCATGGCGCTGCTCTTCGGATCCGCCGGCACCGTGCGCATCGCGGCCCTGATCAACCCGCAGGGCGGCACCCACGGCCTCTACGCGTTGGGGATGGGCATCTTCCTGGTTGGCTTGGCCTTCAAGCTCGCGCTGGTGCCGTTCCACGTCTGGGCGCCGGACGTCTACCAAGGCGCCCCGCTTCCCGTGACCGCATTCATGTCGGTCGCGACGAAAGCCGGGGCGCTGGCGGCGCTGGGCCGCGTGATCTACACGGCCGTTCCCCATGCCGACGCCCACTGGATCCTGCTCCCCGTCTTCATCCTCGCCGCGGCCTCGATGCTGGTGGGCAACCTGGGCGCGCTCGCCCAGACCGACATCAAGCGGCTGCTGGCGTACTCCAGCGTCGCGCAGGCCGGGTACCTCGTGGCCGCGTTCGCCGGCACCACCGAGACCGGCATGCGCAGCGCGGTCTACTATCTGGCCGTCTACGCGTTCATGAACCTGGGCGCGTTCGGCGTGGCGGCCCTGCTCTCGGGCGAGCGCGAGGAGGGGACGAGCCTTGCCGCCTACGAGGGCCTCGCGGCACGCCGCCCGCTGCTCGCGGCGGCGATGACGTTCTTCATGCTCTCTCTAGCCGGAATGCCGATCACCGCGGGCTTCCTCGGAAAGATCTTCATCCTCTCGGCCACGGTGCACGCCGGCTATTGGCCGCTGGGCGTGCTGCTGATCGTCGGCTCGGCCATCTCGTTCTACGTCTACTTCAAGGTCATTCGAGCCATGTACGCGCGCGTGGAGCGCTTCGCGCACGCGCTGGCCTCGCCGCCTTCTCAGCTCCCGTGGATCGCGGTGGCGATCTGCGCCGTGGCCGTCATCGTGCTGACGTTCGTGCCGGTCATGCCGGGTGATGCGACGTTCTTCGTGAAGTAGCGGCGCGCTCACTCGGCGTGGAGCGCGACGATGGGATCGAGGCGGGCGGCCTTGCGCGCCGGGTAGTATCCGAAGAAAACGCCGATCGCCGCCGAGAAGCCGAGCGCGGCGAGGACGGTGGGCAGCGAGAGGACGAAGGGAAACTTGCCGATCTCGCTCGCCGCAATCGCCCCCGCCACGCCGGCCAGCACGCCTAGCGCGCCGCCGAGCAGCGAGAGGATGGTCGCCTCCACCAGGAACTGCGTGAGGATGTTGCGTCCGCGCGCGCCCACGGCCATGCGCAGCCCGATCTCGCGCGTTCGCTCGGTCACCGAGACGAGCATGATGTTCATGATGCCGATCCCGCCCACGACGAGCGAGACGGCCGCGATCGAGGCCAGCAAGATCTGCAGGACGGTGGCCGTGTTGGCGGCGGCGCTGGCGACGTCGGCGAGGTTGCGGACGTCGAAGTCGTTGGGGGCCGGAGGGACGATCCGATGGCGCGCCTGGAGGGTGGAGGTGATCTCGGCCAAGGTCGGCTTGATGTTCCCCGGGGCATCGGCCGAGACGAAGAGCACGCTGACTGAGGAGGCGTTCACCGCGCTCCCCGCCAGGCGTTGCAGCACGGCCGTGTAGGGAACCAAGATCGTGTCATCCTGATCCATGCCCATGGCGTTCTGGCCGCGGCGCTGGAGCACGCCGATCACCTGGAAGGGCACGTTGCGGATGCGGATCGTCTGCCCCAGCGGCGAGGTGTCCGCCGGGAACAGGTTCCGCACGATCGTGGCGCCCACCACGCAGAGCTTGGCGCTGGTGGCGACCTCGGCGTCGGTGAAGAAGGTGCCGGTTTCCAAAGACCAGTTGCGGATGAACAGGTAGGTGGGGGCGACTCCCGCCACGCCGGTCTGCCAGTTGGCGTAGTCCGAGACCACCTGCGCGCGCAGACTGGCCAAGGGTGAGACCGCCGTGACGTGAGGCAGGTCGGCCAGCGCCAGCCCGTCGTCGACGGTGAGGGTTGAAGCACCGCCCAGGCCCGTTCTGGCTCCCTGCGTCTGGAGGCTTCCCGGTACGACGATGATCACGTTGCTGCCCAGGCCGGCGATCTGCCGGTCGACCGCCACGCGGGCCCCGGAGCCGATCGCCACCGTGATGATGACGGCGGCCACCCCGATGATCACCCCCAAGATCGTCAGCAGCGAGCGCTCTTTGTTGCGCAGGAGCGCCCCGAGGGCCACGCGGATGGCCGGGAGCAGACTCACGAGCTGGCGACTGCCTCCCTGGTCAGGCTGTCGGACTCCACGCGCCCGTCCAGAAAGCGAACGAGCCGTCGCGCGTAGGCGGCCACATGAGGCTCGTGCGTCACCATCAGAATCGTCACCTTGCGTTCCCGTTGGATGTTCACGAAGAGCTCCATGATCTCGATCGACGTCTTGGAGTCGAGGGCTCCGGTGGGCTCGTCCGCGAGGATGAGGATCGGTGAGTTGACCAGCGCGCGAGCGATGGCGACGCGCTGCTGCTGGCCGCCCGAGAGCTGATTGGGAAACTGCCCGTGAACGCGCGCCGCCAGCCCCACGGCCTCGAGCGTCTGCGCCGCCGCCTTGCGCCGCTCTCTCTGTCCGATGCCCGCGTAGATCATCGGGAGCTCCACGTTTTCCAGCGCCGTGGTCCGCGCGAGCAAGTTGTAGGATTGAAAGACGAAGCCGAGCTTCGTGCGCCTGATGTCGGCGCGCTGGTCGACGCTCAACAAGGCGACGTTGCGCCCGTCGAGCTCGTAGGTCCCCGAGGTGGGGCGGTCGAGGCAGCCGATGATGTTCATGAAGGTCGACTTCCCCGATCCGGAGGGCCCCATCACGGCGACGAATTCGCCCGGCTCGATGGAGATGCTCACGTGGTCGAGCGCGACCACGGCGGCCGTGTCGGGGTTGAAGATCTTCGTGAGCTCGACGGTTCGAACGATAGGGCTCATGAGCGCGCGCTCCCCTCGGGCGTGGATTCGCCGACGACGACCTCGTCGCCGGCGCGCAGCGCACCGTCTTGTGCTGCGACTGCGGCTGAGGTTCCGCTCACGCCCAACACCGTGACGGCGACGGCTCGGAGCGTGCGTCCCTCTCGTACCCACGCCGTGGCGGTGCTCCCCGGGGTGGCCGCAGCCGCGTTCGCGACGCCGGTCTGACCCCATGCGGAGCCCGGCTTCCCCTGCGCGCCCGTGGAGGCCGGCTCGGGTACGCCGTACGCCTTTCTGACCTCCGCCGTGGGCTTCCACCTCAAGGCGTTGAGCGGAACGATCAGCGCATCGGCGAAGCGGGCGACGCTGATGGTGGCGTTGGCCGTCATGCCCGGCCGCAGACTGCCGTCAGGGTTGTCGACGTAGATGACCGCCGCGTAGGTGGTGACGTTCTGCGTCACCGTCGGGTTCTGGCGGACTTGCGCTACCGTGCCGCGGAAGACGCGATGCGGATAGGCCAGAACGGTGAGGGCGACGGGTTGCCCCGCCCGTACGGCGCCGACGTCGGGCTCGCCGACGGCCACGTCGACTTCCATCTTCCGCAGATCCGTGGCGATGGTGAAGAGCGTGGGCGCCTGCAGAGCGGCGGCCACCGTCTGACCGACGGAGACGTTGCGCGCGACGACCGTGCCGTCGACGGGCGAAACGATGGTCGCGTGGGAGAGGTTCAGCGCCGCTTGGCGCACCGCTTCGCGCGCCGCCGCTACGGCCGCTTGACTTGCCGCGTAGCTGGACGCGCTGCTCCTCGATTGGGCGAGGCTGCCGCTGGCCACGTGCAACTGCTGCTGCGCTTGCGCCGCCGCGCCGGCGGCCTGATTCTCGGCGGCGCGCGCGTCGAAGCCCGCTTGGCGAGCCGTGGCCTCGGCGTCCTGAAGCGCGGCGCGCGTCGCGACGACGTTCGCCGCATCGGCGTCGGCGACGCTCTGCGCCACGTAGCCTTTGGCCAGCAGCTCGCGATCGCGGCGCAGCGTCGTTTGCGCCAAGGCGAGCGCGCTGCGCTGCTTGGCGACCATGGCCTCCGCGGAGCCCCGGCGGGCCCGCGCGGAGGCCGCGGCGTTGAGGGCGGAGGCGCTCCCCGCCTCGGCACCCGTTCGCGCGTACGCCGAGGCGGCGGCGCTTTCGCGTGCCGCGTGAGCCGCGCCGGCCATCGCGTCGCGCTGCGCCTCCGCCTGCGCCAGATTCGCCCGCGCCTGAGCCAGCGCCGCCTTGAAGGTGCTGGGGTCCAGCAGCGCCAGCACCTCGCCGCGGTGGACCACGCTGTTGAAGTCCACGCGGATCTCTTGGATGGTCCCGGAGACTTGCGTACCGACGAGCACGGTGTCGCGCGGGTTGACGGTCCCCGATGCGGTCACGCTCTGCACCAAGTCGCCGCGCGCGACTGCCTGGGTTTCCAGCGTCGGCAGGCGTTGGGCACACGCGGTGAGTGCGGCGAGAGCGAGCGCCAGCGCCGGCAGCACGCTCTTGGCGATCCGTTGCGGGAGGGGCATGCCCCATCCATACCGCGCCGGCGTGAAGCGAGGGCGAAGGAGAGAGGAAGAGCGGGGGAAGCGCGTCTTGACGCCCATCCGGTTCAGGGGTAAAGTCGAGGTTGCGCAACGTGCGTTTAACGCTCGTGACGTGCGATATTCGCACCTATTCAGCCGCCCGGGAGAGATCGGCCGAGTTGCATTGCTTTGCCAGCGGGGCCGGCGTGAGGGGAACGGAGACGATGAGCGCCGGCGCGCGTAACACCGGTGGGGGATCGCAGACGCTCGATCGGGGCCTGCGCGTACTGGAGACGCTCGCCGAGCAGCCCGACGGCTTGCCGATGGGGCAGCTCGCTGCTCGCGTGGGCATCCACCGGACCGTGCTCTACCGCCTGCTCTCGACGCTCACGGCGCATCGGCTGGTCGTGCGCGAAGGCCAACGGCGGTACCGGCTGGGCTTTGGTCTGCTCGACCTCGCGCGCCCGCTCTCGCGCGGGCTGGGCGAGGTGGCCGCGCCCGTCCTCGCGGCCATCTCCCAGGAGCTGGAGGCGACGGCGTACCTCACCATCGCCGACGGCGAGGAGGTGCTGGTGCTCGCGGTCGTCGAGCCCAGGCACGCCGCCATGCACATGGCGTACCGCGCGGGGGCCCGCCACCCGTTGGACCGCGGGGCTCCCGGCTTGGCGATTCTCGCGGGACGCGCCCCGCGCCGCAGGGAGCGTCACGAGGTCGAGCTCGCGCGGCGCAGGGGATATGCGGCGACCAGGGGGGATCTGCAGCCGGGCGCGGCCGGCGTGGCCGCGCCGATTCGTCTGAACGGCTCTCCCGCGGATGCCGCCGTGGGCGTGGTGGCGCTGGGAGAGATCGACGAGGCGCGGGCGGGAGAGCGCGTGATGCGGGCGGCGGAGGAGATCGCGGCGGGGCTACGGGCGGGGCGCTAGGCCGCGTTCGGCGAGCCCTCTCCGTGCTCGACGAGCGACTGGCGCCAATCGGCGGGGAGATCGGCTTGGACGATCACCTCGAGAAGGCGGCGCCGCTCTTCGAGTGCGGAGCTCTCGTCGGAGAGCATCGTCAGAAGACCGCGGTAATATCCCGAGGTGCGCGCGGGGAGTTGCGGCACGCCGCGCCACGCGGCCCAGGCCTCGCGGAGCGCCTCGCGTTCCTTGGGCGTGAGCGTTGCCACGTCGCGAAACGGCTCGGTCGGCGCCTTGCGCGCGTCGGGCGTGGCATCGAAGACGGGGCGCGTCGAGAGCGCCAGCGGCACCGCGGCAATGATCTTCGGCCAGCGGCCGGCGCACGTGGCCATGACGCAGACGACCTCCCCGAGGTGCCCCGCGACCCAGAGCGCGAGGACGCCGCTCGACCACGTGACGCCGCAGTCGTAGAGCGCCTCACCGAGCGCCCAGGCCAAGTTCGGGGGCGGCACGATGCCGGTGTCTTGCCAGGAGAGCAGCTCCGCGAGCACCGAGCCGGTGCCGGCAAGGCGCCCGATTGCGGCGTCGAGGCGCCGCCATGCGTACGGATCGCACGTCTCGGTCAGCCACGCCTTCCAGAGGGGGTCGATGCGAGGCAGCTGCTCCTCGCTTCCCTTGCGCTGCATGGAGGCCACATTTCGAAGAGCGAGGGTGAATGCCCCACGGCGGAACGGCGCTCGGGCATGGGGCTTTAGGCCCAATTTGTGACCTAGCGCATCGCGCGCCGCTGCTGCTAGCCTCGCGTGATTCGGTCCTTCGCCAAGGCTTCTGATCTCGTGGGTATAGTGGCGCGAAGAGGAGGCCCAACGCATGGAAGTACCGCTGAGGATCAGCTACCGGTCCCTGGACCGCTCGCAAGCTTTGGACGATCTCATCCGCGACGAGGCGGCGCGGCTCGAAGAATTCTACAAGCCCGTGATCTCCTGCCACGTCGCCGTCGAGGTCCCGCACCGCCACCGCCAGCGGGGCAACCGGGTGCACGTCCGCATCGACCTGGTGGTGCCGGGAGAGGAGTTGGTCATCAATCAACAGCCCAGCGTCTTCGACACGATCAAACAGACGGAGGCCATCGACGTCGCCAAGGAGGCCCAAGTCGGCCCCGACTATCGCGATGCGCATCTTGCCGTGCGCGATGCTTTTCGCAAGGCGGCACGCGCGCTCGAAGACTATGCCCGTCGGCAGCGGGGCGACGTCAAGGTGCACGCGCCGAGTCCGGAGGGGCGCGTGAGCAAGCTCTTTCCCGACAAGGGCTTCGGCTTCATCGAGACGCCGGACGGCCGTGAGGTCTACTTCAACCGCAAGAGCGTGCTGAACGACGCCTTCGACCGCCTCGCGATCGGCACGGCCGTCGGTTTCGCCGAGGAGCGGGGCGAGAAGGGGCCGCAGGCCAGCACGGTCCGTCTGCTCGGCAAGCACGTGCTGGAGGTTGGCCCCGAGCCGGCCGGCTGAAGCGCGGCGGCGCCTGCCGGAAAAGCGGCGCAACGGTCAAGGAGCGACCAGCAGGGCGCGAGAAGAGCATCGGGCCCGCGGTCGGCGCGTCGCGTGAGCGCGACGCATGCGGGACCGTGGTCGACCTCGTCGAGGTGAGAGGGTTCGGCATGGCGACGACAGACCGGACTTCAAAAAGCGTGCTCGCTCGGGCCGGGAAGGGTCAGAAGGGGCGCATACCCGATCCGGTTGCGTTGGCGGAGATCCTCGCGCTCTTGGGCGACGCAGAGCGCCGGCGCGATCTGTTGATCGAGTACCTGCACAAGATCCAGGACGCATACAAGCACATCTCGGCGGCGCACGTGGTCGCACTGGCGGAAGAGCTGCACCTCTCGCCGGTGGAAGTCTACGAGGTCGCGACGTTCTATCACCACTTCGACGTCGTGAAAGAAGGCGAAACGCCGCCGCCCGCGGTCACCGTGCGCGTCTGCGACTCGCTCTCGTGCGAGATGGCCGGTTCGCAGGGGCTGCTCGAAGCGCTGCGCCGCGCTCTCCCGGCGTCGGAGGTTCGCGTCGTCCCGGCGCCGTGCGTGGGCCGCTGCGAATGCGCGCCCGTCGCCATCGTGGGGAGCAATCCGGTCGACGAGGCCACCGTGGCCAAGATCGACGATGCTCTGGAGAAAAAGGCCTTCGAGCCGGCGCGGCCGCGATACGTCAACTACGACGAGTATCGGGCCCAGGGAGGCTACGCGCTGCTCTGCGCGTGCGTCTCCGGCAAGCGCGACGTCGACGGCGTGATCGCTTCCATGGAGCACTCGGGCCTGCGCGGCCTGGGAGGCGCCGGGTTTCCGACCGGCCGAAAGTGGAGGATCGTACGCAACGAGCCCGCGCCGCGCCTCATGGCGGTCAACATCGACGAAGGCGAGCCGGGCACGTTCAAGGACCGCTACTATCTCGAGCGCGATCCGCACCGCTTCTTGGAAGGCATGCTGATCGCGGCGTGGGCGGCGGGCATCGACGAGATCTACGTCTATCTTCGCGACGAGTACGCCGCGTGCCGGAAGCTCCTCACCGAGGAGCTGGCGGCGTTGCGGCGCGAGCCGCCGGTGGCCCTGCCGGCGATTCACTTGCGACGCGGCGCCGGAGCCTACATCTGCGGCGAGGAGTCCGCGATGATCGAGTCGATCGAGGGCAAGCGCGGCATGCCCCGGCTGCGCCCTCCCTACGTCGCGCAAGTGGGACTCTTCGGCCGGCCGACGCTCGAGCACAACATGGAGACGCTCTATTGGGTGCGGGAGATCCTCGAGAAGGGGGCTGAGTGGTTTGCCTCGCAGGGGCGCAATGGGCGCAAGGGATTGCGTTCCTTTTCGGTGAGCGGCCGCGTGCGCAAGCCCGGCGTCCATCTTGCGCCGGCGGGGATCACGGTGCGCGAGCTGATCGACGAGTATGCCGGCGGCATGCTCCCGGGCCACGAGTTCTACGGGTACTTCCCCGGCGGGGCTTCCGGCGGCATCCTGCCGGCGTCGCTCGGAGACGTGCCACTCGACTTCGACACGCTGGCCCCCTACGGGTGCTTCATCGGCTCGGCGGCGATCATCGTGCTCTCCCAGCACGACAGCGCGAAGGCGGCGGCCCGCAACGTGCTCCGTTTCTTCAAAGACGAGTCGTGCGGCAAGTGCACTCCCTGCCGTGTCGGGACGGCGAAGGCCGTGCAGCTGATGGAGCGCGAGCGTTGGGAGAAGCCGCTGCTCGAGGATCTCGCCGGCGTGATGCAGGACGCCTCGATCTGCGGCCTCGGGCAAGCGGCGCCGAACCCCATCCGCTGCGTCTTCAAGTACTTCCCGCAGGAGGTCGGTTAGATGCGTGTGATCACCGAGACGCCTGCCGCGACCGACGAGCAGGCCGTCACGTTCACGTTGGACGGGCGTGCGGTGCAAGCTCGACCGGGTGAGTCGATCTTGCAGGCTGCCGATCGAGAAGGCATCGAGATCCCGAGGCTCTGCTACAAGGACGGGTATCGCGAAGACGGCAACTGCCGCGTCTGCGTCGTCGAGATCGACGGGGAGCGCACCTTGGCGCCGTCGTGCTGCCGCAAGCCGACCGCGGACATGAAGGTCCGCACGGCCAGCGAGCGCGCGCGCAAGTCGCAAGAGATGGTGCTGGAGCTCTTGCTCTCCGACATGCCGGGGCAAGGAGCCTCGCCCCACACGCTCCACTCGGAGCTCGACACGTGGGCCCAGCGGTTCAACGTGAGCCGCCCGCGCTATCCGCAGCGTGAGCAGCCGAGGCCCGATCTCTCTCACCCGGCCATGGCCGTCAACCTCGACGCCTGCATTCAGTGCGGCCGATGCGTGCGCGCATGCCGGGAGGAGCAGGTCAACGACGTCATCGGCTGGGCGCGGCGCGGATCGGATGCGGCGATCGTCTTCGATCTCGGCGATCCGATGGGCGAGAGCAGCTGCGTAGCGTGCGGCGAGTGCGTGCAGGCCTGCCCGACGGGCGCCCTGACTCCCGCCAACGGGTCGAGCCTGATCGAGCCCGACAAGAAGGTCGACTCGGCGTGCCCGTACTGCGGCGTGGGATGTCTCGTGACGTTCAACGTCAAGGACGACAAGATCATCTCCGTCGAGGGCCGCAACGGTCCCGCCAACCACAGCCGGCTCTGCGTGAAGGGACGCTTCGGCTTCGACTACGTGCACAACCCGGGGCGTCTCACCAAGCCGCTCATCCGCAAGCCCGGCGTGCCCAAGGAGGTGGGGCTGCTCGGGCCGGAGGCCATCGAGACGCACTTCCGCGAGGCAACGTGGGAGGAGGCGCTGGACGTCGCCGCCGCGGGGCTGCGCAAGATCCGCGACGAGCACGGACCGCGCGCCCTTGCGGGATTCGGGTCGGCAAAGGGAAGCAACGAGGAGGCCTATCTCTTCCAGAAGCTCGTGCGCGCCGGCTTCGGAACGAACAACGTCGACCACTGCACGCGCCTCTGCCACGCCTCGTCCGTCGCCGCGCTGCTGGAGGACATCGGCTCGGGTGCCGTGTCGAACCAAGTGGACGACGTGGCGCTTGCCGAAGTGGCCATCGTCATCGGCTCGAACACGACGGCCAACCATCCCGTCGCGGCGACGTTCTTCAAGAACGCCGTCAAGGCGGGGACGAAGCTCATTTTGATGGATCCCCGCCGCAACGATCTCGCGCGGCACGCGGCCTACTACCTCCAGTTTCGCCCCGACACCGACGTCGCGCTGCTCAACGCGATGATGCACGTCATCATCGAAGAGGGGCTCTACAACAAGGAGTTCATCGAGAAGCGCACTGAGGGCTTCGAGGCGTTGCGCGAGAACGTCAAGGACCAGTCGCCCGAAGTCGTGGCGGCGGTCTGCGGCATTCCCGCCAAGACGATTCGCGAGGTCGCGCGGCTCTACGCTACGTCGAAGGGCTCCATGATCTTCTGGGGCATGGGCATCTCGCAGCACGTGCACGGCACCGACAACGCCCGTTGCCTCATCTCGCTCTGTCTGCTCACCGGGCAGATTGGGCGTCCGGGAACGGGGCTGCACCCGCTGCGCGGACAGAACAACGTGCAAGGCGCCTCCGACGCGGGATTGATTCCCATGTCGTATCCGGACTACAAGTCGGCGGTCGACCCGACGGCGCGCGACATGTTCGAGAAGGCGTGGGGCGCAAAGCTGGACGACAAGACGGGATTGACCGTGACGGAGGTCATGGACGCGATCCATGCCGGCACGCTGCACGGCATGTACATCATGGGCGAGAATCCGGCGATGTCGGATCCGAATCTCCAGCATGCGCGCGAGGCGCTCGCCATGCTGGACCATCTCGTGGTGCAGGAGATCTTCTTCACGGAGACCGCCGGCTATGCCGACGTCATTCTGCCGGCGTCTGCCTTCCCCGAGAAGACCGGAACCTTCACGAACACCGACCGCAGGGTCCAGCTCGGCCGGCAGGCGATCGATCCTCCCGGCGACGCGCGCCAGGATCTCTGGACCGTCCAGGAGATCGCTCGCCGCATGGGCCTCGATTGGCACTACGATAGCCCGCGCGAGGTCTTTGAGGAGATGCGCACGGTGATGGGAAGCATCGCCGGCATCACCTGGGAGCGGCTCGAGCAGGACGACACCGTGACCTACCCGTGCCGCAAGGAGGGCGACCCCGGCGAAGCGGTGGTCTTCCAGCAGACGTTCCCGACGCGCAACGGGTTGGCCAAGTTCGTGCCGGCGAAGTTCAGCAAGGCCGCGGAGCTGCCCAACGGGGCGTACCCGTACGTCTTCACGACGGGCCGCCAATTGGAGCACTGGCATACCGGCGCGATGACGCGCCGCGCAACCGTGCTCGAGGCCATCGAGCCGGTTCCGGTCGTCAGCGTGCACCCCGAGGATCTCGCCGCGCTCGGCGTGCGGCCGGGCACGACGATGACGCTGGAGTCGCGGCGCGGCAAGATCACCGCCTATGCGCGCGCCGACTGGGGGATGCAGCGCGGCGTCCTCTTCATGCCGTTTGCCTTCAACGAGGCGGCCGCGAACCTGCTAACCAACGATGCGATCGACCCCGACGGAAAGATTCCGGAGTTCAAGTTCTGCGCCGTCAAGGCGTCTCCGGGCGGAGTCCCCGCGCAGTACGTCGGCTAAGGCGGGCCGCCGGCGACCCGCCTTAGTCGGCGGCCCGCCACAGGTACCAACTCGCCACGGTGCGGAAGGGGCGCCAGCGTTCGCCGTGCTCGGCGAGCGCGCGCGGCGTGGGCACCTCCTCCAGCTCGTGCAGCAGCGCGAAACCTTTGCGCACGCCGTAGTCGTGAATCGGCAGAACGTCGGGGCGTCCGAGGTTGAAGATGAGCATCATCTCGACCGTCCAGCGGCCGACGCCCCGAATGGCGATCAGCCGCTCGACGATCTCGTCGTCGTCCATGCGCGCCATCTCGCGGTAGGAGGGCACCAGGCCCTCGCGCGCCTTGGACGCGAGATCCTTCAACGCCCGCGCCTTGCCCGCGGAGACTCCGGCGCTGCGTAGGGTGACTGCCCGCGTACGATGCGCCACGCGCAGGGGCCCACGCGGACGATGAGACGTCGCAGCCGGCGATCGGCCTTGCTCAGCGTTGCGACCGCCTGGTCGAGCGAGATGGGCGGGGCCATGCGTCGAGCCATGGCCGCCATGTTCGAAGGCAAGGGCTCGAACCATGCCGGCGGCCGGCGGGTGCAACCCGGTGGGCGCAGGTCGTGTTTTCCGGGCGTGCAAGACGGGGGAGCCCGCAAGGAGCGGATACCGTGAGAGAGAGCGCGCTGACGGCGGCGCTGGCGCAAGACGTCGACGCGGCCTTCGAGTCGCTGGTGATCCTCCATCAGGACCGCCTCTACGGTCTTGCGCGCCACCTGCTGGGGGACGCGCACGCCGCCGAGGAGGCGGCGCAGGACGCCTTCGTGCGGGCCTACCGCGCCCTCAAGGGCTACCCACGCGAGCGGATCCGCGCGTTGATGCTCCGCCCATGGCTCTACCGCATCCTGACGAACGTGGTGCGCAACCGCGTGCGGGGCAAGCGCTTTGCGCTCGCTCCGCTGGAGCGTGCCGACGGCACGCCGCTCGAACTTGAGGACCCCGCCGCGGAACGCCCGGAGAAGCTGGTCGAGCGCCGCGAGACCGCGCACTCGCTGGCCGCGGCGGTCGCGGAGCTGCCCGACCGGCTGCGTCTGCCCGTGGCGCTGCGCCATATCGACGGCCTGCCGTATGCTGAGATCGCAGCGATTCTGGGCCAACCCGTCGGAACGGTGAAGGCCAACGTGCACCGCGGCGTCGCACGCCTGCGGTCGATGCTGGAGGCGGTATGAGGGACGTGACGATGGAGGAGAAGATGTTGGCGGAGTTGCGCGAGCTGCGTCGGCGCAAGGCGCCTGCGACGCTCTTGCCCGCAGTGCTGCAGCGCGTGGGCTTGGCGGACCGGTACTGGCGCGTGCAGGGTCCTCTCGGTGCGCTCTTCGTCGCTTACACAGCGGCGGGAATCTCCGCCGTCGCGCGTGCCGAGCACGGCGCGGAGCGCTTCGAGCGCGAATATCGGGCGCGCCGCGGGCGGCACGTCTATGCGACGCAGAGGCCGCCGGCGCGCTTGGCCGCCGCGGTGGAGCGCCGCTTTGCCGGCGATCGTCGCGCCGCTTTGCGCTTCGACTTGCACGATCTCTCGGAGTTCGAGCGGGCGGTGCTGGCCAAGGCGTTGGAGATTCCTCGCGGGGAGGTACGCCCCTACGGCTGGATCGCGCGCGAGATCGGCCGCCCCCGGGCCGTGCGAGCGGTGGGGAGCGCGCTGGGTAGAAACCCCGTGCCGTTGCTGATTCCTTGCCACCGCGTGGTGCGCGGCGACGGCTCGATCGGCGAGTACGTCTTCGGCAGCGGGATCAAGGGCCGTCTGCTCGAGGCGGAGGGCTTGCCGTCCGACGAGCTGGCCGCCATGGCGCGCGGGACGCAGCGCTTCGTGGGGAGCGAGACGACGGGGATCTTCTGCTACCCCACGTGCGCCAGCGCCCGCCGCATCGCGCCCGCCCACCGCGTGGAGTTCGCCGACGAGCGGCGCGCGCGCGGAGCCGGCTATCGGCCGTGCAAGCGGTGCCGCCCCGCGGTGGCCTCGTGACCGTCGCGATCAGCGTGCGGGAGCGCGTCGAAAGCCTTCCCTGGGCGGAGATCGAGCGCGATCTCTGGGCGGAGGGCGCCGCCAGAACGCCGCCGGTCCTCATGCCGGGCGAGTGCCGCGAGCTGCGAGCGCTCTACGGCGAGGAGGACGCCTTCCGCAGCACGGTGGCGATGGCGCGCCACAACTTCGGAGAGGGCGAGTACCGCTACTTTGCCTATCCCCTGCCGCCGCTGGTGCAGCAGCTGCGCGAGTCGCTCTACGCGCGGCTCGCTCCGATCGCCAACGCGTGGGGCGCCGCGCTCCGGCGAGACGCGGGCTTTCCTCCGTCCCTCGACCAATTTCTCGCGCGCTGCCATGCGGCCGCGCAGAGCCGGCCCACGCCGTTGCTCTTGAGATACCGCGCGGGCGGCTGGAACGCCCTCCACCAGGACCTCTACGGCGACCTCGTCTTCCCGTTGCAGGCGACGTGCTTTCTCAGCCGCCCCGGTGCGGACTTCGAGGGCGGTGAGTTCCTGCTCGTCGAGCAGCGGCCGCGCGCCCAGTCGCGAGGCCAGGTGCTGACACCGGAGGAAGGAGAGCTCGTGCTCTTCGCGACGCGCGACCATCCCCTGCGTACCAGCCGAGGCTACGCCCGCGCCTCGCTCCGCCACGGCGTCAGCCGAGTGCGCCGGGGCGAGCGCCGGACGCTCGGCGTGATCTTCCACGACGCGCTGTAGCGCGCTCTCCATGCTCGCCGCCGCTCCCACTCGGGACTCCGCACGCGCTCGGTGCTGTCGTACCCCCAGCGCACGCTCGCGAGCGCCAGGGCGATCAGACCCAGCAGGATTCCCGTTGCCTCGAAGATCGTCGCCATCGTCGTTCCACCTCTCTTGGCGGAATTGTAGCAGGATGTTACGATTGGTGAGCACGATTGATTCGATGCTATGCATCGGAAAGGGCGATGGATGTCATGGAGCTCCGCAACCTCTCCACGTTTCTGACGGTCGCCAAGACGTTGAGCTTCACCCGAGCCGCGGAAGAGCTCAACTACGCGCAGTCCAGCGTGACGGCGCAGGTGCAGACGCTCGAGCGCGAGATCGGGGCTCCGCTCTTCGAGCGCTTGGGCAAGCGGATCGTGCTGACCGAAAGCGGCCGGCGCCTGGTGCAGTACGCCGAGCGCCTCGTGAGCCTGGAGCGTGAGGCGCTCGCGTGCGTGCCGGACGTGAACGAGCCGGTCGGCACGTTGACGATCGGAGCGTGCGAGTGGCTGTGCGCCGATCTGCTCCCTCGCACGCTCCAGAATTTTCGCGCGCGCTATTCCAAGGTGCAGCTGGCGGTCAAGCCCGACGCGTGCGACAACCTGCGCGGCGCCGTCTCGGCCGGCGTGCTCGACGTCGCCTTCCTCGCCGACGCGCGCGTCAAAGCCCCCGAGCTGGTCGCCGATTTCCTGCAACGAGAGTCGCTCATCGTGATCGCGGCGGCGGACCACCCGCTGGCCCAACGGCGTCGGATTCGCCCCGAGGAGCTCGCCGGCGAGTCGTTCATGATCCTGCGCCTCGCGTGCACCTACCTCGAGGCGCTCTTCAAGGCGATGGCGGCCGGAGGGGCGGCCCCGGGGCCGATGATCGAGTTCGGCAGCGTGGAGGCGATCAAGCGGTGCGTCGCCGCGGGCGTGGGGCTGGCCGTGACTTCGCGCACCGCCGTTCGTCCGGAGCTGGAGCACGGGTCGCTGGCGGAGCTGCGCTGCTCGATCCCCGAGTTTCACCAGCACGTGCAGCTCATCCGCCACCGCGACAAGTGGCTCTCGCCGGCGATGACGGCTTTCATCGAGGTGGCGAAGAAGGAGATCGCCGAGACAGCCGGCCTCGAGGGGCGCGACCGCCGCACGGCGTGAGGCCGGCCGCCGGCCACTCGCCCGGGGGATGTTTCGATAGCTGGGCTCCGTGGTAGAATCAAGACTCAGGAAAATAGTTTCATGCAAATGTTGCCGGAAGAGAGAGTGATGGAGTACCAGTCGCTCGAGGCGCAGGCCAATCGGGAGTACGAACGCGACGTCCGAGATGAACTGCGCGAGACCGGGACGCTGGTACGCGAGCAGGGGCTCTCTCGGGGCGTCTAGCCGCAAGGCGGAAGCTCCGCACCCGGCACCTTCCCCGTGAGACGGACGGGGGCGACAACCGAGACCCCCGGGGTCCAGGCAGGACTCCCGGGGGTCTCGTCTTGGGAGTATACTGGAAGGGCGCGATCCTGCCGCCGAGGTGGTTGCCATGCGTACGATTTGCAGGCTTTCGTCGCTCTTGCTGCTCGCCGCCGTCGCCGCGTCTCCCGTGGCCGCCCGCGCCGGCGAAGTGCTCCACCTGGACGGGCAGTCCTCCACGGTGGCCATGCCGAGCGATCCGGCCATCGTCCAGCGCGAGCAGCGCCGCGCCGACGGCGGCGACTTGCCCGGCGCGATCGTCGATCTCTCCCACTACGTGGCGGCTCATCCCGACCAGCGCGGGCCGATGGTGCTGTTGGGCGACCTCTACTACCGCGCCCGCCAGTTGACCAAGGCCGAGGACCTCTACCGAGAAGCGCTGAGCCTGGGCGACTCGCGCGCGATCCACAATCGCCTCGGCGGCGTCTACGTGCTCGAGCGCCGGTACGACGATGCCGTGCGCGAGTTCCGCGCCGCCCTGCCGTTGCCCAGCGGCTTCGAGAACCTGATCGCGGTGCATCGCATGCGCGGCGACCTCGACCGCTTCGAGGAGCAGACGGCGGTTGAGGCGGACCGCCATCCCACCGACGTCGACGCCGCGCTCGACCTGGCGCTGGTATACGACGCGCAAGGGCGTGACGTCAAAGCGCTAGCCGCGTATCACCACGTCGTCGATCTCGACCCCAACTGCGCGGCCGGCTACAACGGCATCGGCAGCGTGCTGATCTCGGAGAGGCGCTACACCGACGCGATCGCTCCGCTGCAGCACGCGCTCGCGCTCGACGGGCGCTTCGTCGCGGCGCTCAACAATCTCGGCGACGCCTCCTTGGGTCTTACGGACCTCTCGTCGGCGCAAGGCTACCTGGAGCGGGCGCACCGCATCGCGCCCGACGACGCCTCCGTGCTGGTGAACCTCGGCGTGCTGGCCGACCTGCGCGGAAATCGCGCCGCCGCGCTCGAGGACTACGGCCGCGCCATCCAAGTCGATCCGTTCCAGGTGGAGGCATACTACGACATGGCCGCCGACTACGACGCCCTGGGCCAGCACGAGCTGGCCCAGGCGGTGACGCTCAAGGGACTGGCGATCGCCGCCGACGACGGCATCCTGCACTATAACCTCGCGGTGATCGACGACGAACTCGGGCGCCATCAAGATGCCCTGGAGCAATACCGAAAGGCTGCGCAGATGCGTAACGCGGAGGCCGCGCGCCTTGCCAGGCTCGCGCTCTCCGCGTATGCGCAGCAGACTACGACATCCGCGCGATGACTTCGATCTCCACGCGCGCCCCGGCCGGCAGCGCGGCGACCGCCACGGTGGTCCGCGCCGGATAGTCGCCCGTGAAGCATCCGCCGTAGACGCCGTTGACCTCGGCGAAGTCGGCCATGTCCACGAGATAGATCGTCGTCTTCACGACGTGCTCCAGGCCGACGCCGGCGGCGGAGAGCACCGCGCGGACGTTCTCCATCACGCGCCCCGCTTCGGCGCCGACGCCTCCGCCGACGAGCTTCCCCGTCGCCGGGTCCAGGCCGACCTGACCCGAGCAGAAGAGGAAGTCGCCGACGCGCACCGCTTGGGTGTACGGCCCGATCGGCCGCGGAGCGTGTCCGGTCTCGATCCTATCGACGAGCACTAGCCAGCTCCTTGTCCATCGTCCCCTTGAACGCCATTGGATCCTCGACGACGCCGAAGTTGGTCCTGGCCAGCGCCTGGACGCGCTCGTACTCCTCGTCGGTGAGCGCCACCGCGTCGGGAGCGGCGGCGAACTCGCGCAACTGCTCCGAGTCGTAGATGTTCGGCAGCACGCTCACCACGCGCGGCTCGTGCAGCAGCCACTGGATCGAGGCTTGACCCAGCGTGCGTCCGCCGTGCTCCAGGAAGCGCAGCGTCTCGACTTTCTTGACGCCGTTGGTCAGCCACGACTTGGGGCGATGGCTGCGGTGGTCGGTCTTCGGAAAGACGGTCTCCGTGGTGTAGTGCCCCTCGAGCATCCCGCTGGCATGAGGCACGCGCACCTGATACCCGGTGGGGCTGTTGCACTCGTACGCCGCTTGGATCATCTCGTCGCCCGGGAACTGCTCGAGGATGTTCCAGATGATCTGCTGGCTGGCCACGCTGCGCAGGCGCACCGCCTCGATGGATTCGACCAGCCATCCGATCGCGGGCCCAAGGGCCACGCCGTACATGCGGATCTTGCCTTCGCGCTTGAGATCCTCGAGCACGTTCCAGAGTGCGTCGTCCCGCACGTGCTCGAGCTTCGCGTTGTGCATCTGATAGATGTCGATGACGTCCGTCTTCAGCCGGCGCAGCGACTCTTCGAGGGCGAAGCGCACGAACTTCGGGGAGAAGTCCTGCGGCAGCTCCATCTGGCCGCGACGCTCGTCGCCGTGATGGTAGAAGTCGTACCCGAACTTCGTCGCGTAGACGACCTTGTCGCGCCGGCTGGCGAACGCCTTGGCGAGCTGCTCCTCCGAGCGGCCGTTGCCGTACGCGTCGGCGGCATCATAGAACGTGACCCCGAGGTCGTACGCCTCGTGGAGCATGCGGACTGCGTCCTCGTCGGTGTGGTTGCCCCACCAGCCGGTCGAGAGGGTCCAGAGGCCGAAGCCGACCTCGCTGACGGTGACGTCGGATTGCGGATACGTGCGGTACTTCATGGCAAGCGGGTGCTTTGCACGTCGGCGCCTTCGGACCCTGGCGATGGACCCGTCACGATGACGTTCTCCGAGAGGTGCGACCGGAGTCGCTGCGCGAGGAACGCCAGGGCCTCGCGCTCCATCTCGTCCATGGGCAGCGGCTCGAGCGTGAGGCCGCAGTCCAAGGCGGCCGCGCGCGCCGCAGCATCCGCCGAGATCGAGAGCAGGCGGCGCGCTCCGCGGGAGAAGGCGCGCTCCACCAACCCCGCGTGGGCATCGCCCGCGTAGAGCGCCAACTCGCCGGCGAGGCGTCCGTGGCCGCGCCCCTTGGCGGGCCAATCCCCGGCGGGCACCACGGCGTAGGCGACCTCCTCATACGGATGAGCGGCGAGCATCGCCCTCAGCGCGCCGTCGAGACGTCCGGGGGAGCACTGAAATTCCAGGCGCCACTCGCCGGCTTGCTCGTCCCGTCCAGCCGAGCCGCGATAGGGATCGGCCGAGGCGAGCGGGCGGTACGTCCCGGTTCCCTCGTGGGCGAAGCTGCACCGGTCATAGGCTCCGATCACCCCGGCTCCCGCCGACCAGACGGCTTCGCGCACGGGGGCGAGCGCCTCCGCGGGCAGGTAGACCGAAACGGTGGCTCTGGGCGGCGGCGGGAGCAAGGGGGCGGCGCCGGCGATGCCCATGCGCCGCCGGAGCCAGCCGTCCAGGGCGGCGCCGGGGGGATCGAAGCCGAGGCTCCCCAGCGTCGCCCACGCCGCTCCGAGGGCGCTGCAGGCGGCCGCCATGCGTGCGCGCAGGCGTGCCGGCCCCGGGGGCAGGGTGCCCGGGAGGTCCGCGAGCGTGCACAGCAGGTCGCCCGCGGCAAGCGCGTCGGGGTCGGGGCGAGCGGCGAGAGACAGGCGGCGCATCGAGGCATCCGGTGCTCCGAGGCGAAGCTCGAATCCCCACAGGCCCCCGAAGTCGCGCTCGACGGACGCGATCAGAACGCCGATACTGCAATCATCGTGCTGCATCCGATCCCCCTCGTGGTAGCGTCTGCATGCGTCGCGGCGGCGGCCGTGCTCCTTTGGGCGCTCGAACGGCGGCGACGGCTGCGGGAGCGGCGCCGATACCGTGAGCGCCTGGCCACCCTCGAGGCGACCGTTCAGGCGGGCACCGCGCGCATCCTACGCCGCCGCGAGCTCACGCGCACCTTGCTCGACGTCAGCACCACCCTGCTGCGCGAGCACTCGATCGCCAGGGTTCTCGACCGCCTGTTGGCCGTCACGCTGGAGAGCTTCGGCTTCTCGGCGGGCGCGTTCTACCTGCGCGCCTCGCCCGAGGAGCCGCTGGTGCGCGTCGCCATCGCCGGCTACCCGCGCTCGCGGACGGAGCACCTGCTCGACAAGCCGGTGGATCCTGCCCTGGTCGAAGCGATCCTTGCTCCGGAGTTCCGCGTGCGCGAGACGTTCTACTACGTTCCCGGTGAGCGCCATGCCGAGTTGAGCCTCCCGGTCGGCCTGCGGCGCTTCCCGGAGCTCGTGGACGTGCCGCGCAGCGGCAAGGGTGCCTGGCAGGAACGGGACACGCTGGTCTTTCCGTTCTTCGATCGCCACGGACGGATCGTGGGGCTGCTGCTGCCCGACGATCCCGTGGAGCGGCGCGTTCCCAGCGACGAGGTCATCCGCGCCATCGAGATGTTCGCGGCGCTGGCCAGCGTGGCGGTGGAGAACGCCCGTCTCTCCACCCAGCGCGAGACCGCGGTCCGCCAGATGGCGGAGGTGCTGCGCGTCTCGGGGGAGCTCCTCGCGCAAGAGCGGCTCGACGACCTGTTGCTGGCGATCCTGCGGGCCGCGCTGCGAACCTTCGACTTGGCGGGAGGCGAGATCGCGCTGCTGGACGGCGAGCGCGGACTCTTCTTACGTCGGGCGGTCCTTGGGCGCGTGGTGAGCGAGCCCATCGGCGCGACGATCGACCCGGCGGTGATCGCACACCGGCTCGACCCCGAGCACCGAACGCCGGAGGGATACTTCGCGAGCGTCGACGCGCTGACGTTCCCCTTCGCCGACGCCTCCGGGCGCATCATCGGCTACCTCGCTCCAGACGTCTCGGGTGCGAGCCGGTCGCTGGCGCCGCAAACGGCGCGCACGCTCCAGATCTTCGCGAACTTCGCGGGCCTGGCCGTGGCGCGCGCCGCGGCGCGCGATCTGGAGGTGCGCCGCCTGCGAGAGCTCGAGGAGCTCGCGCAGATGAAGACCGACTTCGTCTCCACCGTGAGTCACGAGCTGCGTACGCCGCTCACGAGCATCAAGGGATTCGTCAGCATCCTGCTCCATCGCCGCGACGCGCTCGACGAGGAGCGCCGCGTCGACGCGCTGCGGATCGTCGACAGCGAGACGGACCGCCTGATTCGCCTGGTCGACGACCTCATGGCGGCGGCGCGTCTCGAGCGCGGCAAGCTCCGCGTGGAGCCGCGCGCAACGCTGGCTCGCGAGGTGGTGCAGCGTGCCGTGACGTCCGTGGCGATGGAGTATCCCGAACGGCGCATCGTGGTGCGTGGCGCCGATGCCGACATTGGGGTGATGACCGATCCCGATCACGCGCTGCGCATCCTCACCAACCTGCTGATCAACGCGGCCCGGTACTCGCCGGAGGAGGGCACGATCGCGGTCGAGTTGAGCCGCCACGGAGGACGCGCCACCATCGACGTCGTCGACGAGGGCCAGGGGATCCCGGAGGCGGAGCGGGAGCGGATCTTCGAGCGCTTCGTGCGCCTCGACGAGCGCGCGCGCGCCCATTCGGGAACCGGCCTGGGGCTCTACATCTCGCGGCAGCTCGCCGAGGCACTCGGGGGGACCTTGACGCTCGAGCCGGTGGACGGGCGAGGCGCTCGCTTCCGCCTCGCGCTCCCGCTCGCTCCTAGTGCAGCGTGAGGTAGGCGTCGAGCTCCCAAGGGTGGACGGCGCGGCGATACCGCTCGTACTCGGCGGCCTTCGCCTCGCGAAACGCGTGATAGATGTGGTCTCCGAGCGCTCCCCGCACCACCGGATCGCGGTCGAGCTCGACCAGCGCCTCGCGAAGCGAGAACGGGAGCTCGCGGATGCCGCGTTCGGAGCGCTGCCGCTCGCTGAGATCGTAACTGCTCCCGGAGAAGGGCTGCCCGGGGAGGCTCTCGTTGCGGATGCCGTCGAGCCCCGCTGCCAATACCACGGCCAGCGTCAGGTAGGGGTTACAGGAAGAGTCGGGGCTGCGCAACTCGATGCTGGTGGCGTCACCCCGTCCCGAGGGGATGCGGATCATGGAGTTGGCGCTGCGCTCGCTCCAGACCGTGAGCACGGGGGCGTCCCAGAATGGCACCAGACGCTTGTAGGAGTTGACTGTGGGATTGGCGATCGCCGTGATGGCGGGCGCATGCGCGAGGAGACCGCCGATGAAGAAGAGGGCCGTGGGCGAGAGCCCGCGGTCGCCGCTCTCGTCGGCGAAGGCGTTGCGCTCGCCCTCGCGCAGGGTGAACTCGATGTGGAGGGCGCTGCCCGCGCCATCGCCCAGAGGCTTGGGCATGAAGGTGGCGTGGAGATCGCGCTCCATCGCGATGTGCCGCACCACGTTGCGCAGCGTCACCACGTTGTCGGCGGTCGTCAGCATGTCGGCGCTCTTGAAGTCGATCTCGTGCTGCCCCGGTCCGTGCTCGTGGTGCGCGGAGGCGACGTGGAAGCCCATCGCCTCGAGGGTAGCCACCATGTGGCGCCGTGCGTTCTCTCCCACGTCGGCCGGGGAGAAGTCGAAATAGGAGCCGCGCTCGGAGGCGCCGACCGTGGGGCGACCCTGGTCGTCGCGCTGGAAGAGGTAGAACTCCGCCTCCACGCAGGTGGAGAGCGTGAAGCCCATCTCGCGCGCGTCGGCGATCGAGCGCTTGAGCGTCGTGCGGGGGCAGCCCTCGAACGGCTCGCCGTCGGCCTGCACGATGTCGCAGATCAGGCGCCCCTCCGTCTCGCCTTCCAGCGTCCACGGATAGACGGTGAACGTCGAGAGGTCGGGCTTGAGCATCATGTCGACTTCCTCGGAGCGGACGAAGCCGGCGATGCTCCCCCCGTCGAAGGTCACCTGTCCGTCGAGCGCGTGCTCCAACTCGGCGACGGGGATCACCACGTTCTTGGTGATCCCGAAGATGTCGACGAACTGCATGCGCAGGAAGCGGACGTTGGTCTCTTTGACCAGGCGCGTGAGCTCTCGCTTGTTCACGATACTCCCATCGTAGCCGGCGCTCATCCCGCCAGCGCGTCGATGGCCAGCGCCGCGCGTAGGGCGAGCTGGTCGTGAGCGCTGTCGAGGTCGCGGTTGCAGATCTCGGCGATCTGTCGCAGGCGGTAGAATACGGTGTGGCGGTGGACGTTGAGCTTCTCGGACGCCGTCTTCACGTTCTGTCTCACGCTGAAGTAGAGCGAGAGGGTTCGAAGCAGCTCGGTGTGGTTCTTCTCGTCGTAGGCGCGCAACGGCTCGAGGGTCCGCCGGGCGAACGTCTGGAGCTCCTCACGGCTGGCGCCGCGGTGGAGCAGCGGGTAGAGGCCGAGATCGTCCCACGCGACGACCCGGCTGGTGCCGAAGAGGCGGCGCACGATCACGAGCGCCTCCCGTGCCTGGTCCACGCTGCGGGCGGCGTCCAGGATGTCGCCCCCGCGCGTGCCGATGCCGCCGACGATGGCGACGTCGAGCTTGACCTTCGCGGCATGCTTGGGAAGCATCGTGGCGGCGAGCACGACGTTCTGGGCGTCCGCCGGCAGCGGCGCCGGAACCAGGAAGATGAATCCAGCGGCGCGCTCGATCGTCACCGTCTCGCCGCTTTGGTGGTGGAGGTGAGCGAGGCAGAGCTTGCGGACGTCGGAGAGCTGGCGGACGGCGCCGCTCTCGTCGAGCCCTTCGACCTCGATCGCCACGGCCACGTAAGAGGGGGCGATCGAAACGCCGCGAGCGGCGGCGTCGTCGCGCACGGCGGCGGCGTCGTCATAGCTTCCGCCCAGCAGGCGCTCCCAGAAGGACCGCCGGCGCCCCTTGGCCCCGCCGGCCTCGCGCACCAGATCGACGGCGATGGCCGAGGCCGTGAGCCGTACCAGCGGCGCCAGGCGCCCCGGCAAGCCGTCGAGGCCCAGAACCACCAGCCACCCCAACTCGGCGTCCCCCGCGCGCATGGGAAAGGCCAGCCCGTGGCTTCCGTCGGCGAGTTGAAGATGCGCCAGACCGTCCTCGTCCCTCTCGGCTTGCCGGACCATCTCGCGAGCCGAGGCAGGGACGCTGCGGTCCGCGGCTCCGGCCAAGGCGAGGTGGTGCCACTCACCGTCCTCGACGAGGACGGCGGCGCGGCAGCGCGCGGCGAGGTGCGAGGCATAGGCCTTCGGGCCGCCGCCTGCAGCCGAGATACGCGCAAGACTCTCGGCGAACGCCAGCAACTCGTCGGTGGTCATCAGGCGTACTTCAGACGCGGCGCCAAGGCGTTCCTTCCGCCAAACGTCGAAGAGACGGCACATGCAGACCGAACTCACGATTCACTACGTTTGGGGCGTCGTCGTCGTCGTCGCCGCCATCTGGGCCATCTGGCAGCCGCTCGGCCGCCGGGTGGCCCTTTGGGCCCTGCTCGTGCAGTTGGTGCTGGGGCTCTGGCTGCTTGCCGTGGGCAAGCGGGTGACCTGGCTCCATCCCGCGCTCTGGCTTCTGGCGGCGCTGCTGATCCAGGGCGGCGCGATCATGGCCAAGCGCAAGCCCGGGCCGGTGCCGACGCTCCTCATCGCCATCGGGGCGGCCTGCGCCGCGTTCGCGTTCCGCCTGGGGCAGGCCAGCGCGGCCGGAGGAAGCTAGCGGGACCGCGCGTCTCACCCTCCTCCTCCGGCGATCCCCGGGAAGATCAGCTCGATCGTCGATACGATGGTCAGCACCCCGACGACCAGCACCGTCGTCCACGCCACCGCGTTGAGCAGGGGGCTGTTGACGTACTTGCCCATCAGCCGCTTGTTGTTGATCAGCAGCAGCATCAAGATCAACACCACCGGGAGGAGCGCGCCGTTGAGCACCTGCGAGTAGAAGATGATCTGCAGGAGCGGGGCGCCGGGGATCAGCACCAGCCCGCCGCCGATGGCGATGAGCCCGAGGTAGAGCGAGTAGAAGACGGGCGCCTCGCGGAAGCGCCGCTCGACCCCCGACTCGAAGCCGAACGCCTCGCAGACGTAATATGCCGTCGAGAGCGGCAAGATGGACGCCGTGAAGAGCGCTGCGTTCAGCAGCCCGATGGCGAAGAGCAGCGATGCGTACTTGCCCGCCAGCGGAGCCAGCGCCCGCGCCGCGTCGCCGGCGTCGTTGACCACGATCTGCCGCCCCGCTGCCGCATGTTGGTTGAAGACGAAGATGGTCGCGGCGGTGGCCACGATGATGAAGAACGCCACCACGTCGGTGAAGATCGCTCCGCTGATCACGTCGATCCGCGAGTAGCCGTAGTCCTTGATCTTGATGCCCTTCTCCACGATCGCCGACTGGATGTAGAACTGCATCCACGGCGAGATCGTGGTGCCGATCACG
Source organism: Candidatus Dormiibacterota bacterium (assembly GCA_035533275.1). Lineage (GTDB taxonomy): Bacteria > Vulcanimicrobiota > Vulcanimicrobiia > Vulcanimicrobiales > SCRA01 > SCRA01. The sequence goes on along the minus strand of DATLUD010000070.1, from coordinate 73,506 downwards.
CCGATCGCCATCAGCAGGTAAGCGCTGTTCGCGGTGAGGTGCGGAGCGACCATGGCGCGAGCGATGTCGCCCCAATGCGGGTGCACGACGATGCCGCTGACGATGTACGCCAGGTAGGCGGTGCAGAACGCCAGGAAGATCTTCTCGACCACGCGGTACGTGCCGCGCGTGACGACGATGAAGACGAAGGCGGCACCCACGGGCACCAGCAGCTCCTTGGTGAGGAACGGCACGTACGATTGCAGGATCGGGGCCGCCGAGGCGATGCCGGCGAACTCGGCGGCGGTGTTGCCGAGGTCGCAGAGCACGAACGTGATCAGGACCCAAAAGGTCACCTTGACGCCGAAGTTCTCGCGGATGAGGTCGGCCAGACCCTTGCCGGTCACCGCACCCATGCGCGCGCACATTTCCTGCACGACCACCAGTGCGATCGTCACCGGAACGAGCAGCCAGAGCAGCTCGTAGCCGAACTGCGCGCCGGCGAGCGAGTAGGTGGTGATGCCGCCGACGTCGTTGTCGGCATTGGCCGTGATGATCCCGGGTCCGACGACGGAGAGGAACATGATGATCGAGCGCCAGGTGCTCGGGCGCTTGAGGACGGAGGCAGGAGCGCCCCCGCCGTGAACGGCGTCGACGGACTCGGGCGGGTTCATGATCTCTCCGGTCTACGGGAGGACTTCGACGTCCGGCGCGGCGCGATGGTGGCGGGCGGTGAAGCGAGGCAGTTGTTTGCGCACCTTCTCCGGCAGCAGCACGTCGATGGCATCGTCCACGGTGATGATGCCCGACATGATGCCGTCGTCGTCGACCACGGGAACGGCCAGGAGGTCGTAGCGGGCGATCGTGCTCGCCACGTCCCGTGCGTCTTGCTCGGGATGCACGGCGACCACGTCGCTCTCCATGATCGACTCGATAGTGGCGTCCGGTGCCGCTAGGATGAGCGTGCGCAGCGAGAGCACGCCCAGGAGCCGCATCGACTGATCGGTGACGAACAGGTAGTAGATGAAGTCGGTGTCCGGGGAGATCTCGCGGAGCTTCTCCATGGTGGCCGCGGCGGTGCGGTGAGGATAGATCCAGACGAAGTCCTTGGTCATCAGGCCCGCGGCCGTATCGGGCTCGTAGGTCGCCAGCTCGCGCAGCTCCCCCGCGGTCTCCGGCTCCATCTCGGCCAAGAGCTCTTGGCGCCGTTCCTCGTCCAGTTCATGGAGCAGATCGGCGGCGTCGTCGGCGTCCATCTCCTCGACGATGTCGGCGGCCCGTTCCGTGCCCAGATCCTCAAGGATCGCCTGCTGCGTCTCGGGATCCAGGTGCTCCAGGGCGTCGGCGGCGGTCTCGTCGTCGAGCGACTTCATCACGCGCGCCTGATCGGCCGCCGAAAGCTCGGAGATGATCTCCGCGAGATCGGAGGGGTGGAGCTTGGAGAGCCGGCTCTTCTCGATGGTCAGCCGCACGCGGTCGGGGCTGGTGTCGCGGATGGGCGCGACGGCGTCCCACGCGATCAGCGCACGCGGAATGTTCTCGTGGACCTTGGGCAGGAAGCGCTGGGCGAACGACTTGAGCCCCAGGCGGCGCAGCAGGCCGGCCAAGCCGATGTCGGCGGCCACGACGCGCAGCGTGCCGTTGACGTTGGCGAACTCGAGGTCGTTGATGCGCACCACTTTGCGCCCGTTGATGTCGACGATCTGCTTGTCGAACAGGTCGGAGACCAGATAGAGCGACTCCTCGTGGGCAAATGGCGCAAGCTCCGGCTTGGCGCGCAGGCGGATCGGGCCCAGCTCCGTGATCTCTTCGACCGTGGAGAACGGAGCGTAGAGGTCGTGTTTGCCCCCGGTCTTGATGACGATGCCGTCGATCGGAGGGAACGCCTGCTGCGGCTCGTGGACGACGAAGTCTGAAACGCGTCCGACGGCGACCTCACGGCCGCCGTCGGCGTACGTGACCTCGCGGCCGACCAGCTCGGAAATGAAACCCGAGGTGAGCGTCACGGGCGGTCCTCCGTCCAGCGCACGCCGATGGAGGAGCGGCCCTCCGGGAGGTACCCCGGGCGCAGGTAGAGGCTATGGTAGCGGGAGCAGACGCAGCGAAGCGCCGCCGCGTCCACGGGCTGCGAGAGGGAACGGGCGACGCGCCTCGCAACCCAGCGGCGCAGAAGCCCGAGCATCGCGGTCATGGGAGTCCACCTCCAGAGAGATCGGTAGTGGGTCATCCGAGATGTCCCGGTCACGGTACGTGGAGTACCTACTAGAGCCGTCGCTGGTCATCGAGAGCGTGTCACCCCCTTTCGCCGTGGCGCAAAGCGCCGAATTGAGCCTATCTATTCTAGCCGCAGGCTCGCGGACAAGTCAACGCCGCCGAGCGGCTGTGAGCGCCGCCGCCAGGAAGCCGCAGACCAGCACGACGCCGTAGGTCTGCGTGCTCCGCCGGTGGAGCGCGTCGAACGTCGCGCGGCGCGCGTCGCCGGCGGGGAGCGCGGAGATCGCCCCGTCGACCTGGGCCACGATGGCGTCCATTTTGGGCGCGATGCTCCACCGCGCGTAGTCGGTGGCCCCGATCGCCACCGCGATCAGCAGCGCCCCGGCCAGCGCGGTCCGCCCCTCGCGCGGAATGCGGAAGAGCCAGATCAGCAGCAGCACGCCCCCGCAGACCCAGGCGAACCAGGTCGTCGCGCGCAGGGAGGCTCCCACGATGGCTCCCGCCTGCTGCGCGGGCGCATGGGCGAAGGCCGCCGGCGCCGCCACGAAGGCGATGCCGACGAGGGAGCCGAGCCACGCGATGTACAGGAAGACCTCGAGGATTGCGGCGATCGCGTCGCCCCAGCGTCGCTGGGAGCCGAGCGGCGCGCCGCGCTGGCGAATGGGCATCCCGGCCATGGCGGAAGGAACCTCCTGACGGCGGCTGGTATGGCGGCCCGCTGTGGTCGATCGAGGAATTGACGTCTTGGAGCTCGCGATGGAGGCCGCACGGGCCGCGGGCAACGTTCTCTTGGCTTACCTGGGTGGCCCTCTCGACGTCGGCCGCAAGAGCTCGCGCGCCGACTTAGTGACGGAGGCCGACCGCGCGAGCGAGGAGATCCTCCGCGAGCGCCTGCTGACGGCCCTGCCGGGATCGGGGTTCTTCGGCGAGGAGACCGGAGCGACGGCGGGCACGAGCGGAGAGCGGTGGATCGTCGATCCGCTGGACGGCACGACGAATTTCGTGCACGGGTTTCCGTTCTTCTGCGTCTCGATCGGCTACGAACGCCTGGGCGTCGTGGAGGTCGGCGTGATCCACAACCCGGCCACCGGCGAGACCTTCGCGGCGCGCCGCGGCGAGGGGGCCACGCGCAACGGCTCGCCGCTGCGCGTCTCCGCGGTCGAGACGCTGGGCGAGGCGCTCCTGTGCACCGGCTTCATGCCGGGACCCGGTGGGCTTGCGCGCAACTTGCCTTGCTTCGTGGCCCTCAGCGACCGCTCGCATGCCGTGCGGCGCGTGGGAGCGGCGGCGCTCGACCTCTGCTATGTGGCGACCGGGGCCTTCGACGGCTTCTGGGAGTACGGGCTCCATCCGTGGGACGTGGCGGCCGGGAGCTTGATCGTTGCGGAAGCGGGGGGACGCGTGACCAACGCCGACGGTTCGCCCTTCACCGTGGACGGCCGCGCGATCGCGGCGAGCAACGGCCGCATTCACGGCGAGCTGGTGGCGGCGCTAGCCGCTGCGGACCGGGGCTAGGGGCACGGGGGCGCCGGTCAGCGGCGCCGTCCCGAGAAATCGTGCACCAGGTCCTCGCCGTCGATCAGGCGGTGGTGCTGGTAGCCGTGGAGCGTCTCGCTCTTGCGGAACGCCTCCATGTGGATGTCGCAGAAGAACAGCGCGGTGTTGGTGACGTGGTGGGTGGCGAGGTTCGGGCAGTCGTTGCAGGTGTGTCGCATCGCTCGATCGGGAGTCTCCTCTCGATGGTATCGTACCCGGCGCCATCGGAGGCGCCTGCGACCCGCGTCGCCGGGAGCGTCCCCCGGCCCTCGCGCGCGCGGCGAGGTAGACCACGGGGCCCGTACTCGACGAGGGCCGTGGTACCCTCGACGTGCGGCCGACCGGCCCTATTGCCACCATCGCCGCCGGCTATAATCGGAGAAGGTCCCCCGTGATACGAGGCGCGCGCCCCCTCCGCGAGCTCTCTGGCATAGCCGATGCAGGCGTCGCAGCGGCAGAAAGGACGAACCCGTGGCGATTTATACCATCCGTAAGCGCGACCTTGCAACCGGGAGCGAAACCCTGCTCACCGCGACCATCTGCAATGGCGACCGAACCGCTCTCGAGGTGCTTGCGGCGCAGTTGAACCGCTACGAGGGCAGCGCCGCGCGGTTTGCGTACGACGTCTCGGCCGTGCAGCGTGAATCCACTCCGCGGTCGGTCCTGACCTGGTAGGCCTGGTCGGCGGGCGCCGACGGCCGCGGCTGGCGCGGGTTTGAGCGCGGAGGCCGGGGTTCGGAGGAGGTGAGATTCGAACTCACGGAGCCCTTGCGAGCTCGGCGGTTTTCAAGACCGCTGCATTCAACCGCTCTGCCACTCCTCCGCGTTGAGCCGTATCCAGCACCTCGGGCCCGGCCTCCTGCATCGGGGCGGCGCCGTGCGGTCGCCTATGGCTTTGGCGGTTGACAGAACGGGGCTGGCCGCGGTTAGGTGTGGGGCAGAGACCCCGAGCATCGCCGAGGAGCCTATGCGACGTCGTTTCCTTTCCCGTGCCGCCGCTGCGGCAGCCCTTGCGCTCGCCTTCGCGCAGGCGGTCGCGGCCACGGCGGCCCAGCCGCTGACGATCGGGCCGCGCACGATCGGCGTGACCACGCGCTACCACCTGACCCTCACCGGGGCCGACGGTCGGAGTGAACGTGACCTCGGGATCACCCTGCAGCCGCAACGCCATGCGGAGGTGGTGATCTACGGCGGCTCCGGCTTCACCATCGTCCACGCCACGGTCACGCCCGACGGGGGCTTCGCAGTCGCTCCGGCGCGGAATTCCGCGCCGCGCCGGCACGGCGACCTTTGGCCGTACGACGCGATTGCCGCGATCACCGCCGGAGCCCGAGCCGGAGCGGCGGTCGGCCAGCATTGGCTCGCGAGCGCCCGAATTGTTCTCGGCAGTGCGGCACCCGTCGACGTCCCGGTGCGGGTCTCCGTGGGGCGCGACGCGCAAGGACAACTGGAGCTCCGGGCCGCCGGCAAGCAGCAGGGCATCGCGGTGCGCATGAGCGCCGTCTTCGTGTACGGGGCGTTCCGCCGGGGCACCGGCGAGGTGCGCGCGAGCGGAGGACGCCACGGCGGCCAAAGCTCCGAAGTGTGGAGCGTGGCTGCCGAATAGACCGCGGCTTGAGCATGGGTGCCCGGCGTTGAGGTGGGCGCCGCATCGACCACCCTGTCTCCGCGGCGCCCGGCGTAGCGTCAGCCCGAAAGGGTCCGGCCGACGGCACGGTTGGCTGCGCTAGACGTACTCGTCGACGAGCCGGCCTCGCAGCCACCGTACGGTTGGATGATCGCCCTCGTCCTCCGCGTGCTCACGCCGGCCGCGTGAGGCGTCCAGCGCATCGAGGAGCGAGAGCGTGATCTCGTCGTCGCTCGCGCGGCGCGCAGCCGTCCCCGGCTGGGGCGCGTCGACCACGGTGGCGGTCACGCGCGGGTACGCGGCGGTGGTTGGCTTGCGCACCGGAGCGGCGCGCGGCAACCGTTGCACTTGCTCCCGGGACAGCGTTGCCATCGGACCCCTCCTTTCACATGTGCTCGCGATCTCTTGTCAACCACATGGTAAGGCGGCCGTTGGATGATCTCACGAAGAAAGATCCGCACGTGGAGATCGTGCGGATGCGCCGGTCATGACCATGCCTTTACACCGGGGAAGACATCTTGAAGATTCACGGCGCGCTCATCGCCGGAAAGACTTGCCCAGCAAACGAGCGTCCGCTCTTACGACGGGCTGGTGGTCTCCGCGTCGTGGCAGCCGGCCCCCAGCTGCGCGTGAAGCGCCTCGAGCGTTTGCAGCACGGTGCAAGCCTTCGGCGTCAACGCATAGTCCACGCGGGGCGGGGAGACCTCGTAGGTCGTGCGCGTCACGAGCTGGGCCGCCTCCAGCGCCCGCAGCGTGATGGCGAGCATTCGCGCGCTGACGACGTGTCCTCCGGAGGGGCGCAGGGCGCGCTGGATCGCGCGAAAGCGGAGCGTCCCACCAAGGCGCTGCAACGTGTAGAGCACGCAGACGGACCACTTCTGGGCGAAGACCTCGACGGCGGCGCACTCCGGACCGCTCGCGGTCGAAGGGCAACACGTATCGGCCGGCTGTCCATCCAGCAATAGGGTTGTCAAGCAAACCTCCGTTTCTTGGCCGCGGCGTCTTGGGCGGAGGATAGCGCAACAGCGCCGCAGTTGTTATGAAGGAACCGAGAAGGAAGGCGGCGGCTGGCGAGCGCGGGCTCCCTTGGCCGGGTCCCCCGTGCTCGTGGGGCGCCTCGGACGGCGGGGTAGGAGTGTAGAGACCGGTCGTTTCGTGAGGTTGAATGCGTGGGTACGGTAGCGGTCGCGGAGGCACCGGCCTTCGTCAGGCAGGATCTCGGGACGTATTATCGCCTGGAGCACCCCGATGCGCGCGTGCCGATACTCGCCTGGGTCAAAGGCGTGCCGTTCGAGTCCGAGGTGCAGCGCCAAGTCCTCAACTTGGCCAGGATGCCGTGCGTCTTCAAGCAGGTGGTCGTGCTCCCCGACGTGCACTGGGGGATCGGCGCCGCCGTCGGTTCCGTCATCGCCACGCGGGGCGCGATCATCCCGGCGGCGGTGGGCGTCGACATCGGCTGCGGCGTGCGCGCCGTTCGGACCACGCTCGTGGCGGGGCAGTTGCCGGGCGATCTGAAGCCGCTGCGCTCCGTCATCGAGGCGGCGGTGCCGCACGGCCGGAGCCAGCACGGGCAGCGCGGCGACGTGGGAGCTTGGCAAGGCGAAGTCCCGCGCGAAGTCGCCGCCGTCTACCAACAGGAGCTCTCCGCCGACTACGAAGAGCTTTGCCGCAAGCACCCGGACGTCGCGCACCCTCGTCCCTTGGGACAGCTGGGATCGCTCGGCACCGGGAACCACTTCGTCGAGGTGTGCGCCGACGACGAGGACCGCATCTGGATCACCTTGCACAGCGGTTCGCGCGGGGCGGGCAACGCTATCGGCCGTTACTTCACGCATCTCGCGCGCCGGCAGGCTCACGACTTCGGCTACGAGGCATGGCTGCCCGACCGCGACCTCGCCTACCTGACGGAGAGCTCGCCGGCCTTTGACGACTACCTGCAAGCGCTGCACTGGGCTCAGCGTTACGCGGTGCTCAATCGCCGGCTCATGATGGAGCGCATCCTCGAGGCGCTTCCGAAGACGGGCCTCCTCCCCGGCTATCGGATCGACGACGAGATCGACTGTCATCACAACTACGTCGCTCGCGAGGAGCATTTCAACCGCGAGGTGTGGCTCACGCGCAAGGGCGCCATCCGGGCCGGGACCGAGGATCGCGGCCTCGTCCCTGGGTCTATGGGGGGTCCTTCGTTCGTGGTGCGCGGGAAAGGGGAGCGCGAGAGCTTCATGTCGTGCAGTCACGGAGCGGGACGGGCGATGTCTCGGAACAAGGCGCGAGCCACCTTCACCGTCGAGGATCACATCAGGGCGACCGCGGGCGTCGAGTGCCGCAAGGATGCCGACGTGATCGACGAGACCCCGATGGCCTATAAGGACGTGCAGGCCGTGATGGCGGCGCAAGCCGATCTCGCCGAGATCGTCCACACCCTGCATCCGCTCATCTGCGTGAAAGGCTAGGTCAAGCCTCGCCGCTGGCGTGAAGCCAGCGTGCCACCAGCTCCGCGGTGTCGCCGCCGAAGCGGTCGCGCGGCCCTTGGTCCAGCAGGGCGCCCGTCCTCACGACGTACACGTAGTCGGCGATCTCCAAGGCGCGGCGGATATCTTGGTCCACCAGCAGGACCGCCTTGCCCCGCTCCCGTGCCAGGCTGCGTATGCGGCGATAGATCTCGGCACTCGTCTTGGGATCGACTCCCGCGGTGGGCTCGTCGATCAGATAGACTTTGGGATCGGTCAACAGGCTGCGGGCCATCTCGAGTTGACGCTGTTGGCCGCCGGAGAGCTGGCCGGCCGGCTGGCGCCGCTTCTCCTCGAGGACGGGGAACTGACTGCAGGCCTCGGCAATGCGCTCCGCGATCTGCGCGCGCGAGAGGCGCCGTCCCCAGAGGCCCAACTTCAAGTTGACCTCGACGGAGAGGAAGGGGAAGATGCTCGGATGCTGCGGCAGATACGCGATCCCGTTGGCGAGCATCGATTCGGGCGCCATGCCCGTGATCTCGCGTCCCTCGTAGCGCACGTGCCCGGAGACGGGGCGGAGAAAGCCGAAGACGGCTTTGAGCAGCGTGGACTTCCCCGTGCCGTTGGGCCCAAGGATGCAGGCGACGTGCCCCGGCCACGCCTTGACGGAGATGCCCTTGAGGATGTGGATGTCCTCGAAGTAGCCGGCGACCAGTGCCTCCGCCTCCAGAATCGCCGCGCCGAGCTGCGGCGGATGCGCGATCTCCTGCATCACGCCCCCGTGTACGCGGAGATGACCTCCGCATGGCGCAAGACCTCGTCGGGTGGTCCGTCGGCGATCCCGCGCCCGCGCGCCATCACGACCAGGCGCCGGACGATGCCTTTGACGGCGTCGAGATTGTGGTCGACGACAACGATCGTATAGCCTTCGCGGTTGAGCGCCACGACATGCTCGCAGAGCTCGTCGAGCAGGCGCGGGTGGACGCCGGCGAAGGGCTCGTCCAGCAAGAGCAGGCGCGGCTCGAGCATCAGCGCGCGGCCGAGTTCGAGCAGCTTCTGCTGTCCGCCCGAGAGCGCTCGCGCCTCGCCGCGCGCGAGATGCCGCAAGCGCAGGAACGCCAGCACGTCGAGCGCGCGCTTCTGCGCGGCGTGCGAGGTCGAGTGCTTGAGGGTCAGCGCGGGCGCCATCAGGTTCTCCAGCACCGTCATGCGGCGGAAGAGACGCGGGACCTGAAACGTGCGCCCCACGCCGTGGTGGGCGAACGTATGCGCGGCCTTCTTGGCCATCGAGGTTCCGCCCATGCGGATCTCGCCTTCGTCCGGCTGCAGAGCGCCGCTCATCAGATTGATCAGCGTCGTCTTTCCCGAGCCGTTCGGCCCGATCAGTCCGACCAGCTCGCCCGGGGAGATGGCCAACGAGACGTCGTCGACGGCACGGATCCCGCCGAAATGCTTGGAGAGACGCTCGACCTCGATCAGCATGCGCGTGCTCTCATGCCGCCGGAGCCCCGCTCTCTTCGACCCGTTGCGGCTGGAGCCGCTTGGCGATCAAACGGGTCGCCAGCAGCACCAGGCCGTTTTGGGCGAAACGTTGGGTGAGCATGATGACCAGGCCCAAGATCACGAACCGCATCTGCCCGTAGTCGCGCAAGACCTCCGAGAGCACCCAGATGAAGACGGCGCCGACCACGGCGCCGGGCAGGCTCTCGACTCCACCGACCACGGCCATCGCCACCACGAGGCCCATCTCCGGGATGGTCACGATGTTCGGCGTCAAGATCCCCACGAAGTGTCCGTAGAAGCCGCCGGCCAGCCCGGCCATCGCGCTCGTGAGCGTGAAGACGGCGATCTTGTAGAGCGAGGTGTCGATGCCGCTGGCCTCTGCGGCGTCCTCGTCTTCCCGCGTGGCGCGCAGAAAGATCCCCACGCGCGAGCGCAGGACGAGCTGCATGATGCCGAGGCTGAACAGCAGCAGGGCGAAGCCGGCGTAGTAGTACGGCAGATCGGAGTCGCCGTGGAAGAGCGGGGGCACCGAGAGGCCGAGGCTTCCGCGCGTGAACTGGTACTCGGCGATCAGGATCAACTGGAGAATCTGGGCGAACGCCAGCGTGAAGAGCGAAAGGTAGGGGCCGCGCAGGCGCAGGCAGAGCCAGCCGATCACGCCGCCGACGATCGCGGCCGCGAGCACGCCGCAGAGCATCCCGAGGACCGGCGGCAGATGGAGGTCCACCGCGAGGAGGCCCGACGTGTAGCCGCCGATCGCGGCGAAGGCCATGTGCGCGAAGGAGAACTGGCCGGCGTACCCGGCCAAGAGCGCCCAACTGGCGGCCATCAGCGCGTAGTACCACGCAATCGCCGTGACGTGGAGCCAATACGTGTTGAGTGCCTTGGGCGCGAGGAGCGCCGCGAGGAAGACCACCGCCCAGCCGGCGGCCCTCAGCGTGCCGCGCACCACCGTCTACTCCATCCTCAGGTGCGGGCGTCCGAAGAGCCCGGTCGGGCGGATGAGGAGCGTCAGGATCAACAGCAGCGCGCCGAAGGCATTGCTGTAGGCCAGGGCGCGGTTGGGATCGGGATAGAGGCCGACGCCCAAGCCCTCGACCACCCCCAGCAGGATGCCGCCGACGATGCTCCCGGGCACGGAGCCCATGCCGCCGAGAACGACGATGACGAACGCCTGCACGGACGGCAAGTCGCCCATCGTCGGCGAGAGGCTGAAGATCGGAGCGATGAGTGCCCCCGCGCCTCCGGCCAGAGCCGAGCCCAGGCCGAAGGCGATCGCGTACATGCGGTGCGGGTTGATCCCGATGATCGCCGCGGCGTCGCGGCTCTGGCTGACCGCGTCGAGCGCCTGCCCGAGGGAAGAGCGCTGCATGAAGAGCGCCAGCGCCGCGAGCAGCAGCGCCGCGAAAGCCGCCGCGACCAGCCGGTCGTAGGTGATGGTCAGCAGGCCCACGTGGAGGCCGCCTTCCACGAACGACGGAGGGCGCTTGTTGAACGGCCCGAAGACCACGATCCCCAGGTTCTCCAGCAGCATGAAGAGCCCGAAGGTCACGATGATGGCGTACTCGTCCTTGCGGTCGACTTTGTTGGTGTAGAGCGGCGTCAGCATCAGCCGCTCGAAGAGCACGCCGAGCAGGAACGTCGCTGCCATCGCCGCCAGGACGGCTGCCATGGGCGGAACACCGAGCAGATGGATCGCGTAGTACCCGGCGTATCCGCCCATCATGTAGAGGACGCCGTGGCCGAAGTTCACGATCTTCAGCACGGAGAAGATGATCGTGAGGCCTGCCGCCGCGAGCGCGAAGATCAGGCCCGTGACCAGCCCGTTCGCCGCTTGTAGGAAGACGTATTCGGCCATCGGCTCGCGGTCAGCTCGGGCGCTTGATGTACAGCTCCTTGAGCGTGGCCCATTTGCGTGGGAAGAGGATCGGCGCGTCGTCCGGCGTCTGGTTCTCCTTGCTGTATTGGACGAGCATGATCGGCGCGTCCATGTACTGGTGGTATGCCCACGTCGGAGCGTGACTGCTCGAGAAGGCGTATGTGCCGCGGGCGCCCGTGTACTTCAGCCGCTCCATCGCGGCGATGATCGCCTTGCCGTTGGTGGACTTGGCGTCGGCGATGGCCGCGGTCAGCACGCCCACGCAATCGTACGACTCCATCGCCGTCCCCGTGGGCGGGCGCTTGAACTGCTTCTCGAAGGCGGCCACGAACGCTTTGGCCTTGGCGTTCCACTGCGTCTTGGGGAGGGCGACGTCTTCGGCGATCAGGTCGACGGCGCACTTGCCGTCGTTCTCCCAGAGCTCTTTCTCCAGCGCCGGGCCGCCGCCGCTGTAGATCGCCGTTTGAGCCGTCGGCGCGAAGTTCGAGTTGCAGGCTTGACGTACGATGTCGTAGAGCGAGTTTCCGGCGACGATGATCATGAAGATGTCGGGCCGCTGGGGCTGGTTCATGAGCCGCAGGATCTCCGGCGTGAAGTCCTGCTGGTTCATCTCGACGGTCACGACGTTCGCGTTGATGCCGTGTTTCTTGAAGATGCCCGTGAGGACTTGGACGGCCCCGACGCCGTAATCCGTGGCCTCCTGCATGATGGCGACGTTCTTGAAGCCCGCGGCCGCCGCCCAGTTTCCCACCATCGTGTAGATCAGCGAGTTGGCGGGGCAGACGCGAAAGACTTCGGGAAGACCCTGAGCGGTGATCTGATCGGCCCAGACGTCGGTGCCGAGGAACGGGATGCCGTACTTGTGCGCGACTTTGGTCTCCGCGAGCGCCACCGAACTGTGGAACTCGCCGAAGACGGCGGAGACGTGACGCGTGGCCAAACGCTCCATGGCCGCGGTCCCTTGGTCGGGCGTGCCTTTGGTGTCTTCGTAGAAAACCTGGAGCTGGCGTCCGAGGACGCCGCCGCGGGCGTTCACCTCGTTGGTGGCGAGTTGCGCCGCCCATTTCATCTCTTGGCCGGCGGCGTATCCGCCTGGAGGTGAGAGCGGCCCCACCCAACCCAGCAGGATGGGCTCCGCGGCTGAGGCGGGCAAGCTGGGGAGCGCGGCGCCGGCAAGCAAGCCGGCTCCCGCGACGAGGGCCTCCGATCGTTTCATGACCTTCATCTCGTGTGGCCTCCTTCCACCGTGCCCGTCGATGACAGCGCGGGACGGCGTGTGCGGTTCGTCTGATGCGACGCGAGGGGCTCCGAATGGGACGAGACGAGATACGGTGGACCTGGCTCCGGGGCGCATGCCGCCGGGCGCATGGGAATTTCAGGTCTTATCGGCTGGACGCGCCGTGTCCTGTCCGGTTACCGATATGTACGTACTTTCCCTGATGCGCCCCTCATGTGCGCGTGCGTATCATCGTAGCATCGCCGCGCGCGGACGGAAGCGAGCGGCATCGGAAGGGGTTCATCATGACGACGACAGCGATTCCGGCAGCATCCCTCGAAAGCTATGCGAAGCAGAGGAGCGGTCTTCTCCACGAGCATCGCGTGCGGGCATTCGATGCCGCTGTACTCGCCTATCTCGGTTCCGGGCCCGACGAGGCCGAGCAGACCCTCGAGCGGCTCTGGGTGAGCGATCCCGATCGTTCCGACGAGGACGACGAGCGGGATCGCGCGTGCTTCCGACGCGCGTTGCGGTGGATGTCCCGCGACCAGCGCCTCCTACCCGAGCGCGCGGCCGCGTGCGAGCCCTTCACGTTGGAGCGGCGGTTGCCCACAGGCGAGCGCTACGCTCTTCAAGGCCGCGTCGACGTCCTGGACTATGATCGAGGGAGGCTCGTCGAGTGGAGGCGGCAAGACGCTTTCTCGCTGGCGATCCCCGCGGCATTCGCGGTGAGCAAGCTCGACGCGCCGGTGCTGCGCTTGAACCGGAGAGCCCGGTGCTGCCATTGGCCCGGGTCGCGCAGGCGAGCGTCGGCCTCTTTCGCGGCTGGGGCCCGCGGCTGATGTGAAGCACGTCGGCCACCGTGGGTGCGCGGTGGCCGAGCGGATTGGGCGAACGAGCGGACGCTACGCCGCGGCGATGCGCTCGAGGACGCGTCCCAGGCGCGCGTTGACCTCTTGCGCGACGGGCGTCATCTCCGGATTTCCGACGATGCCGAGCATCGCCTGCGCGTCGATGGCCGAGACCAGCGTGCCGGCGGCACCCTGCTGCACCACGACGTTGCAGGGCAGCAGCAGCCCGAGCTGATCCTCTTGCGAGAGCGCCTGATGGGCGAACTGGGGATTGCACGCGCCAAGGATGACGTACGGGCGGAAGTCCGCACCGATCTTCTCTTTCATCGTCTTCGCGACGTCGATCTCGCAGAGGACGCCGAAGCCTTCCTCCTTCAGGAGCGCCTTGGTGCGCTCGATGGCCTCCGCGTACGGCAGCTTGGTCGTGACGACGCTTCCGTAGGTCAGTTTGGTGGTGGCTGAATCCATCGTGGTGCTCCTCACTCGGTAGTGCAGCGGTGGTTCGGTCCCGCGGCCGGCTTTCCTAGAGAAGACCGGCGGCGAAGCGGAGTTGGACGATGCTCTCGCGCAACCCGACCTCGGCTCCGACGAGCGTCTGTTGTGCCGACGTGTTGCGCAGCTCGGCGTCCTGGAGCTCCAGCGCCGTGGAGACGCCCCCGCGGTAGCGGACCTGCGCGAGGCGCAGATTCTCCGCGGCCAGGTCCGCCAGACGCTGAGCCGCCGTCACGCGAGAGGTTGCCTCGTTGACGTTCAGGTAGGCTTGGCGCACCTGCAGCTCCACGCCGTCCTCCAGTTGGTTGAGACCGATCTTCGCCTGTTCCACGCCGGCGCGCGCCGCGGCGACGCGTCCGGAGGTGTACCCATGGTCGAAGAGGGTCCAAACCGCGCTGAGGCCGATCGAGAACTGGTTGTGGTATCCGCTCACGACGGCGGGCTGCGTGTTCCCGTTGGCGACCGTGAGGCCGATCTGCGGGAGGTACCCCGACTTGGCCTCGTTCACCGCGGCTTCCGCCGCCGTGACGGAGGCTCGCGCGGCGGCTAGCTCCCCGCGGTCCGTGCGCGCGCCGGCCAGCAACGCGTCCAAGTTGAAGGAGGGCGGTGGTGCGCCGGTGAGGTCGTCGGTGGGCTCGTAGACGTTGGTCAACGGCACGTTGAGCGTGTTGTCCAGGTTGGTCTGCGCCAGCTCGACGGCGTTGGCCGCTCCGATCGCGTTGACCCGCTCGTTCGCCAGCTCGGTCTCGGCGCGCAGCACGTCCGCCTTGGGGATCATCCCGTTGGTGTAGAGCTGCTGGGCCTGCTTGAGGTGCTGGTCGGCGACGTCGACCGCGCGGTTGGCCACGCCGGCCAAGCGCCCTGCGGCGATGAGGTCGTAGTACGCTGTGCTTACCGCGGTGACCACGGCGCCGCGTGCTTCGCGTTCGGAGGCGCGTGAAGCCGCCAGGCCGGCGGCCGCCTGGCCGACGCGCGCCGCGGTGAGGCCGCCGTCGAAGAGCGTGTACTGCAGTCCGATGAGCGGCACGTTGGTGGCGTTGGTGGTGCTGAACGGAAGCTCGCCGAAGGGTGTATCCAGCTTGGCCACCGGGTTGACGTACTGATAGGTGTCGCGCAACGCGACGCCGGGGAGGCGCGGCGATTCGGCTTGGCGCAGTTGCGCATTTGCCGCGTCCACGCCCACCCGCGCCGCGCGGTAGCTGAGATTCTGTTTGAGGGCGACGGCCACCGCCTGCTCCAGCGAGAGCGGCGTCGCCGCCGGCGCGGGCTCTGCCGCGCCGGCGATGACGGGGAGGAGCGTGGCCGCAAGCGCTAGGGCGGCGATGAGCTTACGCATGCTCCATCTCCTTCCAGGCGGGGCCAGGGAGCTGCGTCGACCGCAGGGTGACGTACTGCTTGCCCTGCAGCTCGCCATAGGCTCCCGAGAAGACCACGTTCACATGCTCCACGACGAACGGCCCCGAGAGCTTGGCGACCGCATCGACCGCGTCGCCCTCTCCACGGAAGACCTCGGCCTCGAGCTCTACGGTCTCGCCCTCCACCAACCGAGGCAGCGACGTGGACTCCATGACGAAGCCGTCGAGCTCGGGGAAGGTGACGAAGGTCTGCATGGCCACGGGTTCCTCCGGAAGGGCCTCTTCCGCCGCGCCCAGCGCGGCCGGGCCGGCGGCGCGTTGGCCGACGACGCGCTGGTAGAGCACCGGGATCGCGAGCACCGAGAGCATCGCCGAGGCGGTCATGCCGAAGACCAGCGCCCACGCGAGGCCGCTCCACACCGGGTCCGCGGCGATGACGATCGAGGAGAGCACACCGGCGGCTGCCGTTAGGAAGACGGGCCGCGTACGTGCCGTCGTGGCCTCGATCAAGGCGTCGCGCAGCGACGACCCCTCCTTGATCTTGTCCTCGATGAATTCGATCAAGATGATCGAGTTGCGCACCACGATGCCGATGAGGGCGATCAGCCCGATCATCGCCGTGGCCGAGAAGTAGACGCCGAACGGCGCCAGGATCGCGAAGCCCGGCATCACGCCGATCACCGCCAGCGGCACCGCCGCGAGGACGACGAACGGCGTGGCGAACGAGCGGAAGCGTGCCACCAGGACGAAGTAGATGAGGATGAACGCGACGAGCATCGCCCGGCCCAGGTCGGCGAAGACGGTGTTCGTCAGCTTCCACTCGCCGCCCCAGTCGATCCGGTAGCCTTGCGGCAGCGGATGCTTCCAGAGCTCGAGGGCCATGTCGATGACGGCGTAGGTGGAGCTGCGCCCGGCCATCTCGGCGCCGACGTACGTGACGTTCTCGTAGTCGTCACGGAAGAGCGGCTGCGAGACCTGGCTTGCCACCACGTTGGTGACCGCCGAGAGCGGCACCATGCCGCCCATGCGCGTGGGGATCTGGATCGACGCCAGCGCCGCCGCGTTCTCGCGGTACTGCGGCGCGAAGCGCACGAAGATGCCGACGGGCCGCGGGTCGTTTTCGGTGTGCAGCGTCGAGACGCTGGCGCCGTGCAGGGCCATGCCCAGCGTTTGCGCGATCTCGGCGGTGCTCACGCCGGAGAGCGCGGCCTTGCGCTGGTCCACCTCGAGCTGCAGGCTCGCGGGCAGGGCCTTGAAGCTGGAGTCGACGTCGACCACGCCCGGCTCGCGCTGCATCATGCCGATGACGCGCGAGGCGACGGCCCGCCGGACGTCGGGATCGGGCCCGTAGATCTTGGCGAGGATGGTGTCGCGAACGGGCGGCCCCGGCGGCGTCTGGAGGATGCGGACCGTGGCGCCGTACTTGGCCGCCAGCTGCTGCAGCTCCGGACGCAGCCGGCGCGCCAAGACCGCCGACTCCGTCTTGCGCTCCTTCTTGGGGAGCAGGTTGACGCGGATGTCGGCCTGGTTCGGGGAGTTGCGGAAGACCGTTCCCTGGAGCAGGCTCGAGAGGTCGGGGATCGACGGCGTGCCGACGAAGGTCTCGTAGTTGGTGACCTCCGGCGTCTTGGCGAGCAGGGCTCCGAGCGCGTCCGCGATGACCGTCGTGTTGGCGACGGTGCTCGACGGCGGCGCGTCGATGCTCACGAGAAAGGTCGTCTCGTTCGAGCGCGGCAGCATGCGGAACTGAACGAGTTTGACCACGGGCAGGGCCGCGCTGCCGATGAACGCCAGCAGCAGCACCACCAAAAAGAGGCGCCCGGCCCGCGGCTTGTCGATCAGGGTGATCAAGGCGTTGCGGAAGGGCGCGACCCATTTGGGGATGCCGTGCGCGACCTTGGTCTTCTGGTTGCGCAGCAGCGCGTACGTCGCCCACGGCGTGATCGCGAACGCGATCAGGAGCGAGGCGAGCATGGCCACGGGCACGTTGATAGGGATGGGGCGCATGTACGGCCCCATCATTCCCGAGACGAAGAGCATCGGCAGGAACGAGAGCACGACCGTTATGGTGGCCAGCGTGGTCGGACTGCCGATCTCCTGGACGGCGCGGATGGTCGCCTCGGCCTTCGGGGCGTCGGGGTCCGCGTGGTAGTGACGGTGGATGTTCTCCACGATCACGATGGCCTGGTCGACGAGCAGACCGAGGCCGAGGATGAGCGCGAAGAGCGAGATGCGGTTGATGGTCTGGCCGGCGAGCATGCCGGTTCCCAGCGTGACGAAGAGGGTGAGCGGAATCGCCGTCGCCACCACGAGGGCCTCACGCCAGCCAAGCACCATGAGCAGGACCACGACGATTACGATCGCCTCGACGAGGCGCTCGATCAGCTCGTTGACGGCGTCGTTGGCCTTCTCGCCGTAGTTGCGGGTGATCGAGACGTCGACTCCCGGCGGCAGCTCCGTGTGCTTGACGGTCTTGAGCACCTGGTCGGCCACCGCCACGGCGTTGCCGCCGGCCTTCTTGGCGATGGCGATGCTGACGCCGGCCTCGGGCGCCTTGGAGAGATCTTTCGCCGCGCCTCCGTAGGCGAATTGGGTCTGGGCCTCCTCGGGGATCCAGCCCATCTCCACCTTGGCCACCTGGCCGAGCGTCACGGGCTGCCCGTTGCTGACGCCGACGATCTGCGAGGAGACTTGCCGCACGTTGCTGTACGCGGTCCCCGCGTGGATGAACAGCTCGCTCTTGGCGTCGCGCACCGTGCCCACGGGCTGCGTGAGGTTGGTGACGCCCAGCGCCTGCGCGATCTGAGGCGGCGAGATGCCGTAGGCGGCGAGCCTGACGGGATCCAGCGTGACGTTCACTTCGCGCGGTCGCCCGCCGTACGTGTCGATCGTCGAGACGCCGGGGATCGGGCCCACGGCGTCGATGATCCGCTGGGCGGCATCGTAGAGCTGTCCCCGGTTGTAGTTCTTGCCGTGCAGGGTCAGCACGACGATGGGGATGTCGTCCACGCTCAGCGGGGTGATCTGCGGCTGGGATGCTCCCGGCGGAAGCTCGTTCAAGTGGGCGAAGATCTGATCGTACAGGTTGACGAAGGAGGTGGTCGGATCGTCGCCCACGTGGTAGAGCACGGTCATGATGGAGACGTTCTGGGTCGAGACCGAGTAGATGTGCTCGATGCCCGGAATCTCCTGGAGCACGCGCTCGCCGCGCTCGGTGATCAGCTTCTGCACCTCCTGCGAGGAGGCGCCGGGGTACTGGGTGACGATCGTCGCCGCGGGCATCGTGATCTGAGGATTCTCCTCGCGGGGAGTCCCCAGGATCGCGATGATGCCCCAGACGCAGATGGCGACGACGATCGCCGGCGTCAGCTTCGACTGGAGGAAATAGCGGGCGAGCCGGCCCGCGAAGTTCTGACCCTGCATCAGTGCGATACCGTCACGGAGGCGCCTTCGGTGAGACGCTGGAGGTTGCTCACGGCCACGCTCGCGTTGCGGTCCTCGACGCCGCGAACCTCGACCATGCTGCCCGTGATCGTTCCCGTCTGCACGGGGACGAAGGTAGCGGTGCCGTCGCGGACCACGAAGATGCCGCTCTGTCCAGCGCGGGTGACCAGGGCGCCGAGCGGAACCGCCATGCCCTCGTGCGCGCCGCCGGAGAAGCTGACCCGCGCGAACATGCCGGGCATCAGGCTGGGCCGGTCGTCAACGGCGATCTTCACCGTCGCGGAGCGCAGGGCCGGATTCTCGGAGGGGACGATGGCGCGCACGTGACCCGGGACGCCCTTGCCGCCCACGGCATCGACCCGCACGCTGAGGCCTTGCCCCGGTGCGAGGCCCGCCACGTCGTCCTCGGGGACCGCGACGTCGAGCTCGAGATCGTGCGTGTTCTGGAGAGCGACCACCGGGCTTCCGGGACCCACCACGGCGCCCGGATCGACGAACTTGCTGGTGATCACGCCGGAGAACGGCGCGGTCAGGGTGGCGTCGCGCAGAGGAACGCTCGCGGCGGTCACGCCGGCGCGGGCCTGCGCGGCGGAATCGGAGGCGGCGCTCGCCTGCGCGGTCGCGGCCTGATAGGTGTTGGTCGCGCCGGCGACTCCAGCCTTCGCCTGAGTGACCCCGGCGCGCGCCGCGGCCAGGTTGGCTTGCGTCTCGTCCTCCTGCTGCTTGGAGATGGCCCCGGCCGCGTAGAGCGCGCTCATGCGGTCGGCGGTCGTCTGGGCGAGCTTGCGGTGGCTCTCGGCGGAGGCCAGTTGAGCCTTGGCGCCGTCGACGGCCGCGGCGGCGGCCTGCAACGCCGATTGGCTGGCACGCTGGTTGGCGGCGGCCGCTGAGGCGCCCGCCTGGGCCTGCGCGAGGCCCGCGCTGTAGCCGGAGGTGTCGACTTGCGCGAGGACCTGGCCGGCGCTCACCCGGTCGCCGACGCGCACGTCGACGGCGACGATGCGCCCCGCCGAGATGGCGCCGACGGTCACGGAGCGGACGGCCGTCAGGGTCCCCGAGAGCTCGACGGGCGTTGAGAACGACGCCGTGCGGATCGGCGCGACGGAAACGGCGATCGGGCCGGCGCCGGTTGCGGTGGGCTGCGGCGCGCCGCCGTGCCCGCCGCAGCTCGCCAGCAGCAGAGAGCCGCTCGCCATGAGGGCGGCGGCGAGGATCCCGCGCTTCTTGGGGTCGATGGTCGTCTTGGTCATGTCAGCGCACCACCGGGAGGCCGGAACGCATCCACGCATAGATGCCTCCGCTCAGGTTGTAGAGATTGGCGAAGCCGTGACGCTCGAGCGCCGCGCAGAGGTGGCTGCTCCGGCTGCCGGAGGCGCAGATGAGAATCAGCTCGCGGTCGCGGGGCAGCGAGTCGAGCTCCGCGGCGAGCCGTCCGGCCGGGAGGTGACGAGACCCCGGAAGGTGACCGTGCGCCCACTCGAAGTCCTCGCGGACGTCGACGACCAGGGCGCCGGCGTCGATGAGCTGCTTGGCCTCTTGCGGCGCGACGTCGCGGACGGACGAGCTCTTTCGGAAGAAGTTGAACACGCTTGTTGCTCTCAGTCTGTGTTGCGGCCGAACGAGAGGATGTTGGAGAGGAGGCACCAGCCGGTCAGTCCGGACTGAAGCAAGTTGGCTCCCACGAACGCCGTCAGCCAGAGCCAGCGGTGATCGAGCAGCGAGAGGCCCAGGCTCGCCAAGACCAACGTTCCGGCGATCGCGCGGACCTTGGACTCGACGCCCCAGCCGTTGTTGCACGCCGGGCGCCCGAGGCGTTGAAACAAGGAACTGCTTGCCATGAATACCTTTCCTGTCGTCTTGGGAGCATGCACACGGTTTCATGTACTCGCTCCCGGAGAAGGATTGAGGAACCGACGGTGAAGACATGACGGTTATACAGTACCCCGTAGGGTATTGTCAACAGCATACCCGGTAGGGTAATATGACGCCATGGCGACGGTGAGAAGGGAAGACGGCGGTGATGCCGCCCTCAACGTCTCGGATGAGGTGGTCGCGGACGTGACGGCCCGCCTCCGGCGCGTGGAGGGCCAAGTGCGCGCCGTGCAGCGGATGATCGCCGAGCGTCGGGACTGCCACGCGATCGCGCAGCAGATGGCCGCGGCGAGGGCAGCGCTGGAGCGGGCGACCGTTCAGTTGATGGCCAACAGCATGGCCGAGTGCATCCGCCCCAAGTCCGAGGGGGGCGTCGATCAGCGCGAGCTCAAGCGTCTCACGGAGACCTTCGTCAGGCTGCTGGCGTAGCCCGCGTCACGCGCCGATGACGCGCTGTCCGCCCAAGTACGGCACCAGGGCCTCCGGCACGCGGATGGTGCCGTCGGCTTGTTGGCCGTTCTCGATGACCGCCACCAGCGTACGCCCAACGGCGAGTCCGGAGCCGTTGAGCGTGTGCACCAGCTCCAGCTTGGACTTGGCGTCGCGCCGGAAGCGGATATTGGCGCGGCGCGCTTGGAAGTCGGTGCAGTTGCTGCACGAGCTGATCTCCCGGTAGACGCCTTGGCTGGGCAGCCACACTTCGAGATCGTAGGTCGCCGCCGCGTTGAAGCCCGTGTCTCCGCCGCAGAGCGCCACGGTGCGAAACGGCAGCTCCAGTTCCTTCAAGAGATTCTCCGCGTCGCGCGTGAGCCGCTCCAGCGCCTCGAAGCTTGCATCGGGCGCCGTCAGCCAGACCAGCTCCACCTTCTCGAATTGATGCTGGCGGATGAGGCCGCGGGTGTCCTTGCCGGCGGCGCCGGCCTCTTTGCGGAAGCACGGGGTGTACGCGGCATATCGGCGCGGCATGCTCTGGCCGTCGAGGATCTCGTCGCGATGGAGCGCCGTCAGCGGCACCTCCGCCGTCGGGATGAGGAAGAAGTCCCAGTCCGACAACTGGAACATGTCGTCGCTGAACTTGGAGAGCTGCCCCGTCGACCACATGGTCTCGCGGTTGACGATGATCGGCGGCGAGATCTCCGTGTATCCGGCGCGGTGGCCGCGATCGAGAAAGAAGTCGACGATCGCGCGCGAGAGCCGCGCTCCGTCGCCCACCAGGACGGCGAAGCGCGAACCGGCCAGCTTGCGGGCGCGCTCGAAGTCGAGGATTCCCAGGCGCTCTCCCAGCTCCCAGTGGGGCTTCGGCTCGAAGTCGAACGTGGGCGGCGTGCCCCACGCGCGCACGACGACGTTGCCGCTCTCGTCTGAGCCGTCCGGAACGATGTCGGCGAGGATGTTGGGGATCTGCTGGAGCTGCTCGTCGATGGCGGCGTTGGCCGCGGCCCCCTCCCCGTCGATCCGGGCGATCTCACCGTCGATGTCGGCGAGCCGCGGGCGGAGCTCCTCGGCGGCGGCGCGCTTGTCGGCGGCTTTGGCGATCGAGGACGAGAGGGTGTTCTTCTCGGCCTTGAGGGCGTCGCTGCGCGTCTGCGCCTCACGCGCCGTGCGGTCGAGCTCGACGAGGCGCTCCACCACGGAGGCATCCTGGCCGCGGCGCCGCAAGGAGCGGCGAATCGCCTCGGGGTCGCGCCGGAGCAACGAGCGATCGAGCATGAACGAGTCGAACCCTTCCGGAAAGAGACGATTGCAGGACCGTAGTCCGAAAGGCTCCTAGTTACCGTTCATGAACGACGCACTCCTACCCGGGCGCGGCTTCGACGCCGAGAGCCTCCCTTCTCCCGAGGCGGGCGTCGCCACCGTGCTGGAGCGATGGTGTCCGGCGGAGCTTCCCGTCGAGGAGGTACCGCTGGCGCGAGCCGTCGGCCGCGTGCTGGCGCGGGACGCGCGCGCTGATGCGCCGGTGCCCAGCCGGCCGCGGTCGATGATGGACGGCTATGCGGTGCGCGCCGCTGACGTCGCCGGCGCGAGCGCCGGCCACCCGGCGCGCTTGGCCGTGGTGGCCGAGATTCGCATGGGGGCCGCGCCCCCGCGCGCGCTGGCTGCCGGGGAGGCGATGCGGATTCCCACCGGAGGCGTTCTCCCGGAGGGGAGCGACGCGGTCGTGCCCCAAGAGGACGCGCGGGGCGGCGCCGACGGCGCCGTGGAGATCGTCGAGGGCGTCGCGTCCGGAGAGTTCGTCACGCGCGTGGGAGAGGATCTCGCTCCGGGTGAGACCGTGCTTCCCGCCGGGCGGCGCCTGCGCGGGGTGGAGATGGGCTTGCTCGCGACGCTCGGTTGGGAGCGGGTGCCCGTGCGCGCACGACCGGTCGTCGGGGTGCTCTCGACGGGCGACGAGCTGGTCCCCGCCGGATCCGAGCCGGGCGTCGGCCAGGTGCGCGACTCGAACCGTCACGTCGTGGGCGCGGTGTTGGAACAGATGGGAGCGCGCGTCGAGCAGCTTCCGCACGTGGGCGACCGCGCGCAGGAGCTGGAAGCGGCGCTGCGCGACGGCTTGGCGCGCTGCGACGCCATCGTGCTCACCGGAGGCTCCTCCGTCGGGGAGCGCGACCTCACGCCGGCCGCCATCGCCGCGCTCGGTGAGCCGGGCGTCGTCCTCCACGGCATCAAGGTCAAACCCGGGAAGCCCACGCTCTTCGCCTCGGTCGGCGGCAAGCTGATCATCGGACTTCCCGGCAACCCGACGTCCGCCGTCACCATTCTGCTGGCGGTCGCGCGCCCCGTCATCGACGCGCTCGTCGGAGCGACGCAGCCGCAGCCTCCGCCGACGACGGCGCGCATGGAACATCAGATCCGCGGCCGCGTCGGCTGGACGTGGTACGTCCCCGTCTCGCTCCATCGCGTAGCAGCGCAGACCGTCGCGCGACCGCTGCAGCTGAGATCGAGTCACGTGGCGCTGTTGGCGCGCGCCGACGGATACGTGCGCATCCCACCCGAGCGGGGCATGGCCGCCGCCGGCGAGCTCGTCGAGGTGCACCCGTTGTCATGAGCGTCGCATCGGCCTCCCGGGCGCGCGTGGATACTGCCGTGGTGGCCGCGACGATCGCCGTCGCCGCGATCGTGGGCTGCGCGCACGGCGGCGGCCGCAGCGCCGCGCCGACGCCGCCTCCTCACGCCGCTCCGCGCTCGACCGCGTCGCCGCTGCCGCCGGCTCCTCCCACTCTCTCGCCGAAGCTCGACGACGCCCAGTTGGCCGTTCGCGTGAAGGCGGCGCTCGCGACGCAGGTGGGGATCGACGCATTCCGCGTCGCGGTGCGCGCCCGGCACGGCATCGTCACGATCGAGGGGCGCGCACCGAGCGCCGGCGTTGCGCGCAGCGAAGTCGAGACCGCGCGGGAGATTCCCGGCGTGACGCGCCTGATCAATCTGATTCGGGTCGAGCCGTAGGCCGCAAGAGGGAAGGGTTGGGCCTAAGCGAAGGGGCGTCGATGCCCTGGACGCGGGACGATCGTCGTCGCCGGGGACGACGGCGAACGCCTGCGAGGAGAGAAGAGCGATGCACAGCAGCAGCGATGACGGCCGCCGAATGCTCTGTACGGGGCGCTAGTGCGGTACGCCATCCTGTCGGACATCCACGGGAACCTCGAGGCGCTCGAGGCAGTGCTAGCGTCCCTTTCACCGGGCGACCAGTTGCTCTGTCTGGGCGACGTGGTCGGCTACGGCCCCAACCCCAACGAGTGCGCCCAGCTCCTGCGCGAGCGCGACGTGCGCTGCGTGCTGGGAAATCACGACGTCGCGGCGATCGACAACTTCGGGGTGGAGTACTTCAATCCGATCGCGCGCCAGGCCATCGTCTGGACCCAAGACGTGATCGACCCACCCACGCGCGACTGGCTGGGCTCGCTGGACTACGAGCTCCACGTCGAGGACTTCCTTATGGTGCATGGCTCTCCCGAGCGCTATTTCGAGTACATCCTCGACGACGCCGCCGCGGGCCGCGCGTTCGCGGCCACCGACGCGCCGCTGATCTTCATCGGGCACTCGCACATCGCCGAGTACTATCAGCAACGCCCCGACGGGCGCATCGCGCACGGAGCGCTGACGCAGGGCGGTGAGGTGGCGTTGCTGCCGGGGCATCGCTACATCGTCAACGTGGGCAGCGTGGGGCAGCCGCGCGACTTCAACCCGGCTGCCTCGTTCGGCTTCTACGATCCCGAGCAGCGCGTGGTCAACGTCGTGCGCGTCCCCTACGAGATCGAGCGCGTCCAACGAAAGATCCACGCGTGCCGCCTGCCGGAGCAACTCGCCCAGCGCCTCACGCTCGGGCGTTGATGCGCGGCGCCCTGCGCGCGGCCGCGCTTGCTCTGCTTCTGCTCTCGCTTGCGCGCGCGGCGCCCTCCGCCGCGGCTGAGGCCAACGGCGGGCGCGACGCCGCTTACAGCGCGGCGCTCGACGCGGGCATGCGGCACTTCTACGGCAGCCGGTTCCCCGCCGCCCGCGCCGACTTCGCGCGGGCCCACGCCCGCGCTCCGGGCGACACGCTGACCGACGCCTTTTACGCGGCGGCGTGCGTCCGCTCGGGCGAGCGCCTCTCGGCGTTGGTGAGCGATCTGGCGGAACGCGCCGCGTTGGCCCCAGGCGACGCGGATGCGCAGACGCTGCTGGGCTTCGCCGAGCTGATCCCCGGCAGCCGCAGCGACCTGCGCGACGAGGCCCGGCTGGCCTTCGTCCGCGCGGAACGGCTGGCGCCGGCGGCCGCCGGACCACACGTGGGCTTGGGGATCCTCGCGTTCCAACGTCACGCCGTGACGGAGGCGAAGGGCGAGCTGTTGCTTGCCCAGCGCTTGGACCCGCATGAGGTGCTCGCCCGCGAGTACCTCGCGCGCGTCGACCTCATCTATCTGCGCGAGCCGGTCGCGGCTCTGGCGGTCCTGATCGACGTCACCAACGCGGTGCCCGGCTATGCCGATGCCTACTACCTCCTGGGGGAGGCCGCGGTGGCCGCGCGACGCTACGATCTCGCCGCGGCGTTTCTGGAGCGCACCCTCGCGCTGGACCCGCACGGGGTGGGCCAAGGTGGGCGCTATGGGCGCGCGCTCTTGCTCCGAGCCTACGAAGCCGCGGGCCGCGTCGAGGATGCGGCGCGGGTACGGCGCGAAGGTGGAGGGCAATGAGCGAGCAACCTCCCGTCGATGACGGCAACTGTTTTGCCTGCGGAGTGCACAACCCGACCGGCCTCCACGTTCGTTTCGAGCCCGAAGGCGAGGACGGGGTGCGCGCGGGCGTCAGCATTCCCGCGCAGTTCCAAGGGTGGAAGGGCATCGTGCACGGCGGGATCGTGATGACGCTGCTCGACGAGGCGATGGCGCACGCCGCGGCCCGGACGGGTGCCGCAGGCGTCACGGCCAGCGTGAACGTGCGCTTTCGCGCGCCCTCCCCGGTCGACGCGCCGTTGGAGCTGCGCGGCCGCGTGGTCGAGTTGCGCCGGAGCGTGCTGACGGTGGAGGCCACGCTTGCGGACGGCGCCGGCACCGTCCTGTGCGAGGCTTCCGGAAAGTTCGTGCGCAAGGGCGCGCTTGCCGACCCGAGCGCGTTGGGCGCCGGCGGCGCCGTGCGCTGACGGATCGATCACACGTGGCGAAAAGCAAACAGATCCGCGCCGCCGCCAAGGCGGCCGCCGAGGCCAAAGGCACCGGAGCGCCGACCATCGAGAACCGTCGCGCGCGGCATGAGTTCGATATCCTCGAGACTGTCGACGCGGGACTCGTGCTCCAAGGCACGGAGGTGAAGAGCCTGCGCCGCGGCGGCGGCTCCCTGAACGAAGCCTACGCGCGCATCCGCGGCGGCGAGGCTTGGCTGGTGGGGATGCACATAGCGCCCTACGAGCAAGGTCGCGTCGACCCGCACGATCCGCTCCGGCCGCGCAAGCTGCTGCTCCACGCCGCCGAGATCGAGCGCCTGATCGGCAAGATCGGAGAGAAAGGGCTGACGCTGGTGCCGCTGAGGCTCTTCTGGTCGCACGGCCGCGCGAAGGTGGTGCTCGGATTGGCTCGAGGCAAGAAGCTGCACGACAAGCGCGAGAGCCTGCGCGAGCGCGAGGTGCGCCGAGAGCTGGAGCGGGCTAGGCGATGACGCGGCGAGGCGGGCGTTGAGGGGGAATCGGCCGTTCGCCGACCTCGAGCAGCACGTGCTCTCGGCGTTGGAGTCGTCTGCGCCCGGCGGCGTGGCGGTGGCCTGCAGCGGCGGCCCGGACTCGGTGGCGCTCCTGGCGGCGGCGGCGGCGGTGGCGCGTGCCGCGGGGCGCGACGTGGCGGCGCTGCACGTCAACCATGGTGTGCGCCCGGCCGCCGATCGTGACGAAGGGGTGGCGATGGCGGCGGCGACGCACGCCGGCGCGCCGTTCCACAGCGTGCTCCTGGAGCCCGGAGGTCCGGCGGACGAGGCAGGGCTGCGGGCGCTGCGCTACGAGGCTCTGACCGCGATGGCGCGCGCCGCGGGATGCGGCACCGTGGCCACCGCGCACACGCTCGAGGACCAGGTCGAGACGGTGCTGCTGGCCGTGGTGCGCGGCACGGGGCTGCGGGGCCTCTCGGGAATGCCCGGGCGGCGCCCCCTGGGAGCGAACGTGGAGCTCATTCGCCCCGTGCTGGAGCGCCGCCGCGGCGAGCTTCGCGCCTACTGCCACGCGCGGGCCCTGCCCTACGCGATCGACGAGAGCAACGAGGAGCCGCGCTACCGGCGCAACCGTCTGCGCCGCCTGCTCGCCGAGCTGCGCGCCGTCGAGCCCTCGGCGGACGAAGCGATCTCCCGGTTGGCTCGCCTCGCCCGCGAAGAAGACGATTGGTTGGACCGGCAGGCGGCGGAGGCGCTGGCCTCCTCGCTGATCGAAGGGGCGCGTCTCTCCGGCGGCATCCGCACCCTGGCGCGGCCGCTGGTGCGCCGGGTGCTCCGGCTCTGGCTGGGCGGACGCGACCTCGCCTACGAGCCTCTCGACCGGTTGGCCGATGCCGTCATGGAGGGGCGACGGGGACGGTACTTCGTCCGAAAAGGTGAAGAAGTCGTGATTCGTGAGGGCGTGCTGGAACGACGGGCGCATGGTGACGGTTCTAGTGGACAGAGTGAAGCCGATGGCATCTGAGCTCGCCCCCCTGCCGGAAGGGGTGGCCGAGGTGATCTTCAGTTCCGCCGAGTTGGCGGCTGCCGTCGGCCGCTTGGCCGAGCGCATCGCCGCCGACTACCGCGATCGAGAGGTCTTGCTCGTGGGCGTGCTCAAAGGGGCGCTCTTCTTCGCGGCGGACCTCGCTCGCGCGCTCCACCGGGCGGGCCTGGCGCCCGACCGGATGACGCTGGACTTCATCGCCGTCTCGTCGTACGGGAACTCGCGGCGCTCCTCCGGTGAGGTGCGCCTGCTCAAGGACACCTCCGAGAGCGCCGAGGGGCGCCACGTGCTGATCGTGGAGGACATCGTGGACAACGGTCATACCCTCCACTACCTGCGCTCCATGTTCGGCGGGCGTGCCCCCGCATCGCTCGCCGCGTGCGCGCTCCTGGACAAGCCCTTCCACCGCGGAGTGGACGTGCCAGTGGAGTACGTGGGGCTCGAGGCGCCCGACGAGTTCGTTGTAGGGTACGGTCTGGACTACCAGGAATCGTACCGGCACCTCCCGTACGTCGCTCGACTCCACCCTTGGGTATACCGGGATTAGGAAGCTAGCGTCCCCCGCAGGCGCGACGGTCGCCTGAAGATACCCTCAGAAAGGAACGGGCTCCGGCCGTCCATCGGCCGACCCGCCAATGGTTGAACGCGTTGGCCAAGTACATCAAGAACGTCGCGGTCCTGCTGCTCCTGGGATTATTCGTCCTCTTTCTGGTCAATCGACTGCTGATCCAGCCGGCGAACAGCGAGGCGATCTCCTATTCGCAGTTCCTCTCGCTCGTCAACTCGGGTCAGGTGCAGTCGGTCACGTTGCGCCCCCACGAGGCTGACGGCAAGAAGAAGGACGGGAGCACCTTCACCGTCGCCATCGGCGACGATGCCCAGCTCGTCCCGGATCTGGTCAAGCACGACGTGGCCATCTCTTACGCGGAGCCCTCGGCGAACGCGGGCCTGCTGGCGGCCGCCGGGAACTTCCTGATTCCCATGATTCTGCTCATCGCGCTGTTGTTCTTCGTGGTGCGGCAGATGCAGGCGGGAGGGAGTCAAGCGCTCTCGTTCGGGAGGTCGCGCGCGAAGCTGCTCTCGGAGAACCGTCCGAAGATCACCTTCGCCGACGTGGCCGGCGTCGAAGAGGCCAAGCAGGAGTTGGCGGAGATCGTCGAGTTCCTCAAGTATCCCAAGAAGTTCCAGGCGCTCGGAGCGCGCATCCCCAAGGGCGTTCTGCTGCTGGGGCCGCCGGGCTCCGGCAAGACCCTGCTGGCCCGCGCGATCGCGGGCGAGGCGGGGGTGCCCTTCTTCTCGATCTCCGGCTCGGATTTCGTCGAGATGTTCGTCGGCGTCGGCGCCTCGCGCGTGCGCGACCTCTTCGAGCAGGCGAAGAAGAGCTCGCCGTGCATCGTCTTCATCGATGAGATCGACGCCGTGGGGCGTCAGCGCGGCGCCGGCCTGGGCGGGGGCCACGACGAGCGCGAGCAGACGCTCAACCAGCTGCTCGTCGAGATGGATGGCTTCGACGCGAACCAGGGCGTCATCTTGATCGCGGCAACCAACCGCCCCGACGTCCTCGACCCGGCGCTGCTGCGTCCGGGGCGCTTCGACCGTCAGGTGGTGGTCGACCGAGCCGACGTCAAGGGACGTGCGGCGATCCTCAACGTTCACGCCAAGAACAAGCCGCTGGGCAAGGACGTCTCGCTCGACACGCTGGCGCGGCGCACTCCCGGCTTCTCCGGAGCCGATCTCGAGAATCTGCTCAACGAAGCGGCGATCCTCGCCGCACGCGAGAACAAGAGCGTCATCGAGATGAAGGACTGCGAGGAGGCCATCGATCGCGTGATCGCCGGCCCCGAGCGCCGTTCGCGCTTGATCTCGCAGAAAGAGAAGGAGATCGTCGCCTATCACGAGTCGGGGCACGCGATCGTGGGCGCCTCGCTCCCGCACGCGAACCCCGTGCACAAGGTGACGATCATCTCGCGCGGCATGGCGCTGGGCCTGACGATGCAGTTGCCCGTCGAGGACCGCTATCTGATGTCGAAGGCCGAGATCCTCGACCAGATCACCGGCCTGCTCGGCGGACGCGTGGCGGAGGAGCTGCAGTTCCGCGAGGTCACGACGGGCGCCTCGAACGACTTCGAGAAGGCCACGCAGCTGGCCCGCGCAATGGTGACGCAATACGGCATGAGCCGCGAGCTGGGGCCGATCCAGTACGGTCACAACCACCAGCAGGTCTTCCTGGGGCGCGACATCGCCGATGAGCGCAACTACTCGGAGGAGATCGCCTCGAAGATCGACGCCGAGGTTCGCTCGATCATCGACGAGTGCTACTCCAAGGCCAAGGAAATCCTCCAGCAGAATTGGGACAAGCTGGAGCGGCTGGTGGCGTCCCTGTTGGAGAAGGAGACTGTCGAGGCCGACGAGGTGCTGGCGATCGTGCGGGGTGAGCCTTTGCCGGCCAAGTCGGACGAGGCGTTGCCCACGGCGGCGAGTCAAGGCCTGGAGCCGACGACTGAGCCGCAGCGGCAGAGCAAGCCGCGCTCGCTGCCGCCCAACATCTCGCCCGAGCCCGCGTAGCTCGCCAGCGTGGGGCGACCGAAGAGGTCGCCCCGCGCATGTTCTGGAGAACGCTATGACCCATCGTCTCGCCGCCGCCTTTCTCGCGTTGGCGTTCGTCGCTGTCCCGCTCGGCGCCGGTGCCGCCACGCTGCATCCGGCAAGAGCCATCGTGGAGACCGGCGACGGTCCGCCTCTCGCCGCGGTCGAGTTGTGGTTCCGTGCGCCTTCGTCTGGCTTCGCCGGCCCGCTGGTGGGCCTCGCCCAGCTCGCCGCCGAGTCCGTGGCGGCGTCGCAGGGTCACGGCGAGCCGCTCGCCGCGCTCGTGCAGGATCGCGGGGGGCGGTTGGCCATCGCCACGTTCTCCGATTCCGTGCAGGTCTCGGCGCTGGTTCCCGCGTCGTCGGCCGTCGAGATCGCCCGGGCCGCCTTCGAGGACTACACGCGCCCCGCGTTGACGGAGGACGGCTTCAAGCATGCGCGCGCGTCGGTGGCGGTCGAGGCCGCCGAGGCGCAAGCCGATCCCGACGCCCAGCTGCGCGCGCGCCTCTTCGGCTCGCTCTTCTCCGGCGGGCCGGATCGCTTCGCCTCCCTGCCGACCGTGGCGCAGTTGGGCGCGCTCGACTACGGGGACGTCGTGGCGTTCGCCAAGCGCGCGTTTCGCGCGGAGAACGCGGTCGCCGTCGTCGTCGGCGTGCACGACGCGGCCCCGGTGCTCGAGGCGCTGGGCGGGTCGGCCAAGGGCGAGCCTGCCGAGCCGCCGGCCGTTTCGACGCCGACCTCTTCGCCGGCCCGGATCCATGGCGACTCGATCGCCGGACCCGCGCTGGGGCTCGCCTACGCCGGACCGCCGATCGCCGACCGCCGCGCGGCGACGGCGATGGATTTCCTCTCCGACTATCTGCTCGCGCGCAAGACCGGCACCCTCGTCCGCGCGGTGGCAGGCGTCTCGCCGTCGGCGTCGGTAGGCGGACAGTTCATCACGCTCAACGATCCCGGCATCTTGCTCGTCGAGGTGACGGGCGACGCCTCCGACGCCGTGCGAAACGCGGTCGAGAGCACGCTGCGGACGGCGGAGCAGCCGCTCGATCCCAAGGCGTTCGAGATCGCACAGCGCCAGTACGTCTACCATCTGCTGCACGACTTGCAGACCGTGCAGGCGCAGGCCGACAATCTCGGCTGGTACGCCGTCGAAGGGGCGCCGTCGTACGCGCCGTTCGCGGGCGGCGAGCAAGGCGAGTACATGACGCTCGCGCGCGGCCTCACGCCCGCGTACGTCGCCGAAATGGCGCGCCGATACTTCGCGGCCACTCCCGCCGTCACGACATTGGTACCCATGCCGCCCGCGCCGCCCAAGGCGCCGGGATCGGCGCCGCAGCAAGAGGAGAAAGCGAAGTGAAGCGGTTCGCGAGGATCGTCGCCGGGTGCCTGGCGAGCTTGGCGCTGGCCGCTCCCGCATGGGCACAGTCGCCGGCGCCGGCCGGGGTCGGCGTCATCGACGTGAGCTCCTCCAACGCGCCGGTCACGGGGATGCAGCTGTTCGTGCCCGCCGGACTCGACCGCCAGCCGCGCGACCGATCCGGCCTTGCGGCGGTCGTCGCCCAAGCGCTCGTGCGGACGCCGGTGCACGGCGTGCCGCTGGCCGACGCCATCGCGCAGGCCGGCGGCTCGGTGACGTATGCCGTCGACGGCCAGGAGACGCACTTCTATCTCGAGGCCACGCCTTCGCACTTCGCGGAGGTCGCCTCGCTCTTCGCAAGCGCGCTGGCGCAACCCGCGTTCGATCGCGCCTCGATCTCGTCCGCGGCCGCCCACGCCGCCGATCGCGCCGCCCAGAACAACGGCGACGGGTTGACCGTCGGCGTCGCCATGTTCCGCAGTGTCTACCTCGCCAGGACCAACGCACGGCTCTCGACCTGGGGGAACGCGGCGACGCTCGCGCAGATCACGCCGCTCGACGCCGCCGATTTCTTCCGTGCCAATTACGTGGCGCGGGGGGCGATCATCGTCGGCGTGGGCAACCCGTCGCCGGGCCTGCGCGAAGGCGAGCAGGCGATCACGCGAGAGTTGCCCGATCGCCGTCCCTCTCCGGTGGTGGTCTCGCGCCAGCTTCCCGTCAAGGCGCGCTCGCGCGAGCTGATCACGCACCGCGACGTCCCGGCTCCGTGGGTGGTCCTGGGATACGATGCGCCCTCGCCCGGCGCCCCTGACTTTGCCGCGGCCCTGGTGCTCGAGTCCTTGATCGGCCAGGCGGTCGGGCGCGGCTTGGCGCCGCCGCTGGTCGCCACGCCCAGCGAGGGCGAGCGTCCGGTGGGAAGCATCTATCTCTTCGACACGGTGCCGTCCGCCGTGGTCATCTACGCCAACGGCGCCGGCGGAGATCCGACGCTCGCCGTGCGCACCGTGGCCACCGTGGTGCAGACGCTCACCGCGTCGCCGCTCTCGGAGGCGGACCTCTCGCTGGCAAAGGCCCAGGCCACCGGAGATTTCCTGATGCAGCAGGCGGCCCTCTCGGACCGGTCGTGGCTGGCTGGGAACTTCGCCCGCGAGGGCGCCGGCGACGACTACTCCTCGAAGGTCCTCACGGCCATCGCCGCGGTCAGCCCCGTGCGGCTGCGAGCCGCCGCCAAGCGCTACTTCTCGCACTACGTCACGTCGATCGTCTTGCCGCGGGAGGGGCGCTCGTAACCACCGCGCTCGTCCATGACTACCTCAACCAGCGCGGGGGCGCGGAACGCGTCTTCGCGCACGTGGCCGCCGCGTGGCCGGAGGCGCCGATCTTCACCTCGATCTTCGACCCGAAGCGGCTCGGCGACCTGATCGATCCGCGCCGGGTGCGCACCTCGTATCTCCAGCGCGTTCCCGGCCACGGCCGCTTCTTCCGAGCGCTGGCGCCGCTCTACCCCGGGGCGTTCGAGCGCTTCGACCTCTCCGCGTACGACACCATCATCAGCTCCACCACGGCATGGGCCAAGGGCGTCAGCGTCCGTCCCGGCGCCGTGCACGTCTGCTACTGCCACACGGTCTCGCGCTTCGTCTTCGACTACGAACGCTACGTCGGGGAGATCGCCGGCTCCCTGGAGCCGTTGGCGCGGCCCGTCGTGCGGCGGCTGGTGCGTTGGGACTTGGAGGCGGCGACTCGGCCCAGCGCCTTCGTCACCAACTCGCGCAACGCCGCCGAGCGGATCCGCCACTGGTACGGCCGCGACGCCTACGTGCTGCCGGCTCCCGTGGACGTCGATCGCTTCGAGGTCGGCCCCGGCGCGGGCGACTACGCGCTGGTCGTCTCACGCCTGCTCCCCTACAAACGGGTCGATCTCGCCGTCGAGGCCTGCCGCCTGGCGGGGGTGCCCCTGCTGGTGGCGGGGACCGGTCCGGCCGAAGAGAGATTACGGGAGGCTGCGAAGGGAACGACGACGACGATGCTCGGCTACGTGGAGGACGACGCGCTGCGCGCGCTGCTGGGAAACGCCCGCGTGGTGCTCCTCCCCGGAACGGAGGACTACGGTCTGGTGCCCCTCGAGGCGGCAGCCTCGGGGCGTCCGACCATCGCCTTCGGCGCCGGAGGGGCTCTGGAGACCGTGGTGCCCGGGATGACGGGGGAGTTCTTCCGGGAGGAGACGCCCGAGTCGCTCGCAGCGGCGTTGCGATCGTTCGATCCTCGCCGGTACGCGCCGTCGCAACTGCGAGCTCATGCCGAGCGGTTCTCGCCGCAGCGCTTTGTCCACCGCCTGAAGGAGATCGTCGAGGAAGTTCGTGAGAGTCATCGTTCGTAGCCTCGCCGCCGCCGTTCTGCTGCTCGCCGGGTGCGGTGCGTCACATGGGACCTCGAGCGCGCCGCCGAACGCCGCGGCGTCTCCCGCAGCCGCGGGCGCCGCGGGCGGCTTGACCCTGGCCTCCACGCATGCGGAGGGTAAGCTCGTGGTCGCGACGGCGACGGCGCCGCCGGGATGGAGCGAGACGGACGCGCTCTCGCGCGGCGATGATCTCTCGGAGCTCGTGGGCGAGGTGCGCGCGCGGCACGCGAAGGGAGCCGTGCGGGTCCAGGTCACGGCGCGGGGGAAGGTGGTGGCCACCGCGGAGTCGCCGGCGAACGGGCGCCTCTCGTTCTCGCTGAAGAAGTAGCCCGGCCCCTCCGTCGATGAGGCTCGCCGTCGACGCCCAGAATGTCCTGACCGATTGCCAAGGCATCGGCCGCTACGTGCGGACGCTCCTGCGGCTGTTCCTCGCGGACCCGCACGTGGAGGCGACGCTGATGGTGCGCGCGGTCGTTCCCCTGGTGACCAGGCACCGCATCGCGGCGTTGCTGGAGCGCGGGCGCTTCGCCACGGCGAGCGCCGTTCCGCGCGCCGCCGACGTCGTCTGGCACCCGTGGAACGGCACGTTCTTCGAGAGCGAGCGTCCCAGCGTGGCCACCGTCCACGATGCCGTGCCCTTCGCGTTTCCCTCCGCCGACCCCGTTCGCCGCGCGCGCGAGCAAGAGCCGTTTCTGCGCACGGCGCGCACGGCGCGCCTGATCATCGCCGTCTCGCAAGCCGGCGCGCGCGAGATCTCGGCGCGCCTGGGCGTTCCCGAGGAGCGCGTGCGGGTGATCTATCACGGCGTGGCTCCAATCTTCTCGCCCGCGCCGGCGAAGGGCGCAAGCGCGAGGGGCGCCGGATACTTGCTCTTCGTGGGCAATCCCATGCAGGAGCTGAAGAACTTCGCCTTGCTCCACCGCGCGTACCGGCGCGCATGGGAAGCCGGCCGCGGTCCGGAGCTGGTGGTGGTCGGCGGAGCCGCCGATGGGTTCGAGGGGGCGCGCTGCGTTCCGGCGATCCGCGGCGGCGGCGCGTCGAGAGATGCCGACGGCCGCATGAGCGAGCTCTATCGCGGAGCGCTGGCGCTTTGCATACCCTCGCACTTCGAGAGCTTCGGCATGCCGATGCTCGAGGCCATGGCCTGCGGCACGCCCGTGCTCGCCGCGGCGACGGGGGCACTGCCGGAGATCTCCGGAGGTGCGGCGCTGCTGCTCGACGCGGACGACGAAGAGCGCTGGGCCGAGGCGTTGCGCAGCGTCGCGGGCGACGGGGCCCTGCGCGCTCGCCTTCGCGCGGCGGGCATCGAACGCGCGCGCTCCTTCAGTTGGGAGCGCTGCGCAGCCCAGACGTTGGCCGTGCTCGAAGAGGCGGCCCGCTAGAACCGAAAGCCGCGCCGCCATGCCCAGATGGCGCGCAGACGCCAGCGCTGAGCATAGTTCAGCGAGCGCACCAGGTTGCGTGCCCGGATCGCCGGCGGCTGATGGCGGCGAACGATCTCGTCGACGCGCTCGAAGTGCGCGGCCCGCTCGCTGCGCATGCGCGCGATGAGGGCGTGGGCCGCCTGCGGATGACGGCCGCGAAAGCGCATCAGGCGCGGCCACCAGTCGGAGAAGAAGGCTTCGACGTCGCGATAGTCGCCCTCGTCGTCGGCACGCACGGCGTCGTCATCGGTCAGCGGCGTGCCTGGAGCCCCCAGCGAGGAGTAGAGCTGGCCTTTGCGCGCCGCCCATGCGAAGGGGACGACGTGTCCGTAGTGCGCGTAAACGTAGGGCAACGCCAAGCGCCGTCCCGGTACGCCGACCAGCTGCTCGTGGACTTTGCCTTCCCAATGCGCCTGCGGGGTCCAGCGGAAGAACGACATGCGGCGCTCGATCGACGCGTACCAGTCGAACGACTGAAAGAAGTGCCACGTATAGCCGTCGACGTAGGCGATCTCGCGGGGCAGCGCGTCCAGACGTGCCGCGATGCGCGCGAAGCGCTCGCCGTGAACCTCATCCGCGTCGACGAAGGCGACCCATGTCCGCTCGTCGGCCTCGCCGTCGAGTTGGAAGCAGACGTTGCGCGCGCCGGCGAAGTCCTCGAAGGTGGTCTGCGCGACGCGCAGGCGCCCTTCGCGCCCGAAGGGACTCTCCGCCAGCGTGCCCGCGTGCGGGCTGCCCTCGCCCAGTCCCGAGTTGTCGTTGACGAAGAGGCGCTCCACGGCAGGCGCCATGCTCTCCAGCAGCGCGCCGAGGAACGGCTCGGGGCGCGGCCCGACGATCAGGTGCGCGACGATGCGGGGCACCGCTGCGCGCGCTCTACCCGGCTGCCGCGGCGCGCAGCGCCTCGAGCGTTTCCGCCGTCGTGCGCTCCCAGGTGAAGGCTCGCGCGCGCTCGATGCCGAGGCGACGGAGCTCCGCGGCGAGCGCGGAGTCGCTCTGGATGCGGCGCAGGGCGCGGCACCATTCGTCGACGTCCGTTGGCTCCTCGACGTAGAGCGCGGCATCGCCGCAGACCTCCGGGAGCGAGGCGCGCCGCGACACCACGGCCGGCGTGCCGCAAGCCATGGCCTCCAGCGGGGGGAGGCCGAATCCCTCGTAGAGCGACGGCATCGCCAGGGCCGTTGCGCCGCGGTAGAGGGAGACCAGCAGCGCCTCGTTCACCTGGCCCATCGAGATCACCCCTGCACCCTCGGGGACGGCACCGCCGACGCAGACCAGCGGAACGCCGCTCTCGCCGAAGATGCGCCGCTGCGCGGCCAGCAGCGTGACGACGTTCTTGCGCGGCTCGACCGCCCCCACGTAGAGCACGTACGGGTGCTCGACGAGGTACTCGGGAAGACGCTCGGGCTCGCCGGGCTGGAACGCCGCCGCTGCGGCGCCGGGGGCGACGCGCACGCGCGCCGCCTCGACGCCCAGCCGCTCGACGACCTCGCCGCGCGTGAATTCCGAGGCGGTGATGACGCAGCGGGCTTGCGCGGCGGAGCGGCGCAAGCGCCGCTCCTCGCGCCAACGCACCCAAGGCGAGCGGTGGGGATAGTGGAGCGGAGCCACGTCGTAGATAGTCACGGCATAGGGTTTGCGCGGGCGGAAATGGGTGAGGTTCCACGGGTACCAGAGCACGTCGGCTCCCGTCCGGCCCGCGGAGACGAGCGGGGCGTCGTAGTAGCCCAGCGCGTGCGCGTAGGCGCGGCGCGACTCGACGTCACGCCGCTCGGTCACGAGGCGAATCTCCACTTGCGTGCGCAGGCGGCGGAGGACCTCGCGGACGTAGCGTCCCATGCCGCGCTCGTCGTGCAAGAGGTTGGTGGCGTCGACGGCAACGATCACAGGTGTAAGTGGTCCTTCAACGAGACGGCGACGAGAGAGACGCTGTTGAAGAGTCCGTGCGCCACCATCGACGCCCAGAGACTCCTCGTGCGGTGATAGACATACGCCAAGAGGACGCCGACGCCCCACAGCGGGAGCAGCGCCCACACGTCGCCGTGCACCACACCGAAGATCAGTCCCGAGACCAGGGCCGCGGGCCAAAACGGCCAACGCGCGGCGAGCGCGTTGAAGATGAAGCCGCGGAAGAAGAGCTCCTCGAAGAACGGCGCGGCGACCGCGGCGATGAGGGCGAAGCCCAGCAGCAGTCCGGGCGTGTCGAAACGCGGCAGCATGCGCAACGCCGCCTGCTCGTGCTCGCCGAAGAAGGCCGTGATGACGCCGCCGATGATTGAGGTGACCACCAGCATCACCGGCACTCCGAGGATGCCCCAGAGGATCTGGCGGAGGCGCGGAGGGGCCAGACCCAGCGATCGCAGCGAGCGGCGGGCGACGCGCGGCAGCAAAGGGATCAGCACGCTGCCCAGGCCCACGTAGAAGCCGAGCTGCACCACGTTGACCTGCCACGCGAGAAGGTGGTGCAGCCGGACGCCCATGGCGAAGCCGGTGAGGATCGCGGCGGCGAAGCCGGAGAGCAGCGAGGCCAAGAGCAGCCCGAACGACGGCGCGGGCGCGAAGGCCTCAGGCGAGCTCGTCGGAGAGTCGTGAGAAGTCATTGAGGGAGAGCGATTCGCCGCGCGCCTCAAGAGGCTTGCCGATGGCCGCCAAAGCCGCCGCCGTGCGCGCGCGGGGCACGGCGGGATTGGCCAGCTCCAAGGCGTTGGCCAGGGTCTTGCGCCGGTAGGCGAACGCTGCGCGCACCAGACGCAGCATGCGCTCCGGGTCCTTCGGATGGACCGGCGGCTCGCCATGACGCTCGAGGACGACGACGGCGGAATCGACCTGCGGCCGAGGGAAAAAGGCCGCGGGTTTCAGCGTCAGCAGGCGCGAGACGCGCGCGCGATAGGCCACGACCACGGAGAGGCTCCCGTACGCGGGAGCTCCGGGCTGCGCCGTCAGCCGGTCGGCGACCTCGCGCTGGACCATCACCACGATGCGCTCCGGTTGAGGCTCGCACTCCAGCAGCGCGAAGAGGATGGGCGTGGTGATGTAGTACGGGAGGTTGCCGCAGGCGGCCCAGCGTCCCGACCGGGCCGCATAGCCGGCCAGGTCGTACGCGAGGATGTCGCCCTCCACGATGCGCGCGCCGGCGAGATCCGGGCGCTCGCGCAGCAGGTCCACGAGGCCGCGGTCGATCTCCACAGCCGTGAGGTCGGCACCGGCGTCCAGCAGAGCTCGGGTGAGCGTGCCGGTCCCCGGCCCGATCTCCAAGACGGGGAGGGCGCTCTCCCCGGCGACGGCGGCTTGCGCGATGCGCGCGGCGGCGCCGGCGTCGAGGAGAAAGTTCTGACCCCAGCGCTTGCGCGCTGCGAGGCCGCGCTCGGCCAGGAGGCGCCGGGGATTCAGGTCCATCCCGTACCTGCGCCGATCGCGCTACCGTAGGATGTAGACGACGATGGAGCGGCGTCCGAACGCCATGGCCTCCGCGTAGTGCTCGAAGCCGAGGTCGATGCGGTTGCCGCGGATCGCGCCGCCGGTGTCGGCGGCGATCGCGGGGCCGTAGCCGGGGATGAACAGCTTGGTGCCCAGCGGGATGACGCGGGGGTCCACCGCGACCAGACCGTAGCCGGCGCGCAGCCCCGTGGCGGTATAGCCGTCGCAGCCGGTGCAGAAGGGCGTGTACGCCGTCGCGACCATGTGCATCGCCGTATAGGCGATCGTGCCGGCGAATGACCCGCCGCGCGAGGCGAGCTGACGGAAGCGATTCCAGTCTCCCACGCCCTCGGCGACGACCTTCGGCTTCGGCTTCACGAGCACGGAGCGCGTGGTGACCTTCCGGGTCAACGGGGCGCCTTCGCGCTGGATGTAGCGGATCGTGACGCGCTCCTCGCCGGGCTTGCCGGGGGCGAGCACCTTCATGGCCCCGGGGCGCATCGTGTAGCTGATGCGGTGCTCCACGGGGGGAGTCACGCGGCGGTCGAGCGTCCGCGTCCACTCGGTCACGCGGACGATCGTGATCTGTTCGTTCGCGCGAACCGGCTCGCTTGGCTTGGGGGTGACGCGGTCGTACATCCCGAGAGCGATGCCCTCGTGACGCAACACATCGCCGACCGTCGGGCCGGGCGTATGGATAGTCAATCGGATCGTGCCGCTGACGATGGTGACGTCGACGGCGCGCTCGTAGCGGATGTCGAGGCCGGGCGTGACCTCGGTGCCGGCGGCGGGGGCGACCAGGTCGCGGGAGCCGAGGCGAATCCCATCGTCGGCGAGCACGGCGCCGACCGTGGCGGCCGAGGTGACGATGGTGCGGGTCCCCGAAGTCGTGGTCACCCGAACCGGAACGGCGTGGCGGACACGGATCTGCTCGAGCGTGCCCAGGGGCGAGTCGAGGGGGGCCGAGACGCTGTCCGCGGCGGTGACGCGGACGTCTTCCGTGCGGAGCAGGTCGCCCACGGTCGCCACGCGGCCCGCGACGGCGTACGTGCGGGGCTTCCCGTCGACGACGAGCGTACCCGCGTGGGCATGGGCGGCTCCCAAGGCGATGGGGGCGATTAGACCGAGAGAGAGAACGCTCGTGGCCGCGAAGGCCGGAGTATCGCGTCCTATCAAACCGGCTCCTTTCGTCGGTATGCGGAGTGTCGCATCGTGTGGACCCGGTCGGGTCTCGCGCGAGCGGCGCACGCTCCTGGCGCAGGTGGCGGTCTGACGATCCCCGGGGGGATGCGCCGGACTCGGGGACTATAGCACCCCATCGTGACCGGCGTCAAATTCTTTGATATGTTGCGCCATGTGAAAACAATGGTCTCCGGGGAAGGCACCCGGGCATGAAGAAACCTCGCCCTCGTGTACCCGCCTTTCTTGCGCGTCGCGTTCTTCACCGAGGTCTATCATCCGATCGTGAACGGCATCGTCGCTGCCGTCGACGGTTTGGCGGAGGCCATGCGGGCTCGCGGCCACAGCGTCGCGATGTTCACGCCGCGCTTCCCTGCGACGACGGCTGGCGA
Organism: Candidatus Dormiibacterota bacterium; assembly: GCA_035533275.1. Lineage (GTDB taxonomy): Bacteria > Vulcanimicrobiota > Vulcanimicrobiia > Vulcanimicrobiales > SCRA01 > SCRA01. Next base: position 33,182 of record DATLUD010000070.1, on the reverse strand, counting down.
GGAGCGGCAGATCTACCGCATTCCGTCGTTGCCGCTGCCCATGCCCACGGAGTACCGTCTCACGCTCCCGGTGGTCGCGCGGCGCAACCGGCTCGGCGTGCTCTCGCGCTGCAACCTCATTCATACGCACTCACCGTTCATCACCGGATGGATGGGAGCGCACTACGCGCGGCGCTTCGGCGTGCCGCTGGTCTTCACGTATCACACGCGTCTCGACCGGTACGCGCACTACGCGCCGATCGATCCCGACGTGGCGCGTCGGCTTGCCTCGATGCTAACGCGCACGTATGCCAACGCCGCCGATGCGGTGACGGTTCCGACGCGCGACATCGAGCGCCAGCTGCGCGACGTCGGAGTGCGCACGCGCATCGAGGTGATTCCCTCGGGGATCGCGTTGGCCGCCTTCTCGCGGGCGCGCGCCACGCCGCGCGGGCGGGCGCGGCTCGGCGGCCCGGGGGGGCTGCGTCTGCTGACGGTCTCGCGGCTCGCGCAGGAGAAGAATCCCGCGCGGCTCCTCGAGATGCTGGCGCGGCTGCCGGCGCAGACGACCTTGACCTTCGCCGGAGACGGCCCCGAGCGCGAACGGCTGGAAGCGACGGCGAGGGGCGCGGGGCTGGCGAACCGGGTGACCTTTCTCGGAGAGGTCCCCCGCGAGGAGCTTCCCGAGCTCTATGCCTCGGCCGACTGCTTCGTCTTCGCCTCGACGTCGGAGACGCAGGGTCTGGTGTTGGTCGAGGCCATGGCGGCGGGCGTGCCCATCGTGGCCGTCGACGCCCCGCAGACCCGCGAGGTGACGGCGGGCGCCGCCCGCCTTTGCCCGGATGATGCGGACGGGCTGGCCCGCGCGGTCGCAGCGGTCGTCGGCGAGGAGGGCGTGGCCGATCGGCTGCGCGAGGCCGGGAGCGGCGCCGCGGAGGCTTACGATCTGCCGCGCATCGCAGAGCGGGTGGAGCGGCTCTACCGGGAGATCCGGCGCGAGCCGCCGTTGGCGTCCGCCGGTTGACATCGAACGTGTGTTCGCTTATGCTATCGGCAGGGGGAGGCCGCCATGCCGACTGCGGATCCGCGCAAACTCGTCCGAGCCACGTACACCTACACCGCGCGAGCGGGGCGAGGCCGCGTGCTTGCGCGTTTGTGCCAGGGGCCGCTCGAGCTCGAGCGGTTGGAATTCTCGTTCGGCTACCGCACGCGGCCGAACGCCGAGGGGCGCGAAGCCTCGTATGCGGCGGCAACGGCCCTGGCGGATCGGCTCGCGGCCAAGGGCCTGAGGCGAGTGGAGCTGCTGGGTCCCGACGGCGCGTTGGCGGAGGACCTCGTCACGCGACGGCGGCTCCCGGGGTCGCTCACCGTGCCCTATATCGCTCTGGGATGCGCGCTCAACCGCTTTTTGGAGGGGCGCGTCGGCGTCGCCGATGCGGGGGCGCTGCTTGCTGTATGCGGCGCCGCGAGGTATCCGCGCTCGGCGTGAGGATCCTCGGGCGGCGGCGATGACCCACCGGCGTCATCCGCGGCTGGGCAGACCGCTCGACCTCGCGGAGCTGCCGATCGAGACGGTCGCGCTAGCGCGCCGTCTCGTGGGCGTCGGGCTGGGCGTGGCTTCTCCCGACGGCATCGTGGGGGGACGGATCGTCGAGGTCGAGGCATATCTCCCCGACGATCCCGCCTCGCATGCATTCCGCGGCCCGACCCGCCGCAATCGCGCGATGTTCGGTCCCCCGCTCCACGCATACGTCTACTTCATCTATGGCAATCATTGGTGCTTCAATATCACGAGCGAGCCCGAGGGCGTCGGCGCGGCGGTGCTGATTCGCGCGCTCGAGCCGCTCGCCGGCGTGGAGGTCATGGCCTTGCGGCGGGGTGCCGCCCCGGCGCGGGATCTCGCGCGCGGGCCGGGTCGGCTGGCGCAGGCGCTGGCGATCGGCGGCGGCGACGACGGGGCGCCCATCGGCTTCGGGGGACGCATCGCCCTCTACGATACGGGGGGGCCGCCGGAGATCGCCGCCGGCCCGCGCGTGGGGATATCCGCCGCGCGCGAGCTGCCCTTGCGGTTCGCCGTGGCGGGATCACGGTTCGTCTCGTCCCCTTTACCTCGTCCGGGGGCTATGGTATAGTGGCGGGGACGCTGGTCGGCGCTTCGAACGCTGGCGTCGGTTCCACATAACCATGGTCTAGGCGGTCCACTCCCGGTTGAGGGCACTATGCCCACGCCGAGCGCAGGCGCGCGATGCGCCGATTCGAAGCGCCCCGCTGATTCCATTGATCACTCATCGACCCGAGAGAGTACTCCACTGCAAGTCGATTCGCGCCCACAGGACAACGGCCATTCCGGCGGCGGTCGGCGCCGGCGCTCGCGATCGCGGAGCCGGCACAAGATCGGCGAGCACGGGCAGCTCGCGCAACTCGAACGCGAATACCAAGAAAGTGCCGCTCAACTCCTCACCGCGGCTCAGCTGGCGGAGAAGTCGAAGACCGAGCTCAACGAGCTGGCGAAGAGCTTCGACATCCCGAGTCCCGTCAAGTTGAAGAAGGAGGAGCTGATCCCCAAGATCCTCGAGGTCCAAGCGCAGCGCTCAGGGCTCGAGATGGCCCAAGGGGTCCTCGACATCCTCCCGGAGGGCTATGGCTTCCTCCGCCGCGAGAACTACCTCCCAGGCCCCGACGACGTTTACGTCAGTCAGTCGCAGGTCCGCCGCTTCGAGCTCCGTCGCGGAGACATGGTGGCCGGACAGGTGCGCCGTCCGAAAGAGGGCGAGAAGTACTACGGCCTGATCAAAGTCGACACCGTGAACGGCCTCGACCCCGAGGCGGTCCGCAAGCGTCCGAACTTCGACAAGCTCACGCCGATCTACCCGCAAGAGCGCTACAAGCTCGAGGTCCGCGCCACCCAGCTGTCCACGCGCATCATCGACCTCTTCTGCCCGATCGGCAAGGGACAGCGTGCCCTGATCGTCTCACCGCCCAAGGCCGGTAAGACGACGCTCCTCAAGAACATCGCCAACTCGCTCTCGATCAACCACCCGGAGGCGATCCTCATCGCCCTCCTGGTTGACGAGCGGCCCGAGGAAGTCACCGACATGCGCCGCTCGATCGACGGCGAGGTGGTCGCCTCGACGTTTGACGAGCATCCCGAGAACCACACCGCCGTCGCCGAGCTGACGATGGAGCGCGCCAAGCGTTTGGTGGAGCTCGGGAAGGACGTGGTGATCCTGCTCGACTCGATCACGCGTCTCGCGCGTGCGTACAATCAGGTCATCCCGACCTCCGGACGCACGCTCTCGGGCGGCCTCGACACCGCTGCGCTGCACAAGCCCAAGCGCTTCTTCGGCGCGGCTCGGAAGATCGAAGAAGGCGGTTCGCTCACGATCGTCGGCACGGCGCTCGTGGACACCGGCTCGAAGATGGACGACGTCATCTTCGAGGAGTTCAAGGGCACCGGCAACATGGAGCTCAACCTCAACCGCAAGCTGGCCGAGTCGCGCGTCTTCCCGGCCGTGGACATCAAGCGGTCCAGCACGCGTCACGAGGAGTTGCTCCTGGGCGAGCTCGAGCTTCGGAAGATCTGGATGCTCCGGCGGGCGTTCAACATCATCAAGGAGTCCGAGATGACGGAATTGGTGTTGGACAAGCTCGCTCAAACCCGCACCAACGAAGAGTTCCTCCAGACGATCACCAAAGAGGCGCTCTCCCTTGCGCGCGGTTACGACGAAGAACGATAGCCCGGCGCTCGCGAGACTCTGACGGGGAGGCGAGCGCACGGCTCGCCTTCTCTGCTATCCGGACCGGTGAGAGGAACGTTGGAAACCAAGGAGACTCCCGCGCAAGACGGGGCGGTCAGGCTCAACCGCTACATCGCTCAGGCGGGCATCTGCTCGCGGCGGGCCGCGGACGAGCTGATCGCGCGCGGGGCCGTGCGGGTCAACCGCGAGGTCGTGCGCGACCTTGGCCGGCGCGTGCGTTTGGGCGACTCGGTGGAGGTCGAAGGGCGTGCGGTCGTCCCGCGAGCCGAGCACGCGTACCTCGTCCTCAACAAGCCGACGGGCGTGGTGACCACGCTCTCCGACCCCCAAGGCCGGCCGACGGTCGCCGAGTTCGTTCCGGCGGAGCTTGGGCGCTTGGCGCCCGTCGGGCGTCTCGACTGGGATACCTCTGGCGTGCTCATCTTGACCGATGACGGCGAGATGGCCCACGTCTTGACCCATCCGCGCCACGGCGTGGAGAAGACCTACCGCGCCACGCTGCGCGGGCAACTGCAGCCCGCCGCGTTCGCGCGGCTCCGAGACGGAGGAATCGAGTTGGACGACGGAGCGAAGAGCCGCCCCGCCAAAGTCCGCGTCGTCGCGCAGCGGCGCGCGGAGTCCGTAGTCGACATCACGGTCCACGAGGGGCGCAACCGGCAGGTGCGCCGGATGTTCGAGGCCGTGGGTTACCCGGTGATCGCCCTGGAGCGCGTCCGATTCGGGCCGGTGGCCTTGGGCGACCTCGCCGTCGGATCGGTCCGCCGGCCCACGGAGCGGGAGCTCCGCGTGCTGTGCGCTCTGCGCGACGAGGCCGCGCGCTCGAGGCAGGGGGCCGCACGATGACGCGCGGCATCCGCGGCGCGATCACGGTTGACCGCGACGACCCCGCCGATATCCTCGCGGCCACGACGCGTCTCTTGGAGGCGATCACCCGCGAGAACGGTCTGCGTCCCGAGGAAGTCTGCAGCGCCATCTTCACCGTCACACCCGACTTGAGCTCGACGTTCCCGGCGGAGGCCGCCCGGCGGCTGGGCTGGGAGAAGGTCCCGCTCCTCTGCTCGACGGAGATTCCGGTCGCGGGAAGCCTGCCGCGCTGCGTCCGGGTCCTGCTCCACTGGAACACCGATCTCGCCCAGCATGTGATTCGTCACGTCTACCTCGATGGAGCCGTGGCGCTACGGCCGGACATCAGCCACCCGGAGGTTGCCCAATAATGATCGTCGTGCTCTTACCCGGTCTGGCCGCGGAGGCCGTGGCGCGAGTCGTCGCCGAGATTCGAGATGCCGGCTACGACGCCCATGTTTCCGCCGGCAGCGAGCGGACGATCGTCGGCGTCGTCGGCGTCACCGCCGACAAGGACGAGCTCATGGAGCGGTTCGCCCAGCTCGAGGAGGTCGAGCGCGTGGTACCGATATCGCGCCCTTACAAGATGGTCAGCCGCGAGGGGCGCGAGGGCACGACGGTCGTGCGCTGCGCGAACGGCGCAACGATCGGCGGCCGGGTGCTGGCGCTGATGGCCGGTCCATGCAGCGTCGAGTCGGAACAGCAGATCGAAACCACCGCGCGCGGCGTGGCCGAGAGCGGGGCGAACTTCCTGCGCGGCGGGGCGTTCAAGCCGCGCACGTCGCCTTACGCCTTTCAAGGTCTCGGCGAGCAGGCGCTGCGGTATCTGCGCGCCTGCGCAGACGCCTTCGGCTTGGCGGTAGTCACCGAGGTGATGGACGTGCGGGACGTCGAGCTCGTGACGGAGTACGCCGACGTCCTTCAGATCGGGGCGCGCAACATGCAGAACTTCAACCTCCTCCGCGAGGTGGGGGCGATGCGCAAGCCGGTTCTGCTCAAGCGCGGCCTCTCCGCCACCATCGAAGAGTGGCTGATGGCCGCGGAGTACATCTACGCGGGGGGCAACCACCACGTGGTCCTCTGCGAGCGCGGCATCCGCACGTTCGAGACGGCGACGCGCAACACGCTCGACCTCTCCGCCGTGCCGCTGGTGCACATCCTGACCCACCTTCCGGTGATCGTCGACCCCTCGCACGGTACGGGGCGCCGCGATCTCATCGCGCCGATGGCGCGCGCCGGCGTGGCCGCGGGGGCCGACGGGCTGATGCTCGAGGTGCACCCGAATCCCGCTCAGGCCAAGTCCGACGGGCCGCAGTCGATCACGCCGGAGGAGTTCGATGGTATCGTGCGATCCGTGCGCCCGATCGCCGAGGCTCTGGGGCATACGCTGCCCGGCGTCGGCTCGGCGGCGTAGCGGCGGAGGCGCGGCCCGTGCGGATCGCGATCGTCGGCACCGGCCTCATCGGAGCCTCGCTGGGTCTGGCGTGGCGCGCGGCCGGCTACGTCGTCGCCGGATGCGATGCCGAGCCGGCCGCGCTGGACGCCGCGTTCGCCCGTGGCGCGTTCTCGTCGGCGGTCTCCTTCGACGAGGCGCGCTCGTCCGACGTGCTGGTGCTGGCGACGCCGATCGACGTCGTCTGCGCCCTCTTGGAGCATCTGCGGGACGGGGGAAACCGCCCGAAGGTAACCTTCGACGTCGCCTCACTGCAGGGTCCGGTCCTGCGCGCGGCCCAGGGGCTCCCCGGCTTCGTGGCAACGCACCCGATGGCGGGGCGCGAGGGGCACGGGGCGGCCTCCGCCGATGCCCATCTCTTCGAAGGCAATCCCTGGATCTACGAACCGGGCGACGGAGAGGCAGAGCGGCAGGTCGTCCATCTGATTGAGCAGGCGCGGGGCCTTCCGGTGGCCTTGGGGGCCGCCGCCCACGATCGGGCCGTGGCAGTCACCAGCCACCTCCCGCAGCTCTTGGCGGTCGCACTCGCCGAGTGCGTCGGACGCCACCTTCCGGAGCCGGGAGTGCGCCAGGTCGTCGGTCCCGGCCTCCGGGGAGCTTTGCGCCTGGCGAACGCCAGCTGGAGGATGTGGCGGCCGCTGCTGGAGGAGTTGGCCGAGCGAGACGCCGGCCTGGTTGAGGAATTGGCTGACGACTTGCGCGCGATCGCCGTGGGGCTGCGCGCCAAGCATATGCCCGCGGTCGAGGCCGCCATGGAGGCGGCGCGGAAGGTTTCCGAAGATTTGTTCCGTAATACGAAATAACGAGCGACCGCCAGGATTCCCGCCGGCGGCGGGGAACCTGCGGCGCTGGCTCAGGGACGTTTCACCGAGCCGGCTCGTTGGAACCGACAGAGACGGTCGCGCAGGAGTAGGTTTTGGTGCAATTCATTCGCTCGCTTGCCGTTTTTACCGCGATTACCTTCGCTTCTGGCGCGGTCGCCTCAGCGCAGCAATTCCAATACTACTTCCCACCGAAGCTCGTCAAGCGCGCCGCCGCGACGGTGCCGACCCACGGCAAGGGGAAGGTCGTCGTCCAGGTCGAGCTCGACCCCCACGGCAAGGTGGTGGCGACGCGCGTCATCAGCTCCACGAACAAGGCGAACGACGCGGCGGCCCTGGACATCGCCAAGCATTCGACGTATGCCCCGGCGCGGCGCGGCTCCAGCGAGGGCAAGGCCAAGGGCGAGCGGGGCTTCTACGACTTCACGCTGATGTTCACGGAGAGCGGCGGCGTCCAGGCCAAGAGCCCCGTCGATCAGGCGATCGACGACATCAACAAGAACCAGTACGCCGCGGCGCGCGATGCTCTGACGCCCTACCTGAAGCAGAACCCCGGTGACGGCAAGGCTCAAGCGCTGCTGGGCATCGCGCAGTATTATCTCAAGGACTACGACGCTTCGACCGCCGCCTTCGATCAAGCCGGCGCAGCGATTCCCGCCAGCTACAAGAACCTCGCCGCCGACGCCTACGCGCAAGTGACCCAGGAGCGCCTCTCCAAAGGCGACAACCAAGACGCGTTGGTATCGGCAAAGCGGGCGGTGGGCCTCTCGCCGAGCGTGGCGTATTACAACCTCTTGGGCTTGGCCGAGATGACCGCGAACGACAGCAAGGCGGCCATCGGAGACATCCTCAAGGCGCGTGATCTCGCGGCGGAGGGCAAGACGCCGGCCGGCGATCGCGCCACCATCGACGTCAACCTCGCGCAGGCGTATGCCAACGCCGGGGACGCCGACAACGCGCAGAAGTATCTCGCCGAGGCGAAGTCGCTCGATCCGAAGGTGGACACCAAGAGCGTCTACGCCTCCGTCTACGCCATCCAAGCCAAGGCCGAGCTCGACGCCAAGGACTACCCTGCTGCCGCGAAGCTCTACGATCAGGGCGGCGGGCAGCTGACGGGGAAGTATGCGGCCGCGCAGTTCTCGAATGCCGCGTTCGCATACATCAGCCTCGCGCAGACACAGGACCCGAAGACGGCCTCGGCGACGCTGGACGCCGCGCTGGCGGAAGCCAACAAGGCGCTCCAGGTGGATCCGAAGTTCGCCCTGGCGCTCTACGCGCAAGGCGCTGTCTTCGCCAATCAAGGGCGAAAGGACGCCGCGATCGCCACTCTCAAGCAAGCGGACGCCGCCGCAACTACGGAAGGCGACGCGTCGCTGGCCGCGGCGATCGAGAAGACGCTGAAACAGGTGCAAGGGGGTTCGTAGCGACGAACGCCGAGAGGATGACGAGGATTGTACACACACATTGGACGAGGAACTGTGAACGCGTGCGGCCAAGTAGCACCGCCTTCCAGGTGCGGGGTCTTCACGGGCCCTTGCCTCGTGTTTGTGACCCTTTGGGAGGGGTAGAGAGCCAGTGAACCTGTTCGAACAATTTTGGGCCTTCATGCGCCAGGGCGGATTCGACATGTGGATCCTGCTCGCGCTCTCCGTGACCACCGTCGCGATCGTGATCGAGCGCTACGTGTTCTTCGCACGTCAGCACGGCGATCCCAACGCGCTCCTGAGGCAGCTCGGCCAGCGCATCTCCGCGGACGACATCAAAGGCGCCATCGACATCTGCAAGAAGGCGAAGGGGATGCTCCCGAAGGTGCTCGAATTCGGACTGTACCGAGGCGAGAAGACTCGCGCCGACATCACCGACGCGCTGTCCATCGCGCTGCTGGAGCAGTTGAACACGCTCGAGGCCAACCTGCCCGTGATCGGCACCATCGCCGTGATCGCGCCGTTCGTCGGCCTCTTCGGCACGGTACTCGGCATCATCCGAGCGTTCCAGGACATCGCGTTGAAGGGCAACGCGTCGCCCGCCGTCGTCTCCGCCGGCGTCGCGGAGGCGCTGATCACCACAGCCGCCGGTCTCGCCGTCGCGGTCATCGCCGTGATCTTCTTCAATTACTACAAGGCTCGCATCAAGGCGTACAATCAGGAGATGATCGTCGCCGCGAACAAGCTGGCCGAGATGCTGCACTTCCACAACACGGGGTCCGCGATCCCCACGGAACTGTACACCCCGCAGATCGCGCGTCACTAGACGAGGTCGTCGTGGGCAGGCCGCTTCGGCCTGTCCGCGGCCATGTGCGGAACCTAGGAGGAAGTAGCAGATGTCGTTGCTGTCGGCACGGCAAGACGAAGAGGTCATGGCGGAGATCAACATCACGCCGTTCACGGACGTGTTGCTGGTGCTCCTCATCATCTTCATGATTCTCGCCGCTCTGGTGACGCCGCCGGGCTTCCAGAAGGAACTGCCGGCGAACTCGAACCCGAGCACGATCAACCAGCAGAACAAGCAGGATATCGAGGTCGACGTCACCGCGAAGAACCTCATTTACGTCGACGGGAAGAAGACCTCGGAGAAGCAGCTCTACACCGCGATGGATGACGTGAAGAAGCAGCGTGGCAATCGCCACGTCTCGATCGTCGCCGACGCCAAGTCGGGCTACGGCGTCATCATCCGCATCCTGGACGCGGCCAAGCTCGCCGGTTTGACCGACGTCGGCTTCGTGAGCCAGTAGGTAAGGGGGCAGGCAAACCGTGGCTATGACCACCGGCGGTGGCGAGGACGAAGTGATGTCGACCATCAACATCACGCCCTTCACGGACGTGCTGTTGGTGCTCTTGATCATCTTCATCATCTTGGCATCCGTCATCAAAGAACCGAAATTGCCGGACGCGAAGAATCGCGAGAAGGTTAAGGATTCGCAGATCGTCGTCATCATCGACGCGAAGAACAACATTCAAATCGGACACACCGACGTGCCCGTGCGCGAGGCGAGCGCGAAGTTCGCGCAGCTGCACGGCCTGTTCCCCGATTTGAAGGACATCATCATCAAGGCGGACCCGAAGGCACACTACGGCGTCATCCTCCAGGTGATGGACGCCGCGAAGACTGCGGGCTTGAACGAGTTCGGGTTGGCTAACCATATCGAGGGCACGCCTCCGGGAGCGGTCGAGTAGTGGCTCAGCAGCAACCCAAACCACCGGCCCCGCCCGAGCAGCGCCGTGCGACGGCATGGAAGTTCATCTACACGGCCTTCGCGCTCTCCCTGCTCTTTCACGCCGTCACGGCGCCGTTGCTCACGCAGTTCTTCAGACTCAAGCCGGAGCACCAGAAGGAGCAAGTCTCCAAGGTCACGGTCGAGAAGATGAAGATCAAGCCACCGCCGACGCCGCCGCCCACGCCGCCGCCCACGCCCACGCCGCCGCCGACGCCGCCGCCCACGCCGCCGCCGGCGACACCCAAGCCGCAGCCGCCCAAGCCCAAGCAGCAGGTGAAGGTCAACATTCAGCGTCTGCAGGGCAATACCAGCGGGACCTCCGGCGGGCAGGCCGTGAACGCGAGCGCGCACGGCGCCGTGGCTCCGCCGGCGGCCGGCCCGGCGCCGACGGCTCCACCGACGGCTCCGCCGACGCCGGTACCCACGGCTCCCCCCACGCCCTCGTGCGCTATCCCCAACCGGGATCCGCATCCGACGAGCCGCGTTCCCGCGGATTATCCGGAGATGGCCCGGGAGCAGGGTGCTGCTGGTGAGACGGACGTCAAGGTGACCCTCGATCCCTCGGGGCACGTGATCGCGGCGGTGGTCGCGAAGTCCGCGGGGAACCCGCTGCTCGACCAATCGGCGATCCAGGCCGCGAAGCAGTCGTCCTTTGCACCGCAGGTCGTCGACTGCAAAGCCATCGGCGGATCGTACATCTTCCAGGTCGTCTTCTCGCCGGACAACGGCTGAGGGAGTCTCGGAATCTACGTCATCCCTGCGTTGCCAAGCGGCTCATGTACCCGCAGTACACCGCGCCGCTTGGCGCCTTGGTCTGGACCTGGATCGGAGAATCCCTAGGTAAAGATCCCAAGGTCGCGGATGCGCTTGACGATGTCGATGTACCGCGTGAGGAGGGCGGCCGAATCGGGATCGAGCTCCTCGAACTCCACCCCGGTGCGGTACCGGGCGATGGCGGGGTCGTTCTGGGACCACCGCACCGTCCCGCGGAGCAGGAGCGGGGGATGGGCGTCGCCTCGCAGCTCGAGCTGCATGGTGACGCGCGTGCCCAGCTGCATGTGGACGTGCGTCAGGAGCGCGATCCCTCCCGGGGCGATGTCGTAGGTCTCGGTGATCTCGGGTGGCGCGTCGTCGTGCACCCAGTATGAGACCAAGAGGGCCTCGCCCAGACGGTTGTCGGCGCGGTGGTCCGGCGATGGGTTCATAGAACCGTTATCGGCAGGATCGGCGCCGTCGTTTGCCCGTGCAGGTCGGGATGCATCGCGAGGCGTAGCAGGGGAGCCGTGACCTTTGCGCAAGCGATGTTCCTTGCCGTGCTGCAGGGCTTCTCGGAACTCTTTCCCGTCTCGAGCCTGGGACACATCGTCTTGGTTCCCTCGGTGTTGCGCTGGCACATCGACCGCGCCGACCCCACGTTCCTCGCCTTCGTGGTGGTCCTCCACTTCGGCACGGCGCTGGCGCTGGTCGTCTTCTACTGGTCGGAGTGGCGCGGCATCATCGCGGCCTTTTTCACGAGCATCTGGCGCGGCAAGATGTCGGGCTCGCGCGACGAGCGGACCGCGTGGCTGCTGGTGGGGGCCACGATCCCCGTGGGGATCCTCGGGGGGCTGCTCGAGCACCCGGTGCGCGCGCTGTTCGCCAACCCGCTCGCGGCGTCGATCTTCCTGACCGTCAACGGCCTGCTCATGTTCTTCGGCGAGTACCTCCGCGCCCGGCAGCACCTGCGGCCGGAGCACCCCTACCGAAAGATCGAGCAGCTGCACTGGGTGGACGGCGTCAAGGTCGGCTTCGCCGAGTCGTTGGCCCTTCTGCCGGGCATCAGCCGATCCGGCAGCTCGATGGTCGCCGGCCTGCTGCTGGACCTCACCCACGCGGAGGCGGCGCGTTACTCGTTCCTCCTCGCGACGCCGGTCATCGTGGCGGCCACGCTCTTCGAGCTGCCGAACCTCTTCGCGCCGGGGGTCCACCTCGCGCTTGCCGAGTCGCTGGCAGGGGCGATCCTCGCGGGGGTCACCGCGTATTTCTCCGTGGCGTACCTCGTGCGCTACTTTCAGACCAAGACGCTCGTGCCGTTCGCCTGGTACTGCCTCGTGGCGGGCGTCGCGTGCGCCGTGCTCTTCCGCTAGCGTCCCTAAAGGAGAGACCCGTGAAAGTGATCGCCGTGCTGTTGGCCATCGTGCTGCTCATCATCGGCATCTACTTCGGCTTCGTCTATCAGCCGGTCGATGCCCACCCGTTCCTCGGCATGCACCGCGGCAAGCACGCCGTGCTCTTCTTCGGACTGGCCGTACTGGCCATGATCTGGGCACGCTTCCAGACCACGGCGGACGCCTAGGAGCCCAGCCGAGGCCGCGATCAGCTCGCGACCTCGCAGATCTCCTCGTCCGAGAGATAGCACGCGGGGTCGGAGGCCCATGCGTCCCCCGTCGCCGCCAGCGCGCGCACGCGGAAGTTGCCGCCGCACAGCGGCAGGAACCGGCAGGTGGCGCAACGCCCCTTCAGCAGCGGAAGGCGGTTGCGCAGCCCGTTCAGCAGCGCGTTCTCGGAATCGGTCCAGATCTCGCTGAACGGACGGTCTTTGACGTTGCCCAGCATGGCGCTCTGCCAGAACTGATCCGGGTGGACGTACCCCTGCGTGTCGATGTCGGCGATGCCGACGCCCGAGGAGTAGGCGCCGCCGCCGTTCCAGGCCATCGCTTCGTAGGCGCGGGCGGCCGCCTCGGGGTCGTCGCGCAGCAGGGAGAGGTAGAGGTACGGGCCGTCGGCATGGTTGTCGACGGTGAGGATCTCGCGCGGGTCGCCGCGCTCGGCCATCTCCCGCGTGCGGCGGAAGATCGTCTCGACGGCTTGGCGGGTCTGCTCGTGATCGAGGTCTGCAGCAGTCCGGCCGCGCCCGGCGGAGACCAGATGGTAGAAGCAGGCGCGCTCGATGCCCTCGGCCTCGATGAAGTCGAAGATCGCATCGAGATCCCCGGCCGTGTGCGGCGTGAGCGTCAGGCGGAGCCCCACTTTCTGTCCTACCGCCTTGCAGTTGCGGATGCCGCGGACGGCGCGGTCGAAGGCGCCGGTCTTGCCGCGAAAGTAGTCGTTGGTCGCGCCGATGCCGTCGAGCGAGATCCCCACGTACGCGAAGTCGATCTCCCGGATCCGCTCGGCCGCCGAGCGGTCGATCAGCGTGCCGTTGGTCGAGAGCGTGACCTTGAGGCCCAAGCTGCGGCCGTACGCGGCCAAGTCCAGCGTGTCGCGCCGCGCGAGCGGCTCGCCGCCGGAGAAGAGCACGGCAGGGACGCCGAAGGCGGCGAGATCCTCGAGCAGGGCGCCTCCCTGTTCGTGCGTGAGCTCGCCGTCGTAGGCCTTGGCCTCCGAAGCGCTGTAGCAGTGCATGCACGCCAGGTTGCAGGTACGCGAGACGTTCCACACCACCACGGGCTTGCGGTCCTTCGCCGAGCGCGGCGCGCAGGCGCCGTGTCCGTACCGCAGATGGTCCATGGGCTGGGCGATGCCGCAGAGCAGCTTGGTCACGTTGATCACGGAGTCGTCTCCTGCGGCGCGCGCTGGGCGGCGCGAACCGCGGCGGGAAGGTAGCTGCAGCAGGGCTCGGCGGCGAACGGGTCGCCGGTGAAGGCGTACGCCCGCGATCGCGAGCCGCCGCAGAGCCGGTTGAACTCGCAGACGCCGCACTTGCCGGAGAAGGTGTCGGGCCGGCGCAGGCGCTGCATGACGGGGTGGTCGCGGTAGACGTCGATCAAGCGCTCTGATCGCACGTTGCCGACCACCATGGGCAGGAAGCCGCTGGGGCAGACCTCGCCGAGGTGCGAGATGAAGACGAAGCCCTTCCCGTCGCCGATGGCGGGAAAGCGCAGGGCCGGTCCGCGGGTCTTCTCGGGACGATCCTCGGGCGCCATCTCCGCCAGCCGCTGCGTGACGTAGCGGCGGTAATGGGGAGCCTCGGTGGTCTTGACGTCGAACGGCGAGCGCAGCCAGATGTCAAAGAGCTGGGCGAAGACCGCTTCGTGCTCGGCGGCGTCGAGGCACTGCTCGCGCTGGGCCCGCCCGGTGGGCACCAGGAAGAAGACGCTCCACAGCACAGCCCCCAGCGGCGGGAGCAGCTCGGCCATTTCCTCGATGTGGCGATAGTTGTGACGCGCGATCGTCGTGTTGATCTGGACCTCGATGCCGAGGTCGACGGCCGCCTTCGCGGCCGCGAGCGTGCGGTCGAAGGAGCCCTTCACGCCGCGGAAGACGTCGTGGGTCATGGCGTCGGGGCCGTCGATGCTCAGCGAGATGCGCCGGCAGCCCGCGGCGGAGAGCTTGGCGAGCGTGACGGGCGTGAGGCGCCCGGTCGCGCTCGGGGAGACGGCCATGCGCAGTCCCTTGCGCGTCCCGTACTCGACGATGGAGTAGACGTCGGGGCGCATCAGCGGATCGCCGCCGGTGAGCACGAAGATGGGCCGGCCGCAGTCGACCACGGCGTCGACGAGGTCGTAGGCCTCCTCGGTGTCCAATTCACCGGGGTTGCGGTAGGGTATCGCGTCGGCGCGGCAGTGCTTGCATGCCAAGGCGCAGGCGCGCGTCATCTCCCAAATGACGATTCTCGGGGCGTCCTCATAGGTGACATCGATGTCGGTTGCAACTGGCGCTACGTCGAGCACGATCGTGCAGTCCCTCACTTGGTGGTCTACAGCCCTGAGGTAACACGATGGCTGGGAAAGACTGAGGAGCATTTGGGGAAGGTGACGGGAATCGCCGAGTGACCGTGGAGCGACGCTATCGCCACCCGCGCGAGGTCCGCGCCGCCGCCGCCGCCGCAGGACGTCCCTGGATGCCGCCGGGCGGCCTCATCGTCGGGCAGCTCTCGCACGGGCTCTCGTGGCTGCTGCTCTTTCTGCTGGCCGGAAGAGGCGAGCTGGGCTTCTCGCTAGGAGGGCTCGCGTGGGTCCATCTCGTCGCCTTGGGCTGGGTGACGCTGGTGGCGCTCTCGATGCTGTTCTATTTCGTGCCCAAGCTCATCGGGGTGGCTTGGCGCTGGGAAGGCGCCGCCCGAGGGGCGCTCGGCGTCTTTGCCGTGGGCGCTCTCGCTTTCGCCGCCGGCCTCTGGTTCGGGCTCACCGCCGTCGCCGGCTGGGCGGCCATGCTGGCGGCCGCTGCGCTGGGCCTCTACCTGGCGGCGGCCTTTCGCACGCTCCTCTCCGTGCCGCGGGGCAGCCCTCGCGCGGCGGGAGCGGCCCGGATGCTGGTCGTGGCGCTCGCCTTCTTGGCGGCGGCGGCGGCCCTCGGCGCGGCCATGGCGCGGGGCCTTGCCGGCGGGCATGCCCCCGGGCGCTGGGGCGATTGGGCGGCGGCCCACGCCCAGCTTGCCGGGCTGGGCTGGTTCACGGCCCTGATCATTGAGATCTCGCTACGGACGCTCCGGCCGATCGCCGGGGCGGTGCCGCCGCCGCGGCACGCGGGCATAGCCGCAGGCGGGGTGGCCGTGGGAACGCTCGCGGTCGCCGCCGGCCTGGCGGCCGGGTCGCGGTGGCCGGTGTGGCTCGGCGCCGTCTGCGCCGCCGCGGCGCTGGCGCTCTACCTGGCTGATCTCTTCGACACGCTTGGGCGGGCGGGCAATCCGTTTCGCCCGCCGCAGGCCTTCATGGCCGCGGCGGGGGCGTGGTTGGCGCTCGACATCGCGTTGGGCGCGGCGATCCTTCGGGGGCACCCGGTCGCTCCCGCCTACGTCTACCTTGGGCTGATGGGGTGGGTCGGGCAGATGGTCAATGCCCATCTCGCGGTCTTCGGGCCGCGCCTGCTGGCCACGCTCGTGCTGGGGGTGGAGGACGAGACGCCCTCAGCGCAGCTGCTCTCGCAGCCGCTCCTCTGGGCGTCGTTCGCGCTGGCGCAACTCGCGGTCGGAGCGGGAGCGCTCGGCCTGCTCATCGGCCGGGCGCCGCTGGTGGGGGCCGCGGCGGCGTGCGGCGGCGCGGCGTGGCTGCTCATGCTGGCCGGCGTGGCGGGCGCATGGCGGACGGTGGCTGCCCGGCGCGCCGCGGCTCAACGGGCGAGCAGGTAGATCTCGTCGTCGGAGAAGCGCCGTTCCTCGATCGAGGAACGGAAGTCGCTCAACGCGGACGCCACGCGCTCGCGCTCGCCATCGCTCGTGGGAACGATCGCCAGCGGAAACTTGCGCGCCCCCGCGAGCAGCTCGGCGAACTCCGCCTGCCACGCCGAGGCGTCGCCGGAGCCGCCGGCGCGCAGCCGCTCAACCGGCTGGTAGGGGTTTCCTTGCCACCACGCCTCCCACATCAAGGTGCGGGCGTCGCTGCGGCCGTCGTCGCCCGGGGCTGGCGGGGTGAGGAGCACGGCATCCGTCGAGACTCGCGACATCGTCACCGCCGGCGGAGCGTGGCGCACGGTGTTGTGGCGCGCGTTGTCGCCGACCCACCGTTCGGTCTTGCGAATGTAGGCATACGCCAGCTCGCTGGGAGGGACGTCGAGCAAGTCGTCGGGAGCCGCTAGCTTTTGGAGCCAGTAGGCGAAGGCCCACCACAGGCCGAGGATGGCGAGGCCGACCTGACCGTCGCTGCGCAGGGACTTGACGTTCTCGTGCCACGCGGCGAGATAGCGGCACTGCTCTTCGGTGAAGAAGACGCCTTCCCACGCGCGGAAGAGGTCCGGCGGGTAGATGCGCCCCGGAGCGGTCTCGACGATCTCACCGATCTCGAAGTCGCGCAGGATGACGGAGTCGTTGACCACGATGCCCTGGCCCACGTGCGCGAACCATTCGATGGGATCTCCGCCATGCACGGCGATCCCATGGCGCTTGAGATAGTTTAGGTGGGTGGGAAGGCCCATGTACGGATCGACGATGCTGGCCACGCCCATCTCGCGGCAGATCTCGTGGAGGTGCGACGCGGAGCGGCTCCGTCTGGCGTCGCGCAGCTCGATCATCGCGTCACCGCGGGCAACGAGCTCGCCAACGCGTGGACCATCGACGGATCGAAGGCGAAGCCCGCGTCGCGTTCGATCCGTGCCAGGGCATCCTCGGGTCCGAGCGTCGTGCGATACGGTCGCCCCGTGGTGAGCGCGTCGTAGGTGTCGCAGATGGCCATCAGCCGAGCCGGCGCCGTGATGGCTTGATCGGTGAGAGCATCGGGATAGCCCGAGCCGTCGATGCGCTCGTGATGATGGCGCACGGGCAACGCGTAGCCTTCGAGCTCTGGAATGTGGCGCAGGATCTCGAAGCCGTGAGAGACGTGGCGCTGCATGACGGTGCGCTCCAGCGAGGTGAGGCGGTCGGCCTTGCCGATGATCGAGCCGGGAACGCCCGCCATGCCGATGTCGTGCAGGTAGCCGAGCACGCGGGCGCGGTCGATCTCCTCGGCATCCCATCCCAGGCGCTCGGCGAGCTGAGCGGCCAACTGTCCCGTGCGGCGCGAATGCCCCCCGAGGACGGCATGGCGCGCGTCCGCGGCGTCGGCGATCGTGAGGAGCAGGGCCTCCACGTTTTCCCCGGTCGCACCGGTCAGCGGGTAGGACGCCGGCAGCTCGGCGCTGGGGTCATCCTTGCCGCTTCCGAGCTGCGCGACCGTGGGATCCGTCTGGAAGAGGAGCGAGAACGCGCGGGCATAGCGGGGGCCGAACTCCCGGCCGGCGCCGGCCATGACTTGCTGGTAGACCTCCTCGACGGGCAGCGCGTGGCGGTTGGGCCGCTCGGCGGCCGCGGAGACGAAGGTATCGGCCAAGCGCAGCAGTTGGGCCGCGGGCGGGATCTGAGACCACTGGAGCTGATCCGGGTACCCCGTACCGTCCCACCACTCGTGATGCCAGCGCACAATGTCGGCGACCGCCGGCGGCAGGGCGCCCAGCCGGGCGGCCAGGTCGGCGCCGATCACGGGGTGCTCCCAGAGCCCGATCGACTCGCTGCGTTGGGTCGGACCCGAGCGGTGGAAGACCTCGCTGGGGAGCCAGAGTTCCCCGACGTCGTGGAGGAGCGCGGCATAGTACAACGCGGGTAACTGGACCGCGTCCAGGTCGCACAGGGGCGCTAACCGCAGGGCCAGCCATGCGATCCGCCGGCCGTGTCCCAGACGGTGCCCCTCTGCCAAGTCGGCCACGGCGGCCAGGGCGTGCGTGAGCGCCGTCGCCGCGCCGGCGGCGCTGCGGCTAGGAATGCCTCCGGAACCCTTGAAAAGAGTCATCGCTTCGGTTACACCATCGGCCGAGAGCGAGCGTACATTGAGCGATATTGACTCCAACGTCCACCGGCCGGCCTCCACGAGCGCGACAGGCGAGGACTTCTCCCATCTTACGAAGGCGGGAGGCCTCGTCATGGTCGACGTCTCGGCGAAGAGCGTCTCGGAGCGCAGTGCGACCGCGGCAGCAACGGTCGTCGTCTCCGCGCGCACGGAGGCGCTGCTGCGCGAGCGCGCGTTGCCCAAGGGCGACGTGCTCGTCGCCGCGCAGATCGCCGGTATCCTCGCCGCCAAGCGGACCGCCGAGCTGATTCCGCTGTGCCACTCGCTGCCGCTCTCCTCCGTCGACGTCGCGTTCTCGTGGAGCGGACCCGGCCGCCTCGAGATTCGCGCCACGGCGAAGACGTCGGCGCAGACGGGCGTGGAGATGGAGGCGCTGACGGCGGCCTCGGTGGCCGCGCTCACCGTCTACGACATGGTCAAGGCGGTGGAGAAGGGCGTGGTCATCGAGCGCGTGCGTCTGCTGGAGAAGCGCGGGGGGAAGAGCGGCACCTGGACGGCTCCGCGTCAATGATGCCGTACCGCGCCGCCGTCATCATCCTCTCCGACCGCGCCGCCTCCGGCATCCGCCCGGACGCATGTCTCCCGGTGATTCGCCGGGAGCTGGGCGAGGCGTTCGAGATCGTGGTCGAAGAGGTGATGCCGGACGACCCCGCTGCGCTGGAGACGCGCTTGCGCGCCCTGGCCGACGTCGAGCGCGTGCCGCTGGTCCTGACCAGCGGCGGCACGGGGCTGGCCCCGCGCGACCGGACGCCGCAGGCCACCTTGGCGGTGCTCGACTACGAGGTTCCCGGGATGGCGGAGGCCATGCGGGCCAGCGCCCAGCGCACGGTTCCCACAGCGATGCTCTCGAGGGCCGTGGCCGGCGTGCGCGGCGCCACGCTGATCGTCAACCTGCCGGGGAGCCCCAAGGCGGTCGCCGAGAATCTCGCGGTGATCCGGCCGGCTCTACCTCATGCGCTCGACCTCTTGACAGGGGGAGTAACCGATGGCTGACCCCTCGCGCGTGCTGGTCATCGACGACGATCCGAATCTCACGCGCCTCCTCTCGCTGTTACTGGAGATGGAAGGCTGGGAGGCCTGCGTCGAGCGAGACGGGATCTCGGGTCTGCGCCATGCGCTCGAGTCGCCGGTGGACCTCATCCTCCTCGACTTGATGCTCCCGGGGCTCTCGGGCTGGGAGGTGCTCAAGCGCCTCCGTGAGTCCGAGCAGACGCGGGAGGTGCCGGTGATCGTGCTCTCCGCCCGGGGCGGCGAGGTCACGGTGGACGGCGCCGACTACATGTCCAAGCCGTTCGATCCCCAAGTGCTCGTGGAGCGGGTACGCGGAAAGCTCGCCGAGGCAACGTGACCTTCGAAGACGCCCAACACTACCTGATCGGAACCATCAACGAGACCGTCTCGCGGCGTCAGCCCGGGCGCCTCGAGCGGATGCGGGCCTTGCTGCGCCATCTGGGCGACCCGCAGGACCGCTATCCCACCGTGCACATCGGGGGCACCTCGGGCAAGGGCTCCACGTGTACGATGGCGGCATCCATTCTCCGCGCGCACGGTCTGCGAACCGGCCTCCACACGAAGCCTCACCTGCGCTCGGTGACGGAGCGCGCCCGCGTCGACGGCGTTCCGGTCAGCGAGGAGCGTTTCGCCGCGCTCTTCGAGGAGATGCTCCCGGCCATCGCGGCGGCCGCGGCCGAAGAGGGGCGTCCGAGCTACTACGAAACGCTCTTGGCGCTGGCGTTCCTGCACTTCGCGCGTGAGAACGTCGACGTGGCCGTGATCGAGGTGGGTCTGGGCGGCATGCTCGACGGAACCAACGTCTTGCATCCGGAGGTCACCGCGGTCACCAACGTCGGCTACGACCACATGGACGTCCTGGGCGACACGCTGGAGGAGATCGCCGCCGACAAGGCCGGCATCGCCAAGCCGGGCATTCCCTTCGTCAGCGATGTCGAGCGCGCCGAGGCGCGCGCCGTCATCGAGGCGCGTTGCGCCGAGGCCGGTGCTCCATTTCTCAGCGTGCGCGACCTGGCGCACGTGGAGGAGCGAGCCGGCGGCGGGCGACACGGGCGGCAGGCGCTGGTGAGCACGCCATCCGCCGCCTACCGGGTCGACCTTCCTCTTCTGGGAAGCTTCCAGCTCCGCAACGCGGCAACCGCGATCATGACCCTCGAGCAGTTGCGCGAGGAGTTGCGTCCATCCGTGGAGGCGGTCGAGCGCGGCCTCGCCGAGGTCAGCCTGCCGGGGCGGGTGGAGTTCTACCCGTCGCGGCCGGTCGTGGTGTTCGACGTGGCCCACAACCCGGACAAGGCGCGGGCGCTTTCGTCGGCCCTGAACGAAGCTTGGCCGGGGCGCCGCTTCACCTTCGTGGTGGGTGTGGCGGCCGAGAAGGATGGGCGGGAGATGATCGCCGTCTGGTCGGAGCTCGCCGCCACGTTCATCTTCACCTCGTTCGAGGTGCCCGGGCGCCCGGCGACGCGTCTGCAGTCGCTGCAAGCCTACGCCCAGGCCGCCGGGCGGGCGAGCCGCGCAATCGCCGACCCCGTGGAGGCCTTGGCCGTCGCACGGCGTATCGCCGAGGCGGACGACGTGGTCGTCGTCACCGGCTCGACGTTCGTCGTGGCCGAACTTCGGGAGTGGTGGCTTGCCAACGTCTCTTCCGCATCGAGCCGATCACAGGTCTGAGCGCGGCGCGCTGCGGGTTCGCGGGCGCGTGCTGCCCTGGGGGGCGCGCACGTACGTGGCGGGCATCGTCAACGTCACCCCCGACTCATTCTCCGGGGACGGGGTCGACGACGCGGGGGCGGCGATCGCGCGGGCGCTGGAGCAACTCGACGCCGGGTGCGATCTCGTCGACGTGGGCGGAGAGTCGACCCGCCCCGGTCACGAGCCCGTCGACGGCGCCGTGGAGCTGCGCCGCATCCTCCCCGTCATCGCCGGAGTACGCGCGTGTCGCTCCGATGCGATCATCAGCGTCGACACGTTCAAGGCCGAGGTCGCCGAGGCGGCCCTGGAGACCGGTGCCGACATGGTGAACAGCGTGTGGGGTTGGACGCGCGGGATGCTGGAGGTCACGGCCCGCCATCGCGCTCCGGCGATCCTGATGCACAACAAGCGCGTCGCCGTCTACGAAGGCGACGTGGTCGACGAGGTGGTGGCCTGGCTGGAGCGGCAGGCCGGGGAGGCATTGCGGGCCGGCATCCCGGCCGAGTCGATCCTCCTGGATCCGGGCATCGGCTTCGGCAAGACGCCCGAGCACAACATCGCCGTGTTGAGGTCGCTCGACCGTGTGGCCGCCATCGGTTTCCCCACCCTGTTGGGTACGTCGCGCAAGTCGACCATCGGCTATCTCACCGGCAAGCCCGCGGGACCGGAGCGGGCATGGGGCACGGCCGCGACCGTGGCGCTGGGCATCGCGGCCGGCATCGACGTGGTCCGCGTGCACGACGTGGCGGAGATGGTCGACGTGGTGCGCGTGACCGATGCGATCGTCCGCGGCTGGCGCCCGGAGGAGTGGCGGGACCGGCTGCCGTGAGCGACTGCATCGAGCTGCGCGGCATCCGGGCCTGGGGACGCCACGGCGCCAACCCCGGCGAGAAGGATCGCCCTCAGCCGTTCGATCTCGACGTGCGCCTCGAGGCGGACCTGACCCATGCCGAGCGCAGCGACGCCCTCGCCGATACCGTCGACTACGACGCGCTCCACCGCGACGTCGTGGCCATCGTCGAAACGCGCTCGTACGATCTTCTCGAGCGGCTGGCGGGAGAGATCGCGGCGCGTGCGCTCGCCGATCCGCGCGTCACCCGCGTGCGCGTCTCGATCGCCAAGCCGCGGTTGCTCGCGGGCGCCACGCCCGTGATCACGCTGGAGCGCGGGCGTTGAGGCGCGTGGCGCTGGGATTCGGGGCGAACCTCGGCGACGCGCCCGGAGCGATCCACACGGCCATCGAGCGCATGGCGGTGATCGGCAAGCTGGTGGCGCGCTCGGATCTCTACCGCAGCGCGCCGTGGGGCTTGCCGGACCAACCGTGGTTCTACAACGCTGCGGCGGTCTACGAGAGCGATTGGGGGCCGCGCGCCGTACTCGAGGCCTGCAAGCGCACGGAGCGCGAGCTCGGCCGGGTGACGGGGGAGCGCTGGGGGCCGCGCGCCATCGACGTGGACGTGCTGTTGATCGAAGGGGAGAGGGTCGACTCGCCCGATCTGGAGGTCCCGCACCGCCACCTGCGCGAGCGCGCCTTCGCGCTCCTGCCGCTGCGGGAGATCGCGCCGGATCTGCGCGATCCGCGCGACGGCGCGACGGTGGAGAGCCTCGCGGCGCTGCTGCCCGAGTCGGCGCGCGCGGAGGTGCGCCGTCTCGGCCGCTCGCGCGGCGCGCTCCAGCGGCTTCACACGGACTACGAAACGGCCGCGGCCGAGTACGACCGTCTGCGCCCGCTCACCGAGGACGAGAGCCGGGTGGCCGAAGTGATCGCGGGCGCCTGCCGCGTGGCCGAGAGACCGGGAGCCCGCGTGCTCGACCTCGGCTGCGGCACGGGACGCTACGCGCTCTGGCTCGCCGAGCACCACGGCCTGGAGATGACGGGGCTGGACGCGTCGCCGGCGATGCTGGCGCGCGCGCAGGCGAAGGCGCCGCGGATGCGCTGGCTCCTCGGACGCCTTCCGGACGCCGTTCCCGGCGAGCGCTTCGAGGCCGCATACAGTGTCTTCGTGATGCACCACCTCACGCCGGCGCAGCGGCGCGAGTCTTTTCGGCGTCTGCGCCGGGTGCTCGAGGGGCCGCTCGCAATCGCGACGTTCTCGCACCGGTATTTCTGCGAGCACCCTTTCGCCGAGATCTTTCCCGGCTTCCTCGACGTGGAGCTCTCGCGCTTTCCGTCGCTTCCGGCCCTGCGCGCGGAGCTGCTCGACGCGGGCTTCGCCGGAGTCTCCGTGCGTCGCGTGCGCACGCGCAAGGAGCAGGAGCCATCGCGTCTGCTGGAGCGCGTGGAGGGGAAGTTCCTCTCCACCTTCCACGTCATGGGGCCGGAGGATTTCGCCGCGGGCCTCACGGCGTTGCGCGCGTGGCTGAAGGATCGGCGGTACGTGCTCGATTTCGACGTCAGCATCGTGGTGGCCGACCCCGTTCCAGGGCGGGGAGAAGATCGCGTCGAATCGGAGGCAGCCGATGCAGAGTGAGGATAAAGAGACCGACGTGCGCGGAGAGATCGAACGCCTGGTGCGTCCGTTGCTCCACGCCTTCGACGAGAGCGATTTGGTGCGGCTGGCCGTGGACGAAGAGGAGTTCGCGCTCGAGGTCGTGAGGCGCCAGCGCCAGCGCGGCGAGCCGGCCCATGGGGCCGCGCCGCCGAGTGCGGAGACGGACCGTGCCGCGGGCGCTCCGGCACTTCCCATGGACGTGGTTCCCGCCGACATGGTCGGTGTCTTCCACGTGAGCCCGCCCGCCGCGGCCGCCGGCGACCGCGTCGAGGAGTCGCGCGAGCTAGGTTACGTCGAGGCGCTGGGCATCCGTAACCCCGTGCGCGCGCCGCGCGCGGGCACGCTCGCGGTGGTCTTCGTCGAAGACGGTGACCCCGTGGACTACGGCCAGCCCCTCTTCGGGATCGAGGTCGCATCGTGAAGCGCGTCCTCATTGCCAACCGCGGAGAGATCGCGCTGCGCATCAACCGCGCATGCCACGAGTTGGGGCTCGAGACCGTCGCCATCTTCAGCGAGGCCGACCGCGAGTCGCTTCACGTCAAGCGCGCCGACGATGCCTACTGCGTGGGACCCGGGCCGTCGGCGCGCTCGTACCTCAACATTCCGAACATCATCTCGGCCGCGCTGATCTCCGGTGCCGACGCCATCCATCCCGGCTACGGCTTCCTGGCGGAGAACGCGCGCTTCGCGGAGATCTGCCGCGACCACGGCATCACGTTCGTCGGGCCCTCTCCCGACGCCATTCGCGCGATGGGCGACAAAGCCACGGCCAGGCGCCTCATGGTCGCGGCCAAGGTCCCGGTCACGCCCGGTACGGACATCGTGGAGAGCATCGAGGAGGCGCGCGCGTTCGCCGAATCCGTCGGCTATCCCGTGCTGATCAAGGCGACCGCCGGAGGCGGGGGCAAGGGCATGCGTGCCGTCTACGCTGCGCAGGAGCTCGAGCAGGGGATGAACTCGGCCAGCAGCGAGGCCCAAGCGGCCTTCGGTGACGGGCGCGTCTACCTGGAGAAGCTGATCCTCAACCCGCGCCACATCGAAGTGCAAGTGCTCGCCGATGCTCACGGCGGGATCACGATCCTGGGCGAGCGCGACTGCTCGGTCCAGAAGCCCTCTCATCAAAAGCTGATCGAGGAGGCGCCGGCGCCTCATTTGAGTGCGGCATTCCGCCGCGCCCTCTACGCCGTGGCGCGCAACGCGGTCGAGGCGGTGAAGTACGTCAATGCCGGCACGCTCGAGTTCCTGGGCGAGGGCGAGAACTTCTACTTCATGGAGATGAACACGCGCATTCAGGTCGAGCATCCGGTCACGGAGGAGATCTTCGGCATCGATCTGGTCAAGGAGCAACTGCGTGTGGCCGCGGGGGAGCGCCTCACGTACGCGCAGGACGACCTGCATCCCGAGGGGCACGCCATCGAAGTGCGCGTCAACGCCGAAGATCCCGCCAACAACTTCGCCCCCGCGGCGGGCACGCTGACCACCGTCCAGCTCCCGGGTGGTCCGGGCATCCGCGTGGACACGCATCTCTTCGAAGGCGCGATGGTCCCCCCATTCTACGACTCCATGCTCGCCAAGATCATCGCCCACGGGCGCGACCGCGACGAAGCGATCGCGCGGATGATCCGCGCGCTGCGCGAGACGAGGATCGAAGGCGTCAAGACGACGATTCCGTTCTGCATCGAGGTGCTCTCCGATCCGGAGTTCGCCGCGGGCGGAGTGGACATCGGCTACCTCCCGCGATTCCTCGCCCGAGAGTCGCGTGCCGAGGCCGTCTCGGTCCGTTGATGAGCGGCCGGCGAGAGGCTCGCGAGGCGGCGCTCCAGGCCCTCTTCGCCGTAGACGTGGGACGACGAGAGCCGGGCGAGGCATTGACCGAGGCGTTCGAGACTCCGGCCGCGCGCGGCCAGGAGCCGTTCGTCAAGGAGCTGGTGCTGGGGACGCTCGAGAACGCCGAGGCGAGCGACGCCGTGATCGCGCCGCTGTTGCGCGATTGGACGATCGATCGTCTGCCGACGATCGATCGCTTGGTCCTGCGGATGGCGGTCTTCGAGATGACCACCGGCCGCACGCCGCGCGCCGTGGCGATCAACGAGGCGGTGGAGCTGGTGAAGAAGTACTCGACCGCGGACTCCGGGCGCTTCGTCAACGGGGTGCTCTCGCGCGTTGATCTATCCCGCGCGTAAGCGCCGGCGCAGTTCGCCGCCGGGCTCGACCCCGCCGCGGCTCCCGCGCGCGCCACGGCCCGGGCGCCGGCTGCTGGTCATCATCCTCCAAGTGCTGTTCGTCCTTTTCATGATCGGCGCCGGGATCGTCGCGGGCATGGTGGCCGCCTACTCGCGCCGCCTCCCCGACATCACGCGCATGGCCGAGTACCAGCCCCAGAAGGCCACGCAGATCTACGCCCGCGACGGCACTCTGCTGGCGAACGTCTACGACAAGGACCGCATCTGGGTCTCGATCGACAAGATCCCACCCATCGTGCGCGAGGCGTTCATTGCCACCGAGGATTCGGACTTCTATCGGCATCACGGGGTCGACTTCCGTGGGATCGTGCGCGCCGCGCTCGCCGACTACCGGCACGACTCGGCCGTGCAGGGAGCCTCGACCATCACCCAGCAGCTGGCACGGGCGCTCTTCCTCAATGACGAGAAAACGCTGACGCGCAAGATCGAGGAGGCGCTCCTGGCCATCCAGATCGAGCGCTACTACACCAAAGACGAGATCCTCGAGCGCTACCTCAACCTCATCTACCTCGGCTCGGGCGCCTACGGCGTGCAGGCCGCCTCGCACGTCTATTTCGGCAAGGACGTCTGGAGCCTCGACATCGGTCAAGCGGCGCTGCTGGGCGGCTTGCCGGCGGCGCCGTCGGACTACTCGCCGTACGTGAACTTGCGCGCCGCGCGGCTGCGCCAGGCGCACGTCCTCGACCGCATGGCCGACGAGCGATACATCACGCGCGCCGAGGCCGCTTATTGGAAGAAGGCGCCGCTCGGCTTGGTCGGCGAGCGACAGGGGGGCGTGCTGGGATGGCACGCCCCGTACTTCACGACCTACGCCGTCCACCAGTTGGAGGATCTCTTCGGCCACGACGCCGTCTATCAAGGGGGGCTCCAAGTCTATACGACCGTCGACCCCACGTTGGAGAAGGAGGCGCTCGCCGACGTCCGCTGGGGCCTCCGCGAGGCGCAGCGCGAAGGGCTTGGCGCTCACGAGGGGGCGCTGGTGGCGATCCGCCCGAGTACGGGCGAGATTCTCGCGATGATCGGCGGCACCGGCTTCGATCTGCACAACCAGTTCAATCGCGCCTGGCAGGCGCGCCGTCAACCGGGGTCCTCGTTCAAGCTCTACGTCTTCACGGCCGCGATCGACCAAGGCTTGACGCCCACCACGATCATGGACGACACGCCCGTGTGCTACCCGGCGGGCGACGGGACGACGTGGTGCCCGCACGACGACGACAACCGCTTCTGGGGGGCGATGACCCTGCGCTACGCGCTCGAGCAGTCGCGCAACGTCGTGGCCGTGAAGCTGTTGCAGCGCGTGGGCATCGACCGCGTCATCGAGTACGCGCACCGCATGGGCATCACCTCACCGCTTGGCGAGGACCTCTCGCTGGCGCTGGGAACCTCGGGGCTGAGTCCGCTGGAGCAGGCGGCGGGATACGCCACGATTGCGGACCAGGGCGTCGCGATCACGCCCTACACGATCAAAGAGGTCAAGGACTCGTTCGGCTCCGATCTCTACGACAACCGGTACCCGCAGCAGCGCGAGGTGGTCAGCGCGGGCACGGCCTACGTGGTCACGACGATGCTCGAGGACGTCATCAAGCACGGCACGGGGTACCCGAACGCCATCATCGGGCGCCCCGCCGCGGGCAAGACGGGAACCACCAGCGATTTCCGCGATGCCTGGTTCGTGGGCTTTACCCCGGACCTGGTCACGGCAGTATGGATTGGGAACGACGACAACTCTCCGATGCGCGAGTCCTACGGCGGCGACATCCCCGCGCGGATCTGGGCCCGCTTCATGAAGCAGGCGTTGGCGAAGACGCCCAAGCACGATTTCCCGTTTCCCGCGTCGGAGGTCCAAGCCGTCAGAGTCTGCCAAGCCGACTACAAGCGCGCGCTTCCCGGCGAGAAGGGCTACATGGAGTATTTCCTAAACGGCACCGAGCCGTTGCAGTACTGCTACGGCCGCGCGCCCATCGACGTGCGAGCCGCCACCCCCGCGCCCGCGGCGCAGGCCACGCCGTGAGGCACGAGACGGGGACGATCCTCGCCGTCGGGGAGATCGCGCGCTACGTGCGGCGGCTGATCGAGGGCGACGAGCGTCTGCAGCAGGTGACCGTCAGCGGAGAGCTCTCGAACTTCAAGGGGGTCCACGCCAACGGCAACGCCTATTTCGATCTCAAAGATGGGCAAGCGTTGCTGAACTGCGTCATGTGGGGATCGACGGGCCTCCGCTTACCGAAGGACCTCGCCAACGGTCTGCAAGTCCACGCCAAGGGGCGGCTCTCCACCTATCCGGGGCGCAGCACCTACCAGCTGGTGGTCGACGAGCTCCTCGCCGTCGGACGGGGGGATCTGTACGCGCGCTACGAGGAGCTGCGCGAGCGGCTGCAGCGCGAGGGGCTCTTCGCGCTCGAGCGCAAGCGCGCCGTGCCGGCCTATCCGCGGCGCATCGCCGTGGTTACCTCGCCCGCCGCCGCGGCCTACGCCGACTTCATGCGCACGATGCGCGCGCACGCACCGCACGTGGCAGTGGTGCTGGTGGAGACTCCGGTGCAGGGGCGCGAAGCGGCTGCCGGGATCGCCGCCGCCCTCGACCGCGCCTCGCGGCTCGACGTCGAGGCGATCGCGCTGATCCGCGGCGGGGGCAGCTTCGAGGACCTCTTCGCCTTCAACGAAGAGACGGTGGTGCGCGCCGTCGCGGGCGCCGGCGTCCCCGTCGTCACGGGCATCGGCCACGAAAGCGACGTGACGCTCGCGGATTTCGCGGCGGATCTGCGCGAGCCGACGCCCACGGCGGCGGCGCGCGCGATCGCCCCGTCGCGGCGCGAGTTGCTCGAGCGCGTCGAGCGCCTGCGAGCGCGCTTGGGGCGCGTCCGCCTCCAGATCGTCGACGAGCGCCGCCAGCGGCTGGACTACGCCCTCGGCGACGTGGTGCGCGGCACGCGCCAGCTCATCTCCGGCGAGCGTCAGGGCGTCTCGGATCTCGAAGGCCGCCTCGTGCGCCGCAGCCCGCGCGCGCGACTTGCCACGGCGCGCGGCCGCTTCACGGCGGTGGAGCGGCGCCTGCGCGACGGAGGCGCGGCGGCGGCGGCCGGGCGGGGGCGGCTCTTGGCCGTCCAATGCCGTCTGCTCGAGCGCTACGCCCCGCGGCTGACGGCGGGCTTCTCTCACCGCTTGGCGGCGGTGCGGGGCCGTCTCTCGGCGCTCGATCCGGAGGCGGTCCTCCAGCGGGGCTACGCCCTGGTGACGAGCGCGGGCAAGGTGGTTCGCGACGCCGCCGCGGTGCCGGTGGGCGATCTGGTCGAAGCGCGCTTGGCCCGCGGGACGCTCGTCGCACGCGTCGAACGGAGCGAGCATGGCTAAGTCGGCGAAGGAACCCTCGTTCGAGGCCAGCATCGAGCGTTTGGAGAGCATCGTCGAGCGTCTCGAGAGCGAGGAGACCTCGCTCGACGAGGCCCTGGCGTTATTCAAAGAGGGGATGGTGCTGAGCAAGCGCTGCAAGGCGATGCTCGACGCCGCCCAAGAGCAGATCGCGCAGGCCCTCGCGGAAGCACCGGCGGGCGAGGCGGCCGGCGCGAGCGAGGCGGAGGCGTCTGCCGACGACGAGGCGGACGACGAGACCCCGTTTTAGCGATGAAGGAGCGGGTGCGGTTGGATGTCGCCGTCGCCGAGCAGCTGGGGACGACGCGGGCGCGCGCCAGAAGCCTCATCATCGCGGGTCGCGTCCGCGTCGACGGCCGTCCCATCACCAAGCCGGGGACGATGGCGGCACCGAGCGCCCAGATCGAGGTCCGCGAGGCCCCGCGATTCGTCAGCCGCGGAGGCGAGAAGCTGGCGCACGCGCTGGGCGCCTTCGCCATCGACGCGCGAGGCTTGCGCTGCCTCGACGTCGGCGCCTCCACCGGAGGCTTCACGGATTGCCTGCTGCAAGCGGGCGCGGCCCGCGTCGTGGCGCTGGACGTCGGCTACGGGCAGATGGCGTGGTCGTTGCGCAACGATCCGCGCGTCGAGGTGATCGAACGAACCAACTTCCGCACGGTCGATCTGGATCGGCTTGGCGAGCCGTTTGACCTCGTGACGATCGATGCGTCGTTCATATCGCTGCTGCTCCTGCTCGAGCGCGCCCGCGACGTGCTGAAGCCCGGCGGGAGGATCGTGGGCCTCATCAAGCCGCAGTTCGAGGCCGGCCCCCAGCGCCTGGGCTCCGGAGGGGTCGTGCGCGACCCCGCCGTCCATGAGGCGATCTTACGCGAGGTCCGCGACGGCGCGGCGGCGCGCGGCGTGCGTCTTGCGGCCGTCGAGCCTTCACCTCTGCGCGGCCCGGCGGGCAACGTCGAGTTTCTGGGTCTCTTCGAGCCGCAGGCGGGCACTCAGCTCGACGACGGCCATCTTGCGCGAGCCGTCGCGCGGGCGCACGCGGCTCCGCCGCACGAGGGAGGCGACACGTGATGGAGCGCTGCACGCTGGCGACGCGCACGATCGGCCTCTACGTGGACCTTCACCGCCCGCATGCGCGGGAGACGGCGCGCGCCGCTTCGCGTCTGCTGAGCGAGCAGGGCTACGCGGTGGCGTTGCCCGAGGTTCAGCGCGCCCAGCTCGAGCTCGATGTCCCCGTCGGCTCGCTCGACGAGTGCGCGATCCTGGTCTCCATCGGCGGCGACGGCACGCTGTTGCGTACGGCGCGACTGGCGGCGGCACACGACGTTCCGGTTCTGGGCGTGAACACCGGGCGCCTGGGTTTTCTGACGGAGCTCGAAGGCGCCTCGGAGCTGCTCGCGGCGCTGCCGCGGCTGTTGCAGGAGGGCTTCGCCTGCGAGCCGCGGATCGCGCTCGAGGCGCGCGTCAACGGCGGCGACGCGCTCTTTGCCCTCAACGAGGTCGTCGTCCGCAAGGGCTCCTCCTCGCGCTTGGTGCCATTTGGGCTCTGGCTCTCGGGAGAGAAGGTGGTCGATATCCCCGCCGACGGGGTCATCGTCGCGAGTCCCACCGGCTCCACGGCATACTCCCTCTCCGCGGGCGGGCCGATCGTCGCTCCCGGCGTCGACGCCTTCTGCATCGTGCCGCTGCTGCCCCACACGCTCTTCTCGCGCCCGCTGGTCGTCAGCGCCGCGGAGAGCGTGAGGATCAGCGTGGACTCCACGCTCGTCCACGCCAATCTCGAGACGGACGGCGAGTTCTCGCGCGATCTCTCGCCGGGCGATCGCGTCGAGGTGGAGCGCTCCGAACGGCCGGTGCGCTTCGTGCGCGTGAAGCCGCCCCGTTTCTTCACCTTGATCGAGCAGAAGCTGCACTGGGGCCACTCGATCAAGGAGGAGGGGCGCCACTCGTGAGCATGGAGGGGCTCGCGCGATGCTGCGCCGGCTGACGATCGAAGACTTCGGGCTGATCGCCCGCGCCGAGATCGCACTGGGTCCCGGCTTGACGTGCTTGACGGGCGAGACCGGCTCGGGCAAGTCGATGGTCTTGGGGGCGCTCTCCTTCGTGCTCGGGGTGCGCGCCGCGAGCGACGTCGTGCGGCGGGACGCGGCGCGCGCGCGTGTGGCCCTGGAACTCGACGGAGACGCGATCCGGACGCTTCTGGCCGAGTTCGGCATGGAGGACGACGACGGCGAGAGCGTGGTGATCTCGCGCGAGATCGCGGCCGGCGGCAAGTCGTCGGCGCGCATCAACGGGCGCCCGGTGGCGGTCGGACAGTTGAGGGCGATCGGCGAGCGCGTGGTCGAGTACGTCGGTCAGCACGAGCAGCAGCGGCTGACAGAGCCGGCGTATCAGCTCGAGCTGCTCGACCGTTACGCGGGGCCGCCCGCCGCCGGGGAGCGCGCGCGCGTGCGCGCGGCATACGAGCGCGCCGCGCAGGCGCGCCGCGAGCGCCGCGCCCTAGAGGAGAGCGAGGCGACCGCGCTGCAGCAGCGCGACTACGCCGAGTTCGCGCTGGGCGATATCCGCGAGGCGCGCCCTGGGCGAGGAGAAGACGATGCGCTGCGCGCCCGGCGCGAGTATCTTGGCAACGTCGAGCGCATCGCCGAGGCGCTGCGCGGCGCGCATCGTGCGTTGACGGAGGGGGAGGGCGCGGCCATCGACGCCCTGGGGATCGCGGCGACGGATCTGGGAGCGATCGCGCGCTTTGACGATCGCCTCGCT
Organism: Candidatus Dormiibacterota bacterium; assembly: GCA_035533275.1. Lineage (GTDB taxonomy): Bacteria > Vulcanimicrobiota > Vulcanimicrobiia > Vulcanimicrobiales > SCRA01 > SCRA01. Next base: position 1,316 of record DATLUD010000070.1, on the reverse strand, counting down.
GCGCTGAGCGATCGCGCGCGGGGGCTCCAAGCGGAGGCCGGGGAGCTGGCGATCGAGCTTGCCGACGCGCTGGAGGGCACCGAGTTCGATCCGGGGGAGCTCGACGCCGTCACGGCGCGCCTGTCGCTGCTCGACCGCCTGAAGAAGAAGTACGGAGGGACGCTGGACGGCGTCCTCGAGGCGGAGGCCGGATTCGCGCGCACCATCGCGTCGATGGAGAGCCGCGGGGAGCGTCTGACGGCATTGGCCGGGCTCAGCGAAGAGGCGGCGGCCGAGCTGCGCGCGGGCTGCGAGCGGCTGCGGCGTCTGCGGGAGCGCGCGGCGCGCGCGCTCGAGCGGGGGATCGCACAGGAGCTGGGCGACCTCGCGATGGGGAGCGCTCGCGTCGCCGTCGCCTTCCACGAGCAGGAGCCCGGACCCGACGGCAGCGAGCGCGTCGAGCTCCTGTTGTCGAGCAACAAGGGCGAGCCGTTGCGCCCGCTGGCAAAGACGGCCTCGGGCGGCGAGCTATCCCGCGTGCTGCTGGCGCTGGCCGTCGTGACCTCCGAGCGCGGGCGCGTCTTCGTCTTCGACGAGATCGACGCGGGCATCGGCGGCGAGACCGCGCGCCAAGTGGCGATTCGCCTGGCCCGCCTGGCCGCGGGTGGACAGGTGCTCTGCGTGACGCACCTCGCCCAGATCGCGGTCTACGCGGCGGCGCATTACGTGCTGGGCAAGCGCGAGACGCGCTCCTCCACGACCATCGAGGCCGAGGCGCTGGAGGCGGGGCAAGCGGTCGTCGCGGAGATCTCGCGCATGCTCGCGGGTTCCGCCGAGTCTGATGCCGGCGCCCGCCACGCGGAAGAGCTTCTGAAAGAGGCCGCCCGGACCCTCGAGACGCATCCGTCGGCGAACCGGTGAGCGCCGGTCGAGCACGTGCGCGGCGTCCGGGGTAGGGCGAAACCCCTGAGCCCGGATGCGTGTCATAGGTAGTAGCATCGATCGGAGATCGGCGCGTGCTCCCATCTTAGGAGCATGGCGTGTGTTTCTCGTCGGTGAGACCGGCGCCGGCGTCAAGCCGCGCCGAGGAGTTGCTGCCGGAAACCGTGCGGGTGCTTGACAAGGCATCCGTAAGGGAGTAAAGTAGCCTCTTGTGCGGCCGACTTCGGTCGGCCCACCTCGCGCCGTTCAATACGGCGGCTCCTTGAAAACTGAACAGGACAGAAGCGCATAAAGTCTGTGGGTTCTCGGGCGCCTTTGGCAGAGATGTCAAAGACGTACGGAAACAATTCAACGAGTTGGTTGAGGGTATGTGGCAGAGATGCCGTATATTTTTG
>DATLUD010000069.1:0-35327 GCA_035533275.1 Candidatus Dormiibacterota bacterium | reverse complement strand
GTGAGGCCCTCGATGACGCGTCGCGTTGCGAGGTCAGGCCATGAGAGCTCTACCGTTCGATGGGTACTCGTGCTCCGTTCGCGTCTCGAGCGAGCGTGGCGTTGCTATTGCCGTAAGCGCCCGCCAGCCTGTTCCTTCGGCTCGTCGCTTCGCCCATAAGGAGGTCACGCCCGCCCCATAGGCATCAAGCAAGCATTGGAGGATACGATGCGCATCAGGAGATTCGTTCGGCGCGCCTGGCTCTTGCCCGCGCTCATGGTCGCAGCTTTCCTCGGAACCACATCGGTCGCCCACGCGCAAGGCACGTGGACGAACGCGGCACCGTTCCCGCACCCGATCGGCGAGCTCTACGGCACCGCGATCGGCGACACCATGTACGTGATGGGTGGATACCTCAACGGCCGGCCGCTGGGATTGGTCTACGCTTACGACGGCGCCACCAACGCCTGGACCCAGAAGAAGCCGATGGCCCTTCCCGCGCACCACGTCATGATGACGGCCTATCAAGGCAAGATCTACGTTTTCGGCGGCTTCGTCCACCCGCACGGCACGCCCGAGATCTACTGGAAGCCCATCAACAACTCGTGGGTCTACGACCCCGCCAGCGATAGCTGGAAGGCCCTCGCCCCGCTGCCCACGCCCCGCGGCGCCGGACAGGCGGTCGCGGTGGGGGGGAAGATCTACGTGATCGGCGGCGCGGCATCCGGCGTCCCCAACGATCCTACCGCCACCCTGATCGCCGGCGGCCCCGAGCGCGTCGTGGGCACCTGCGAAGCCTACGACGTGGCGGCCAACACGTGGTCCACGTGCGCCACGAAGCCCACGCCCGTCAACCACTTTCTCGCGGCCGCCGTCGACGGCAAGATCTACGCCATCGACGGACGGATCGGAGCGGTTTTCGTCGGTCTCTCCAGCATCACCGACCGCGTGGAGGAGTACGACCCCGCGACCAACCGCTGGCTCGACAAGGGGCGCTCGCCGCTACCCCGCGGCGACGTCTGCGGGGCCGCGCACGACGGGAAGATCTACGTGTCGTGCGGCGAGTACGCCAGCGCCGCCGGCAAGATGGCGTACTGGGCCTTCGAGTCCTACGATCCCGCCACCAATAGCTGGACGGAGCTGGCCCACATGCCCGTCGCCCGCCACGGCTGCGCGGCCGCGTTCGTCGGAGGCGCACTCCACATCGTGGGCGGTAGCTTCCAATCCGACGGCATGCCCGGCATCAGCTCGTGGACGGGCGTCGACGAGGCCTATGCCGTAGGCCCTTGATCCGATTCCATTCGGTCGTTTCAGCACCACCAGGAGGCACCACAGATGGCAGAGCATGCCACCGCCGCCCGCACCCCCGGCGCCAAGCGCGCCCAGCCCGGAGAGTACTACTTCGAGCTCGCGAAGATCGATCCGATCATGGGTGGCCCCGAGTACTCCACGGCCAACGGCGCGTGCGTCGAAGGCGATCGGATGATCGTCGCGCTCATGCGCATGCCGGCGGGCACCGGCTCCGAGCCGCACTCCCACCCCAACGAGCAATGGATCTTCGTGCTCGAGGGCACGATCCAGTCCGAGGTGGGCGGCCAGCGCCGCACCGTCAAGCCGGGCCAAGTGATCTACGTTCCCGCCGATACGATCCACCACGCGGTCGCAACGCCGGAGGCCGACGTCGTCTTCTTCACGGTGAAGGACGCGTCGTACGGCCTGCACGGCATCAAAGCCACATAGCATCCGGCGCCGCACGCCATGTTGCGCGCGGCGCCGTTCGGGCACTCTCAGCAAGACGGAGGAGATGTCATTGCGAGTGATTCGTCCGTTGGCAGCCCTGTTCGCCCTCGTCATCGCCGTGGCCGCCATTCCGCTCTCGGCCTCGGCACAGAACCTCACCGGCACCCTCGCCAAGATCAAGCAGAGCGGCGAGATCGTCATCGGGCACCGCGATGACGGGGCACCGTATGCGTTCCTGAACATGGATCAGAAGATAACCGGCTACAGCATCGACGTCTGCGACCAAGTGGTCAAGGCCGTCGCGGCTGCCGTCGGGTCGAAGGACCTCAAAGTACGTTACGTCTCGAGCACCGCGGCCACGCGTATCCCGCTGGTCGCAAACGGCACGGTGGACCTCGACTGCGGCAACGCCACGGACACCTTTGCCCGTGCCCACCAGGTGGACTTCAGCTTGCCGATCTTCTTCTCGGACTCCAAGCTCTTGGTGCTGAAGAGCTCGCCGATCAAAGGCTACAGAAGCCTTGGGGGCAAGACGATCGCGGTGGTCCAGAACACCACCAGCGATTCGTACTTCACCGGACTGCTCGAAGCCAAGAAGATCAACGTTCACCTGATCCGGCTGACCAGCATACCGGAGGCGATGCTCGCCGTCACCACGGGGCGGGCGGACGCCTTCGCCGGCGACGTCGTTCCGCTGGGCGCGCAGCTGCTCAAGAGCCCGGACCGCTCCAAGCTGCATATCGTCGGCTCCCCGCAAGGCAGCAACCCCATCTGCCTGATGACCCGGCAGAACGACTCGGCGTTCCGGCTGGTCGTCAACGGCGCCATCAGCAAGATGATCGGCGATGGCGAGTTGTTCAAGCTCCAGGACAAGTGGTTCGGACCGCTGGGCATCAAGCTCGACGCGGCCACGCGCCGCGCCTTCATCGACGAAGCGATTCCCATGGAATGAGGACGAGCGCGGAGAGGCGGGCGTAGCGGCGGGGCATGGCTCACACCTACAACTGGAACTGGAGCGTCCTCTTCCAGCACCCCTACCTCGGATGGTTGATCTCCGGCGCGGAGGTCTCCCTCGCCCTGGCGGCCTGCATGTGGGTCTTGGCCTTCACGCTGGGCTCCCTGGTCGGGGTGGCCTCCACGCTGCCCAACCGCTACGTGCGCGCGTTGGCCGCCGCCTACGTGGAGGTGCTGCGGAACATCCCCCCGATCGTCCAGATCTTCGTCTGGTACTTCGTGGTTCCGCAGCTCCTCCCGCCGGCGCTGGGCATGTACGTCAAGCGTGATCTCCCCCACTCGGCCTTCTGGACGGCCGTGGTTGGCCTGGGTCTCTTTATCTCCGCGCGGGTCGCTGAGCACGTGCGCGCGGGGATCGAGGCCATCCCGCGGAGTCTGGTGCAGGCCTCGCTGGCCACGGGCCTCAGCGCGGCGCAGTCGTATCGCCACGTGCGCCTGCCAATCGCCTACCGGAACATTGTCCCGGTGTTGACCTCGGAGTTTCTGATCTGCTTCAAGGTCTCGGCCATCGCATTGACCATCGGCGTCATGGAGATGACGGCGCAGAGCCGCCAGGTCGAGTTCTACACCGCTCACGGGATCGAGGCGTTCACCGCGGCAACGCTCTTCTATCTGGTTTTCTCGGCGATCTTCTCCGTCGGCACGACGTTCGCCGAGCGGGCGATGAGGATTCGGGGATGACGAGCTTCGACGTTCACATCATCGTCCGCTCGCTTCCGTTCCTATGGAAGGGAATGCAGCTCTCCATCGCGCTCGCCGTCTACTCCGCGGTCGTGGGAATCTCCATGGGCGTGGTGCTGGCCATCATGCGCCTCTCGAGCATACGCCCACTGGCTTGGCTCTCGTACGTCTACGTCAACCTGTTGCGGTCGGTTCCGCTGCTGCTCATTCTCTTGTGGTTCTACCTGTTGGTTCCGTTGCTCACCGGTCACCCCGTGGGAGCCTTCTCGTCGGCGCTGATCGCGTTCGCCATGTTCGAGGCCGCGTACTACGCCGAGATCATCCGCGCCGGCATTGAGTCGATCCCCGCGCGACAGAGTCAGGCGGCGCTCTCCACCGGCCTCACGCGATGGCAGGCGATGCGCCACGTGGTCTTGCCGCAGGCCTTCGCCAACATGACCCCCAGCCTGCTGGCGCAAGGCATCCTGCTCTTCATGGACACCTCGCTCGTGGTCGTGGTGGGCCTGCGTGACTTCATGGCCACGGCCTCGATCATCGCCACCCAACAGGCGCGCGTCGTCGAGCTCTATACGTTCGTGGCCCTGGTCTACTTCGTCATCTGCTTTGCGGCGTCGAGAGCCGTCGGACTTCTGCGGAGGCGCGTGAGCGCGGCATGAGAGTAGCGGAACTCTTGGATTCGGAGAGACGGACGATGCCACTGATCGAGCTCGAAGGCGTCTGCAAGTCGTTCGGCCGCACGCAAGTGCTCAAGGATTGCAGCTTGAGCGTCTCGGTGGGCGAGGTCGTGGTCATCTGCGGGCCGTCGGGGTCGGGCAAGAGCACCTTGATCAAGTGCATCAACGGGCTCGAGCCGATCGAGCGGGGCAGCATCGTCTTCGACGGCACGCGCGTGGACGCCAAGTCGACCAACCTGCCCGCCCTGCGCTCCAAGATCGGCATGCTCTTCCAGAGCTTCGAGCTCTACCCGCACATGACGCTGCTGCGCAACGTGGGCTTGGCCCAGATGAAGGTGCTGGGGCGCTCGCGCGCCGAGGCCGACGAGCGCAGCCGTGCGCTGCTGCAGCGAGTGGGCCTGCTCGAGCACGCCGAGAAGTATCCCGGTCAGCTCTCGGGCGGCCAGCAGCAGCGCGGCGCCATCGCCAGAGCGCTGGCCATGGACCCGGTGGCCATGCTCTTCGACGAGCCCACCTCGGCGCTGGACCCCGAGATGATCCAGGAGGTGCTCGACGTCATGACGGGCTTGGCGCGCCAAGGGATGACCATGATCGTGGTGACCCACGAGATGGGGTTCGCGCGCGCCGTCGCCGACCGCATCGCGTTCATGGACGCCGGCGTGATCCTGCACGACATGCCGATCGGCGACTTCTTCGAGCATCCGCCCTCCGAGCGGGCCCAGACGTTTCTCTCGAAGGTGCTGAAGCGCTGAGCGGCCCCGCTACCCGCCGGCCACGGGGCGCGACGGGTCGGCGATCCACTCGCTCCACGAGCCGGGGTAGAGGCGGGACCCGGCCATGCCGGCGTAGGACATCGCCAGCAGGTTGACGCAGGCCGAGACGCCCGAGCCGCACTGGTGCACCACCTGCTCCGGCGTGGTGACGCCGGCGGCGGCGAACTCGGCGCGCAGCCGCTCGGGAGACTTCATGCGCCCGCGCTCGTCGTAGTTCTCCTTAGAGAAGCGGTTGACGGCGCCCGGGATGTGGCCGGCCACCGGATCCAGCGTTTCGTTCTGCCCCGCGAAGCGGTCGGGACTACGGGCATCGAGCACCAGGTGTCGGGCGGAGCCCAAGCCCGCCAGAACGTCCTCGACGCCGATGGTCGACTCGTGGCGCAGGCGGACGGTTCGAGCCTCCGAGGCCGGCTGCCGTGCCGGTGGCTCGCTTGTCGTGGCGTAGCCGGCCGCCGTCCAGCCGGAGAAGCCGCCGTCCAGGACGGCCGCCGCCGCGTGACCGATCCAGTGCGCCAGGAACCAGAGGCGGGCGGCATAGGCATCCCCGCCGGCGTCGTAGGCCACGATCTGCGTCTGCTCGCCCACGCCGATCTCGTTCAAGAAGCGGGCGAAGGCCGCGGGGTCGGGCATCGGATGGCGCCCGTTGCGCCCGGTCTTCACGCCGCTGAGGTCCTCCTCGAGCGAGGCGTGGAACGCTCCCGGGAGGTGCGCGCGCTCATAGGCCTGCGCGCCTGATTCGGGGTGGAACAGGTCGTTGCGGCAGTCGATCACCACCCACGTCGGGTCGGCGAGGTGCGCGAGCACGGTCTGTGGATCCACGATGGTCGAGTACACGGCCTGCTCGCTTCGCAGGCCGCGGCGGGTGCCCCTCCGCCCGGTCATGCCAACCAGATGGCACTCGGCTGGGCTACCCTTCTACCATAAGGGCGTGGACGTCGCGGAGCGGCCTCCACATCTCTTGGAACGCTATGCTCGGAGGGTGTTACGTTATGTGCAAGATGATCACCATTCGCGCCGCCGCGATGGCGGCGGTGGCCGCGCTGATGCTCAGCGCGTGCGGCGGAGGAGGAGGCGCCGCCGCGCCGGCCGGCGGCGTCCCACCGGTCACCTCGACGCCCCAGCCAAGCGCCCCGATCGTCCAGGTCGCCGCGCAGCGCACGGCGTCCCAGCAGGCGCTGAGCCTGATCAGCGGATCCAAGGAGGTCTCCAGTGGAGGCGGCCTCGGCGCGGCCTCGGTGCTGCGGCGCGCCGCGGGCGCCTGGCGCCGCCCGGCGCAGGACCTGCGCCGCACCAGCTCCATCGGCACGTGCAACGGCGGCGTGGAGGGGAGCGTGGTGCAGACCTCCGCCACCACCGCCACCTTCACGTTCCAGGCGTTCTATGACGTCTCGTGCCAGACGCTCGAGTCCACGCTGGTATGGAACGCGGCGCAGACCTCGGCGCTCGCCTTGAGCGGCCCCGGCAACGCGACATACTACGGCACCTCGGGGAGCGTGATCGGCTACGCCCTCTTCCAGCTCGCGGGCGCGTTCACGGACACCAGCTACACCCAGCTCGCGCAGCTCTCGCTCGACGTCACGTCCTTGGAGCAGACGGTCGGCGGCCCGTCGCTCGGCAGCTTCGCGGTGGCCTGTGGCCTGGGGTCGCAGCCCAACGGCCTGGCTTGCGGCCTGGGCGCCGTGGCCAATCTCGCCTCCCTCTCGCAGTCGTACGGCGCCACGATGACGCTCAGCGGCTCGAGCGCCGCCACGGCGTCGGGGACCAGCGTGCAGGCCAGCGCCACCGCGCAGGCCTACCTGGGAACGCTCGACGCGCTGACGCTGACGGCCGGCGCGTTCCCGGCGTGGACCATCACGGGCGGCTCGCAGGTGGATCAGGCCTCGGGAAGCCTGACGGCTCTCTACGATGCCAACGGCTTGCCGGCGTCTCTCAGCGAGACCATCACCGACAGCCAGGACCAAGCCACGATCTCCGTGACCGCGAATGCGAGCGGCATCTCGGGCACGGTGACCGACACGCAGACCGGCGCCACGGTGGCGACGTTCACCGTCGACGCCATGGGCTTCGGTACGATCGCCTACTCCAACGGGGCCACGGGGCAGATCGAGGACTTCGTGATCGTGGGCTGAGGTGTGGGCTCGGAGCCGTTCGGCCGCCGGCGACCGGTCCGGCGGCCGCTCCCCGATGCCTTGACCGCCATCGCAGCGCTTTGCTATACTACCGGGGTTCCGGCCTACCCGCGCGGGGAAGGCCGCGTTTCTGTGTGTAAAGGGGCTATATGCCGACCATCAGCCAGCTCGTTCGCAAAGGGCGCGTCACCGGCAAGCATAAGACGAAGTCGCCGGCGTTCCGCTTCAGCTCGACGGGGCCCAAGCCCGGGCACCCGGACCTCCCCAATCGCACCTTCACGGTGCCGGGGAGCCCGCAGCGTCGCGGCGTCTGCACTCAAGTCAAGACGATCACCCCGAAGAAGCCGAACTCGGCGCTTCGTAAGGTGGCCCGCGTGCGTCTGACCAACGGCATCGAGGTCACGGCCTACATCCCCGGCATCGGCCACAACCTTCAGGAGCACTCCGTGGTTCTGATCCGCGGCGGCCGCGTGAAGGATCTTCCGGGCATCCGCTATCACATCGTGCGCGGCACCCTCGATACCTCGGGCGTGGCCAACCGCAAGCAAGGGCGTTCGAAGTACGGCGCCAAGCGGCCGAAGTCGAAGTAGCACATGCAGCCCGGGCCGAGCGGCCCGGAACCTTTGAAGTACTGGGGTCCCCAAGAGTGGAGCGTAGCGAAACGTGTGGGGCCAGAGTAAGGCCAGGCGGATTGCCTGGGCACCTGAAGGAGAAGAGAAGAGTCCATGCCTCGTAAGGGACCGGTTCCCAAACGGCAGATCCTCGCGGATCCGCGCCACAACTCCAAGATGCTCGCCCGCTTCATCAACAAGATCATGCTTGGCGGCAAGAAGAGCGTCGCCGAGAAGATCACGTACGATGCCTTTGATATCATCCAAGAGAAGATGGGGCGCGATCCACTCGACGTCTTCCAGCAGGCGATGACCAACGTCATGCCGATGGTCGAAGTGCGTCCGCGCCGCGTCGGCGGTGCCACCTACCAGGTTCCGATGGAGGTCCGCCCCGATCGCCGCCAGGCGGTGGCGATGCGCTGGCTGATCGGCTTCGCGCGCAAGCGGACGGGGCGCCCCATGCACGAGCGCTTGGCGGCGGAGCTCATGGATGCGGCCAACAATGTCGGCTCGGCCGTGAAGAAGCGCGAAGACACGCACAAGATGGCAGAGGCCAATAAGGCATTCGCACACTACCGCTGGTAGTGCAGGCCGCCCGCTTCGATAGCGTAGGGCGGCCGATGGCCGCCCTTCTCGCGTGAAGCGGTACCAAGAACGAGAGGTTGAGAGATCGTGGCGAGAGAGTTTCCCCTCGCAAAGACGCGTAACATCGGGATCGCGGCGCACATCGACGCCGGTAAGACCACCGTGACCGAGCGCATCCTGTTCTACACGGGGCGCACCCACAAGTTGGGCGAGGTCCACGAGGGCGCCGCGACGATGGACTGGATGGAGCAGGAGCAGGAGCGCGGCATCACCATCACGTCGGCCGCCACGGCGTGCACGTGGAACGACACGCGGATCAACATCATCGATACGCCTGGCCACGTGGACTTCACGGTCGAGGTCGAGCGCTCGCTGCGCGTCCTCGACGGCCTCGTCGCGCTCTTCGATGCCGTCGCCGCGGTTCAGCCGCAGTCAGAGACGGTCTGGCGCCAGGCCAACAAGTACCGCGTCCCGCGCGTCATCTTCGTCAACAAGATGGACCGCATGGGGGCCAACTTCTTCAACGCGATCGACAAGGTGCGCGAGCGCCTGGGCGCGCCCGCGTATCCGATCCAGATCCCCGTCGGCGCCGAGGACCAGTTCCAGGGCATCGTCGATCTCTTCTCGATGAAGGCGACCATCTACACGGACGATCTGGGCACGACCTCGCACTCCGAGGAGATCGCCGAGGATCTCGCCGCGGTCTGCAAGGAGTGGCGCCACAAGCTCGTGGAGGCGGTCGTCGAGACCGACGACGAGCTGATGGAGAAGTATCTCGAGGGCGCCGAGGTCGGCGAGGCCGAGCTCAAGCGTGCGCTGCGCAAGGCGACGATCGCGGGCAAAGTGATCCCGATGCTCTGCGGGTCGGCCTTCAAGAACAAGGGCGTCCAGCCGCTGCTCGACGCCGTCGTCGACTTCCTCCCCTCGCCGGTCGATCTGGCGGCGGTCGAGGGCATCAACCCCAACAACGGCACGACGGAGCTGCGCGAGCCCAGCGACGAGGCGCCGTTCTCGGCCCTCGCCTTCAAGATCGCCAGCGATCCGTACGGCAACCTGACGTACTTCCGCGTCTACTCGGGCGAGTTGAAGAAGGGCAGCTACGTCTACAACTCGACCAAGGATCGCAAGGAGCGCGTCGGCCGCATCCTGCGCATGCACGCCAACCACCGCGAGGACATCGACAGCGTGGGGGCGGGCGACATCGCGGCGGCCGTCGGCCTGCAGTACAGCACCACCGGCGACACCCTGTGCGAGGAGAAGCATCCGATCGTCCTCGAGGCGATCACCTTCCCCGAGCCGGTGATCTCGCAGGCCATCGAGCCCAAGACCAAGGCCGATCAGGAGAAGCTCGGACAGGCCCTGCAGAAGCTGGCCATCGAGGACCCGACGTTCCGCATGTTCACCGACGAGGAGACGGGGCAGACCATCATCGCCGGCATGGGCGAGCTGCACCTGGAGATCATCCTCGACCGTCTCAAGAGAGAGTTCAAGGTCGAGGCGAATGTCGGCAAGCCGCAGGTCGCCTACAAAGAAGCGATCACCAAGAGCATCGAGAAGCAGGGGCGCTTCGTGCGCCAGACGGGCGGCAAGGGTCAGTACGGCGACGTCTGGATCCGCCTGGAGCCCGGCGAACCCGGCACGGGCTACGTCTTCGAGAGCAAGATCGTCGGCGGCGTCGTGCCCCGGGAGTACGTCAAGCCGGTCGAGGAGGGCATCCGTGAGGCGGCCCACAGCGGCTGTCTGGCGGGATACCCGGTGCTCGACTTCAAGGCGACCCTCTTCGACGGCTCGTACCACGACGTCGACTCCTCGGAAATGGCCTTCAAGATCGCCGGATCGATGGCATTCAAAGAGGCCAACCGGGCTGCGGGACCCGTCCTGCTGGAGCCGATCATGGGCGTCGAGGTCACCACGCCCAAGGACTACATGGGTGACGTCATCGGCGACCTCAACAGCCGCCGCGGCATGATCCAAGGCACCGAGGAGGCGCCGGGCGGGGCCCAGGTCATCAAGGCCAACGTCCCGCTCTCGGAGATGTTCGGTTACGCGACGGACCTGCGCTCGAAGACGCAGGGGCGTGCCACCTACACCATGGAGTTCAGCCACTACGAGCGGGCTCCAAAAACGGTGGAAGAGGAGATCATCGCGAAGTCGACCGGCAAGAAGCCGTCGGCAGCCTAGATTTCCGGACCCGGCCCTACTACATACGTACGCATCCTCCACATACCAAAACACGAGGAGCAGGAGAGACCTACATTGGCGAAGGCAAAATTCGAGCGGACCAAACCGCACGTCAACATCGGCACGCTGGGCCACGTCGACCACGGCAAGACGACGCTGACCGCGGCGATCACCAACTGCTTGGCGACCGAGGGTCTGGCGCAGAAGCGTGCCGTCGATGAGATCGACAACGCGCCCGAGGAGAGGGAGCGCGGTATCACCATCGCCATCTCGCACCAGGAGTACGAGACGGCGAAGCGCCACTACGCTCACGTGGACTGCCCCGGCCACGCCGACTACATCAAGAACATGATCACCGGCGCCGCGCAGATGGACGGCGGCATCCTGGTGGTCTCGGCGGCCGACGGCCCGATGCCGCAGACGCGCGAGCACATCCTGCTCGCTCGCCAGGTCGGCGTGCCGCGCCTGGTGGTTTTCCTGAACAAGGTCGACATGGTCGACGATCCCGAGTTGCTCGAGCTGGTCGAGATGGAGGTGCGCGAGCTCCTCTCCAGCTACGAGTTCCCAGGCGACGAGATTCCCGTCATCAAGGGCTCGGCCCTCAAGGCCCTCAACTCCTCGGGCAAGCGCGGCGACCCCGATGCCGAGCCGATCTTCCAGCTTATGGACGCCGTCGACGAGTACTTCCCGACGCCGGAGCGCGACGTGGACAAGCCGTTCCTGATGCCGATCGAGGACGTTTTCACGATCACGGGCCGCGGCACGGTGGGCACGGGCCGCGTGGAGCGCGGTCAGGTCAAGGTCGGTGAAGAGATCGAGATCGTCGGCCTGAAGGAAGAGACCAAGAAGTCGGTCGTCACCGGCATCGAGATGTTCCGCAAGCTGCTCGACACCGGCATCGCCGGCGACAACATCGGCGTGCTGCTGCGCGGCATCGAGCGCAACGACATCGAGCGCGGCCAGGTGCTGGCCAAGCCGGGCTCCATCAAGCCGCACACGAAGTTCAAGGCCGAGGTCTACATCCTCTCCAAGGAAGAGGGCGGCCGCCACACGCCGTTCTTCTCGAACTACCGCCCGCAGTTCTACTTCCGCACCACCGACGTGACGGGCACGATCAAGCTCCCCGAGGGCGTGGAGATGGTCATGCCGGGCGACAACGTGAGGATGGACGTCGAGCTGATCACCCCGATCGCATGCGAAGAGGGGCTGCGCTTCGCCATCCGCGAGGGTGGGCGCACGGTCGGCGCCGGCGTCGTGACGGCGATCCAGAACTAGCCAGGCCCGAAACGAAGCCGGGGCGGGGGCTTGCCCCTCCCCGGCTTCCTGTGATACCATCCAACGGTTGATGCGGGGCCGCCACGGCTTCGCCCGATCTTTGACAATCGACGGTTCCGTGACGGAAGCAGGATAGGGAACGATAGGTATGTCCAAACAGAAGATACGCATCCGCCTCAAGGCGTATGACCACAAGGTGCTCGACCAGAGCGCCGCACGGATCGTCGAGACCGCTCGCAGCACCGGTGCGTTCGTGAGCGGCCCGGTCCCGCTTCCCACCGAGATCAACCGCGTCTGCGTGCTGCGCTCGCCGCACGTCGACAAGAAGAGCCGCGAGCACTTCGAGATGCGCACCCACAAGCGCCTCGTCGACATCCTCCAGGCTTCGCCCAAGACGATGGACGCCCTGATGCACCTCGATCTGCCGGCGGGCGTGGATATCGAGCTCAAGGCCTAACCCGCGCGCCGCTTGCGCGGCGCTTCGGAGAGACCCGGGGGCACGGCTGCAAGGCCGTGCCCCTTTCGCGCGCGAAGGAAGCAAGCCATGGGTAAGCAGTTGCGCGTCGTCCACGCGCGCGAGGTCAAGGCGGCGCCGCGCCGCGCGTTCGAGCTGATCGCGGACCTGGGAACGTCGGCCGACAAGATCTGGCCGTTCAAGTCCCAGCCGTTTCAGCGCACGGCCGGTCCCCTCGAGGCGGGGAAGAGCGAGGAGTGGCACGGGCCCTTCCACGCGCGCCTGGAGCGCTTGGAGCCGAACGCGGCGCTGGTCTGGCGCTTCCTCACCGAGGGCTTCGACGGCACCCACGGCTTCTATCTCAGCGAGCTGGGCGAGAAGCTGACCCGGGTGGAGCACCGGCTCGAAGCCGAGCTGGTCAGCCCCGAGGGCGAGCAGCTCTGGCGGCGCGCGGAGGATCTCCACGAGCGCGCGATCACCGGCGTGCTGGATCTCTTGGCCAAGGTCGCCGCGAGGAAATGAGGGGTAGCGCCGCCGCCGGGCTAATTTGGGCGCTTGACAGTCTTCGCGGCGCCTGATACTATCTTTCGGTCGTGGCCACGGGCCATGACTGCGGTTTCGTGTGGCCGCATCACTCGGATCTCCGCGCTCCGGCGCGGAGACGAACGTAGCCTCAAACGCTAGGCTCCGTGGACTACGGTGCCGGCGGGCGAGAAGCGCGAAAGGATGAAGGAACGTGAAGAACATCATCGGCCGCAAGGTCGGGATGACGAGCGTCTTCCTCGACGACGGCCGGTTCGTTCCGGTGACCGTCGTGGAGGCCGGGCCGTGCGTCGTGACGCAGCGCAAGACCAAGGACCGGGACGGTTACGAGGCGGTGCAGCTGGCCTTCGGCGATACCTCCGCCAAGCGGCTGACCAAGCCGGAGCTCGGACACTTCAAGAAGAGCGGGAGCGCCCCGAAGAAGCATCTGCGCGAGTTCCGTGCCGGCGTCGACGGCGTCGAGCTGGGGTCGAGCGTGACGGTGGCGGACTTCGCCGCCGGCGATCGCGTCGACGTGGTCGGCGTCTCCAAGGGCCACGGCTTCAGCGGCGGCATCAAGCGGCACAACTTCAGCGGCGGCGGAGCGAGCCACGGCTCGATGATCCACCGCCAGCCGGCTTCGAACGGCGACACGAACGCCGGGCGTACCGTCAAGGGCAGCCGGCGGCCGGGCCACTACGGCGTCGACCGCGTGACCCATCAGAACCTGGAAGTCGTGCGCGCCGATGCGGAGCGCAATCTGCTGCTGCTGCGCGGTCCGGTGCCCGGTGCGAAGAACGGGTTGGTCGTCATCCAGCAGTCGGTCAAGGTGAAGGAGAAGTAATCGTGCCCACGCTCATCGATGCCGGCGGCAAGACGCTGCGCACGGAGCCGACGCCGGCCGTCTTCGAACCCTCCGAGGAGTCGAAGGCCGCGGTGATCTTCCGCGCCGTTCACCGCGAGCAGGCAAATCGCCGCGCCGGCACCGCCTCCACCAAGCGCCGCGACGAAGTCTCCGGCGGCGGCAGGAAGCCGTGGAAGCAGAAGGGCACCGGCCGTGCCCGCCAGGGCTCCACGCGTTCGCCGCAGTGGCGCCACGGCGGCGTGGTCTTCGGGCCCAAGCCGCGCTCCTACGAGGAGTCGCTCAACAAGAAGGAGCGCAAGGTCGCGCTGCGCGCCGCGCTGGCGGATCGCTTTGGCCACGACTCCGTGCTGGTGCTCGACGCCTCGTCGTTCGAGCTGGTGAAGACCAAGGATTTCGCGAACGCGTTCTACGGTTCGCGCAAGGCCGCCGAGACCGGGCCCAAGACGCTCTTCGTCTACGCGCTCGCCGAGGCCGAGACCGTGGGGCAGAACTTGCTGCGCGGCGGAGCCAACCTCCAGCGCGTCGGCATCCTGCCCGTCACCGACCTCGAGGTCGAGGCGATCATCGCACACGAGCGCCTGGTCCTCACCGCCGCGGCATATCAAGCCCTCCAGGAGGTCTGCGCGTAGTGCTCAGTCTCCACGATTCCGTGACCGGCGTCGCCGGCGCCGCGGCTGCGGCGACCAGGCGCGAGGAGCGACAATACCCGCAGCGGTATGGGAGCGATGAGCAACGCCGTCGCCGCGCCATGGCGTGGCGACCCGATGGGCTGGAGCGCTCGCGGCTCCTGCCATCGTCGTTCGTCGGTCGCAGAGCCACGGCTATGCTCCCTCCTCACTCCTCGGCGGGAGCCACGATCATCTCCAGCGACGGTTACGGAATCCCGGAGGCTGAGCACTAACATGGATGCGCGCGACGTCATCATCGCCCCCCTGATCACCGAGAAGTCGATGAGCAACACGATGGTGCAGCAGTACACCTTCCGTGTCACCTCCGACGCGACCAAGACGCAGATCCGGCACGCGGTCGAGGAGATCTTCAAGGTCAACGTGACCAAGGTCAACACCGTTAACGTGAAGGGCAAGATCAAGTCCTTCTCCCGGCGCCGCGCGCGCCCCACGGTCGGCAAGCAGAGCGATTGGAAGAAGGCCGTGGTCACGCTGAAGGAAGGCCAGAAGATCGAGCTCGGAGGCGTCAACTACTTCGAGCAGTAGGCCGCGCCGCGGCCGCACGTATGGGACGGTTCACCGTCCCGCAAAGCCAGAGAGAGAACAGAGAGCAGTGCCAGTCAAATCCTTCAAACCAACCTCGGCGGGCAAGCGGTTCATGACCGTCGCCGACTTCTCGGAGCTGACCAAGAAGGCTCCCGAGGAGCGTCTTCTCCAGCCCAACAAGAAGAGCGCGGGCCGCAACCACAGCGGCCACATCACCGTGCGCCACCAGGGTGGCGGCCGCCGTCCCATGTACCGCATCATCGATTTCAAGCGCACCAAGGACGGCGTGCCGGCGAAAGTGGCGGCGATCGAGTACGATCCCAACCGGTCGGCCCGCATCGCGCTGCTCCACTACCTCGACGGCGAGAAGCGCTACATCATCGCGCCGCTGGGGCTGAAGGTGGGCGATCGCGTGGAGTCCGGCGAGAAGGCGGACATCAAGACGGGCAACGCGCTGCCGCTCAAGAGCATTCCGCTCGGCACCGTGATCCACAACCTCGAGCTCCGTCCGGGTCAGGGCGCCAAGCTCGTGCGTTCCGCCGGCGGCGCCGCGCAGCTGATGGCCAAGGAGGGCGAGTACGCCCAGGTGCGCATGCCTTCGGGCGAGGTGCGCCTGATCCACCTGAACTGCCGCGCGACCATCGGACAGATCGGCAACGTCGAGCACGAGAACGTGGTCATCGGCAAGGCGGGCCGCCAGCGCCACATGGGCAAGCGGCCCACGGTCCGCGGCATCGCGATGAACCCGGTCGACCACCCGCACGGCGGCGGCGAGGCTCGCTCGACGTCGGGGCGTCCGCCGACCACGCCGTGGGGCCAGATGACCATGGGTAAGAAGACGCGCCGCAACAAGCGCACCGCCAAGATGATCGTGAGGAAGCGCAAGTAACATGTCGCGCAGTTTGAAGAAGGGGCCGTTCGTCGCGGACCACCTGCTCCAGAAGATCGAGCGCATGAACGCCACACGCGAGAAGCGCGTCGTGCGGACGTGGAGCCGTGCCAGTACGGTCGTTCCGCAGATGGTGGGCCACACGATCGGCGTGCATAACGGCAAGGCTCACGTGCCGGTGTACGTGACGGAGAACATGGTCGGCCACAAGCTCGGCGAGTTCGCTCCCACCCGCACCTACCGCGGCCACGGCGACAAGAGTTCGGTGAAGTAGCATGGCAGTCACGACGCAAGAGCGCACCGAAGCGCACGCACACCTGAAGTTCGCCCGCATGGGCCCGCGCAAGCTGCGCCGGGTCGCCGACGCGGTGCGCGGCAAGAGCGTTAAGGACGCGCTGGCCCTGTTGAAGTTCACCCCAGTCTACGCCGCAGTGGTGATCGAGAAGCTGCTTCGCAGCGCGGTCGCGAACGCCGAGAACAACCACGAGATGTCCGGCGAGGACCTCTACGTCAAGCGCATCATGGTCGACGGCGGACCTGGCGGCAAGTTCACCAAGCGCCTGGATCCGCGGGCGCAAGGGCGCGCCGCCTTCAAGCGCAAGCGCATGTCGCACGTGACGATCACGGTCGCCAACAAGGGTGGGGACTCGAAGAAATGATGACGCTCCGATGCAACCCGGCACGAGTCTGCCGGAACCTTTCAAGCTCTCGGGGTCCCCGCGAGCGTAGCGCAGCGCAGCGAGTGGGGAGCAAGTAATGGGTCAGAAAATCCATCCTCTGGGCTTCCGCCTGGGCGTCACGCGCACGTGGGACAGCCGCTGGTTCGAGAAGAAGCATTTTCAGGACTGGCTGCACGAGGACCTCAAGGTCCGCAAGTACTTCACGCGCCTCACGCGCGTGGCCGGCATCAGCCGCGTCGAGATCGAGCGCCGCGCCAACCAGGCCCGGATCATCATCAACACGGCCAAGCCCGGCATCATCATCGGCAAGCGCGGCGCGGGCATCGAAGAGATCCGCAAGAGCCTCGAGAAGCTGACCAAGAAGTCGATTCAGGTCAACGTCGTAGAGATCAAGCACCCGGAGCTCGACGCGCGCCTGGTGGGTCAGAATATCGTCGACCAGCTCGAGAAGCGCATCGCCTTCCGCCGCGCGATGAAGCAGGCCATCATGCGTACCATGAAGGCCGGCGCCCGCGGCATCAAGGTTCAGGTCTCGGGTCGCCTGGGCGGCGCCGAGATCGCGCGCACGGAGCGCAACTTCGACGGCAAGGTGCCCTTGCACACGCTGCGCGCCAACATCGATTACGCCAACGTCGAGGCCTTCACCACCTTCGGCCGCATCGGCGTGAAGGTGTGGGTCTACACGGGCGAGCAGCTTCCCGAGGCTCGGGCCGAGGCGCCCGGCCAGCAGCGGGCGGAGCGCGTGCAGTTCCGCGACCGCCGTTCCGAGCGCGGTCGCCGCGGCGGCCGCGGCGCGCGCGGCCCCGGGGCGCGCCCGGAGGCGTCTCCCGAAGCGGAGCCGTCGCTGGACCAAGCCGATTTCGCCGAGGCGGTCGAAATGCCGAGCGCGGGTGTCGATGCCCCCGCGGCTCCGCCGATCGCCGCAGAGCCGAGCGTGGAGTAGCACAAAGAGATGTTGACACCGAAGAGAGTCAAATGGCGCAAGCAGCAGCGCGGCCGCATGAAGGGCCGGGCGCTGGTAGGCAATGCGCTCACGTTCGGCGAGTACGGCCTGCAGGCGGAGGAGCCCGTGTGGCTGACCGCGCGCCAGATCGAGGCCGCCCGTATCGCGATGACGCGCCACATCAAGCGCGGCGGCAAGGTGTGGATCAAGGTCTTCCCGGACAAGCCGGTGACCAAGAAGCCCGCCGAGACCCGTCAGGGATCCGGCAAGGGCAATCCGGAGTTCTGGGTCGCCGTCGTGAAGCCGGGACGCATGCTCTTCGAGCTCTCGGGCGTGGCGCCCGAGGTCGCGAAGGAAGCCCTTCGCCTGGCGGCCTTCAAGCTGCCGATCCGCACGAAGTTCGTGCAGCGCGAAGAGATGGGAGCGGCGTCAATTGAAGCGTAAAGACGTGGTCGCTCTGCACGACCTGACGGTCGACGAGCTGCAGAAGAAGGCCCGCGAGGTCAAGGAAGAGTTGTTCAACCTGCGCTTCCAACTGCGCACCGGGCATCTCTCGAATTTCAGCACGGTGCGTGCGATCCGGCGCGACTACGCCCGGATCCTCACGGTGATCGCCGAGAAGCGGACGGCGGAGGACAAGCATGGTGCAGCCTAACGAGCAGGCGGTCGAGGAGCGCGGCCGGCGCAAGGTCAAGATCGGACGCGTGGCGTCCAGCAAGATGGAAAAGACGATCGTCGTCGTGACCGAGACGCGCGTGCCCCATCCGGTATACAAGAAGATCGTTCGCAAGTCCGAGCGCTTCAAGGCGCACGACGAGCAGAACGAGTGCAATGTCGGCGATCTCGTGAAGATCATGGAGTGCCGCCCCATCTCCAAGGAGAAGCGGTGGCGCCTGGTCGAGGTCGTGGAGCGGGTGAAGTAACATGATTCAGCAAGAGACCAGGCTCAAGGTCGCCGACAACTCCGGCGCCCGCGAGATCCTCTGCATCCACGTGGCTGGCGGCAGCCGGCACCCGTATGCCCACATCGGCGACATCATCGTCGGCACGGTCAAGAGCGCCATTCCCGGCGCCGCCGTGAAGAAGGGCCAAGTGGTGAAGGCCGTGGTCGTCCGCACCTCGGCTCCCGTCCGGCGCGCGGACGGGTCGACGATCAAGTTCGACGACAACGCCGCGGTGCTCATCAAGGGCGAGAAGGACAACCTCGATCCGCGCGGCACGCGCATCTTCGGGCCCGTCGCGCGCGAGCTGCGCGAGCGCGGGTTCATGAAGATCATCTCGCTCGCGCCGGAGGTGCTCTAGCATGCCGGCCGTGAACGTCAAGCGCGGCGACACCGTGCTGATCCTGTCCGGCAAGGACAAGGGCAAGCGCGGCACGGTCAAGGCGGTCTTCCCCAAGGAGGGCACGGCGACCGTCGAGGGGCTGAACATCGTCAAGCGCCACACCAAGCAGCGGCCGACGGACGGAGCGATGTCGAGCACCGAGGCGGGGGGCATCATCGAGAAAGAAGCCCCGCTTCGCTTGAGCAAGCTCATGTACGTCTGCTCGAAATGTCAGGCGCCCACCCGGACCAAGTCCGAGGTGCATGCGGGCTCGCGCGAGCGCGTCTGCCGTCGCTGCGGAGAGGTCGCCGAGCGGCCTGGAAAGGGCTAACCGGAGAAGTTGTCATGCCATCGCGTTTGAAAGAACGGTATCAGACCGAGGTCCGCAAGGCCCTCATCGACCGCTTCGGTTACGGGAACGTCATGCAGGTCCCGCGCCTGGAGAAGGTCGTGCTCAACATGAGCGTCGGCGACGCCATCGGCAACCCCAAGGCGCTCGAGAGCGCGGTCGGAGAGCTCGTGGCCATCAGCGGGCAGAAGCCGGTGATCACCAAGGCCAAGAAGTCCATCGCGGCGTTCAAGCTGCGCGAGGGCATGTCGATCGGCTGCAAGGTGACGCTGCGCGGCGATCGGATGTACGCCTTCCTGGATAAGCTCTTCAACATCGTGCTGCCGCGGCTGCGCGACTTTCGCGGTCTCTCGCGCAAGTCGTTCGACGGGCGGGGCAACTATAACATGGGCCTTCGGGAGCAACTGGTCTTCCCGGAGATCAACTACGACAAGGTCGACAAGGCGCGCGGCATGGACATTGTCATCGTGACGACGGCGGCGAGCGACGAGGAGGCGGCTGAGTTCCTCTCGGCGATGGGTCTCCCGCTGCAGAAGGAGAAGGCGTAGTGGCTAAGACGTCGAGCATCGAGCGGGCGAAACTGACGCCGAAGTTCCGCGTGCGCCAGCATAACCGCTGCCAGGTTTGCGGACGTCCGCGCGGGTTTCTGCGCAAGTACGCGATGTGCCGCATCTGCTTCCGCGAGAACGCCCACCGGGGTCACATCCCCGGAGTGACGAAGGCGAGCTGGTAACGACGATGGCTGGAACGATTACGGATCCCATTGCCGATCTGCTGACCCGCATTCGCAACGCGAATCAAGCCGGTCACGTTACCGTGGACATTCCGGCGTCGCGCATGAAGCGCGCGGTCGCGGATATCCTCAAGGACGAAGGCTACGTGCGCGAGGTCGAGGTCATCTCGCAGGCGCCGCAGGACACCCTGCGCGTGCACCTCAAGTACGGGCCCAACCGCGAGAAGGTGATCACCGGCCTGCGGCGCATCAGCCGCCCCGGCCTGCGCATCTATACGAACAAGGCGGAGATCCCGCGCGTGATGGGCGGGCTTGGCTTGGTCATCATGTCGACCAGCAAGGGCATCATGTCGGGCAAGCGCGCCAAGCGCGAAGGCTTCGGCGGTGAAGTCCTGGCGTACGTGTGGTAGGTCCCCACGAGGGGAGCGAAGAGGAACGAGTGGGGAGCTGATATGTCGCGCATTGGTAAATTGCCGATTCCCTTGCCTGGCGGCGTGACCGTCCAGGTCGGCGAGTCGGAGGTGAAGGTCAAGGGGCCCAAGGGCGAGCTGGTCCAGGAGATTCGTCCGCAGGTCAGCGTCGTCGTGGAAGGCGACCAGGTGCTCGTCATGCGCAAGAACGACGAGCGCGCGGCACGTGCGCTGCACGGGCTCACGCGGACGCTGGTCGCGAACATGATTCAAGGCGTGACCAAGGGCTTCCGCAAGTCGCTGGAGATCCAAGGCGTGGGCTATCGCGCGGCCAAGGCCGGCGAAGACCTGAACTTGACCCTGGGCTTCTCGCACCCCGTGGTCTACAAGGCGCCGCTGGGAATCTCGTTCGCCACCGAGGGCCCGACGAAGATCCACGTCGAGGGGATCGACAAGCAGCTCGTGGGCCAGGTCGCGGCCGAGATCCGCGACATCCGCCCGCCGGAGCCCTACAAGGGCAAGGGCGTTCGCTACGAGGGCGAGTTCGTCCGCAAGAAGCTCGGCAAGGCCGGCAAGACCGGTAAGAAGTAAGGGGCCGGGACCCCGGCCGCGGCCGCCCGCGAGGGCGTGCATACGGCGAATCCTCGAGAGAAAGAAGACGAAGATGATCCTCAAAGAATCGAAGAACGAGCGCCGGTACAAGCGGCATCGCCGCCTGCGCAAGAAGGTGAACGGAACCCAGGCGCGCCCTCGCCTGGTGGTCTTCCGTAGCCTTCACCACACCTACGCGCAGGTGATCGACGACAGCACCGGACGCACGCTGGCCGCGGCGTCGACGCGAGAGAAGGCGATCGCCGAGGGCTTGGAGTCGCTGGCCAACTCCTCCGCCGCCGAGAAGATCGGCGCCGCCGTGGGCGAGCGCGCGAAGTCGGCCGGCATCTCGGCCGTGGTCTTCGATGCGGGTGGTTACAAGTACCATGGGCGCGTGAAGGCCCTGGCCGACGCGGCGCGCGGCGCCGGACTGGAGTTTTAGATGGCAGGTCCCAGAGATCGAGACGGCTCCGGCTTCGAAGAGACCGTCGTGCGGATCAACCGCGTCGCGAAGGTCGTCAAGGGCGGTAAACGCTTCAGCTTCAGCGCGCTGGTGGTCGTCGGCGACCGCAAGGGGCGCGTCGGCTTCGGCCTGGGCAAGGCCGGAGAGGTTCCCGAGGCGATCCGCAAGGGCGTGGAGCAAGCCAAGAAGGTCATGATCACGGTGCCGATGGTCGAGAAGACGATCCCGCACGAGATCAAGGTCGAGAAGGCCCGCGGCCTGGTCCTGCTCAAGCCTGCCTCGCCTGGAACCGGCGTGATCGCGGGCGGCCCCATGCGCGCCGTGCTCGAGCTGGCCGGCATCCACGACATCTTGACGAAGTCGCTTGGGAGCTCCAACCCGCTCAACGTCGTCTCCGCCACGTACGAGGCGCTCAGACAGCTGCGCACGGCCGAGCAGGTCGCCACGCTGCGCGGCAAGACCGTCGAGGAGTTGTTCGCGTAATGTCTCAACAGAAGAAGCCGCGCAACCACGCGGTGGAGGGGATGCTCGCCATCACCGACGTCCGTCCAGCCGAAGGGTCGCGTCCCAAGCGCGTTCGCATCGGCCGCGGTCACGGCTCGGGCATGGTCAAGACCGGCGGCGAAGGCGGCAAGGGTCAGACCGTGCGCTCGGGCGGCGGCAAGGGCCCCTGGTTCGAGGGCGGACAGACGCCCTGGGCGCGTCGCTTGCCGCACCGCAAGGGCTACTCGCAGAAGTCGCGCTCGACCAAGATCTTCCGCACCGAGTACACGGCCCTCAACATCGAGGCGCTGGCTGATTGGGACGTCTCGGTCGAGGTCACGCCGGAGAACCTCAAGGCCGCCGGCAAGGTCAAGAAGCTGCGCGACGGCATCAAGGTCCTGGCGGGGAACCGCAAGAGCGTGCAGCTGCCCGCCGGCCTGCGCTTGCGCGACGTGATCTTCTCCGAGCCTGCCCGCGAGGCGCTCGTGGCGGCCGGCGCCACGATCGCCGAGGCGTAGCCGGGAGCCGCATGTTCAACAACCTCCGCGCAGCATTCGTCGTTCCGGAGATCCGCAAGCGCGTCGGCTTCGTGTTCTTCGCGTTCGCGGTCTTCATCTTCATGATTCACGTCCAGATCCCCAACGTGAACGTCGAAGCGTGGCAGCGCGTGATCCAGGGAGGCACGTTCTTCAACTTCCTGGGCTTCCTCTCGGGCGGCGCGCTCCAGCGGCTCTCCATCATCGCCATGGGGATCACGCCGTACATCAACGCGTCGATCATCATGCAGCTGATGACCATCGTGCTGCCGCAGCTCGAGGAGCTGGCCAAGCACGGCGGCGAGGAGGGGCGCAAGCAGATCAACTACTACACGCGGTGGTTGACGATCATCCTCTCCCTGGTCCAGGGCACCACGATGACGATCGCGATGCGCAACTACGGCGTCTTCTACGACCGCAGCATCGCCTTCTCGCTCTTCGTCATCCTGACGCTGACCTCGGGCACGATGTTCCTGATGTGGCTGGGCGAGCAGATCTCCGACAAGGGGATCGGCAACGGCGTCTCGCTGATCATCTTCGAGGGGATCGTCCTGCGCTACCCCACGTACTTCAGTCAGACGATCCAGTTGGGCAAGACGGGCGGGCTGAACTATCTGGGCCTCGGGCTCTTCATCGTCATCGCGTTGGTGACGGTGGTCTCCATCATCTTCATGTACCAAGGGCAGCGCCGCGTGCCGGTGCAGCAAGCCAAGCGCGTGGTCGGGCGCAAGATGTTCGCCGGGCGGTCGAGCTACATTCCTTTGCGGCTCAACAACGCAGGCGTCATCTCGATCATCTTCGCGATTTCGATCCTGCTGCTGCCCCAGCAGGCCCTCTCGTGGTTCCAGCACGGCAACCAGGGTACGGCGGCCAACGTCGCGCTCTTCATCCAGACGTGGTTTGGGCCCTCGACGTTCCTCTACAACCTGGCGTATTTCGTGCTGGTGGTCGTCTTCACGTTCTTCTACGCGAACGTGGTCGTCCAGACCAAAGACATCGCGGACAACCTCAAGAAGAGCGGCAGCTTCATCCCCGGGATCCGTCCGGGCCAGCCGACCAAGGAGTTCCTCGACCGCATCATGCTCCGCCTGACGACGGTGGCGGCGGTCTACCTGGGCCTCTTAGCGGTCCTCCCGTCGATCACGCAGCAAGGCCTCGGGGTCACCACCTTCTATCTCGGCTCCACCTCGCTGCTCATCGTGGTCGGCGTGGCGCTGGACACGATGACGCAGATCGAGGCACGGCTGGCGATGCGCGACTACCGCGGGTTCATCAAGCGATGAGCATTCGCGTCTCGCGCGCTTGCGCCCCGGAAGCGTCTCGTGCAACCCGGCGCGAGTGCGCCGGAACCTTTCAAGCACTGGGGTCCCCACGAACGAAGCGTGGCGGAGTGAGTGGGGCATGAGCATTCGGGTCGTCTTCCTGGGGCCGCCCGGAGCGGGCAAGGGGACGCAGGCGCAGCTCCTCGCGGCGCAGTACGGCGTGCCTCAGCTCGCCACGGGCGACATCCTGCGGCGCAACGTCCGCGAGGGAACGCCGCTGGGCCTGGAGGCCAAGCGCTTCATGGATGCCGGCGACCTGGTGCCCGACGACGTCATCATCGCCATGGTGGAGCGTGAGCTGACCGACGCCCAGGGCTTCATCGTCGACGGCTTCCCGCGGACGATCGCTCAAGCCGAGGCTTTCGACGCCCTGCTGGCGCGCTTGGGCACGCCGCTCACGGCGGTGTTGCTCTTCGAGGTGCCCCGCGACCAGTTGATCGAGCGCCTCACGGGCCGTTGGACGTGCCCGAAGGATCAGTCGTCCTACCACGTCGCGTTCAACCCGCCGCGCACGCCCGGCCGCTGCGACATCTGCGGAACGGAGCTGATCCAGCGCTCCGACGATACGCTCGAAACCGTGAGCCGCCGCATGGCGGTCTACGACGAGCAGACGGCTCCGCTGATCGAGTACTACCGGTCGCGCGGTAACCTGATACCCGTCCACGCCGACCGCCCGGTGAGCGACGTGACGGCGGAGATCCTCACGGCGCTCTCGGGCCGCGCGGGGTCCAAGGCGTGATCACGCTGAAGTCCGAGCGCGAGATCGAGAAGATCCGGCGCAGCGGGAAGATCACGGCCGCGACGCTCTCCATGCTCATCCAGACCGCCAAGGCGGGGATGACCACGAGCGAGCTCGACGCGCTCGCCGAGAAATCGATCCGCGAGCGCGGCGGAATTCCCACGTTCGTGGGCTATCACGGCTATCCGGCCACGATCTGCGTCTCCGTCAACGACGAGGTGGTTCACGGAATTCCCGGCGAGCGCGTGCTCGAGGACGGCGACCTGCTCTCCATCGACATCGGGACGACGCTCGACGGCTACGTGAGCGACTCCGCCGTCACGATCCCGGTCGGCGAGGTCTCCGACGAGGCCCGCACCCTGATGCGCGTGACCCAAGAGTGCCTCATGCTCGGGATCGCGCAGATGCAGGTGGGCAAGCACCTCTCGGACATCGGCCATGCGGTGCAGAGCCATGCCGAGGCCCACGGGTACGGCGTGGTGCGCGAGCTGGTAGGGCACGGCGTCGGGACGCAGATGCACGAGGAGCCGCAGGTCCCCAACTACGGCGACCCTGGCAAGGGCTTGGTCCTCAAGCCGGGGCTCGTCTTGGCGATCGAGCCGATGATCAACGCCGGCACCCACAAGGTCCGGATCTTGAAGGACGGCTGGACAGTCGTCACGGCCGATGGTACACTATCGGCGCATTTTGAACACACGATCGCGGTGACGGAAGAGGGTCCGAAGATCCTAACGTTACGCGACGTGTACGAGCACGCGGATGCCGCCCTCTACCGTCCAAAGGGCGAGCCGGCTTTAGAGGAGCGATATTCATGAAGGTCAGGCCGTCGGTCAAGAAAATCTGTGAGCAGTGCAAGATCATTCGCCGCGAAGGACGCGTTCGCGTGATCTGCGACGTAAACCCCAAACATAAGCAGGTGCAGGGATAGGAATGGCACGTATCGCTGGCGTCGATCTTCCCCGCGAGAAGCGGGTGGAGATCGCTCTTACCTACATCTACGGCATCGGCGGTCCGACGGCCAAGCGCATTCTGGCGACGACCGGGGTGAACCCGGAGACGCGCGTCAAGGCGCTCAGCGAAGAGGAAAGCAGCCGGCTGCGCGATTACATCGAGAAGAACCTCAAGGTGGAGGGAGACCTCCGCCGCGATGTCGCCTCGAGCATCAAGCGGCTGATGGACATCGGCTGCTATCGCGGCCTGCGCCACCGTCGCGGGCTGCCGGTTCGCGGGCAGCGCACCAAGACGAATGCCCGTACCCGCAAGGGTCCGAAGAAGACGGTCGGCGTCCGCAAGAAGGCCGCCACGAAGAAGTAGCCGCGCGCGGCGACCGTGTCGTACCAACTGCAGCGCAAGCGCCCCGGCGCCGACGGCGGCGGCCGGTGGGAGGTCCTCGAGGAGTTCCCGTCGGCGCAGGCCGCCAACGGCATGAAGGGGCACCTGCTGGCCAAGGGCACCGAGGGGGAGATCCGGGTCGTTCCCACCCCCCAGCCCGCCGCGCTGTTTGCGGTGGGACCGGGCGGGCGCGAGGTCCCCGAGAGCGGCGAGGCGGAGTGCTACGTCTATACGCCGCTGGGTGAGGCGGCGGGGGCCTTCCGGCGCTGGCTGGGGCGTCCCACGGAGGGCGAGTTGATCGCCCGGGCATGGTTGAAGGGGGTTCCTCTCAGCCGGGTGCAAGGTCCCGGACCCAGCCGGGCTTGACGGGGCTTGCGCGACTCTGTAAACTAAGGCTTTGGCTCCCCTCATGTCGTAATGGAGGGGAGGCCGACCCCGGCGATCGCCGCGTACGGGGTTTGCGTGGTTCACGCGGAAGATCGGGTCCCACGGGATGCCGGTCGAGGCGACGACACTCCGCCTGTCGTGATCGGCGGAGCAAGATAAATAGAGCTGAGGGACCTTTTGGCAGCAAAGAAGCAGACCAAGACTCGGAAGAAGCGAGAGTTCAAGAACGTCGCTTCGGGCGTCGCTCACATCCATAGCTCGTTCAACAACACGCTCGTGACCATCACCGACCCGCAGGGCGGCGTGGTGGCGTGGGCCAGCGCTGGAAACATGGGCTTCAAGGGCTCGAAGAAGTCGACTCCCTTCGCGGCTCAGTTGGCCTCCGAGAGCGCCGCGCGCAAGGCGATGGAGCACGGGATGCGCCAGATCGAGGTGTTCGTGAAGGGTCCGGGCGCCGGTCGTGAGGCGGCGATCCGGTCGCTGCAGGCAGCCGGTCTCGAGATCACGATGATCAAGGACGTCACGCCCATCCCGCACAACGGGTGCCGGCCGCCGAAGCGTCGTCGAGTGTAACGTAGGGAAGGGCGAAACAGAAGCAAATGGCACGCTATACGGGCCCGGTCTGCCGACTTTGCCGGCGCGAGACCGCCGCGAGCAAGACGGGCGAAAAGATCAAGCTGTTCCTCAAGGGCGACCGCTGCATGACGAAAAAGTGCGCCGTCGAGCGCCGCGGCACGGCCCCCGGTCAAAAGACCCTGGGTAAGGGCAAGGGCCGCCAGAAGATCAGCGAGTACGGCCGCCAGCTTCGCGAGAAGCAGAAGATGCGGCGCTACTACGGCGTCGTCGAGCGGCAGTTCGAGAACTATTTCCGCGAGGCGTCGCGCAAGAAGGGCACCACGGGCACGCAGTTCCTCCAGATGCTCGAGCAGCGCTTGGACAACGTGGTCTATCGCCTGAACCTGGCCGGCTCCCGCGCCCAAGCGCGTCAGCTGGTGACGCACCGCCACTTCACGGTGAACGGCCGCAAGGTGAACGTCCCGTCGTTCCTGGTGCGCCCGGGCGACATGGTCGGCGTTGCCGAGGCCAGCCAGAAGTCGTCGCTCTTCCAGATGCTCCTGGACGCGGCGGCCAACCGCCACGCGCCGGCCTGGCTCTCGTACAACGAGCAGGAGAAGGTCGCCAAGATCGAGCGTCTCCCGGGCCGTGAAGAGATCGACACGCCGGTGGACGAGCAGCTCATCGTCGAGTACTACAGCCGCTAGCGAGACTAGCGCAACCCGGCGCGAGTGTGCCGGAACCTTTTAGACAACAGGGGTCCCCGCGAACGAAGCGAGTGCAACCCGGCGCGAGTGCGCCGGAACCTTTTAGACAACAGGGGTCCCCGCGAACGAAGTGAGCGGGGAGTAAGGGCGAGAGAAGATGTCCGTGTTGGAAATTGCGCAGGGTGCGACCATCGAGGTCCGCGAGCGCCGGGACAATTATGCAAAGTTCGTGGTGGAGCCGCTCGAGCGCGGTTTCGGCATGACCCTCGGCAACGCGTTGCGCCGCGTGCTGCTCTCCTCGATTCCGGGGGCGGCCGTCACCTATGTGAAGATCGACGGCGTCCTCCACGAGTTCTCGACGATTCCCGGCGTCGTCGAGGACGTGACCAACCTGATCCTCAATCTCAAGAATCTGCCGATCAAGATGACCGCGGACGAGCCGAAGGTGCTCCAGCTGCAGGTCGTGGGCGGCCCGCGCGAGGTGACTGCGGCCGACATCCAGCAGGATGCCGAGGTGGAGATCCTCGATCCGGGCTATCACCTGGCCACGCTCAACTCGAAGGACGGCCGTCTCGCCATGGAGATCGGCGTCGAGAAGCACCGCGGCTACGTCACCGCCGACAAGCAGCAGAACGTCGAGCACCTCATCGGAATCATCCCGATGGACTCGATCTTCTCGCCGATCCGCAAGGTCAATTACTCCGTCGACGACACGCGCGTCGGCCAGGTGACGGATTACGACCGCCTGACGCTGGAGATCGAGACCAACGGCTCGATCACGCCGGACGAGGCGCTCTCCACGGCGGCGAAGATCCTGCGCGAGCAGTTCGCCCTCTTCGCGAACTTCACGTCGGAGGAGCAGCCCGTCGCCGAGCCCGTGCAGAGTGAGTGGGACATCCCGGTGGAGACCCTCGACCTCTCCGTGCGTTCGTACAACTGCCTCAAGCGGGCCGGCATCTCGAAGGTCTCCGAGCTGCTTGACATGACCGAAGACGAGATCATCAAGATGCGCAACTTCGGCAAGAAGTCTCTCGACGAGATCAAGGAAAAGCTGGAAGAGCGCGGTCTCTCGCTCCGGCAGCCGTAAGGAGTTCACGACCCCCGATGCGTCACAACAAAGCCTCCAAGCGCCTCTCGCGTACCGATTCGCACCGGCGCGCGATGCTGCGGAACTTGACCACTTCGTTCCTGCTACACGGCAAGGTCGAGACCACCACCACCAAGGCCAAAGAGGTCTCCAAGATCGCCGAACGGATCCTGACCACGGCGCGGCGGGGCGACCTGCACGCGCGCCGGCTGGTGGCATCGTATCTGCTGGATCCCCAGGTGGTGCAGAAGGTGTGCGATCAGATCGCGCCCGCGCTCAAGGACCGTAGCGGCGGCTACACGCGCGTGCTCAAGGTGGGCGTGCGCAAGGGCGACGCGGCGGAGATCTCGCTGCTGGAATTGGTCACCGGCTAGCATCGTCGTGGAAGCCTCGCGCGCCCGGCGCAACGACTTCGTCAGCGCCAATCGCGGCGTCAAGGAAGACCGGCGAGGTCGCGTGGCCTTGCGCGCCTCCACGCGCGCGTTTGTGGCCGATGCCATCACCCCGATTTCCGCATTCCACGCCCTGGCTGAGCCGGGGCGTGCGTGCTTGTTGGAGTCGGTCGAGGGAACGGAGCGCATCTCGCGCTACAGCTTCCTGGGACTGGATTTCCTCGAGGCCCAGGCGTTCGACGGCGACGACGCGGCGTCGACCTTGGGTTCCCTGCGTGCGCTGATTCGCGGCTACGAGGTCGAGGACCGCGAAGCGCTCCCGTTCGCGGGCGGCGTGGTGGCGTTGTGCAGCTACGATCTCGCGCGTTCCCTCGAGCGCATCGGCGACCCGCTTCCGGCCGACGCCCCGCTGCCGATGATCTATGCCGTGGTTCCCGGCACGTGGCTGGTCTTCGACCATTTCAGCCACCGGCTCACGCTGGTGGGGTTCTCGCGCGACGACGCCGAGCGCGCCGAGGTGGAGGCCCGCCTGGCGGAGTACGAGCGCCGGCTGCTCTGGACTCGCCCCTCGTTGCCGGGGGCATTCACGGCCGTGGGCCCGGTGCGCCCGTCGCTCTCCCGCGAGGCGTTCTTGCGGGGCGTGGAGCGCGCGAAGCACGCCATCTACGAAGGCGACGTCTATCAGCTCCAGCTCTCGATTCGCTTCGACGCGGCGGTCTCCGGCGAGCCGTTCGACCTCTACCGCATGGTCCGGGCCAAGAACCCCTCGCCGTACATGTTCTTCTTGGACACGCCCTACGGCGCGGTGCTCGGAGCCTCGCCGGAGTTCCTGGTGCGCCTCGACGGCACGACCGCGCGCTTGCGTCCGCTGGCCGGAACGCGCCCCCGGCATGACGACCCGGCGACGGAGGCACGCGTGATGCGCGAGCTCCTAGCTGACGCAAAGGAGCGCGCGGAACACGTGATGCTGGTGGACTTGGCGCGCAACGACCTCGGCCGGGTCTGCCGCTTCGGCAGCGTCTGCGTCGACGAGCTGATGACGATCGAGAAGTACAGCCACGTGATGCACATCGTCTCGAACGTGGTGGGAGAGCTGCGCGCCGATCGCGACGCCGTGGATCTCTTCGCGGCGGCCTTTCCGGCCGGCACCGTGACGGGAACGCCGAAGATCCGCGCCATGCAGATCATCGACACGCTGGAGCCGGTGGCGCGCGGGTTCTACGCCGGCAGCGTCGCGCACTTCGATTTCGACGGCGACATGGATTCGTGCATCACGCTGCGCAGCGCGCACGTCTGTGACGGGCGGGTCTACTTCCAAGCCGCGGCGGGTATCGTGGCCGACTCGCAGCCCGAGGCGGAGTACGCCGAGGTGCACCACAAGACGCGCATCATCGCGGAGTCGCTGGGACTGGCCTCATGGTAGCGCCGCGCGTCCTGCTGCTGGACAACTACGACTCGTTCACCTACAACATCGCGCACGCGCTGGCGGCGGTCGGCGCGGACGTGGAGGTGGTGCGTGCCGATGCGCTGAGCGTCGAAGAGGCGATGGCGCGCGGGGACGCCGGCATCGTGGTGGGTCCGGGGCCGGGACGCCCGGAGGATGCCGGGATCAGCGTGGAGTTGATACGCGCCGCGGCGCGCGAGGGGCGGCCGCTCTTCGGCGTCTGCCTGGGGCACCAAGCGCTCGGGCAGGCCTTCGGCGCCGCCGTCGCTCACGCGCCGGCGCTCTTCCACGGCAAGACCTCGGCCATCCGCCACCGGGGCGGACGCCTCTTCGCGGGGGTGCCGCAGGCCTTCCCGGCCACGCGGTACCACTCGCTGGCGGTGGAGGAGGCGTCGCTGGGCGAGGCGCTGCGCGCGGTGGCGTGGAGCGACGACGGCGTCCTGCAGGGCATCGAGCATGTGGAGTTGCCGCTCTACGGCGTGCAGTTCCACCCGGAGTCCGTGCTCACCGAGGCCGGCTCGCGCATCTTCGCCAACTTCCTGGCGGTGCTGCAGCACCCCCGCGAGCGGAGCGAAGCGCCGTGAGCGGGGCGACTCCGGCGATCAGCGGATTCCTGCGGCGGGTGATGCGCGGCGAGGATCTGACCGCCGACGAGATGACGCTGGCCATCGGCCGCTTGATGGACGCCGAGGAGCCGCCGGCGCGCGTGGCGGGGCTCTTGGTGGCGCTGGCGATGAAGGGTGAGACGCCGGACGAGATCGTCGGCGCGGCACGGGCGATGCGCGAGCGGGCATTGCGCGTTGAGCACGGCTTACCGCTGGTGCTCGACGTCGTGGGCACGGGCGGAGACGGCGCCCACACCATCAACATCTCGACGGCTGCCGCGATGGTGGTCGCCGGCGCCGGCGTCCCGGTGGCCAAGCACGGCAATCGGGCCGCTTCGAGCCGTTGCGGCAGCGCCGACGTGCTGGAGGCCCTGGGGGTCGATCTTTCGCTGGACCCCGACGAGGCGGCGCGCCGCCTGCGCGCCGATCGCATGGTCTTCCTCTTCGCGCAGCGCTTCCACCCGGCGATGAAGAACGCGGCGCCCGTGCGGCGGGATCTCGGCGTCCCGACGATCTTCAACATCTTGGGGCCGCTGACGAATCCGGCGGGCGTGCAGCGCCTGATGCTGGGCGTGGCGCAGGAGCGGCTGGTCACGCTGGTGGCCGAGGCGCTCGCGGGTCTCGGCTGCGAGCGCGGTGCTGTGGTGCACTCGCTGGACGGCGTCGACGAGCTCTCCGGCGCCGCCCCCGCGATCGTGGCGGCCATCGGCGGCGGCGGCATCGAGTACCGGCGCCTCGATCCCGCGGAATACGGCATCCGCGCCGAGCTCGGGGACCTCCGCGGCGGCGACGCGACCGAGAACGCCCGCGCTCTGGAGTCGATCCTGCGTGGAGAGCGGAGTCCCCGCGCGGATGTCGTAGCGCTCAATGCCGGGCTCGCGCTCGAGGTGGCCGGCGCGGCGCAAGATCTGCGCGAGGGCCTCGAGGTGGCACGCCGGAGCATCGCCCAAGGGGCGGCGCTCGCGGTGCTCGAGGCGATGCGGGCGCCCGACCGGGCAGCCGCCGACGCGCCGAGGGAGGGGGTACGGTGAACGACATCTTGCAGCGCTTGCTGGAGGCCAAGGCGAAGGTGCTCGCGCGCGACCGTGCGGCGGAGCCGTGGGAGGCGCTCCACGAGCGCGCTCTCGCGCGCATGGGGGAGCGCCGCAGCTTCGCCGGGGCATTGCGGGCCCCCGGCGCGGAGTTCGCCATCGTCGCCGAGATCAAGCGCGCCTCACCGTCGCTGGGTCTGATCGTGCGCGACTTCGACCCGGCGCGCATCGCCGCGGCCTACGAGGCGGCGGGCGCCGACGCGATCAGCGTCTTGACGGAGAGCGATCACTTTCTCGGCGAGCTGGGCTTCCTCGACGTGGTGCGCGCGAACTCGACCCGCCCCATCCTGCGCAAGGATTTTCTGACGGAAGCCTACCAGGTCGCGCAGTCAGCGGCCTGCGGTGCCGACGCCATCTTGCTGATCGTGGCCGCGCTCGACGACGAGCGCCTGGCCGCGCTGATCCGCGAGGCCGCTCGCTACCGGCTCGACGCGCTCGTGGAGGTCCACGACGCGGCGGAGCTGGAACGCGCGCTGCGCGCGGGGGCCCGCATCGTGGGCATCAACAACCGGAATCTGCGCACCTTCCTGGTGGATCTCGCGGTGACGGAGGAGCTCTTGCCCGCCATCCCAGCCGACGTGCTGGTGGTCAGCGAGAGCGGCTTCCACAGCAGCGAGCAGTTGGCGCGGTTGCGGGACGCGGGGGCGCGGGCGTTCTTGATCGGCGAGTCGTTGATGCGCAGCAGCGATCCGACGGCGGCGCTGCGCGAGCTGCGCGGCCGAGGGAGGGTCCAGGCCGAGCGGTGACGCGCGTGAAGATCTGCGGCCTGCGCACCCCGGAGGACGCCGAGGCGGCCGTCGAGGCGGGCGCCGACGCGCTCGGGGTGGTGCTTGCCCCTTCCGAGCGGCACATCTCGTTCGCCGAGGTGACGTCGATCCGGCGAGCCGTGCCGCCGCTGGTGCCGTTGGTCGGCGTCTTCGTCGACCCCAGTCAGATGGAGGTCTGGGCGGCCCTCAACGCGGGCGTCGACGTGCTCCAGTTCTGCGGCGCCGAGGAGGCGGAGTTCTGCGCGTTCTTCGCGCGGCCGTTCGTCAAGGTGGTCCACGTGGGGGGCGCTGCGCCGAGCGTCGACGCGGCGGTGCGCCGCGCGGGCGGGCTGGTGATGTTCGACACGGCCGATCCCGCGCGCCGCGGCGGCACGGGGCGCCCCTTCCCGTGGAGCGCGCTTGAGCACCTGCGCGGCACGGAGCGCTTCGCCCTGGCCGGGGGCTTGCGCGCGGAGAACGTGGGGGAGGCGATTCGCCGGCTGCGCCCCTTTGCCGTGGACGTCAGCAGCGGCGTGGAGCGGGACGGCCGCAAGGATCCGGAGTTGATGCGCGCGTTCGTGCGCGCGGTGAGGGAGAGCGATGCAGCAGCCTGATGAACGGGGATACTTCGGCCGCTTCGGCGGCCGTTACGTGCCGGAGGTACTCCACGCGGCGCTCGAGCGGTTGGACGCCGCGATGCGCGAGGCGTTCGCCGACCCGTTGTTTTGGCACGAATACCGTTCGCTCTTGACCGACTACGTCGGCCGTCCTTCGCCGCTCTACGAGGCGCGCCGCTTGAGCGAGCGCTCCGGCGGGGCCCGCATCTTCCTCAAGCGCGAGGATACCAACCACACGGGTGCCCACAAGATCAACAACACCGTGGGGCAGGGCCTCCTTGCCAGGCGCATGGGCGCCAAGCGCATCATCGCCGAGACCGGAGCGGGTCAGCACGGCGTGGCGACGGCGACCATCGGCGCCAAGCTCGGCATTCCCGTCGAGGTGTACATGGGGGCGAAAGACGTGGAGCGGCAGGCGCTCAACGTCTACCTGATGCGCCTGATGGGCGCAACGGTTCACGCGGTCACGAGCGGCACGCAGACGCTCAAGGATGCCACGAACGAGGCCTTCCGGGTCTGGGCCGCCAGCTCCGACGACACCTTCTACGTGATCGGCAGCGTGGTCGGCGCCCATCCGTATCCGTTCATGGTGCGCGAGTTCCAGCGTGTGATCGGCGACGAGGCGCGCGCGCAGTCGCTCGAGAAGCTCGGCCGCTTGCCCGACGACGTCGTCGCCTGCGTGGGCGGCGGGAGCAATGCCATGGGAATCTTCGCGGCATTCGTCGGCGACCCCGACGTCCGTCTCTGGGGCGTCGAGGCTGCCGGCCACGGGCTGGCGGGAAAGGAGCACGCGGCGTCTCTGGTGGCCGGCTCGGTCGGCATCCTCCACGGCTCGCGCTCCTACGTGCTCCAGACGGAAGAGGGGCAGGTCCGCGAGACGCATTCCATCTCGGCTGGGCTGGACTACCCGGGGGTGGGTCCCGAGCACGCGTTCCTCAAGGAGAGCGGCCGCGCGACGTATGTGGGCGTCGACGACGACGAGGCCCTCGAGGCCTTCCATTCGCTGGCGCGCCTGGAGGGGATCGTGCCGGCGCTCGAGAGCGCGCACGCCGTCGCGTACGGCATGCGGCTGGCCCGCGAGAGCGATCCGCGGAGGGTCATCGTGGTGAACCTCTCGGGACGGGGAGACAAGGACGTGATGCAGGTGGCGGCGCTCGAGGGGGTCCGCCTGTGAGCGATCGCTACGCCGAGATCTTCGCGCGGGCGCGCCGAGAAGGCCGCCCCGCGCTGATCCCCTACGTGATGGCGGGCGATCCCGACGCGGAGACCACCCTTGCCGTGGTGCGCGCCCTGGGTGAGGCCGGGGCCGATGCCGTGGAGCTCGGGATTCCCTACAGCGACCCCTTGGCCGATGGCCCGACCATTCAGGCCGCCGCCCAGCGGGCGCTCGAGGGAGGCATCTCCTTCGAAGGGGTGCTCGACCTGATCGACCGCTTGGGAGGCGAGGGCCGGGTCCCGCTCATCGCCTTCGGCTACGCCAACCCCGTCGAGCGGTACGGCCATGCTCGCTTTGCCGCTCGCCTGGCGGCTGCCGGGGCGCTCGGAGCCATCGTCCCCGATCTCCCGTTCGAGGAGTGCGACGCTCTGCGCAGCGACCTGCGGGCGCGCGGTCTCGGCTTGACGCAGCTCGTGGCCCCGACGACGTCCATCGACCGGGCGGCCTCGATCGCCGCTGCATCCGATGGCTTCCTCTATGTGGTTTCAAGGATGGGAGTCACCGGAGCCGGCGGTCTCGATCCCGCTCCGGTTGTCGAGCAGGTCCGCCTCCTTCGCAAGGTGACCGGCCTGCCGCTCGCGGTCGGGTTTGGGATATCCAAAGCCGAGCACGTCGAAGCGATCGGCTCCGTCGCCGATGGAGTGATCGTCGGCAGCGCGTTGATCGACGCGATCGTTGGACGTCGCGCAAGCGACGCAGCGGCGGCCGCGCGGGCGTTCGTCGCGTCGCTCAAAATCGCCGCGCGCAAGGCTTGACTTCTCGCTTCGCGCCGTCGTATACTACGGTGCGTGCTCGAGGCCGGCACCGCTAAGGTGCCGGGGAGTGCCGGTTCCCCGGCCTTCAAATCGAGCGGCTCCTTGAAAACTGAACAGGACAGAAGCGCATAAAGTCTGTGGGTTCTCGGGCGCCTTTGGCAGAGATGTCAAAGACGTACGGAAACAATTCAACGAGTTGGTTGAGGGTATGTGGCAGAGATGCCGTATATTTTTG
>DATLUD010000068.1:0-2624 GCA_035533275.1 Candidatus Dormiibacterota bacterium | reverse complement strand
GAAACGCCCTTGCCCCAAGGGTTTGGAGCCCAAGGACCCATCTGCGTCGTCGCCGGCTCGGTCGCAGACCGCAGCGGGTATGCTCCCTCGCCGTCTCCTTGCATCTGGGCCCTTGGGCTCCAAACGATCGGCACACGGGTTTTTCCGCACCCTGCTAACATGGAAGCACCCACGGGGCCGTAAGGAGCATTCCATGAGAACCTTGCACGTGACGCGATATGTCGGTTGCCCATTCTCTGCGACCATAGAGCTCGCGGAACTGGCATTGCGCGATCGTCGGGATCTGATCGTTTCTGCGGCTCCGGCGCTGCGCGAGCGCGCCTCCGTTTCGTTCAGACGCGTTAAGGACAGAGATGACCAAACGCGCCGCCACGACGCACTTCTGCTCGCATGGCGTCCCCATCACATGACCCTCTTTCCGGACTTTCACGGTGTTCTAACCGTCCGGCCGAAGCATCAGGGCGTTTGGCTACGCATTCAAGGGTCGTACGAGCCGCCGCTCGGCCTATGCGGAAGAGTATTCGACGCGCTTCTCGGTCGCGCCATCGCCCGGCTCACGCTGAAGCGTCTTGCCGCGGATCTCGCGGTGAAAATCGAGGCGCGCTGGGCAGCGATCCGCTCGGGAAGCAAGGACGTCTCGGGATGATGCGACTGCGCGAGAGCGCCTTTGCTCCGCAGGGGCATGGCGCACGTCGGTCGGGACCGCCCGCTGAAGCGTTCCACAGCGAGCGCGCTGTGAAGGAGTTCGCCATCGACGACATCCGCGTGGCAGCCTTCAAGCACCGGCGGATGCTCCAGCTCGGCCCGGGCGGCGACTGGCGGCCTCGGGGCAACCGGAATCCTGCCGCAGCCCCGGCACGAGTTGCTTCGACTTGACCAATTTATAGCAATATCCTAATATAGTTCATATCCAAATGAGTAAGCACTTCAAGGCCGAGCTCTTCAAGGTACTCTCTCATCCGACGCGCATTCGGATCCTGGATGCGTTGCGAGAGGGGCAGCTCACAGTCGGGGACCTTCAGCAGCGGCTCTCCGCTGAGCAATCGACCGTTTCCCAGCATCTGGCCGCCCTGCGAGCCAAGGACCTTGTCCAAGCGCGTCGTGAGGGAACATCAGTTTGGTATACCGTTGCCGACCCGGCGATTTGGCAGCTCCTCGAAATCGCGCGCGATATCTACGAGCGCCAGTTGACGAGCAGCCGCGCGATGCTCGAGGCGCTGCAGTAGGATGGCTCGTCCAGGCGCAGAGGCAGGCGACGATGGTGCGCTATGAGGTCGGTGATCCCGCCGTCCGGCGACTCCTCGATTCGGCGCGCCAGTTCTTCGAGAGCCAGCTCGTTTTGGTGCGCCCGGCTCTCGATGACGTAGCACGCGAAGCCTTCATTGAGAAGTCTGTATGATGCTCCGCCTCAGCGGCGTCGGCGCGACTTGGCTTGTCGCCGCCATTGCCGCACTCCTCGCGGTCGTCGCCGGCACGCACCATACTCCGCTCTCCCTCGTCACCCTGGCGGCGCCGACTCCGGCGCTCCGCGTGACGCTCGGCCTCTCCCCGCTTGCCGCGCCGTTCTTGATGCTCCTCGCGCTCTTGGCGATCCCGGTCGGTGCATGGAGCTTGCGGCGCGGTCGGCCGGTTGATGCGGCGTTGATCGCCGGCTTCACGCTGGCGATGCTGCTCGTCCTCATCGCACGCACCGTTGTCGCGTTCTTCTTCACCTGGGAGGCGATGTCGCTGATCTCGGCGTTTCTGGTCGCCGCTCACCACGAGCGCCGCGGCGTCCGTCGCGCGACCTTCGTGTACCTCGTGGTGGCGCAGACGGGCGCGGCGTGCGTCCTCGTCGCATTGGTGATCTTGGCCGTGTGGGCGGGCGACCCGTCGTTCACGGCGATTGGCCGCGCGGCCGCGACGCTCCCCTCTAGGCTGCGCGAAGCGGTGTTCGTCCTTGCGTTGCTGGGCTTCGGTTCGAAGGCTGGTCTCCTACCCTTGCACTTCTGGCTGCCGCGTGCGCACCCCGTGGCGCCGGCGAACGCCTCGGCCCTGCTCTCAGGGGCGATGCTCAAAGTCGCGCTATACGGGCTTCTCCTCGTTACGCTCGAGCTCGCCGCTCCCGGACCGACGGCCTGGGGGCTGACGCTCATCCTGATCGGCACGATCAGCGCGGTCGGCGGCGTCCTCTACGCGGTCGTCGACCACGACCTCAAGCGGCTTCTCGCCTACCACTCCGTGGAGAACGTCGGCATCATCGTGATCGGCGCTGGCGTGGCGTTGCTGGCGCGCTCGCAGGGCAACGCGGCTTTGGCCGCGCTCGCGCTCACCGCTGCGCTCTTCCACACGATCAACCACGGACTCTTCAAGGGCCTGCTCTTCTTGGGGGCGGGCACCGTGGCCGACACGGAGGGGACGGTCGACTTGGAGCGCCTCGGGGGGCTCTGGGGGCACCTCGTCTGGACGGCACCGCTGTTTCTCATCGGCTGCGCCGCGATCACGGCGCTCCCTCCATTCAACGGCTTCGTCTCCGAGTGGATGACCTTCCAGAGCCTCATCGGCGGGCTTGCGTCCGGTGGAGGCGCCGCAATCAGGCTCGTGCTGTTGGGGTCGATCGCCGGCCTCGCGCTGACCGGCGGACT
>DATLUD010000067.1:0-14340 GCA_035533275.1 Candidatus Dormiibacterota bacterium | reverse complement strand
GTTGAGCCGTCGGCGAGCTCGAACTCGGCCCACGCCGGCTACGGACGAAACGGGGGAGGCGAGGGTCGTCGATGGCCTGTTGATACGCAGGAGTTCGAAGTCACGCGCCTCTTCGACACGCCGCGCGAACTGGTCTTCGAGGCGTTCATGGATGCCGAGCGCATGGCGCGGTGGTGGGGGCCGCATGGGTTCGCCAACCTCGTCTGCGAGGTCGACGCGCGCCCCGGCGGCGCGTGGCGCGTGGAGCAACGCGCGCCGGACGGTTCCCTGCACCGCTTCTCGGGCGTCTACCGCGAGGTGGTGAGACCCACTCGGCTGGTGCACACCTTCGTTTGGGACGGCCGGCCCAGCGAAGAGATCCTGGTGACGGCGACCTTCACCGAGCACGACGGGAAGACCACGATCACCAGCGCCTCGCGCTTCGACGCGCGGGCGAACCGCGACGGGATGCCTGCCGACACGGGAATCAGAGCCGGCCCAGCTCCTCATTGAGCTCCGCAAGACGCCTCTCGAGATGCTGCTTCGCGGCCTCGAGCGCCGCCTTCCGCTCGCCCGGTCCCGTCGGGGGACCGTAGCCACCGTACGCTCCGGGGGCTCCCCAGGGCTCTTCTCCCCAGGCATGCCGCGCCCAAGGCGGCGGGCCGTATCCCCAGCCGCAGTGATGATGCCATCCGCAATGTGGACACATGGTGCGTCACCTCCACCCCCTTTTACCCCGCACGCCGCGTCCTGCGTTCCCGACGTGGCAGATCCCGAGGCGGCGAGCGGTCTCGCGCGTCACCACCGTATCGCGGCTGCAGGGTAACCTGGGGGGCGGCAGGCGTGTTCTCTCCGCATGCGATCCGCCGATCTTGCCGCCCTCGCCTTGACCCTCATCTGGGGGACGGGCTTCGTCATTCAGAAGGTTGCGCTCGAACAGATCCCGGCGCTTCCGTTCACGTGCTTTCGCTTCATGGGCATGCTGGCGTTGGCGTGGGCCGTGGTGATCATCCGCAGGCGGGGCAATCTGCGGGAGCTGCGGTTTCGCCGCGAGGATTTCGCGCTGATCGCGTTGGCCGGGGTTCTCGGCTACACGCTGTACATCACGCTCTCAACGGTGGGCTTGACGTACACCACCGCCTTCTCGAATGCTTTGCTCGTAGCCGTGGCGCCGATCTGCGCCGTCGTGATCTCGGCGTGCCTGCGGATCGAGCCGGTGCGCCCGCGGCAGTGGCTCGGGCTAGCCGTTGCCGTCGGGGGCATCGCGCTCTTCGTCAGTCAGGCACTGGCGGCGGGAGCGCACTCCGCTGCGATCGGCGATGCCATCAGCTTGGTCGCCGCGACGGGTTTTGCCGCCTACACCGTCTGCAACAAGCCGTTGCTCCAGCGCTATCCGCTCGACCTGATCATCGCCTCCACGCTGACCGTGGGCGCTCTGCCAGTCATCGCTCTGGCGCTGCCGGCAACGCTGCACGTCGCTTGGAGCCACGTCTCCGCTCCCGCCTGGGGCGCGCTGCTCTGGTCCACCATCGTGCCGGTCTACGTGGCGTGGACGGTTTGGGCATGGGTGATCGGCCGCATCGGCGTGGCGCGCACGGCGCTCTATCTCTACGTCGTGCCGCTGGTGGGCGGCGTAACGTCGTGGCTGGTCCTCGGGGAATCTTTCGGCCCGGAGAAGCTCATCGGTGGCGCGGTCGTGCTTGCCGGTGTCGCCCTGGCCCGTCGTGGCGAGCAGGAGAGCCGACCGGCACCCCGTGCAGCGGCGCGCCGTCTTGCATGTGCCCCGCGCGAGCGCCGCTCCTCCCTCCGACACGTGATTGACGCTGAAGACCCGTTTCCCTAGACTCAACCATCAGCTCGGATATCTGGTGATCGCGTTCGTCTTCGCGATCTACCTGTTGAGGAAGCGCCCGGCGGCGTAACGAGTAGACCCGGCGTGCCTAAGCCGGCGGTCGGCCACGAGGGAGATTTCGAGGGGCGTGCCGTACCGTGCTCTTGGACGAGCATGGCTCTCGCCTGCCCGGATCTTGGCCGATGCGCCGAACCTGAGATGCACCGACGAGGAGGCTTTGTCTTGCGTAGACTCGCGTCAGCATGGATCGCCGCGATTTTCTTGATCGCGGCACTCGCCGCGGCCGGCCGCCCCGCCGCCGCCGCCGGGCTCACCTGGCCGGGATACATCGTTCACGTCTCGACCGAGAACATCAAGGTCTACGACCCCGACGCCCACAAGACGCGCAGCTTTCTGATCCTGCCGAAATTCAAGAACATCTGGTCCAAAGACGGCAAGACCACCTACCAGATGGCCCAACTCAAGCCGCACATGTGGGTGGTCGTCGACTACGACACCAACGCCCTGGGGATCCGCCACGCCGACAGGATCGTCGTCGAACGGCGCTAGGCAAAACCGGCGCTACGAATTCGGCGACGGGCGCGCAGTGGTGGTACCAAGATAGCGATCCGCCAAGGCGCTCGCGTCCGCCAAGAGGTCTGGCGTGTGCTCCTCCGCGACGGCGCCGCTCTCGACGAGGTAGGCCCGGGTGGCTAGAGGGATCACCCACGCGACGCTCTGCTCGGCGATCAGGATGGACAGCCCCTCGTCACGCAGCTCCGCGACGATCATCTTGAGCTGCTGCACGATGCTCGGTGCGAGCCCGATCGACGGCTCGTCCAGCATCAGGAGCTTCGGCTTGCGCACGAGGGCTTTCGCGATCGCGAGCATTTGGCGTTCTCCTCCGCTCAGATTTCCCGCCAGCTGGGACGCGCGCTCTTTGAGCCGTGGAAAGCGATCCAGCGTCGCGTCCAGACGCTCTTGCCGCTCCTTCCTCGACGTCTTCAGGGCGAAGGTGGCGAGGAGCAGATTATCCCGAACCGATTGCCTGGCGATGATCGACCGCTCCTGCGGCACGAGGCCGACACCCTTGCGAACGATCTCGTCTGGCCGGAGGCGATCGATTCTCTCACCGTTCCACCTTACCTCGCCCCTTCGTGCCGGCACGGAGCCGACGATCGTGTTGAGCAGGGTCGATTTTCCCGCGCCGTTGCGCCCGAAAAGCACGACGACCTCACCCTCGCCGACCTTGAGGCACGCACCCCGAATGACGACCGTCTCGCCGTACCCGGAGACAACGTCGTCGACATCCAGCGATCGACGTCCCCGCTCATCGACTATCGGCGCTCTCGGTACGGCGACGGATGGGCGACATGCCGCTCCCCTCCTCGTCGGCGCGGCGCCGCCCTCGGTGCCGCCGAGATACGAGGAGACCACCTCGGCGTGAGCCTTGACCTCCGCGGGCGTGCCGCAAACAAGGCGCCGGCCTTCGTGCAGCGCCGTGACGCGGTGACAGAGGCCAAACACGAAGGGCACGTCGTGCTCCACCAAGAGCACGGTCAAGCTGCCTCCCTCGCAAAGCCGGCGCAAGACCTCGCCCATGTGCGCCACCTCCGCGCGCGCAAGGCCCGCGGTCGGCTCGTCGAGCAAGAGCAAGCGCGGCCCGGTCATCA
This sequence comes from Candidatus Dormiibacterota bacterium, assembly GCA_035533275.1. Taxonomy (GTDB): domain Bacteria; phylum Vulcanimicrobiota; class Vulcanimicrobiia; order Vulcanimicrobiales; family SCRA01; genus SCRA01. The sequence goes on along the minus strand of DATLUD010000067.1, from coordinate 10,857 downwards.
AGGCGCGCGCTAGCTCGATCTTCCGGTGGTCGCCGTATGAGAGCGAGCGCGCGGGGGCTTGCGGTGACGAGCCGTAGCCGACGCGCGAGAGCGCGTCGAGGGCCCGGGTTCGCGCGTCCTCTTCGGCGCGCAGCGCCGTGGGCGTGCGCACGGCCTCCGCCAGAATCCCTGTCCTCCCGGTATGGTACGCCCCGAGTAGAACATTGGCGATGGCCGTCATGTCGCCGAAGATCGCCGGCGCCTGGAAGACCCGCGCGATCCCGCGCTGGACGAGCTTGCGCGGCTCCGGCGTGAATGGCTGACCGTCGAGGTGCATCCGGCCCGCCGACGCTCGAACCAGACCCGTCACGACGTTGATCGCCGTCGTCTTCCCCGCGCCGTTCGGTCCGATGAGGCCGTGGATCTCGCCGCGCTCGATGTTGAGGCCGAAATCCCGAAGCGCTCGGATGCCTCCGAAGGAGACGTCGATCCCGGACATCTGGAGAAGACTTATGGCCGCCCCCTCCTCAGCAGCTTGCGCGAGCGCAGCGGCAGCTCCTCGAGCGCCCCACTGATGCCGCGCGGCGCGAGGACGAGCGTGAGCAGGAGGATCGTCCCGTAGAAGACCTCGCGATACTGTCCTATCGACCGGAACACCTCCGGGATCGCGAAGAGCACGAGCGGCCCGGCTACGGGGCCCGCCGTGCCGGCGCCCAAGCCGCCAATGACGACGTACGTGAAGTGCTCGATTGCGACGTTCAGGCTGTACGCGCTGGGATTGGTGACGCCGAGCAGGAGCGCTTCGAAGCATCCGGCCAACGTGATCATAGCGCTCGAAACGGCAAATGCCTGTACGCGCACGCGGCGCACGTCGATGCCCTGGAGCTCGGCGACCGCCGCGTCATTCTTGGACGCGATCCACGCCCTGCCGATCCGCGAGCGCTGCAATGTTTGCGTGAGGACGATGAGCACCACCGTCGTGAACGCGGCTGCCACGACGACACCGTTGACCGTGAGCTTGCCGATCCACGGCAGGATGATGACCGGAACGATGAGCCCGTATCCGCCGCCCGTCCACGCGCCCCCGGAGTAAAGCACCTCGAGAAAGATGTCGAGGAACCCGAAGGTGACCACGGCGAGATAGAAGCCTTGCAGGCGCAGGGTCACCAACCCCAACAGCCATCCGACGGCCCATCCGACGGCGACCGCCAGCGGCACGGCGATCAGGACCGAGACCCGACAATGCAAGAGGATGATCGTCATGGCGTTCGCGCCGATCCCCACGAACGCCGGGCTAGCCACGGAAAGCCGGCCGGCCACCCCGAGCAGAAGGTTGACGCCGAGCGAGACGATCACGAGCACGGCCAGCTCGCCGGCAACAAAGCGCGCGAACGGCGGCAGCGCCGCGGCCACCACGGAGCAAACGATGCCGCCGACGACGCCGAGCATGACCGGCCCGAAGGGAGCGCGCATCAGTGCGCCCGCTCCGGGCGAGCGCCGAAGAGGCCCTGCGGCCGCCACATGAGGACGGCGAGCAGGACCCCGAAGGTGATCATGTCGCGAAAGACGCCACCGACGAGGAAAATCCCAACCGTCTGCACCACGCCAAGGACAAGCCCGCCAAGCAGCACGCCCTCCACGCTCTCAAAGCCGCCGAGCGCCGCCGCGATGAGCGCCGGGAAGAGCACCTGCGCGCCCATGCTTGGAAAGACGCCCGTGACCGGGCTGAGCAATAGCCCGGCGACGCCGGCGACGCCACCGCCTGCCACCCAGGTCGCCGCCAGCATGGCGCGCACGGGGATTCCCGTCAACCCGGCCCGATAGGGATCCTCCGCCACCGCGCGCATCGCCTTCCCCAGCAACGCGTGGCGAAAGAGGAGAATAAGGGCACCCCCGATCACGAGCGTCGCGACCACGATCGTCAGCGAGTTCGTCGAGATCACGGCGCCGGCCAGCGCCAGGTTCCTGTTGCCGAGCAGCCAGGGCACGGCGCGCATCGGGTTGTCGGTGAACTCGAGACGCGCCGCGGCTTGCAGGAGAATCGAGATCGCCAGTGTGCCGATGATCACGACCACCTCGGTGGCTCTTCGAAGGAGGAAGTGCGTCACGCCGAAGAGCACCAGGCCCGCGATCATCCCCGCGCAGGCCGACCCCACCAGCTGTACGGCCGGTGGGGCGCCGGCGCCGTGGAGGAACACGTAGGTGTAAGCGCCGATCATCAGCAGCTCGCCTTGAGCGAAGTTGACGATGCCGGTCGCCCGGAAGATCAGCGTCAGGCCGATCGCGACCAGCGCGTAGACCGCGCCGATCGCGAGCCCCCCGACGACGATTCCCGCAACGGTCACATCTGCAGGCCCTTGGCGCGAGCAAACGCGCCGTCGCGAACGATGAGCAGCGTCATGTCGCGCTCTCCGCTGCCCTTGTGATCGCCCTTCTTAAACGTGCGCGGCGTGCCGATCGGCACCGCGTAGCTCCACGCCGCCGTCTTCCCGCCCACGAAGTTGCGCAGCGAGTCGAGCCCGGCGATCACGCGATCCGGCGTCACCTCGCTTCCCGCCCTACGGATCCCCTCGGCGAAGACGAAGAAGTCGGAATAGGCCGCCAACGAGAACGAGTTGGGCGTCCCCGGCGCGGGGTGGGGAAACGCCTTGGCGAAGCGGGCCTTCCACTCGGCCATGGCGCCCGAGGTCTCGCCCAGCCAGTCTTTCGAGACCTCGTAGGGGGCATAGAAACCGTTCGCCACCTTGCCCGCCCCTTCGATGGTGACGGGGTCTGCGAGGGCCGGGTCGCCCAAAAACTTGGCCGTCACGCCATCACGGCGCAATTGCGGGATCATTCGTCCGCCGTCAGCGGGCACGCCGCAAAGATAGATGACGTCGGGCTTGGCAGCCTTGAGCGCCGCGCCCTGCGCGCTGAAGTCGATGTCTCCGCTCTGGAACGTCTGCTCGCTCACCAGATCCATGCCTCTGGCGACGATCTTCGGCTTGAGCAACGTCATTCCGCTCGTGCAGTAGCCTTCGTCGCTGGTCAGGGTGGCAACCCGCTTCGCCTTGAAGTCCTGCTTCATCACATCGGCGAGATAACTGGTCACGTCGGCTCGCACCACAGTCGCCCCGCTGAAGACGTAGGGGCTGTAGTGCTCCAACACCCGCGGATCCGAGGCCAAGGAGTCGTAATAGAGGAATTGCGACTGCTGGACGAGCGGAATCACCGACGCGGTCGACGTACTCACGCCTCCGCCGAAGATGGCAAAGACGCCGTCCTGCTCCATCAGCCGGCGCACCGCCAAGATGCCTCCCGCGGCCGTACCGGCATCGTCCTCGAAGACGAGATGAATCTTGCGGCCGTTGATGCCGCCGTGAGCATTGATCTCGTCGGCGGCCAACTGCGTCCCCGCCTTGAAGCCCTGGCCGATCGAGCTGGCCGGACCGGTCAGCGAGACTTGAACGCCGATGTCGATGGACCCCGGAGAAGCGCCTTGCACCCCCGCGGCAAGGCCCGGCGAGCCGGCAGCCATGCCGAGGACGAACAGTACACCCGAAAGGAGAGCACGAATGAATACCTTCATGAACCTACCTCCTTCGCATGGGTCGTGCGTGTAGCTTACGTTTGCAGCATCTCAAGAAAGCGCTCCGCGTTCTTGAAGAACACGTTGTCAAGGATCTCCGGCGAATAGCCCTCTTTCTGCCAGTCGTCCACCAAACGTTCGTACCGGAACAGCGGGTAGTCTGCGCCGAACATCACGCGATCCCGCAGGCGGCGCGCGATCTCGTGCTTGAGCTCCGGCGTGAAATGGCGAGGTGACCAGCCGTGCACCTCGTACCAGACGTTCGCCTTGTGGATGAGGATCGCGATCATCTCGCTCTGCCACGGCCACGCCGGCCTGGAAGCGATGATGTTCAAGTCGGGATGGGTCGCCGCGACCTCGTCGAGATGGCGCGGGTGGCACGCATCCAAGCGGATGCCTTTGCCGCCACGCATCCCGGAGCCAAGCCCGGTGATTCCCACCAGGATCAGCGCCGGCGCGTTCGCCTCCGTGCACAATGCGTAGTACGGCTCCCAGCGCTCGTCATCGGCCGGAAGGCTGCCGGAGGCGGAGACGGCCAGGCCGACGAACCCGCCGGCGGTCTCGAGCACCCGCCGGAACTCGCGCACACCCGCGGGGCCGCTGCGAGGATCCACGTGGATCCAGTTGCCGAGGATCACGTCGGGATAGGCGCGCTGGGTCGCCATCGCATAGTCGTGGAAGGCTTTGGCCTCCGCGACCGGCAGATACTTCGTGAAGCCGAGGTCGAGGATGGCGCGAACCCCGTTCTTGCGCAGGTACGCGGCCATCCCGTCTTCCGTGTCGTATTGGGGCTTGGAGCGCCACGTCCGCTCTTGGAGTGCGAGCTCCTCCGGGGTGCGCAGGGGATAGGCGTACTTCGTGCCCCAGTGCGAGTGCATGTCGATCAGCCGGATCGGGGTGTCGCCGCTCATCGCGCAACCTCTCCCGCCACGCGCTCGACGAGCCGATCTTTCTGTACCTTCCCGGTGGGCGTGCGCGGAAGCGCCGGGAGGATCTCGAGGCGCTCGGGCAGCTTGTACTTGGCGATCTGCGGGGCCAGGAAGGCCACCAGGTCTTCGAAGGAGAGCTGCGTACCAGGGCGCAGGACCACGCAGGCCACGACTTGCTCGCCGGTCCGCGGGTGCGGCACGCCGATCACCGCGCCGTCCGCCACGGCCGGATGCTTGAAGAGCACCTCCTCGATCTCGCGCGGGTAAACGTTAGCACCCGCGCGAATGATCATCTCCTTCTTCCTCCCGACGATCTTGAGGTAGCCGTCCGCATCGATGACGCCGAGGTCACCGGTCTTGAACCAGCCCTCCGGCGTGAAGGCGCGCTCGTTGGCCGCGGGATTGTTGTAGTAACCGATCATCACCGATGGCCCGCGGTTGGCGATCTCTCCCACCGTTCCGGGGGGAACGGCATGCCCCTCATCGTCCAGGATCCGCATCGGCACCTCGGGAATCGGCATGCCCACCAAACCGACGACGCGGCGCGGGTCATCCTCCACGAGCGTCTGCGCGGTGGTCCCCGTCTCGAGCATCCCGTACATCTCCAGCAGGCGGGCGGAAATCGCGCGCTCCGCCCGCTCGATCACCTCAACCGGACACGAGGCTCCGCCGGTGACGTACACACGCAGAGAGCCAACGTCGCGCGTCTCGATCTCAGGGTGGTCCAAGAGCGCGATGATGCTGGCGGGCGCCGCCGCGAAGTGGCTGATCCGCTCGGTCTCGATCAGGCGGAGCACCTCGCCCGCATCGAAGCGCTCCAGCAGCACCGCCTTGCAGCCGGCAAGGATGGCCTCGATGATCAGGAAGAGACCCCAGTTCAGCCCCACGGGCAGGAAGATCAACGTGGCGCCCTCGGCGTCCAGCAGTTGGATGCGATTGCAGATCCGGCACGCGGTCATCGTGGTGTTCGAGGTATGCTGGACGGCCTTGGGATCGCCCGTGGTTCCCGACGTGAACGCGACCCGTAGGAGATCGTTGCCCCTGGGGCGCCGCGACCGCAGGGCCGCGGCGTCGACGGGTGCGGCTGGGTCGCTCACCAGAGCACGCAGGTCGATCGCCTCCGGCGGAACATCGTCGCCGACCATGAGCACGTGGCGCAGCCGCGGCAGGCGCGGGCGCATCTCGTCGATCATGGGGCCGTAGTCGAAGCCGCGGAAGCTCTGCGGGCAGACGATGGTCGAGGCCTCCATGAAGCCGAGGATGAACTCGACCTCCTTGCTGCGGAAGTCGCTGTGGAACTGACAGAACGGAATGCCAGCGAGCATCGCGCCGGCGACGACCAGAGCGAACTCCTTCCAGTTGGGCAACTGCACCGCGATCACGTCGTCGCGCGAGAGGCCCAGCTCGACGAACCGGGTTGCGATCCGCTGGGCCGCGGCGAAGTACTCGCCGTAGGTCATGCGCCCGCGGGCGTCCACGAGCGCGGTGCGCTCGGGAAAGGCGGTGGCCTGCGACTCGAGCACGTCGATGATCGCGCGGTCCGTCCAGATGCCGGCTCGCGTATACTCATCGATGATCTCGGGGGTGAGCCGCCCTGACTCAAGCTTCACGTCACGCTCCTTCAGAACATGCCGCGGACGGTGCCGCCGTCCACGGGAATCGCGGTGCCCGTGATGAAGCGCCCGCGTTCGGAGACGAGAAAGGCCACCACGCCCGCGACGTCCTCCGGCGCACCCGCGTGACCCACCGGGATCCGCTCGAGGTCGGCGCGCACCATCTCCTCGTACGCGCGACCCGAGACTTCGGCTTCGTAGCGAAGAACGGTCTCCAGGCGCTCCGTGTTTATGCGTCCCGGCAGGATCGTGTTCACCGTGATGCCTTCCGGGCCGAGCTCGCGCGAGAGCGTCTTGGCATAGCCGATGAGCCCGGCCCAGGTCGCCACGGATAGGCCGTAGCGCGGTATAGGCTCCTTGGCGGACGTTGCCGTGACGTTGACGATGCGTCCGGCGCCCGCCGCGCGCATGTGGGGAACCACGAGGCGCGACAGGCGGACGGCGCTGAGGAAGTTGCGCTCGATCGCCCTGGTCCAGGCGGCATCGTCAAAGCCGACCAGCTCGCCCAGCGGCGGGGCGCCGTCGTTATTCACCAAGACGTCGAGACGGCCGTATTGGCTCAGCGTCTCCTCCACGGCGCGCTCGTTGTCGGCGGCCCTCGTCCAGTCGCCGGGTACGGCGAGAATCGACGCGCCCGTCTCGGCGGTGAGGCGATCCCGCGCCTCGAAGAGGCGCTCTTGCTTGCGCGCGGTGATCGTTACCGAGGCGCCTTCCCGCGCGAGCTCGCGGGCGATCGCGAAGCCGATGCCTTGGCTGGCTCCGCCCACGATCGCAACCTTCCCCCGCAATCCGAGATCCATCACGTCCTCGCAATCAACGCAACCAACGAGCCCTTTTGCACCTTGCCCGTGGGACCGCGCGGGAGCTGTTCCGTGATGTAGAGCCGCTCAGGCAACTTGTAGCGAGCGACGCGACGCTCCAAGAATGCGATCATCTCGTCGAACGAGAGCGTGGTTCCAGGGCGCGGAACGACGCACGCGACCACCGTCTCACCCAGACGCGGGTGCGGGGCTCCGACCACCGCGCAGTCGGCAACCTTGGGATGCTCGAAGAGCACCTCTTCGATCTCGCGCGGATAAACGTTGGCCCCCCCGCGGATGATCATCTCCTTAGTGCGCCCGACGATGCGGAGCAGTCCTCGCTCGTCGAAGACGCCCAAGTCTCCCGTCCGGAACCACCCGTCCGCCGAGAACGCCGACGCGTTCGCGGCCGGGTTGTTCAGGTATCCAAGCATGACCGACGGTCCGAAACACTCGACCTGCCCCACGATCCCGGTTCCCACTGGGACATCGTGCTCGTCCGCGACGCGGGCCTTGGCTTCGACGGTCGGCCGGCCCACCGTGCCCATGACCTCTTCCGGATCGTCGTCGAGGTAGGTGCGAGATTGCACTCCCGACTCGAGCATACCGTACATGTCGACCAGGCACCCCGGCAGCCGCAGTCGTGCGCGGCGCAGGATCTCCGGCGAACACGACGCGCCACCCGTGACCATGACCTCCAGCGAGCTCAAGTCGTACTTGGCCCGCTCGGCAGCGTCTACGAGCGCATCGAGGCTCGCCGGGGCCGTGACGAAGTGCGTGATGCGCTCGCGTTGGATCAGGCTCAAGGCCTCCGGCGCATCGAAACGATCCATGTAGACGAGCTTGGCGCCGGCGTTGAGCGCCTGCATCGTGCAGCCGAGCCCCCAGTTGAGCCCGACTGGGAGAAAGAGCAACATCGCGCTCCGCGCCGTCAGACATTGGTCGCGGGCCGAAGAACGGGCGGTGGAGTTGGAGGTGTTGTGCGTGTGCACGACCGCCTTGGGGTCACCGGTGGTGCCGGAGGTGAAGGCGACCCGGCAGATGTCGTCGCTCTCCGGCTTGGCCGCGCGCAGCCGCCGCTCGTCCTCGGGATTCGGGCTGCGGCGTGCGGCCGCGTCGAAATCGATGCAGTCCGGCGCGACGGAGTCGGCGATGGCGATCACGTGACAAAGGTTCGGCAAGTCGCCTTGCAGGTCGCGAATCATGGCGAGGTAGTCGAAGCCGCGGTACTCCTGCCGGATCACGACGGCGCGCGCGTTGGCGAACCCGAGCGCGAAGCGAACCTCCTTACTCCGGAATCCGTGGTGCATCTGACAGAACGGAATCCCCGCGAGCATCGCGGCGTTGACGGTCAGCGCGAACTCAACGCAGTTGGGCAGTTGGATGGCGATCAGGTCGTCGCGCCCGAGACCCAGCGCGACGAAGCTCGCGGCTAGGTTGCGAGCCCGTTGCGCGTATTGCTGGTAGGTCAGGCGCTGCGAGGCGTCGACGAGCGCCGTTGCATCAGGGCTGGAGCGCGCGGCCGACTCTAGCCAGTCGCTCGCCGTGGCCTTCGTCCACCACCCCTCCCGATAGAACGAGGAGACGACCTCTTGATTGAGCCTCGCGGGCCAATCGAAGCGCATAGACGCGTCCTCCTGCTACGAGCAGTATAAGAGCGACGCTTTATAGTTACAAATACGACTTTCCGAATAAGACTATAGCCTGGCGGCTATGACTCAGCCCTTCTCACGGCGGACAGCCGTTGAGGCTCGGATGAACGAGAGCAGGCGCGCCTGCACGGGGGCGAAGCGCTTTTGCGGCAGACGCACGAGTACGATCGGCTGCGCCGGGAGCGAGCCCGCCACGTCGAGGGCGACCAAGGCCCCGGCACGCAACTCCGCCTCCACGCAGAAGCGGTAGAGCAATGCGATGCCCATGCCCGCCGCGGCCGCGCGCTTCATCGCCTCGAGCGAACCCAGCTCCATGCTCACCAGCAACTCCGGGATGCCGAGCTGGCGCAGACAACTCTCCGCCCACGCCTGCGTGCTGGGGAAGAACGGGTAGATGATCTGCTCGCCGCGCAGTGCGTTGGGCGCGATGGCGTGAGCGGCGGCCAACGGGTGGCTGGGCGCCGCGACCAGCAGGAGCGGCTCGTAGCCGAGCATCTCCGCGTGGAGCGTGGAAGGAACGTCGGCCGAAGTGACGAGGGCAAAGTCATAGAGGCCGCGCAAGACGCGATCGTACGCCTCAGCCGGCTCCGTGATCCCCAAGCGCACCTTCACGCGCGGATGGCCCTCCCTGAACGCCGCCAAGACGGCGGGCAGGAGGTAGTCGCCCGGCGCATGACTCGCACCCACGGTCACACCGCCGGCTTCACCCGCCTGCAGCGCCGCGGCGAGATGCTTGGTCTCCGTGGTGACGCGCTGGATGTCGACGGCGCAGTCGTAGACGGCGCGACCGGCTTCCGTCGGCACCATGCGCCGCCCGTCCCGCACGAGCAGCTTGGCGCCGAACTCGCGCTCGAGGTCGCGGATGTGCGCGCTTACCACCGGCTGGCTGACGTAGAAGTGCTCGGCGGCGGCGGTCAACGTGCCGCTCTCGATGACGTCGCAGAAGATCGCGAGCTTGTGCAGGTTCACGTTTGACGCGGGCTCATGGTCGGATCCCCTCCGCGGCGGCCGAGTAGACGATACACTGAGCCGCAGCCTCACGCGCCACGAGCCGGCGTGCCCACAGGTGCTCGAGGTGCGCGATCGTCTCCGCCACGGCGAACTGCTGATGCATCTCGCTCAGCTCGTCGAACGTACGGCCCCGCCGCGTCCAGGGGAGCGACCGTGCGATCTCGGCAGCGTTGCGCTGGCCTCGGCGCAGGTCTCCAAGCACGGCCTCCTCGCGCACGCCGTGATGGCCGAGCAATTCGTCCACCCGCCCGTGGAGATCCGCGAACGGCTCGCCGTGGGCGGGCAGCGCTCCGGTTGCCGCGACGGCGCCGATTTTGCGCAGGGAGTCGAGGTACGTGCCGAGCGGATCGCTACGGTCGGCGCCCCAGACGCCGACGTGCGGCGTGATGGGATCGAGGACGTGGTCGCCCGTGAAGACGCGGCGGCTCAGCGTGTCGACCAGGCAGACGTGGCCCGGGGTGTGGCCCGGCGTCCAGACGACCTGGAGCCTGCCGACGCGCTGACCGTCTTCCACGCAGGCCGTGGGCTCGGCCAACTCGCTGCGCTCGCGCCGCTCGTCGTCGTCGGCGAGCGCCCGGGTCTCGAAGCCGTTGCGGGCGAGCCACTCGAGCAGATCCCGGTCACCGGGCGCCCTGCCGAGACGGCTGCGAGCAAAGCTCCAATCGGCGGAGTGCATCAGGAGCTCGGGGACGCCCGCTCGGCGAAGCGTGGCCGACAATCCGTAGTGATCGTGATGGAAGTGCGTGACGACGACGCGGCGGATCTGCGCGATCGTAACCCCGGCGCGCGCGAGGCCAGCCTGCAAGGCTTCGAGGACGTCGTCCGAGCGCCACCCGCAATCGATCAGCGTGTAGCCGCCGTCGTCGGCCACGAGGTAGCCGTTGACGTACCGCAATGGGTTGCCCGTCATGGGCAGGCGGATCTGGACGATTCCGTCGCCAACGGCGGTACTGGGCTCGAAGCAGTGAGAGGCGCTCATGAGGGCGCAGATTCGACGCCCACGCGCCAATGCCGCCTGCTGCGCCCAACTGATTTCGGGATGAGAACGCCGGGATAGACGTCGACTAGCGATGTCGCTACTGGCGGCGTACCGCGCCTAGCTTCTCGCGAACGATGTCGGCAAATGCCGCAAGGAGCGACGTCACGTGCTTATCGCGATGCCATGCCATCTGCGTCACGATGGTGAACGCCGGGCCTTGGATGTCGAGCGACGCGAGAGAGCCGCGTGCCAGCTCCTCACGAACCGCGACCTCCGGAAGGATCGCAATGCCGACGTCGGCCATGACGCAGTGCTTAATCGCCTCG
>DATLUD010000066.1:0-4987 GCA_035533275.1 Candidatus Dormiibacterota bacterium | reverse complement strand
GAAACGCCCTTGCCCCAAGGGTTTGGAGCCCAAGGACCCATCTGCGTCGTCGCCGGCTCGGTCGCAGACCGCAGCGGGTATGCTCCCTCGCCGTCTCCTTGCATCTGGGCCCTTGGGCTCCAAACGATCGGCACACGGGTTCTTCCGCACCCTGTTAGCGGCTCGGCGCGGCGGATCACGGTTCCCCGGTCCTTCCCACGCGGGGAAGACCGCGGGTGTGAAATATGGTCATGGACGACGAGACGCGTGAGGTGACGCTGCGCATCGGCGACACGGAGTTGAACGCCACCGTGGGCGTCCCCCCCGGGGCGCTGGGGCTCGTGCTCTTCGCCCACGGCAGCGGCAGCAGCCGCTTTAGCCCACGCAACCGATACGTGGCCTCCGTGCTCCAGCGAGGGCGACTGGCCACGCTGCTGATGGATCTCCTGACTTCGGAGGAAGAAGCCGTCGACGAGCGTACGGCGGAGTTGCGCTTCGACATCCCGCTCCTTGCCGAGCGCTTGGTCGGCGCCACCGACGTCGCCGCCGAGGCCATCGGGGGCCTCTCTCTGCCGATGGGATACTTCGGTGCCAGCACGGGCGCGGCCGCGGCCCTGGTCGCCGCAGCCGAGCGCCCCGATACCCGCGCCGTCGTCTCGCGCGGCGGCCGCCCCGACCTGGCCGGCCCCGCGCTGCGCCGCGTGCACGCGCCCACGCTGCTCATCGTGGGCGGCCGCGATCAGGTGGTCCTCGAACTGAACCGCAAGGCGCAGAAGGAGTTGGCGGGAGAGAGCGAGCTCCTCGTCGTTCCCGGCGCCACCCACCTCTTCGAGGAGCCCGGCGCTCTGGAGTCCGTGGCCGATGCCGCGCTCCACTGGTTCCTGCGCTATCTGCCGGAGCAGCGGCCGTAGCCGTGCGCGGCCGAGCAGGGTGCGGAAGAACCCCTGCTAGTCCTCTAACCGCGCTTAACCGCGCTCGCGCGCGAAGGCGTTGATCGCGTTCGCCAGATGGCTCAGCTTGCGCCGCTTCTGCCCGAGCGTCCAATCGCTCGAGTGCGGCGTCATGATGACGTCGTCGAGATCGTGGAACGGAAAGCGCGAGGGCAGCGTCGGCTCGTCGGCCAGGTCGCGCGGATAGCGGTACCATACGTCGATCACGGCGCCGGCGATGCGGCGGTCGCGCAGCGCCTCGTAGAGATCCTGCTCCACGCAGATCTCTCCGCGCGCCACGTTCACCAGCACCGCGCCCGGCTTCATCAACGCCAGCCTGCGCGCATCGACCAGCCCCGCCGTGAGCGCAGAGAGCTCGCAGCAGAGCACGACGGCGTCGCTCGCGACGAAGAGCTCATCCACGGCGCGCGCATCGCGCAGTCCGTCGAGCCGCGTCAGTCCCTCGGCCCGCGCCGTGGTCTTCCCGGGGTGGAGCGTCACCGCGCGGCATGCCATGCCGAAGGCCCGCGCACGAACGGCGATCTCGTGCCCGATGCGGCCGTAGCCCACCAGGCCGAGCGTGGAACCGTAGACTTCCTCCACCCACGACTCGGGGCGATGGTTGCTGTAGAGCCAACGCCCCTCGCGCAGGCCGCGGTCCGCCTGGAGGAAGCGCTGGCGCATCGCCACGATCCCGGCGATCGCGTACTCGGCGATGGGGATCTCGTGCCCGGCGCCGTTGACCACGCGTGCCCCCGCCGGCAAGAGATCGCGCCGGATACGCTCGGTTCCGGCATTCGGAGACACCAAGAGGCGCATGCGGACCGCGGCCCGGGAGAGCGTCTCGTCGAAGGCCCTGGAGATGACGACGTCGGCGTCCGCGAGCTCTGAGTCGCGGCGCGTCGCGTCATCCGGGTCGACGGGTACGTAGGCGATGCCGCGATCGAGCAGGGCCCCGAGCTCGCCGCTCCAGAGCGGCACGAGGTTGACCACCTTCATGGGGCGTCCCCTTCGGACGCCCCACTCGGCCCCCCTATGCGCGCGCCGGGGTGCTCAGCTCCCCTTGGAGAACGTGACGGTGGGCTCCGTCGCCGTGGGCGAGACCACGAACCAGTCCCACATCCCGCCCTCGGCATGCCCGGGAACGCCGCACATCATCCAGTACTTTCCCGCCTGGTTCGCGATGAAGTCGACGCTGTCGCTCTTGCCCACGCCCATGCCGGGCACGAGCTGCACGGTGTAGGCCCCGTCGAACGCGGGACTCACCCCTTGCGAGGGCATCGCCTCGGTGACCGCCGCGATCTCCAGGCTATGGGGAATCGCACCCTCGCCGATGTTGATGACGTGCATGTGCACCTTCCAACCCAGCGGCACGGTGATGGTCATATCGCCGCGCGCATACCCGTTGAAGTTGAAAGTTCCGTTGGTGCCGTTCTCCGCCATCTTGATGACGAAGGAGACGGCCTTCTTGGCCGCGTCGACCGTCATCCAAGAAGGCGGCGCGGTCGAGGCGGCGCCGGCCCCCCCCGCCGTCACGATGACGGCGAGGAAGGCCAGTGCGACGAGCGCGGACGCTCGGCGAGTGCGTGCCATGATGCTCCTAGCGTGGCAAGGCAAAGACATAGAGCGCGTCTCCGTACTGCGTGCCGATTTGGAAGCTTCCGCCGGAGGCGATCGCCACGTACTCTCTGCCGTCGACCGAGTAGACCATTGGGGCCGCGTTCGCGCCGGCGCCCGTCTGGAACTGCCAGAGCAGGTCACCGGTCTTGGAGTCGAACGCGTCGAAATTGCCGTTGCTCTCACCCGTGAACGTCAGCCCGCCGCCTGTGGATGCGCAGCCTCCGATCATCGGGTAGTCGACCTTGTGCTCCCATGCGATGTCGCCGGTCTCCGTGTCGACCGCCACCACCGAGCCGTCCTGCGTGGACTCGGGAGCCGCCACGAACGCGCTGCCGAGCCACAGGGCCCCCTCCTCGCGCGGAGCGGGATGGACCTTGTAGAGCATGGGCTGATTCAACGTCGGGATGAAGACGTAGTGGAGCGTCGGGTCGTACGAGACCGGCGACCACTCGTCACCGCCGTTGGCGCCCGGCAGCATGTACGTCCCCTTTGCGGTCGGCTGCGCGAACATGTTCTTCTGCGGCACGAACGCCTTGGAGACGCGGATCTGCTTGCCCGTGCGGCGGTCCAGCACGTAGAACCAACCGGTCTTCCCGGCCTCGCCGACTGCCGGCACGGTCTTGCCGTCGACGGTCGTGTCGAAGAGGATCGGCGGAGAGACGGCGTCCAGGTCCCACACGTCGTGCGGAATCTCCTGATAGGCCCAATCCATCGTGCCGTTGTCCAGGTTGATGGCGATGATGGAATCCGTCCAGCGGTTGTCGCCCGGACGATGGGAGCCGTCGAGATCGGGCGCGGGGTTGCCGCTCGAGACGAAGAGCGTATGGGTCTTCGGGTCGATGGCGGGCGTCATCCACACCTCGCCGCCGCCCGTCTTCCAGGCATCGCCGTACTGGCCGACGGCCGCCTTCTCCGCCGCGATGTCCCGATGGAGGTCGGCGCCGTTGGGCGTATGGGTCGAGAAATCGCCCTGCCAGCCGGGGCCGACGGTCCAGAAGCGCCAGACCTCCTTGCCGTCGGAGATCCGATAGGCGGTGACCGAGCCGCGGATCCCGTACTCGCCGCCGGCGCCGCCCACGATGACCGTGTCCTTGTAGACCAGCGGCTCCATGGTCAGCGAATAGCCGGCGTCGTTGCTGCCGGCCTGGATGCTCCAGTCGGGCTCGCCCGTCTTGGCGTCGAGCGCCACGAGCTTCCCGTCCAGCGTGCCGAGGAAGACCTTGCCGTCGGCGACGGCGACGCCCCGGTTCACGGGGCCGCAGCAGAAGATTGTCTTGCCCAGCTTCTGCGTGTACTGCCACTTCATCTTGCCCGTGCGCGCGTCGAGGGCGAAGACGTGGTCGTAGGCCGTCGTGATGTACATGGTGTCGCCGACCACCGTCGGCGTCACCTCGAACGGCGCCGCGACGCCCGTCTGGAAGACGAAGGCCGGGGTCAGGTTCTTGACGTTCGCGGTCGTGATCTGGTCGAGCGTGGAGTAACGGTCGTTCGTGTAGTCGTGGCCGTACGTCAGCCACTGGTTCGAGGCGGCGTTCTGCGCCGCCAGCTCCGCTCCGGTCACCGTCTGCGCCAGAGCAGCCGACGATGGCGCAACCAGAGCACAAGCTAAGACTGCCGTGATGAACGCTCTCATGCGACCTCCAACGAGCGGCCGGGTTCAACCCGGTCGCGAACGATCGGAGAGCCGCCACCGGCACGAACCGGCGGCGTGCCCGGGGGTTGATGGGGGCAAGCGTTCCCGTCGAGCCAGGTTCCTTCCCGGGAGGCGAGCGGCCGCCGCCCGCTTCGCGCAACGTAGAGAGCTGGGAAAGGCCAACGTGAGGGAGCGACGGTGACGGCACACGCGTCGCTCTTCTCAAGATGTTCCCAAAACATGCGCGCACAACGGGTCGCTCACGCGGCGACTCCGACATTCGTCGCAGGGCTGCGGCGTCTTCCGTTTCATCGCGCCTTCTCCCGCCGTTCACGCGCCGTTCTCCGCGGTGGGCAGCAGCGTATAGTAGCATCATGCGAGAGAAAGGATGTTCCTGATGCGCCTTTTCCGTCTCTCCGTAGTTTCGCTTGCCGCTCTCGCCGGAGCAGCGATTGCCGTACTCCCGCTGGCCGACGTGCACGCCGCAACCAGCGCGTACGCCAATGGTGACGCCACGACAGGAGCTGCGCTCGTGCACCAGCACGGCTGCGCCTCCTGCCACGGCGCCAACCTCACCGGCGGCTTCGCGCCGAAGCTAGTCGGCCTCGAGCAGCACATGACCCCCGAGCAGATCGCCGACAAGATCAAGAGCCCCTCGCCGCCGATGCCGGACTTCGGTTTCTCGAACGCGCAGGTCGCCGATCTCGTCGCGTACATCGCGAGCCTCGACGGGGGAAGTGGGAAGCCCGTGGCCAACGCCGCAGAAGTCAAGCCGGCCGACCCCACGACGAAGTAGACACCGCCACCTCGAGTCTGCCGTGGTTTG